>DATGEY010000104.1:0-4200 GCA_035309625.1 Candidatus Acidiferrum sp.
ATGACGCAAAACAGCCATCGGTTCCTGATTCGTTTTGGTGTTTCTCAAGAGTTTGGGGGATTTGGCCGGCGTGTGCGTCAGATGTTTCGCTAGGTTCCGCCGGGACGCATAGTATTTTCAAATAGTGTCGATATGAAAAAAGCTCGATGGATTTTGTTGTTGATCCTACTTTTGGATTGCGGAATTACGCTGGGCAGAAAGAAGCCTCCCAAGCCCGAGGAATTGGGAGCAGAGTTGGGCAGGGCTCCGGCCAAAGTTGACTCCTGGAAAAATCCCTATGACGGACAGGCTGATGCATTATTGGCCGGGGAGAAACTATATAAGCGCCACTGCGCCGAATGTCATGGCCCCGACGGACGCGGCCGGCAACGCGCTCCCGACTTGCACTCTCCCATAATTCAAACGAGCTCACCCGGCAGGCTCTTTTGGTTTCTGAAAAATGGGAACCTTAAAGAGGGAATGCCATCGTGGTCGAACTTATCCGAACAGCGGCGATGGCAGCTTGTCACGTATCTGCAATCGTTTCAGCCAACACCCAGTCACCCGTCAAAAGACGGCGAATAGCTCGGCAAGTGACTCATGCCACCAACTTTTTGTGTGGACTGCGTCCTGCGGTCATTACACGGCGCAGTCACCCGCCCATCAAGTTTGAAAATAATGCCGTCGTATGCGACGTGCAGAGCGGCGGATCGAGCTATATCATCGAGATTTCCTTCGCCGGTCTGAAAGGGACGCTCACCCTTTGGGAATTGTGTCGGAAGTCGAAAGATTGGCTGGCTTGAAGGTTTTACGCTTTTTTGACATGCCGATAACATTAATCTACCGAGCGCATATCAAAGTAGTCCTGCAGGCAATGCATCCGGAAATCGCTTCCGGGAGAGGTGCCCAATTCGAGCAATAGGCTGGTTATGAGCACGAGTTCGAGACTAAGTCAGATTCTAAAGAGGAGAACACATTGCGTTCGCGTTATTCGCTTGAGTTAGCGTCGATCCCTGGCGCGCATGCCGATAGAATGCACTGGACTTGTCAAAATGAAGAGATCAAATTGTAGCAGGCCGAGAGTAGAACGTGTCCGGTTTGGCTCCCTTACCTTACTGATAGTATTTGTCGCGCTGCTCAAACCCGGCATGCTGCCAGCGGAACAGGTACCCGTGCGCAACACAGAAGGATTAACCCACGGTTTTCTCGCGTTGCGTACGCTTGGGGGCTCGACCATCGCCTACGGAGACATGTTCGAGGTCGACCACGGCGGGCGGGTGACCCTCCAACTGGTATTCCACTTCAGGGACGGTTCGGTCCACGACGAGACTGCCGTCTTCTCTCAACACGGTAGCTTCCGGCTCTTGAGCGATCACCTCGTGCAGAAAGGCCGGTCCTTCCCTCATCCCATGGAGGTTTCGATCAACTGTTCAACCGGACAGGTCACGGTCCATTATAGCGACGACGGTAAGGAAAAGGTTGAGACTGACCACCTCGAATTGCCTCCGGACTTGGCCAACGGCATCGTGCTGACATTGTTAAAGAACGTCCGATCCAATGCGGTGGGGACTAAGGTGTCCTTTGTGGCAGCCACGCCAAAGCCCCGGCTTGTGAAGCTCGCAATATCTTCTGCAGGCGAGGAGCCGTTCTCGTTTGCCGGCTCCAGGCGCAAGGCCACGCATTACGTGGTGAAGGTGGAGATTGGAGGCATCAGCGGGGCGCTGGCACCGCTGCTGGGAAAGCAGCCCCCAGACACCCACGTCTGGGTTCTCGGCGGTGAGGCTCCGGCCTTCGTCAAATTTGAGGGACCGCTTTACCAGGGCGGTCCCATCTGGCGGATCGAACTGGTGAGTCCGGTATGGCCGCGAGGGCCGGGGACAAATTTGAAGGGTCGTAAACAAGGAGCAAAAAAGCAGTGAGGGTCATCGATTCGAAATTTTTTCGCGGAATGCCGCCCCGGTCCTCCCCGCATTAATCATGGGGAGGCCGCAACCTTCCGGGTTTTGCGCGGACTGCATGTTTTAATGCATCCTCCGGGTGACGCCCAGGCGTCAAAACAAATGAGGCGAATTATTCCCAGCCCTTTCCCAATTATTGGAAGTCCCCCGGGAGCGCTTTTGCACAGCAATCGTTGGTGGTGTCATCTGGAATCAAGGTCCCTTCGAAACCTGTCATCTGACGGGTCATTCCCGCGACGGCGGGGGCCCCAGGTTCTGCAATGGCGGGAATCGAGTTCTTTGGCGGCCTCCTGCCAATGGCTTACTCGATGGATTTCCGCTTGCGCGGGAATGACGGTACCGGGGAGCATCAGCGTCCCGCGCACTTTGGTTTGTTTAATCGGAGCTATCATGCTGGCGGTTGCGTTTGCGGGAGTTTCTTCAGCGCAGGCTCCTGGACTTTACTGCATCGACGCGAAGGCCAGCCATATTGAGATACGCGTGTTCCGCAGTGGCTTTCTCAGCGCCTTCGGAGACAACCACGTGATCGCGCTGAATCATTTTTCGGGCACGGCGAAATCGATTGGGAAGACCTGGGAAGTTGACGTGGTGGGTGAAACCGCATCGTTAGAAGTGAAAGATCCAAAGTCCGCCGCGTCCACGCGCGCCGAAGTGCAGAGCACGATGGTGGGTCCAACCCAGCTTGATGTGACGCGCTACCCGAAGATCGAAGTGCGAGCGTCCTCCCTGGTTCCTGGCCCGACCAGCCAAAGCTGGCGCATGATCGCGGACGTAACTCTGCACGGCGTCACTCGCCGGGTCGAATTTCCACTCGCGTGGAGCCAGGATGGAAATGTGTTGCGCGTACAGGGCAAAAAGAAACTCCTGCTCCGCGATTTCAAGATTGAACCGATTAGCAAAGGTTTCGGAGCGGTCCAAGTCCGCAATGATTTTGATTTGATTTACGATATCGTCCTGCGGCGAAGCTCATGAAGCTGCGGGAGCGGTCCGCAATATTCGGCGCACGCAAACATTTGCAACTGGAAAGGGAGGCTGCCGTGGATCGTCGAGCAGTAGTGACTGGCATAGGGGCGGTAAGCCCCAATGGCATTGGCCGGGAAGCGTTTTGGGCGGCAACCTGGCAGGGAAAGAGTGGTATTCGCCGCATCAAATCCTTTGATCCCGCAGCCCTTCCGGTGCATATCGCGGGCGAAGTATTGGATTTTAATCCTCTGCGTTATATCAGTGAAAAAGACGCCGGCCATGTTAGTCGTGTAGTACCGTTGGCGGTTGCTGCAGCCGAGGAAGCAGTTAAGGATGCCGGGCTGAATCCCCAGAGCATGTCCAAAGACGAGCAGCGCCGGGTGGCGGTGTTGCTGGGGTCGGGTGGCGGCGGCCTGGAATTTATCGAGCGTCAAATGTCACTTTATTATTCCGGACAATTCAGGAACTGCAGCATCTATGTTATTCCTTCCGCCACCATCGGCACGCTGGCCAGTGAAATTTCCATTCACTTTGGATTTCGGGGTTTCAGTCACGTCATCTCCACCGGCTGCACGTCATCGACCGACGCGCTCGGCTACGCGGCGCAGAATATCCGGTGCGGCATGGCGGACACCGTCGTGGTGGGTGGCGCGGACGCGCCGCTTTCTCCCCTGATCATGAAAGGTTTTACCATGATGCGAATTATGACCTGTGCGTGGAATAACGAACCCGAGCGGGGCTCACGTCCGTTTTCCGCTGACCGCGACGGTTTTGTGCTGGGGGAAGGGGCGTGGATGTTTGTGCTGGAGGAATACGAACACGCTCGCGCCCGCGGCGCGCGAATTTATGGTGAGGTCGCCGGCTACGCTTCCACATGCGAAGCGTTCCACCGCGTGCGTTTGGATGATAACGCCGAGGAGCCCGCGCGTGCCATGACCATGGCGATGGATCAGGCGGGAATCGGCCCGGCGCAAGTGGATTACGTGAATTTGCATGGCACATCCACCGTCCTTAATGACCGTATTGAAACGCGCGCCCTCAAGCTTACCCTCGGCGACCGCGCTTACAAGGTGCCGTCCTCAGCGCTGAAGTCAATTATCGGACATCCCCAGGGCGCTTGTGGAGCGGCGGGAGTGGCGGCCACGCTGCTGGCCATGCGCGATCACCGCTTGCCGCCTACATTAAACGTGGACGTTCCCGATCCGGAGTGCGATCTTGACTACATTCCCCACCAGAGCCGCGAGGGCGAGATCGAGCACGCCATCTGTAATTGCATCGCGTTTGGCTCCAAGAATTCCGC
>DATGEY010000105.1:0-28301 GCA_035309625.1 Candidatus Acidiferrum sp.
CACGTTGTTCCGGGCCGCGGACTGGGTCTTAAATTCACGGCGTTAATTGACCAGGACCGCCGGAAGTTCGCCGCGTTGGTTCGCCGGTTGCGGAGCTAGGGCGGAAGGGTGTGGGGGGCAAAGATCCGGGTATCCAGGTAAATAACTGATAATGAGTAGTTTATCTGTGGCTCCGTGGTCTCTTTCTGGCATTTTGGTCCCTCTCCTATCCTCAACTCCTACTAGTACATAGGTACTCCGCGAGGCTGAGGAAATTTTGTGTCTACAGTCCTATTGTGGGTCCGTTGGCACCCGGATAGACTCTCGGTTGTTGCAGGAGGCTCCGCTTTGACCGGGTCCGAACGCCGCACCACACAGCGCTTCCAAATGCGCCTTCCGCTTACCGTCCGTTGGACGACGGGTGCGGCCGTTGGAGAAACGAGCACGGAATCCCGGGATGTCAGCTCCCGGGGGGTGTACTTCTTCCTGGCCAAGGACGTAAAGGAAGGCTCCGCGGTTGAGATCCTGCTGACTTTGCCAAACGAAATTACACTTGCCGGCCCTGTCCGAGTGCGCTGCCTCGGGCGCATTCAGCGGACGGAGCCGCGCGACCAAGGCGCGATTGGCGTGGTAGCGGCGATTGAACGCTACGAATTCCTGCGCGGCCAAGCAGAAAAAGACTAGCAGTCCCGTTTCTTGCTCGCTCACTGCGGAGGCGGGCAGGATAAGCCGGGGTTCCTCGGCCCCTCAGCGGAGACCCCGGCTTTTTTTCCCAGGAATTGCGAAGAGTCCTTCTTCGCAACCAAGTCAAAATCCCTGACAAAACTGACCTTCAGTGACAAAGGCGTTGCGCTTCGCGCGGCGCGGGCGGGTTTACCTCTACGCGGCCTGTCCCTCTGAGCAGGCGATTTCCACAGAGCTTTTGCGAGAGGATGGCACTAGCTCAGCAGCACCTCAAATTTGCAAGGAACAATCGGCAAGGGTGGGCGCCCAGCCCAAAGTTGAGCGGGCCCGGCAGGCGGCCGCAGCGCCGTTGCTGCGCGGTAATGGCGGTCAGAACGGGGGGAGCAAATCCGGATGGCATCGGAACTTCAGTCGATGCCGGCGCAAATTTCGCCGGCGGATGAAATGCGGGGAATCACGCTGCTGGATCTGGCCGAGGTGCTGGATCAGCACAAGATATGGGTGGAGTCGGGCGGGGAATCCGGCGTGAAGGCGGATTTGTGCGGCGTGAACCTGGCACACGCGGACCTTACCGGAGTGAACCTGCAGGGCGCATTCCTGAACAAAGCTAATTTTCGCGGAGCCGATCTCTCGCTCGGAAATCTACGAGGCGCGTCTTTGGTGCAAGCCGATCTGCGGGATACCAATCTTCTGGGCACGGAGTTGCGTGGCGCCAACTTGATGGGCGCGACGCTGTACGGGGCGGAAGGATTGTGGGTGGGCCGGCTAGGCGGCACGAACCTTTTCGATGCCATGCTGCCGGAGGCGGTGGCTACATTTGATGGCGCGAAAGCGATCGAGCAGGCCACGAAATTTTCACGGTGGATCTATTTTGTGATTCTGGCGGCTTGCGCGGCTTGCGCGGTGGTGATCGCATTTACCTCGGACGTGAAGCTGGTGCTCAATTCTTCTGCGATTCCCTTGGCGCGCGCTTCGAATGTCATTCCCATGAGCGGATTTTATCTGGGCGCGCCGCTGTGCATCGTGCTGCTGTACCTGCGATTTCATTTTCTGCTGTTGCGTTTGTGGAGCAACATGGCCGCGTTGCCAGCGGTGTTTATCGACGGAAACACGCCGGAGAAAGACGGCCCGTGGTTTCTGATGGCGCTGGTGCGCCGGCACTTTCGGTGGATGCGGGATAGCCGTTCGCCGCAGGCGAGTCTGGAAACGGTGGTGGCGGCAGTGCTGGCCTACTGGGTTGCGCCGGTTACGCTATTGTTTTTCTGGCTGCGCTATCTGGCGCGGCAGGACCTGCGCGGAACGTTGCTGCACGTGCTGCTGATTGCGCTGGCGGTTGCGGCGGCGAGTTGCCTGCCAACCATTGTTTCACGCGTGTTACGTCCGGGGGATTTGTATCGCAAGTCGAAAGCGATATTTCCCGTGGTGCTGTCCACGCTGAAGGTGACCCTGCTGAGCGGGTTTCTGCTGCTGGCGCTGTCCTTTGGGGTGATTCGCGGAATGCCCGCGGATAGCCCGGCGGACCCGGACATGAGCGGCAGGGACATCCGGCGGTGGGCCGCGCAGGGGCTGCAGTTTGTAGGCTACCGCCCGTACGCGGACGTAACAGAAGCCTCGTTTTCGCCGCTGCCCGCGCATGGAGATTGGTCGGACGACGGAATCGCGGCCATTCACGGTGTGCGGCTGAATCAGATGAGCTTGCGGTACGCGCGCGGATACCACACCTTCTGGGTCAACGCGCGATTGTGGCGCGCAAATCTGGAAGGAGCGTACCTGTCGGAGGCCGATCTGCGGGGCGCCAACCTGCGCGAGGCGCGTTTGCATGATGCGGTGCTGGACCGGGTACAAGCGGGCCACGCCGTGTTCGTTTCCACCGACGCCCGGAACATCAATTTGACCGGAGCGGATCTGCGCGGCGCCGATTTGTCGTATGGAATATTTGAAGGAGCGCAACTGTCCAACGCGAAATTGTCCGGGGCTTCGATGTATGCCACGGACTTGCGCGATGCGCAGTTGTTGAGAGCCGACTTGACGCGTGCCGACCTGCGAGACGCCAAACTGGAAAAAGCGATCTTGGCGCTGGCCAACCTGCAGAACGCGGATTTTTCCGCCGCGAAATTGATGGGAGCGAACCTCAGCGGGGCCCAATTCCGAGGGGGCATTTTTCTGGATGCGATGCTGAAGGACGCCGATTTGCGCGGAGCGTCGCTGAGCGGAGCGATCGTGCGCGACGCAAATTTTGAGGGCGCAATCCTGGAGGGCGCCGACCTCCGCGGAGCGGTGGGACTGACGGCGCCTCAGGTATGCGCGGCACGCTGGCGCGGCGCACTGCTCGACCCCGATGTGCAAGCCGGAGTGCAGGCCCGCTGCGGCGCTGCGCAGTCAGCGACCGTTCTCTCGCAACAGCCCTGAGTTAGGCTTGCTCGGGTTGGACGGTACACTCAGCAGGCTCGGGAATTCACCGAGGCGCAATGGACGCGGTGTTGGCCGGTCCGTTTCCGATTGGGTTCCGACCTTGTGACGGGGAACTGTTCCACAAACTCCTATGGGCTCTAGTTTGGCGGCCTCTTGTCATTCGGATGGGGAGGCGCCTGCTGACGCGGCTGTTGACGCTGCTCCATTCTCTGTTGCTGCTGCTCATGTCTTTGCTGCATTTGCTGCGTCTGTTGTTGATGCCGCTGTTCCATCTGCTGTCTTCGTGTGTCATCAGCCCTCTGCTGTGCCACCCGTTGATGTTCCTGGTCTTGTTTTTGTTGCAGCTTCTGCCGCTCCTGTTCTTGCTTCTGGTACACCTTTTCTTGTTCCTTTTGGTATTTCTGATCGGTCTTTGGATTTCCCGTGTTCGGCGGTCTGTCCGGCCGGTTCACCTTTGGCAAATCGTTGGGATGAACGTAGTTGGGCCGGTTGGCATTGTTCTCCGCCCGGTTCGTGTTATTTTCCGACCGGCTGGCGTTTGGTGGCCTGTTTGGATTGTTCACAGCATGGTTGTTCGCGGCACGATTTGGGGGCGGATTGTAACGGCCTCCTTCTTTCGCCGGCACTACACCGCCGCCGCGAAACGCTCCCGGCCTTTGTGTCGCAGCAATCGGGGGCTTCCCATGATTTTCCGAGGCTCGCAATACGCGATTGGAACGCGCCGCCTGTATATGCTGGACCTGCGCCGGTACCGGGCTGATATGGCGTTCGCGAGCGGCGGTTTGCTCTTGGGCGGTCGGTCGCGCGTTGACGCCGCCATTACCGCCGTTATAGCTCACGCGCGTAACGTTGACGTTGTTGTTCACCACCGTCGTGTTGTACACATTATGGATTTCCGTTACGTTGATATTGTTCACGGTACGGTTGTAGTAGAAGCGTCCGCCGTCCCAGCGGCCACCTTCATACCCGCGGCCCGAGTACCCGTAGCCGTAATCGATCCCGCCGTAAAAACCTACGACGGGTCCCCAATATCCTTCGTAAAATTCAAACGCGCTCCCTCCCCAGCCCCAATAGCTCGGAGTCCACAGGTAACCAACTTCCGGCGCCAACACCCAGGTACCCGGCACCCAGTAGTAGTCTTCGTCGTCGGACTCCCAGCCCCAATAACCTGGGGTCCAGATGTACCCCTCGCCCGGGCAAATTGGCTGTTCGTATACCGGCAGTTCCGGTGGTGGAAACCCCACAGAAATGCCAATACTCACCTGTGCGGTCGCGGGCACTGGCAGCACCGATGTCAGCGCCAGCATAGCCATGGCGGCTGTCAGCAAACGAATTGCATTGGCTAAACGCATCTTCCTTCCCTCTGCCCGCTCGTCTTTCTGGATTTTCTTGCTCTTGTGGAGATGCGGGCGCTCTGAATTACACGGCCTAAAGCGACGATTTTCGTCCCCCCATATTACCTAGCGTATGAAACGGTTCCCATGGGGTTATGCCAGTAGAAATCCAACAGGAAGACAGTATTATCTGATATTAGTGAGGACGCCCCGGGGATCGACCGCGAGGGTGGAGACGTCAGAGCGCCAGCCCAATGTTTTCGGCCCCCCTTTCAGGTTGGTCGGAAATCTTCGGTTTGCGTGGTTACACTAATGCTACGCACTTGCTGCCGTTGGCGCCGTCTGAGTCGGCTTGATGTTGTGGTTCATGCGGAAGAAGTTCGTGGGGTCGTACTTGTTTTTCAGGGCGACGAGACGCTCGTAATTGGGCCCGTAAGCTGCACGCGCGATCGCCTCGCCCTCGTCCGAGACGTAATTGCCATACGAGCCTTCAACAAGGAACGCCTGCAAAGCATTCCAACACTCTCTGGTCCATCGGACGTTCTTTTCCGATTGCGATGGATCTGCCCAGTTCGACCACGCCATAAAGTTATACGAATATTGCCGATGCGGGAATGCAGTGTCTGTGACCGCGACGCGGGTGGCAGCACCGTGCCAGTGTTCAAGGGCGGGCGCAAAAGAGTAAGGCGAGGGACGAGTGTTTGCGTACTCCGCGAGTATCTCAATGATTTCGTCGCTCAAAGTACGCACGAAGCTGGATTTCACATAGGTATGGCGTCCTGGCGGAAAGAACGGATCGAACAAGCCCTGCATTTGGACGTAGCTTCTAGCCTCAAGGATGTCTGCCAATGGCGCGCCAAATTTCCGCAACGGCTTTAAGACTTTTTCGCCCTCGGCCAACGCTCCACAGTAGCACGCAGCGACGGCAAAGACCGGAACGCCGTCCGGCAAGGTTAATGCCGCCGCCTGAATCACCAATTCGTCGGGGATGCGCTCCGCGAACTCGCGGAAAAAGTGCAAGACTTCTCGCGCTTTTGCGACGGGATAAAAAACCCCGCCGCCCAGCACGGGACCGACCTCGTGCAGACGGTATTCCAGAGAGGTCACGATTCCAAGATTGCCGCCGCTGCCGCGTACCCCCCAGAAAAGGTCTCGGTTCTCAGAAGCATTCGCCACCAGCAGGCGGCCGTCGGCCGTGACCACGTCCACTCCAATCAGGTTGTCGAGCGCCAGACCGTACTTGGCATGCAAGTGGCCCCATCCGCCGCCCAGGGTCAATCCGGAGATGCCGGTTTTTGTAACCGTTCCGAGCGTCGTGGCCAAACCAAACGCTTGCGTCTCGCGGTCGAACTCGCCCAGAACCAGGCCGGCCTCGGCGCGCACGGTTCGGTTGGAGGGATCGACCCGTATGCCTTTCATAGCGGAGAGGTCGATCATCAGGCCACCGTCACAAACGGATTTGCCGGCAACGCTGTGACCTCCGCCGCGAACGGCAACCAGAAGGTCGTGATCACGCGCGAAACGGACGCAGGCGAGCACATCGGCGGGACCAGAACAACGCGCAATGACGGCGGGCCGGCGGTCAACCATGGCGTTAGGAACGGTTCGAGCCGAATCGTAGTCCGGTTCGCCCGGACGCAACGCCTGACCGCGAAACGACTCTCTAAACTTCTGGATGGCAGGTTCTGGAAGCATGGAGGGCACCTCAATTGTGGCGCAAGCTTACTATCGAACCGGGAAGCACGCTACCAAGGTCGATGCCAACCCTGGGGGTGTAGCGCAGGCCATAGATTAGATTTTGTAGCAGGCGAGCTTCTAGAAAGTCCTCAAGGGAAAATCAATTTTTTGTAGAATATGAGGCCATGCCGACCTTGCGCGCCACGGCTTATGAGTTCGGAGGATATCAGCTCAATCTCCTTGGCCGCAGCTTGCAGCGGCGAGGCCAGGTGATCGCCCTGCCACCTAAGGCCGTGGAGGTGCTGGCGGAACTGGTCAAACAACCGGGTAGCGTCGTGAGCAAGCAGGAGCTGATGGAAGCGGTTTGGCCAGAGACGTTCGTCGAGGAAGCGAATCTCAACCAGATGATATTCCTGCTACGGCGGGCGCTCGGAAACGACAATGGAAGTCAGTACATCGCCACCGTGCCGCGGCGTGGCTACCGATTTACGGTTGGGGTTCGCACAGTGGAGATTCCGTGCCGTATAGAATCGATTGCTGTGCTTCCGCTGGCCAACCTCAGCGGTGATTTGGCGCAAGAGTATTTTGCCGACGGAATTACAGAGGCGCTGATCACCGAACTGGCGAAAATCCGCAGCTTGCGAGTGGTTTCGCGAACCTCTGTGATGCGGTACAGAGACACCAGGGAGCCGGTCCCGAACATTGCGCGTGCGTTGCGGGTACAAGCGGTGTTGGAAGGGTCGGTGGTGAAATCGGACAACCGTCTAAGGATCATGGTGCAACTGATTCACGCTGCCAGCGATCAGCACCTGTGGGCGGAGACATACGACGGCGCCATATCGGATATTCTCGGACTACAAAGTCAGGTGGCCCGCGATGTCGCCGAAGGAGTGCGCGCAGAACTCAGCCAAGAGGAGAAGGCCCGGCTCAACACTTCACGCACGGTGCATCCGAAGGCGTATTCGTTTTATTTGAAGGGCCGATATTACGCGCGAATCCTGACGGAAGAGGGACAACGCAAAGCGATCCGATACTTCCAGGAATCTATCCAAGCCGATTCCCACTATGCGGCTGCGTATGCGGGCATGGCGGAATGCTTCATTGAGCTAGCATATTTCTTCGGAGTGCAGCCGAAGAAAGCGTTTGGGGAGGCGGAGGCTGCGGCGGTCAAGGCCGTTGCGCTGGATGAAACGCTCGCAGAAGGGCACGCGGCACTGAGCCTGCTGCGTCTTCTCAATGATTGGGATTGGCGTGCGGCAGATGCGGAGTCGCGCTTGGCCATTGAGCTCGCGCCCGGCGATGCCTATGTGTATTGGAAACGCGGCATTTACCTGCGGTATGCGGGGCGCAGCGATGAGGCGGTGGCGGCCCATTGCCATGCGGAGTATCTGGATCCCTTCTCCGTAATGGCGATCCAAGAAGTCGGATGGCCCTTGTATTATGGGCGCCGTTTTGAGGAAGTGGCGGAACAGTTTCGTAAAGCGGTGGAGCTCGAGCCGGGATGGGACCAATTATACTTCGGACTTGGACTGACGCTGGTGCAACAGCAGCGTTACGACGAAGCGATTGCCGCGCTGCGCACCGCTGCGCAAATGGGTCCGGGCAACGCTTTTACGGAGGCGTCGCTGGCATACGCACTCGGGCGTGCGGGCTGCACTCGCTCCGCTAAGCAAGCTTTGGAGCAGCTTATTGCGAATTATGCTTACGTCCCGCGCTGGTTTCTTGCGATGGTGTGGGTCGGGCTGAATGAAAAGGAGCGGGCGTTGGAATTCTTGGAAGGCGCTTTTCGCGATCATGAGCCGTGCCTGGTGAGTTTGAAGGTAGATCCAATTTTTGATTCGCTGCGAGAGGAAAGTAGTTTTGCCGAAATGGTGCGCCGAGTCGGGTTGGAGCCTTGAGTACAGCGGTTGATCCTTCGGCCCGACTGAAATGCGCGGGTAGCTAAGGATAACAGTCGCTTTTTACCAACGACGCCGAAGGTGCGGCGATGCAGTGATTGGCGACGGAATGCTAGCGTTCGTCGCCGAACATTTTTATGTCTTCGGGGCCCTCCTTGAGGGGACCTCGGGAGCGGCCTTGCACTTGTACGCGGATTTGCTCGACGATATCGGGATTGGCGAGGGTGGTGATGTCGCCGGTATCCATGTGATTGGAGATGGCGGCTAACACCCGGCGCATGATTTTGCCGGAACGAGTTTTAGGCATGTCCGGTACCATGTGAATGGTTTTTGGACGCGCGATCTTGCCGATCATGGTTTCAATTGTGGCGGTTACTTTGTCTTGTACCTGCTTGGTCGGCGCCACGCCTGGTTTGAGGGAAATATAAACGACGGGCACGCGGCCTTTGACGTCGTCCACGGCGGGAACGACGGCGGCTTCGGCTACTTCTGGCAAGCTTAGGCAGGCGGATTCGACTTCCTTGGTTCCGAGGCGGTGGCCTGCTACGTTGATGACGTCATCGACTCGGCCGAGAATTCGGAAGTAGCCGTCCGCGGGTAGAACGGCGCCGTCGGCGGCGTAGTAAGGCCAATCGCGCCAATCCTTGCTTTGCGGATCCTTGTTGTATTTCTTGTAGTACTGATTGACGAAGCGCTCCGGGCTGCCCCAAATGGTTTGCATAATCCCGGGCCACGGATTGCGTATGCAAATGTTGCCCGCCGCGCCGGAGCCGGCGCGCACTTCCTTTCCTTCTTCGTCCCAAATGATGGGATAAATTCCGAGCGCGGGCGGCCCGGCGCTGCCGGGTTTCATGGGCTCGAGCGCCGGCTTGGTGGTGCAGAGGAAACCGCCAGTCTCGGTCTGCCACCAAGTATCGACGACAACCGCTTCCTTTTTGCCGACCACGTCGTAATACCAGCGCCAGACTTCCGGTTCGATGGGTTCGCCGACGGTGGTCATGTGCTTGAAATGGTAATCGTATTTCTTGGGCTCGTCGCCGCCGGCTTTGCGCAACATGCGGATGGCGGTGGGAGACGTATGGAAAATGTTTATATCCAGGCGCTCGGCGATGCGCCAGGGACGCCCGGCATCGGGGAATTGTGGGACGCCTTCATATAACACGCTGGTGGCGGCGAGGGCGAGCGGGCCATAGACGATGTAGGAGTGCCCGGTGATCCAACCAATATCGGCCATGCACCAATAGACGTCTGTGGGGTGAATATCCTGGTAATACTTGGAGGTACCGGTGACATAGGCGAGATAGCCGCCGGTACGGTGCTGGCAGCCTTTGGGCTTGCCGGTGGTGCCGCTGGTGTACATCAAAAAGAGCGGGGCTTCGGCATCCTGCGAAACGGGTTCGACGACGTGATTGCGATAGTCCTTTAGAACTTCGTCGACAAAGAAGTCGCGGCCCATGATCATGGGCGATTCGGAGCGGAAATGGCCGGGGTAACGCTTCCAGATGAGGACCTTGTCGATGGTCTGGCCCTCTTTCTTCGCGGTTTCGACGGCAATATCGGCGCTGCCCTTGTGATCGACCCATTTGCCGTTGCGGTGGTAGCCATCGGCATAGATCAGGACGCGGCTGCCGGAATCGGCGGCGCGCAATCCGCAGGCTTCGCCGCTGAATCCGCCAAAGACCACGGAGTGGACGACGCCCAAGCGAGCGCAGGCCAGCATGGTGATCGGCAACTCCGGGATCATGGGCATGTGAATGGTGACGCGATCGCCATTCTTGAGGCCGGCAAAATCGCGCAGCATGGCGGCTACTTCGTTCACCCGGCGATAGAGTTCCTGGTAGGTGATGACGGCGGCGGATTCGTTTTCCGGCTCGGGAACGAAAATCAGCGCGGCCTTATTTTTGTATCGGGCAAGATGGCGATCGACGCAGTTATAGCAGGCGTTGAGTTTGCCACCTACAAACCACTTCCAAAACGGTGGATTGCTGGTGTCCAAAGTGGTGTGCCAATACTTATCCCAGTGCAAGAGCTCGGCGTAATCACGAAAGCATTCCGGGAAATGTTTCTCGCTGAACCGCTCGGCCATCGCGGGATCGTTCAGGTAGGCCTGGGCGATAAATTTCGGGGCGGGATGAAAATACTCTTCCTCTTTCCAGTGGACGGCGATCTGCGCTTCGTTCTCCCTGGGTTTGCGCCCGCCGGATGCAGGTTTCGGCTTTCCGTTGGCTTTATTGGCGGCTTTGCGAGATTTGGCGACGGCCATGGCTCCCCCTGGAGGAATGAATTCCGCACAGAATCATACGACGATGAAGAACCTGCGCGCGCGAAAATGCGCGGAAGGTCCGGGCAAACGTGCAGCGTCCACAATGCGGCTTGCCGGTCTTGGTAAGGCCGATGATGCTCCCGCTAAAGCGCGGGAGTCAATCGCGTACGCCTGGTTTTCAGCGGCTCATGGCCGACGTTGGGCCGCCGACTTCATCCCAGATCTTGGTGCCGTGCGTTTCTTTCAGCGCCAGGCTTCCGACCACGAAGGTGATCGCGGCCACGATCATGGGATAGTACAAGCCGGCATAAATATTCTGGGTGCTCGCGCAAATGTACACGCCAATGAGCGGCACCAAGCCGCCAAAAACTCCGTTTCCTATGTGGTAAGGCAGAGAGAGAGAGGTGTAGCGGATTTTGGCCGGGAAAGCTTCAACCAGATATGCCGCGATTGGTCCGTAAATCATGCAAACGTAAATCACCTGGATCAGAACGAGCAGGACCAGCATCGGCACGTTTGGATTGGAGGCTTCTTTGGCGGGCACCAGCGTTCCGCTTGCGTCTGGGGTGAGCGGAGTCAGGCTGATCGCGCCGGTCACTTTGTTCTTGGCTGATTTTACGGTGACCACATTGTTGCCGGCGGCCTGCTGCATGGCGTGGTAAATCGGAATGTACGTGACTACCGCCAGGAGGCACGCCGCCATCATCAGCCACTTGCGGCCAATGCGGTCGGAAAGCGCGCCGAAGACGGTGAAAAATGGCATGCCAACCAGCAGGGCCACGGCCACTACAATCGCGGAGGTCTGCAAGTTTACTTTCAAGATGGTCTGCAGATAAAACAGCGCATAGAACTGGCCGGTGTACCACACCACGCCTTGTCCCGCCGTCGCGCCGAATAGGGAAATCAAAACGCGCTTGGCATTGTCCCACTTGGCAAAGGCATCTTTCAGTGGCTGAGCGGAGGTCATGCCAGAACTTTTGATGGAAGTGAAGATAGGCGATTCCTTCATCTTCAAGCGAATATAAAGAGAGACGCTGACCAGTACGATGGAGATGAGGAAAGGAATGCGCCAGCCCCAATCGGAGAAGGCTTCCTTGCTCATCCAGGACTGGGTCGCCAGCACAACTAAGAGAGAAACAAAGAGTCCGAGCGTGGCGGTAATCTGGATGAAGCTGGTGTAGAAGCCGCGCTTGCGGTCGGGGACGTGCTCGGCCACGTACACCGCTGCGCCGCCATATTCACCGCCGAGCGCCAAGCCCTGCAGTACGCGAATGGCCAGCAGCGCAATCGGGGCAAACCAGCCGGCGGTGGCATAGGTGGGCAAGAAGCCAATCAGCGCGGTGGCTCCTCCCATGATACTAAGAGTCACCAGGAAAGCGTACTTCCTGCCGACCAGGTCGCCAATTCGGCCAAAGAAGAGCGCTCCGAAGGGGCGCACTACAAAGCCCACGGCGAACGTGGATAGATAGGCGATTAGCGCCAGGGTGTCATTGCCCGCGGGATAGAACTTGGTGGACAGCACGGCAGCCAGGCTGCCGAATATATAGAAGTCGTACCACTCGATCATGGTGCCCACAGCAGAAGCCATAATCACGCGCCAGATGCTGTAATCCGGCGTGCTGCTGACTGCGATTGCGTCCGCACGAGTCGCCATACTTCCTCCTGTTACCTCGACGAGGATCGGAAAGGCAAACCGCTGCCTGATAGGTATCCCACAAATATGACCGGAACCGCACGTTCATATACGTAGAGCCGTTCATTGTCAAGGACGCCGTTAAGTTCACGGGTGCCGGGAAAGTGGAGCGGGTAGCGCATTCGTGATAAAAGACTAGCCTTGACTCTCCCGCAGGCCATGTTCCTGTTTGCCGCTGGCGTATTGGGCGGTGCGCTCAATGCTGTCGCCGGAGGCGGCAGTTTTATCGCGTTTCCCGCCTTGCTGTTCACGGGGGTGGGGCCGGTGGCCGCTAACGCCACCAATACGCTGGCGCTGTGGGTTGGCGTAACCGCCAGCGGCGGGGCGTACCGCAAGCATCTCAATATTTCCAAGCGTGTGATGATTCCGCTGATCGCCACCAGCATTGCCGGCGGCCTGGCGGGCGCGCTGCTGCTTATCAAGACGCCGCCGCAGACGTTTCTGCGGGTGCTTCCCTGGCTGTTGCTGGGCGCCACGCTGCTGTTCGCTTTCGGCAAGCACCTGACCGGGCGCATCTCCGCCGGGATCTCGCATGAATCGAGTGCCGGCGCGGTCACCGGCGCTTCCATTTTCGAGCTGATCGTCGCGGTTTATGGCGGTTACTTCGGTGGGGGCATGGGCATCATGAACTTAGCCATGCTGGCGGCCATGGGCATGACCGATATGAATGCGATGAACGCGCTCAAAGTGGTGCTCGGAGGATTCATCAACGGCGTCGCTACGCTCACTTTTATCGCCAACGGAGCGATCGTGTGGAAGCAAGCGTTGGTAATGACCGCCGGGGCCATTGCCGGCGGCTATTCCGCCGCGCATTATGCGCAACGCTTGCCGCAGGCCTGGATTCGCGCGTTCGTGATCCTCGTCGGTTCGGGCATGACCCTGTATTTTTTTGCGCGTGCCTACCTTTAGGCCACACGTAAAGGTGATATAGTCCCGCCGCTAT
This sequence comes from Candidatus Acidiferrum sp., assembly GCA_035309625.1. Lineage (GTDB taxonomy): Bacteria > Acidobacteriota > Terriglobia > Acidiferrales > UBA7541 > Acidiferrum. The sequence continues at coordinate 12,884 of DATGEY010000105.1, forward strand.
GTCTGCTACAAGTCTGCACAACGGAAATGACGTCAAAATACCGCTGAATCGCAATCAGATTCGCGGGTTCTGGGCCGCTTGGGGCGGCTGGGCGCTCGATGGCATGGACTCTTTCATCTATGCGCTGGTGCTGGTGCCGTCGCTGCGCGATTTGCTGCCGCGGTCGGGCATTGCCGCAACCAAAGGCACTGTGGGTTTTTACGGCGGCCTGCTATTCGCGCTGTTTCTGATTGGGTGGGGCCTGGCGTTCCTGTGGGGGCCGGTTGGGGACAAATTCGGACGCGTGCGCACGTTGATGACCACCATCGTGTGGTATTCGGCTTTCACCTTTCTGAGCGCGTTGGTAACCAATGTCTGGCAGTTGGCCGTACTGCGCTTGCTGGCCGGCATCGGCATTGGTGGCGAATGGGCCATGGGCGGCACGTTCGTGGCCGAGGAGTGGCCGGAACATCGGCGCCGCGCCGGCGCTGGGTACATGCACACCGGGTATTACGTCGGGATCTTTCTTGCTGCCATTGCCAATTATGCGATTGGCGGCCGCTTCGGCCACAACGGATGGCGCGTCATGTTCGCTGTCGGCGGAATACCCGCATTGTTGCTCGCGGCGCTTCGTCACGGCGTTACGGAGCCTTCGCGCTGGAAGGCCAAAGAGCGGGTGGTGCAGTCTTGGCGCATCTGGCAGCCGTTTGCCGCATTATTCTCCAAGGCGCTGCGCCGCCGTACGATTCTCAACTCCTTGTTCATGCTGGCATCCATTTGCGGGCTGTGGGCCGGCACGGTCTACGTGCCTTCCGCGGTTACGGCGCTGGCCGAAGCAGGCGGGCGGGTGGGCCCGGGCGCCGCGCAGCTTGCTTCCCGGGCAACGATGCTGGTGGCGTTCGCCACCATCCTGGGATGCATTTTGATGCCGTGGTTAGCCGAGCGGCTGGGAAGGCGCGGCGCGCTGGCGTTTTACTTCGCGCTGATGCTGACATTCATCGCGTTAACCTTTGGCAAGGTCTTCTACCTGGGGCCGTCGGCGTTACCCATCTTCTTCGTGTGCTTGTTTTTTCTGGGGTTGGGCGGGGCAAATTTTGCGGTCTACACCTTGTGGTTGCCGGAACAATATCCGACCGAATGCCGGGCCAGCGCGTTTGCATTTTCCACTTCTTTCGCCCGTTTTGGCGGCGCCGCGATTACATTCCTGGTCGGTGCCGGAGTGCAGCACTACGGTTCGATTGGAATGCCGGTCGCGCTCACCTCGCTGGCTTTTGCCGCGGGCTTGCTGCTGATACCCTTTGGATTGGAAACGCGCGGGCAGGCCTTGCCCGCATAATCAAATACTGCGCCACGAAAACAGGAGGAGCATGGCCACCGTCGAGGCCAAGATATTTCCCAGCGAAGAGTTGCACGAGTTCAGCACCCGCATCTTCCTGCATTTCGGCATTCCCCCAGAGGACGCGAAGCAAGCTGCGGACGTGCTGGCCGCCGCGGATCTGCGCGGCATCGATTCGCACGGTGTGGCGCGCTTGACCAGCTATGTCGACCTGCTCAGCGAAGGCCTTATCAACCCGACTCCGAAGATCAGGATTCTGCGTTCGACGCCGAGCACCGCAACCATCGACGGCGATAATGGCCTCGGCCTGGTTGTCGGCCCGCAAGCGAATGAAATGGCCATGAACATGGCGGAAAAAGCGGGCTCCGGATGGGTCAGTATCGGCCATAGCAATCATTTCGGTATCGCCGGCTACTACGTAATGAGGGCGCTGGAGCGGGACATGATCGGTATGGCCATGACCAACTCGACCAAGTTGGTCACCCCGTTGTGGGGTGCGGAGCGCATGCTGGGCACCAATCCCATTGCCATCGCTTTTCCAGGAAAAGAGGAGCCGCCCATCGTGGTAGACATGGCCACTTGCGCGGCCGCTTACGGCAAAATCGAGATGGCGCGCCGCCGCGGTGAATCCATTCCGCAGGGCTGGGGTATCGACAATCAGGGGCGGGGCACGACCGATCCCGACGACATTGTTGCCGGCGGCGCGCTTTTGCCGCTGGGCTCGGATCGTGAACGTGGCGGACACAAAGGCTATGGTCTCGCCATTATGGTCGATGTTCTCTGTGGCGCGCTGAGCGGAGCCAACTGGGGCCCCTTCACGCCACCGTTTGCCCTGCGCCAGGAAATCCCAGCGCGCAGTGTAGGGAAGGGAATCGGCCACTTTTTCGGCGCCATGCGCATCGATGGCTTCATCGAAGCGGATGAGTTCAAACGTCAGATGGACGATTACATACGCACTTTTCGCGCTACCAAACCGGCGCCGGGCACCAACGGGCCGCTGATTCCCGGGGATCCCGAGCGCGAGGCGGAAAAAGTTCGCAAAAAACAGGGAGTTCCGTTGATCCTGCCGGTGGTCGAAGAGCTTCGCGCGATTTCCAAGCGAACCGGCGTCCCGTTCTCCTGATATCCTGATGCGAGAGTGATCCAGACAAATTCATGAGCGATTTGGTACCGCTGACAAAACTGGACGGCATTGCCGTCGTCACCATCAACAATCCGCCCGTCAACGCGTTGAGTTCCGCCGTCGCTTCCGGCATCGCTGCCGCCGTAACGGAAATCGAAAAAGACGATGCTGTAAAAGCCGTGGTGTTCATCGGCGCGGGAAGGACCTTCATCGCCGGCGCGGACATCAAGGAATTTGGCGAACGAACGTCTGGAAAAATCATCTGCCGCGAAAGCCTCAAGCCTCTGCTGCTGCGTATTGAGAATCTTGCAAAGCCGGTGGTCATGGCGATTCACGGAACAGCGTTCGGCGGGGGCCTCGAGCTCGCCATGGCTGGGCACTATCGCATTGCTTTGCCCACGGCCCAGGTGGGCCAGCCGGAAGTGAAGCTGGGGATCATTCCCGGCGCCGGGGGAACGCAACGCTTGCCGCGCCTGGCTGGTGTGGCAAAAGCTGTTGAGATGTGCGCGGAAGGTGCTCCGATAAGCGCGGACGATGCCCTACAGGCCGGCATTCTCGATCGCCTGGTGGAAGGCGAATTACTCCCGGAAGCGATTGCCTTCGCACGGCAAGTCGCTGGCAATGCCGCGCCGAAAACCCGCGCGCGCAATTCCAAACTGGGCAATCCAGTGCAGAGTGCGCCGGTTTTCGCTGCTGCTCGCGAAGCGGCGCGCAAAAAACAGCGTGGTTTGCTGGCCCCTCTCGCCGCTATCGACGCCATCGAAGCCGCCGCTGGACTCCCATTCGAGGAAGGTTGCCAGAAAGAGGAAGAGCTGTTTACGAAATGCCTCTTCTCCGATCAATCCAAGGCCCTCATCCACGCTTTCTTCGGCGAGCGCGAAGTCGCCAAGATTCCGGATTTGCCCAAGGACACGCCTGTCCTGGACGTCAAATCGGTGGGCATCGTCGGCGCCGGCACCATGGGCGGAGGCATTGCCATGGTTTTCGCCAACGCGGGAATTCCGGTGTTCCTCACGGAAACCGATCAAGCCGCGCTGGATCGTGGCTTGGCCGGTATCCGGAGAAATTACGCGCATTCGGTGAAGCGCAACCGGTTCTCGCAGCAGTTCGCCGACGAACGTCTTGCGCTCATTCGTCCCACGCTCGACTTTGCGGAATTTGCTTCCGTCGATCTGGTGGTTGAGGCGGTCTTCGAAAGCATGGCCCTTAAAAAAGAAATTTTTGGCCAGCTCGATCGCGTCTGCAAGCCCGGAGCAATTCTTGCCACCAACACCTCCAGCCTCGACATCGACGAAATCGCCTCCGCTACGTCGCGCCCGCCATCCGTCGTCGGCACACACTTCTTCAGCCCCGCCAACGTGATGCGCTTGCTGGAAATCGTGCGCGGCGCCGCCACTGGCAAAGAAGTGATCGCCACCTGCATGCAGATCTCCAAGCGTATTGGCAAAGTCGGAGTGCTGGTCGGCAATTGCATGGGCTTTGTGGGTAATCGCATGTTCGGCCCCTATCGCCGCGAAGCGCAATTTTTGGTCGAGGAGGGAGCCAGCATCGCCGCGGTCGATAACGCGCTCTACGAATTCGGCATGGCCATGGGCCCGCTAGCCACCGGCGATCTCGCCGGCCTCGACGTCGGCTGGCGCATCCGCAAGGAATTTCGCCACTTGCAAAAACCCGGCATGCGGCAGGCGTTTATCGAGGACCGTCTCTGCGAGCTTGGGCGCTTCGGCCAGAAAACCGGCGCCGGCTGGTACAAGTACGACGAAAACCGCAAGCCATCTCCCGATCCGCAGGTCTTTGGCTATATTCGTCAGTGGACCTCCGAAGCCGGCATGCAACAACGCGAAGTCTCGGCCGACGAAATCGTCGAACGCTGCATCTACACGCTGGTGAATGAAGGCGCCCGCCTTCTCGAAGAGGGCATCGCGCTCCGGGCAGTGGATATCGACATCATCTATCTTAATGGCTATGGTTTTCCCGCTTATCGCGGCGGCCCCATGTGGTATGCCGACACCATTGGCCTGAAAAATGTCTATGAGCGCATCCGTGAATTTCAACAACGCCTCGGCAATTGGTGGGAGCCCGCACCTTTACTGCAGCGCCTCGCCGAGCAAGGAAAAACTTTTGCCGAATTCAGCAGCCGCCAGAGCGCGGCTGCTTGACGTCCGCTAGACCGTCTTATCCTTCGAGTAGCAGATCGATTCCAGGTTGCAATCCACGCAACGCGGCGAGCGGGCCACGCACACCCGCCTCCCGTGCCAAATCAGTTGGTGTGAAAATTGAATCCATTTTTCGTTGGGGATCACCCGCATCAAATCCTGTTCGATCTTTTTGGGCTCCTCGTGCTTGGTCAGGTCCAGCCGCCGCGACAAACGGATCACGTGGGTGTCCACCACCACGCCGCTGGCAATTCCATACGCCGTTCCCAGCACCACGTTTCCCGTTTTTCGCGCCACTCCCGGCAGCGTCAGGATTTCTTCCATGGTCCGCGGCACTTCGCCGCCAAAAGTTTCGATGACTCCCTTGCTCGCTCCCATGATCGACTTCGTCTTGTTGCGAAAGAATCCCGTCGGCCGGATCTCCTGCTCCAGTTCCCTGGGATTGGCGTGGGCAAACGCCTCGGCATTCGGATATTTCTTATACAGCGTCTGCGTCACCTGGTTCACCCGCACGTCCGTGCATTGTGCCGAAAGAATTGTGGAGATCAGCAGTTGGAAAGCATTCTCATGTTTCAGTTCGCATGTCGCCGCCGGGTAGGCCTCATCTAACTTGGCCAGAATCGCAGCTACCCGCTTCGGATCGGTTCCCCGTCCCACGGCTCGCGCCACTTTTGCGGCCTTTGCCGGCTTCGCCGCCGTGGTGCCGATCACCGCCACTTTTGCGCGTTTGCCGGTGGTGGAGCTCTTCGAGCCGCGCGCCTTCTTGCTGTTCGCTTTTTTCATGGTTCGTCCGCCAGAGTATCACACCAAAGAAACGCCAACAGTTTCCGGAATGCTTGGCCGCGATGACTATGCCGGTTCTTCTCCTCCGCCGGAATCTCCGCGAATCCCTTCTTTAGCGCGGACACGTAAAAAACGGGATCGTATCCAAATCCCCGGTCCCCGCGCGGCGCTTCCATGATTTCCCCGTCCACCCGCCCGGTGACGATAGCCCGCGCCCGCCCGCGCTCCGCCAGCCCAATCCCGCAAACAAAATACGCGGCGCGCTCTTCGGCCTTCTTCGCGCGCATTTCTACCAGCAGTTTCGCATTGCGCGCCGCGCTGCTGGCTCCGGGTCCCGCGTAGCGCGCCGACCGCACCCCCGGCGCGCCGCCCAGGGCGGGCACCACCAATCCTGAATCATCCGCAAACACCAACCCGTCGCACAATCGCGAGTAGTGCAAGGCTTTCCCTGCGGCGTTCTCCGCGAAGGTCGCTGCGTTTTCCTCGAATGCCGGGAGGGACTCGAATCCCGGGAGCAATTCCAACTCGATCGGTGTCTGCAAATCCGCCGCTCGCGCCAGCGCCTGATATTCCGCAAGTTTTCCGGGGTTGGAAGATGCCAGAAAAAGCCTAACGGGCGCGCGCACTGAATTTCACGGGCAGCACCGCGCGTTGTTCATCGGTCAGCCGGCGTATTCCCGCCGCGGCCAGCGCCAGCAGATCCTGCATCTCGCTTCCGCTGAACGGGCGCCCCTCTGCCGTCGCCTGAATTTCCACAAAATGGCCGGTGCCGGTCATCACTACGTTCATGTCCACTTCCGCGCGTGAATCTTCTTCGTAGCTCAAATCGAGCAGCGCCCGGTCGTCCACAATTCCAACGCTGGTGGCTGCCACCGTATCGATCAACGGCGAGCGTTTGAGCATTCCAGCGGCCACCATTCGTTCAAACGCCAGCGCCAGCGCCACGAACGCACCGGTAATCGAAGCCGTTCGCGTTCCGCCGTCGGCCTGAATCACGTCGCAATCAAGCCAGACGGTTCGCTCGCCCAGTGCCTCCTGGTCCGTTACCGCGCGCAAGGACCGCCCGATCAGCCGTTGAATCTCCAGCGTGCGCCCGGACTGCTTCCCGCGGGTAGCCTCGCGCGCCGTGCGTTCTTCCGTAGCCCGCGGCAGCATCCCATACTCGCTGGTCACCCAACCCTTGCCGCTGCCCTTCAGAAATCCGGGCACGCCGTCGTCCACCGTCGCTGTGCAAATCACTCGCGTGTTTCCCAGCTCGATCAATACGCTGCCTTCCGCGGTGGAAATGAAATCGGGAGTAATCTTCAGCGCGCGCATTTGGTCCGCGCCGCGTCCATCGTTTCGCAATTTTCCTCCCGCTGCCGCAATGCCGCTTACTCGCATGTGTTCATGGCTTCCTGGCCGGCTCGGCCAGTTTGACGGCGGCTGGCGCAGGTGTCAACGCAGTGGCCGCCGGTGCAGTCGCCGCTTGAGGCCCCAGCATTGCGTTCGCGTTTACCAAAAATGTCTGGGTCAGATCCAGATGCCCCGCCAACGTCTCCACCTCCTGTCCGTGAATCAGGATCTTCAGCCGGCGCACCTGGGGTACATTTGCTTCCAGGGTTTTAGCGATCGAATCCACGGCCATCTGCTCACTTTCGATCCCCGACGGTATCGACGTCGCCACCGCTTCCGAAAAATCCGCAATCGCGGTGCCGTCCGGCAATAAGTAGAAGGCCAGCAATGCCGCGTCCGGCGGCAAAGTGCGTAACTCCGTATCTACCGGGCCGGCCAGCAGAGTGTTCAGCACTTGTTTGGCGCGCAACACCGGATCCTTCGCGAGCGGCAACTCCACGGTGACTGCCGATACCGTTCCGTCATCAGCGCCCGAGGCCCAGAATAATTTCGCCTTCACCCGCGGATCGCTGGGATTGATCACCGTGGGTTGGGTTAGTTCTCGCCGGGCCTGCTCTTCGCTGCGCTGCTGTAATTTCGCTGCTTGTCGTATATTGCGCCGCAGAATCGGCAGGTAAATCGCCGCGATCACCACGGCCAGCACCAGCGCGCCCAGGAACCACCAGCGCCAGCGCGGCATCATGGCCGCTCTCCCGGATTCGCTGGAACCACGTACGTCGGGCGAAACGCCGCCGCCCCGCGGGCAATCGCGTCAGCTACTCCGGGCGCCATATGATCGAGTTGAGCGCGGTCTTCGACAATGACGCTCGAGATTTCGACGGCTATGGCCGGCGCCGCGGTGGTGCGCAGTTGCCGCACGCTGGCGGTTTGCGCGTTGGCCGGCGAGCCTTTGAATCGTTGCGCCAGTAATCCTTGCACCTGATCGCCTAACTTGCGGCTCAACGACGCAAAAGGCGCCTGCGCGCGATCCCACAGGATCAGTCCGGTCGCATCGGTTCCCGTCGGCATGTCGCTCATTACGTAAACGCGCGCGGTGCCGGCGGTGCCGGTCGAGGCGATGTGCAGGGTCACAAAAATTGCTCCGCGCTGCGCGTTGGCCATCGCCGAACGATCGTCAAACGACGGATTCGCGTTGCCTTGCCGCGTCTGCACCACCTGAAATCCCTGCGACTCCAGCGCTGTGCGAACCTGCGCCGCAAAGTCCAGCACAATATCGCTCTCGTGGATTCCGCCGGTACCCCGCGCGCCCAAATCCGTTCCGCCGTGCGCCGGATCAAGCACTACAATGTTCAGCCCTGCGCGCGCCTGCGTGGCAGGGTCTTGCGCCGTGCTTCCGGTCTGGGTCGTTGCCGGTTGCGCCGGAGCCGCCGCCGGTGGTGTCTGCTGTGCCGCGAGGGGCGAACTCGTCCCTCCAGAAAATGAGGATGCTGCTCCAGTTGCGGCCGCGAGAAACGCAGCAGCTACAGCCGGAGCTATCCATACGTTCCTGCGAATAGATTGGTGAAGGAATAGTCCCACGTCGAGCAGCATACCAAATCTTCCAATCATCCCTTATACAAGCCGCTCGCTCCGCTGCTCAACTGCAACACCGCCGTTGTAGCGTTGGCCCTTCCATCTATTCTGGAAAAGGAAGGGTGCGTCCCCGTCTGCGGGCAAGCCGGGGCATTCCCGCGTCACTTCAGCAACGGCTGCAGCTTCGCTCTCTGCAGCATCTCATTCACGCCTGCCAAATCCCCCAGCACCGCTTTCCATTTAGCCAGCGCATCCCCGGCTGCCGCTTCCCACGCCGCCGTTGCTCGCTGTGCATCCGTCGTCGGCGCCGCGTTCGATCCGTCCACGATCATCAACAATCCCGTTAACGCTGCGGCAACGCTGTGCAACGTCGCAGGTTCCGCTCCCGGCAGCCTCAGCGTGAAAAACCCGAACGGTTGTTCTCCCTGCACGCCGTTTGCTTCATTGACCTTGCGGGCCAGTTCCGCAAGCGCAGCGGAAACCTCCGCGTTTCCGGAGGCCGTTGCCGCCCGCGCAGCAATTTGTTTTTGCAATTCGTCGGCTCGCTCTCGCGCCGCCGCCACTTCCCCCAGCTGATTGGATACGCGTGAAGCCGCCTCAAATTCCTGCCGCAAAGCATTTTCCGGCACGCTGATTCGCGGGTCCATCTTCACCGCGAGCGGCTGCGACGAACTTTTTCCATTCGCCGTCAGCTTCACCGTGTAATTTCCGGGCAACGCCCAAACACCAGCCGGTCCGTAGAACGAACGCCGTATCCCAGGGGCCATCGCATAATGCAAATCCCAGACGAACCGGTGCATTCCCGCTTCTGCCGAGAGGGGAGCCGCCTCCCGCACCCAAGCCATGGCCACCGGCACATTCTTTGGGTCGGTCTTCGGTAGCACGTCGTTACTCGAGAATCGGCGCACCAGCGCGCCTTCGCTATCGAGTATTTCCAATTCCACTGGCCCCTTCGTTTTTCCCTTTAGCCAATAATCGACAACCGCGCCATCCGGTGGATTTTCCGCCAGCGGTTCGTCCATCGGCACCGGCGTTCCCTGGTCCGACCCCGGTCGCACGCGATAAGCGGCGGCCGGCTGGAACAGCCACAAATCCGCTGACGCCACCTGCGCGGTCATCTGCCGCAGCGGACTTGCATCATCCAAAATCCAGAACGAACGCCCGTGCGTGGCGATGACCAAATCGTCGCCGTGCACCACCAGGTCGCGAATGGATGTCGTCGGCATGTTCAGTTGCAGCGACTGCCAGGAATCGCCGTCATCGAACGAGACATACACGCCCTTTTCGGTGCACGCGTACAGCAATCCTTTCCGCAGCGGATCTTCACGAACGCAATTCAGGAAGCTGCCCTCCGGAATGCCATTCGCCGCCTGCTGCCAGCTCTTCCCAAAATCGCGCGTCCGATAAAGATATGGGTGCAAATCCTCCAATCGGTGGCGGTCCACTGCCGCATACGCCGTGCCGGCCTCAAAATGCGAGGCCTCGATCAGCGTCACCTTGCTCCACGCTGTCAATTCCGCGGGTGTGACATTGCTCCACGTTTTCCCCTCATCCCGCGTAACCTGAAGCTGTCCGTCGTCCGTGCCCGCCCAGATTTCTCTCGCCTCCACCATCGATGGCGCAATCGTATAAATAACTCCCCGCCGCTTTTCACCCGGCGCTTCCGCCGCCGTCGCCGCGTCCACATTGGCCGGCACACCCGGATCCTCGCGCGTCAAATCCGGGCTGATCGCCTGCCACGAATTCCCGCCATCCGCGGTCCGAAATAATATTTGCGAGCCAAAGTACAAAACGTGCGCGTCGAGCGGCGAGAACACCAGCGGCAAAGTCCACGTCCGCCGCAACCTATCGGTCTGCGCCAATCCCGGCGGCAACGGCACGATTTGCTCGGTGCGTAAATCCTCCCTTGTCACAAATCCGCCGTAGACCACTTCCGGATTCAGCGGATCGGGTGCGATGTAGCCGTTTTCGTCTCCCGCTTCGATCGGCCGCCAATCACGAAAATTCAGAGAACGATATGCTCCGCGGCTCGGTGTAGCAGCCGAGCCGCTGTCCTGCTGTGCGCCATAAACCCAATAAGGAAATCGATTGTCCGTGGCCACGTGATAAAACTGCCCGGTAGGCTGGTTATACCAACTGCTCCAGGTTTCCCCGCTGTTGCGCGTAACCACTGCGCCCTGATCGTTGCCCAAAATCATTCTCTGCGGCTCATCCGGATCGATCCACAACTGATGATAGTCATCGCCCCCCGGTTCGCCCTTAAGCACGCTGAACGTCTTCCCGCCGTCGCGTGAACGATACAGACCCGTGTTTGGCACATACACCGTGTCCGCATCTTTCGGATCCACGCTGACCTCGCAGAAATACCAACCGCGCCCCCAGATCCGCTTGTCCTCGGAAACGCGCTGCCAGTTTTCCCCGCCATCGTCGGAGCGATACAGCCCGCCCTCCTTCGCATCTGCAATCAAATAAACCCTCCGCGGACTGCTCGGCGCAAACGCAATCCCCATCCGCCCCAGTGCTTCGTCCGGCAATCCGTGCCCGCTCAACTGCTCCCAATGCTCGCCGCCATCCTTCGAGCGATAAAGCCCTGTCCCCGGCCCTTTTGACGGCGGATAAATATTCCAAGGCGGGCGCCGCGTCTGTAGCAGCGCCGCAAAAATTGTCCTGGGATTTCCTGGCTCAAACGCCAAATCGATAGCGCCCGTATTTTCGTCGCGGAACAGCACTCGCTTCCACTTCTTCCCGCCATCCTTGGAATAGAAAACGCCGCGCTGTTCATTCGGTCCGTACGCGTGTCCCAGCGCCGCCACAAAAACTTTTTCCGGGTCGCGCGGATCGATCACAATCCGAGCGATTTGCCGGGAGTCCTCCAGCCCGATGTGCGTCCAGTTCTTCCCGCCATCCAAGGATTTGTACATCCCATTCCCATAAGCAATGTCCGACCGCATGTCCGACTCGCCTGTTCCTACATAAATGATCTGCGGATTCGAAGGCGCCACCGCAATCGCCCCAATCGAAGCGATCGGTTGCGAATCAAAGATCGGTTTCCACGTTCGACCCGCATCGTTCGTGCGCCAAACCCCGCCGCCCACCGAACCGAAATAATAGACGTCCGCTTGGCCGCGCACACCCGTGACCGCCAGCGTCCGCCCTCCGCGAAACGGTCCAATCGATCTCCAGCGCATCTCCTGAAACAAGCGCGCATCAAATTTCTGCGCGGTGTCGGGCGCAGCCATTACTCCATATCCGCCCAATACGCTCGCGCACAACACCAGGAAACCGCAGAAGTATTTCACGAGATTTTCTCCGCCGGGACGTTCCATCCAAAACGCCGCGAGTATATATCACTCTCTTCTTCCTCTTCTCCGTGGCCTCTGTGTCCGAACTCGGCGGTCGTCCTGTCAACTCCTAATCCCAAAAACAAAAATGCCCGATTCTTTCGAATCGGGCGCCGCACACAAAGTTTTTCCTAAGAAGCTTCGACGCGCTCCACTATCGCCGGCCGTAACACACGCCGCCGCAGCCGGGCGGTACCGAAGTACACCGCAAACCCGGTAACGATGATGACGGTGCCAAATACCAGCCCATTCATCCTCAGCACCGTCTCGCTACCGCCATGCGCCACCGCCAACACCAGCACCAGCAGCGGAAACACCCCGACCGAGATCGCGCCTGCCAATCCGCCCGGCACGCGAAACTCCCGCTTCAACTCTGGCTCTCGAATCCTCAGCACCACCAAAGTCACAAACTCCAGCATCAAGCTCGCCCCATACAAAATAATATCCAGCGTCACCAGCCGCTCAAATCCCAGTCCCAAACAAAGTGCCCACCCCGTCGCCAGCACCACAATCGCCACCCACGGCGCCCGCGTCTTAGCATGCGTCTTGCCAAACACGCGCGGCAGCATTCCGTCCTGCGCCATCGCCAGCGGCAATCGCGAGTAGCTCATCACCAGCGCGTTGAACATTCCAAACGCGCTCATCATTCCGCCCAGCACCAGCAAAAATCCCAGCCAGTTCGCGCCGTGCCAGGTTCCGCCGATCAGCCCGGCCACCTGGGCCCACGCACCGTCCCCGTTGAACGCTGCCGCCGGCACGCCCGCCAGGTACACCGCCACGAAGGGCACCACATACGTCAGCGAAACCAGTATTACGGCCGCAATCATCGCTCGGGGATAGGTCCGCTGCGGCCGTTCCACTTCCTGCGCAATGGTCGAGGCGTTATCCCAACCCATGTAATTCCACATAGCGATCAGCATTCCGCCCAGTAAGCCCACCGCGCCCGCGCCAGACGCCACCGGCGCCGCGGCCGCGCCACTCGCCACCGCCAACTTGAAAGGCGCCAGCAGCACAATCAGCGCGAATGGCATTGACAGCAGGAAAAATAGCCACAGCGACGTAATCCCCACCACCCGAATTCCCGCGATATTCAACCCCGCGCAAGCCACTACCACAAACAGCCCGACCAGCACTCCGCGATGCCCTTCGCGAAACCACGGCGCGATCTGCGTCAAGTAGGCCACGAACAATGTGGGATAAATCGCCATATCGAAGACGCTGGCCACCAGCGACAGCCACGCTTCCTGAAATCCCCAGAAATTTCCCAATCCGCGCCGCACCCACGCGTAGTATCCGCCCTCCGCCGGAAGCGCGCTGGACAGTTCGCCAATCATGAACGCCGTCGGCAAACTCCACAGCACCGGCGTCAGCAGCAAAATCAATATCGCGCGCCCGTATCCGGCGCCTTGCACGATTTGTTCCGTGCCATACGTGCCGCCAGACACCATGAAAAATGTCGCGGCCACCAGCGGCCACAGCGTCAGCTTGGCGATTCTTTTTTTCGCTTGGGGAATTGCGTGGGACGAAACTGGGGCGGGGAGGGATAACGTACTCAATTTTTACTCTCGATCCTCCTAAAGCGAACGCTCACTTCACCGAACTCCGAGCAACTTCGCAATCGAAGAATACAAGTTCCCTCTCTACACGCAAGAACAAAATGCGCTCGGCCCAAAGTTATTTTGCCCCATGCCTAACGGAACTCCCTTACCGCTCCCTATCTTGCTTCGCGCTATTACTCAGCACAGCGTCCATTGTAGCGGCGCAGCATGCTGCGCCGGTCCCTGGACACCGGACTGCGTTTGGGGCGTCTGCGACGCTAACCTCCGACGCACGACCGCCGAATTTGTGTTAGCCTTTGCCCGCACATATTCCAGTCATCGCGACGAAAAAGAGGGAATCGCATGTCTGAAGATTTGCCCTCCAACACATCTCCCGCGGCAGTGAACGTAAAGCCCCGCGCCAACATCGCCCTCTGGCTGGGCTTCTTCCTCAGTGTGTTCGCCTTCCTCAGCTATATCCCCATCTTCGTCCGCTATCCCAGCACTCGGGACATGCCCTGGGTCAATTTCCTACTCTTCGCCGTCGGACTCGTGTTCCTGTTCGTCGGCCTGCGCCGCGCGTTTGCGCAAGCCCCTCTCTACGGCGGAAAAATCCTCGGCCCCATCCTGGCCACCCTGAGCGTCGCCGCCCTCGTTTTCTTCTGCTTCACAATCTTCTCTTTAGGCAAGCACCTGCCGCCCTCGACTCAGGCCCCAAAAATCGGCCAGAAAGCCCCGGACTTCGCGCTCTCCGACACCAATGGCGCCATCGTCACGCTGGCCTCTCTTCTGTCCACGCCTAGCGCCTCGTCCCAACCGACCAAGGGCGTCGTCCTCATTTTCTACCGCGGCTACTGGTGACCGTTCTGCAACTCCGAGTTACGGGGTATACAGAAACAGCTGCAGGACTTCCAGAAACTAGGCGTCAAGCCCGTGGCCATCAGTGTGGATTCCCCCACCGAATCGACGGATCTTTGCCGCAAGGCCGGCTACACCTATCCGTTCCTCTCCGACCCTAACGCCGAAGTCATTCGCCGCTACGATGTGCTGCACAAAGGGGCCGGCATCAACGGCCACGATATCGCCCGCCCGGCCGAATTCCTGGTCGACTCCGCAGGCATTGTCCGCTGGATCAACCTCACCGGCGACCTCCGCGTCCGCGCGCGCCCCGACGAAATGCTCAAAGCGGCCAGCGCGTTGTCCCACTAGGAGGGGTGGCGTCGCGCAAGTGGTTACACGCCGCGAGACGGGCGCGCGTCCTGATCAGGATTTCCGCAGACGATTCACTTAATGCTGGCCGGGACGGCGTTGTAAGGGTGGATCCGGGTGCACTACGCGCCGAGCAGCTCTTCCAGAGATTTGAGCAGAGGTGCCAGTCCGTCCGCCTTGGATAGGATCATCGTGATACCGAACCCCGGGGATATCGTTCCGCGCAGTTGTTCGGCGTACAACGTAAACAAAATGATGGGGATATTGGGCATGTTGGCACGCAACACCATTGCCGCCTCTACGCCGCTCATGAGCGGCATGGCCAGGTCCATGATCACCAGGTCGGGCCGTAACTCCCGGGCCATCTTGATGCCATCGACGCCGTTGGCCGCTTCCCCGCATATCTGGAACCGGGTCATGCCCTCTACCGCCGAGCGAATTACCGTCCGCTCGAAGTGGCTGTCGTCCACCAGCAGAATCGAGCGCGTCTGAGCGTCCTTCTTCGGCTCGGAGCTGCCGTCCCTGGCCAGCCGCTCGGATTCCGGCGCACGCTCTTTCAGCGGGCCAGAGAAAGGGTCCATCAGGAGAGACTGGGGGACAGCTATTCCAGACGGTAAGAAACGGTAGCTCCCGGGTTGTAGGAGTCCTTGCACTTGACCTAGGTTCATACAATTTGTCTGCCTAAAACAATACAGGAAATCCCTGAGGTCCTTACGCGAGATAAGAAGCCGCCCTTGTTGCACCCTCGGCGACCAGGCTTTGCAGCGCGCGTTGACCCCCGGCATCGCGGGTTAAGCCATTCCACGCTGTAGCGCCTCCGACCAGCCTGCCGACTGGGTCATAAACGGAGGGCCCCGATACCCCGCCGCCGTTTAGCTGAGCGTACCGGCGGTGCCCCGTGGCGCGTCCGCGGTCGCCTAGGCCGACTGGGCTTCACCGCTTTGGCCGATGCGGTTGATATCCCGTTGGGTGGCCGATCTTTCGACCGGCAAGCAACCTAGCGTTCAAGCGAAGCCTTTAGCGGCCAGGCGAGCTGGCCGCCGCGG
>DATGEY010000106.1:0-40895 GCA_035309625.1 Candidatus Acidiferrum sp.
CGGGGATCATCCGAATAGATGCTCTGGAGGAGAACCAATGACCACCAAGAGCGAGTGGAGAGGATGTGGACTCTAAACCCGCACCCTAGAAAATCACAAGGGTGCGGCACCCAAATGCCCTCCTAGATTCTTTCTGTGTGCTACCCGCCCGGCAGGTTTGGATCGGGTCATCCGGGCACCCGCGCTACGGCACCCATGCGGGGCGGTATGGGCACAGGGTGGCGGGTTCTGGCTTGAGGTTGGTGCTGGGTTCCGGCACACTGGGCCGGATTTCGTACTCACTTCGATTTACTGGACGCTCATGCGCATTGATTCCAAGGCTCCTACTCGCGTGGACCTGGCAGGGGGCACGCTGGACATCTGGCCGCTGTACTTGTTTCATCCGGGGGCGGTTACGGTGAATGCGGCGATTACGCGGTACGCTGCTTGCCGGATTGAGACGCTGCCCTTGGGCGACGACCGGATTCGGCTGGCTTCCCGGGATACGCAGCGGGAGGAGAGTTTTGCTTCGTTTGCGGCGCTGGTGGAAGGGAAGCGCTACCGGCTGCCGCTGCTGGCGGAGATTGTGAAGTTTTTTCAGCCGCGCGGCGGATTTACGCTGACTACCGATTCGGAGGCACCGGCGGGTGCGGGCATTGGCGGGTCGAGCGCCATGGCGGTGGCTATCTGCGCGGCGCTGGACCGCTACACCGGGGCGGGGAAGAGCAAGGGCGATTGGATTCACATCAGCCGCGACGCGGAAGCCATTGTGATTCGGGTGCCCACGGGAACGCAAGATCACTATCCACCGGCGTTTGGAGGCGCGGCGGCCATCGAACTGCCGCCGGGGGGCGAGCGGCGGACGGAGTTGCGCATCGACCTGACGGAGCTGGAGCGGCGCATCGTGCTGTGCTACACGGGGAAGCCGCGCAAGTCCGCCATCAACAATTGGGACGTGTTTCGCGCGCATATCAATGGGGACAAAGCCGTGTTCCACAATTTGGCGCGGATTTCCGCGGTGGCGCAGGAGTTGCGCGGAGCGCTGGAAGAGTCGCGATGGGCGGAAGCGGGGCGCTTGATGCGGGAGGAGTGGAGCTTTCGCAAACGCAATCTGCCGAACATCACGACCAAGACCATCGACAAGATTGTGGAAGGCACGCGCCGCAAAGGGGCTCTGGCGGGGAAAGTATGTGGCGCGGGCGGGGGCGGCTGCGTGGTGCTGCTGATTGAACCGGAGGCGCGGGAGCGGGTGGAAGGGGCGGTGGTGGAGGCCGGCGGGGAAGTGCTGCCGATGAAGATTGATCGATCCGGGGTGCAGGTGAGCGTTTCGTGACCGCTCGGAACGATGGGCGGCCCAAAGCAAGCGGGCAAAAAGGAGTGGCTGGTCAGCGCGCTTTTGGCATCATAGAATAGGGGGCGGCGGACCTTCGAGGGGCCCGTTGCGCGCGTATGCCGAAGTTACTCACCTTAAGCTTGGTCTTGCTGCTGTTCGCGGACATTCCGGTGGCGGAGCGTTTGCGCTCCTCACCGTTGCCGGGTGGAACATTTAAGGCGTCGGATGAAATCGCGGTGTTGCCCGAAGACCTCCCCGATGAGCCGCAGGCCGCCGGCGCGGACGCCGCGAATAAAGGAAAAGCCAGCACCCTGCAGGAGTATTCCAAGCTGGAACTGATCCGCTACGTTTCCGGCGAGTTCGCCAAGGCCACCAGAAACTTGCCGGCGGGCAAAGAGGGATTTTTGCTGTACGTTGGGAAACCGCTCAGCCCGGAGGTGCTGGAGCGCGCGGTAGCAACGCACGGTGCGGCGGTGCATATCGGCGATAGCGCGCAAATCACCAAACTGGAGTTCCGCGAGCATTCCATTGTGGTGGATGTGAATGGCGGCGGCCGGGGGAAGAGGCACTGGCGCGATCACATCCAGTTCGGGATGGGCGGCACCATGCCGACGGCGACGACGACCACAAGCACGCCGGAGCAGGAAAGCGGTCCGCCGGGACTGCAACCCGGAATGGGCAGCACGATTTTCCTGGAATTCAGCAAAGCGGTGCCGGACCTGACGCCGGAAGAGCTAAAGAA
This sequence comes from Candidatus Acidiferrum sp., assembly GCA_035309625.1. Classification (GTDB taxonomy): domain Bacteria; phylum Acidobacteriota; class Terriglobia; order Acidiferrales; family UBA7541; genus Acidiferrum. The sequence continues at coordinate 2,055 of DATGEY010000106.1, forward strand.
GATTCTTTCGCCCTTTCTGGATTTCGCGAAGCAGCGCTCGGCCTCGCTGCAGTGGGTGGACACCTTGCCTCCGGAGATGAAGAAAGCGATCCAGGAGCGGCGGCCGACCTTGGGAATGGACCGCGAAGAAGTGGTGGCGGCGATCGGCAAGCCGGAACACAAAGTTCGCGAGCGCGATGCGGATGGCAATGACATTGAGGATTGGATTTATGGGCAGCCGCCGTCGAAAACGGTTTTCGTGCGCTTCATGGGCGATCGGGTGACCAGCATCAAGCAGTATCCGCAATGATTTTCGCTACCCTTCCGCTGCGTTGACTTTTGTTGACGCAGCCCCTAGCATTTTATGTTTCGCAGCGTGGCTGAAGTCTGCACCGTGGCCCTGCCGCTAGCACGCATCCCATCGGAGGAAGAATGGCCATCAAAGTTGGCATCAACGGCTTCGGCCGCATCGGCCGGAACATCATGCGCACGGCGCTGGACGACAAGGAAATCCAGTTTGTGGCGGTGAACGACGTCACGGACGCGAAAACGCTGGCGCATTTGCTGAAATACGATTCGATTCTGGGGAATTTGCCGCACAACGTGACGCACACCGAGGATTCCATCGCGGTGGAGGGGAAAAGCTTCAAGGTGTTCAAGACCAAGGATCCGGGGGAGATCGATTGGGCCTCGGTGGGCGCGGATATCGTGGTGGAATCGACGGGATTGTTCACCAAGGGCGCGGACGCCAAGAAGCATCTGCGCGGGCCGGTGAAGAAAGTGATTATTTCCGCGCCGGCGGACGGGCCGGACGCGACGTTTGTGCTGGGGGTGAACGACAACACGTACGATGCCGCCAAGCATAACGTGGTGTCGAACGCTTCGTGCACGACGAATTGCCTGGCGCCGGTGGCCAAGGTTTTGCATGACACCTTCGGCATTCAGAGCGGCACGATGACCACCATCCACTCCTATACCAACGACCAAAAGTTGCTGGATTTGCCGCACAAGGATTTGCGGCGCGCGCGGGCCGCGGCCATCAACATGATTCCGAGTTCAACCGGAGCGGCGAAGGCATTGCACCTGGTGATTCCGGCGCTGAAGGGCAAGCTGGATGGCTATGCGATGCGCGTTCCCACGCCCAATGTGAGCGTGGTGGATCTGACGGTATTTGTGGACAAGGCGGCGATGGTGGAGAGCGTGAATGGTGCGCTGAAGGCCGCGGCCAATGGCCCGATGAAGAAAATTCTGGCGTACACCGAGGAGGAGTTGGTGTCGGCGGATTTCAAGGGCAATCCCCATTCGTCGATTGTCGATGCCGGTTACACCAAGGTGGTGGGGGAGCGTTGCGTGAAGGTTCTGGCCTGGTACGACAACGAGTGGGGATATTCCTGCAGGTGCCGCGATTTAATCAAATTCATGGCCGCTAAATTCTAAGCGGCCCCGGCGCGTTACCTGGCCAGGAGCGGGAGGATTGTGGCGCCGCGCCGGTGGCTTCGGTGAAGCGAAAAACGGAAAGCGAAAGCAATGAACAAGCTGACCATTAATGAGCTGGATTTGCGCGGCAAACGCGTTTTCATTCGCGTGGATTTTAACGTGCCGCTAAAAGATGGAGCGGTTGCGGACGACACCCGGGTGCGCGAGACGCTACCGACTCTTCGGCTGGCGATTCAGAAGGGCGGGCGGCTGGTGCTGGCTTCGCACCTGGGGCGGCCGAAGGGCGGGCCGGATGCGAAGTATTCGCTGGCGCCGGTAGCGAAGACGCTTCGAGAGCTGCTGGAGAAGGACGTGGATTTCGCGAACGATTGCGTGGGGCCGGATGCGGAGGCAAAAAGCAAGGCGCTGCGTGACGGAGGCGTGCTGCTACTGGAGAACGTGCGATTTCACGCGGAAGAGGAAAAGAATGACGAAGCGTTCTCGAAACAGCTGGCGGCTTTGTGCGACTCGGTTTTCGCCTGCGATGCGTTCGGGTCGGCGCACCGGGCGCATGCCTCGGTGGTGGGGATCACGAGGTTTGTGAAACAAGCGGCGGCAGGGCTGTTGATGGAGAGGGAGCTGGCGTATTTGAGCAAAGCGGTGACCAACCCCGCTCGGCCGTTTGTGGCCATTCTGGGTGGCGCGAAGGTGAGCGACAAAATCGAAGTCGTTGAGAATTTAATGAAAATCGCGGATGCCATGCTCATCGGGGGAGGCATGGCGTATACCTTCGAGAAATCGCAAGGCTTGCCGATCGGCAAGTCGCTGGTGGAAAACGACAAGCTAGACCTGGCGAAACACCTGTTGGAGGAAGCCAAAGCGAAGAATTTCAAGTTTTTGCTGCCCGTGGACCATGTGGTGGCTCCTGAATTCAAGGCCGATGCCAAGCCTACCATCTGCGATGTGGCGGGAACTCCTGCGGATCAGATGGGCCTGGATATCGGGCCTAAGACCATTGCGGCGTACACGGCGGAAATCGGCAACGCGAAGACCATTGTGTGGAATGGACCGATGGGCGTGTTTGAGATGCCGGCGTTCGCGAAAGGCACGCTGGAAGTAGCCAAAGCGGTGGCAGCGGCAACCACTGCGGGCGCCACTTCGATCGTAGGCGGGGGCGATTCGGTGGCCGCGGTGCATCAATCGGGAGTGGCCAACAGAATCTCGCATATATCGACCGGGGGCGGAGCCTCGCTGGAATTCCTGGGCGGGCGAAAATTGCCGGGAGTGGAAGCTCTCACAAACAGGAATTAGCTCATCAAAGTTCACGGATCGGTGCACAGAATCGGCGTAGACATGGCGCAAAGATATGAGTGAGGCAAAAACGAAACGGCGGCGGGTGATTGCCGGCAACTGGAAGATGTTCAAGACGCAGGCGGAGACGCGCACTTTTTTTTCGGCGTTCGCGACCTTGGTGAGCGGAGTGCGGCGATGCGACATGGTGATTGCGCCGCCTTTCACTGCCGTTTCCGCGGCGGTGGAAGGTGCGCGAGGAAGCGATATCGCCATCGGTGCGCAAGACGTGTTCTGGGAAAAAGAGGGGGCCTTCACCGGGGAAATCGCGCCGGCCATGCTGGTGGAGGCGGGATGCCGCTACGTAATTATTGGGCACTCGGAGCGGCGGCAATTTTTTGCCGAAACCGATGAAACAGTGGCGAAAAAAACGAAAGCGGCGCTGGCCGCGGGATTGACGCCGATCGTTTGCGTTGGCGAACTTCTGGAGCATCGCGAGGCGGGGCGCACTGAGGAAATTTGCGAGACACAATTTTCCGGCGGGCCGGGAGCGTTGACCCCCGAAGAGTTCTCCCGTATTCTGATAGCTTACGAGCCAGTGTGGGCGATTGGTACGGGGAAGACGGCGACGCCGGAGATCGCGGCGGATGCTCATGGTTTCCTGCGGAAGTGCGCAGAAACGAGGTTTTCATCGGGACTGGCCCAGGCGGTGCGGATTCTGTATGGCGGCAGCGTTAAACCCGACAATATTCAGGGTCTGATGGCGCAGGAAGAGTTGGACGGCGCGCTGGTCGGCGGGGCGAGCCTGGACGCAAAATCGTTTGCGGCGATTGTGAACGGCTGTGAAACGGCGCAATAGGCAGGGATGGGAGCGCATTCGGCCGCATCTTTGAATTCAGTGAGGTTATGAAATGCCAGGTTGGATGAAGTGGGCGATTTCGTTGGCCCTGGGATTCGGATTTATCGTCCTGGGCTGGAGGCTTTTCGATTCGCGGTGGTTTTCCTGGCTGCTGCCCACATTTTTTGTGGTCAACTGCCTGTTTCTGATTATTGTGGTGCTATTGCAGAGCGGCAAAGCCGCGGACATCGCCGGCGCATTCGGCGGCGCGGGCAGCCAGACGGCATTTGGGCCGCGCGGGGCGGCCAGCGTGCTTTCGCGAGCGACCACCTGGTGCGCGATCATGTTTATGGTATGCGCGCTGGCGCTGGTGCTGCACGTAGACAAGGGTGTGGAGCAGGGCGGCTCGATTCTTGAAAAATTCTCGAAGCCGGCGGCCAAGCCAGCACCGGTGACGCCGGCGAAACCGCCCGTAACACTGCCGTCGGGCACCCCGCCGTCCAACGCGCCCGCCAGCAGCGCGCCGGGCCCTTCGAGCCAGACTCCTTCGACGCAGACTCCGGCCAAGCCGCAACCGGCGCCGGCGCAAGCACCGAAGAAGCCCTAAGCACTTCGATTCGCCTCAGGGAGCCTCGCAATTCGCATGGCTCTCCACTATAATCACGAAGTCTGTGAAATGCGGTAGTGGCGGAACTGGCAGACGCACCAGCTTGAGGGGCTGGCGGTAGCAATACCGTGGAGGTTCGAGTCCTCTCTACCGCACCATTTTTTTGATACGACTGCGACGGTTTCCGAAAAGAGAGCTGCATTCAGGGATGGAATTTCAGCGAGCACTGCCTATTCGTTCGTGCGTATCGCGCGCTTCCGCCAGCCACTTCTCCAGCACTACCTGATCCTTCGGCTCAATCCTGGTGAATGCCACGCCCATACTGCTGCGGCGAACGCCGACCACGCGAGCTTGGGCAGCGAAAATGGCGCCGCGGTGAAAGATGCGGAGACGGACCTTGGTGCCGGCGATCCACGGCTTTTGCGCGGTGGTCTGGCAACCGTACATGCTGAGGTCCATAGTTTGCTCGCGGATTTCGAGTTCCGTTTGCATGTGCACCAGCTCGATCGTGGCGGCAAATGGAAAGCGGCGGGCTCGAGGGCGCTCAATCAAGCCAGGCCTCCCGCGGTGAATTGGATGCAGGTCATCGAGTCTTCATAATGAGGTTGGGGAGGGAGCGCCGCCAGCGAGTCGAGGCATCGAAGTGCTCCAAAGTGAAACAGGGCCAGCCGCCCGGCTGGTGGCCTTCGTTACTTGAATTTTCCGCCCCAATGTAATGTATTTGGAAGAAGTTGGATTTGGTGGGAAGGAACTCATGCCCGGGACAACCGCTGCCCCAGAAGTGGAACTGATCATCGATGGCAGCGGTGGAGGCGGCGGCGGGAACAAGCCGCCTGCCGGCGGCGGTGGCGACGGCGATGGCGACTCCGGGCGCCGACCGCGTAAGCCTCCGCAATGCCGCTACCCGACAGCCATCGCGCTGGGAATGATTTCCATCCTGATGTTTTTCCTGGGGTTGTGCAGCGCTTTCGTGATTCTCAAGCACGTTAGCGAGAATTGGATCCCGCTGCATCTGCCGAAAATTCTGTGGCTCAATACGGCCATCCTGCTGCTGAGCAGTTACGCGCTGGAGAAGGCGCGGCACCGGCTGGCGGCCGGCGACTTTGCGGGATTCCGGACATTGTGGCGTGGCGCAACGATCCTGGGCGTTCTGTTCTTAGCTGGGCAGTTGCTGGCCTGGCTGCAACTGGTGTCCCGAGGCTTGTACATAGCGAGCAACCAGGGGATCAGCTTTTTATATATATTTACCGCCGCGCACGCGGTGCACCTGCTGGGGGGAATCGCCGCGCTGCTGTATGTGCTGGTACGTAATTTTGAGAAGGGCAGGATCTCGCGGAACACCGCAGTCGAAATCGTATCGTATTATTGGCACTTTATGGATGGCCTGTGGATTTGCCTGCTGCTACTGCTGTACCTGGGAAGATAAATAGCGCTAGTGACGCACAAATTCGGTGATGGTTTCGGCCACGCGAGCCACTTGCGCCGGTCGCAGCTCCGGATACATGGGCAGCGATAAGACTTCGGCGGCGGCGTGCTCGGCGTGCGGAAAATCCCCGAGGCGGTGTCCCATTGAGGCGTAGATGGGCTGCAGGTGCAGCGGCACCGGGTAATAGACCGAGCTGCCGATTTTTTTCTCCGCCAAAACATGCTGCAGTTTGTCGCGTTCTTCGACGCGAATGGTGTACTGGTGAAAGACGTGCTCGTAGTCTTCCGGGATAAGGGGAGGCATGATGCCGGGAATTTGCGAAAATTGCTTGGTGTATTCGGCCGCGTGAGCTTGGCGGGCGGCTTGCCACTTTGTGAGGTAACGCAGCTTCACGCGCAAGATGGCCGCCTGAATTTCATCCAGCCGGCCGTTCCAGCCGGGTTCGCTGCTGACGTATTTCTCCGTTTGGCCATGATTGCGCAAAATGCGCAGGCGCGCGGCGCGCGACGCGGAGTTGGTCACGATCATTCCGGCATCGCCGCAGGCTCCCAGATTCTTGGTGGGATAAAAACTGAAGCAGGCGACGTCGCCCAATGAGCCAGTGGGCCGGCCTTTGTAACTCGCGCCGATGGCCTGCGCGCTGTCTTCCACTACGGGGATATTCCTGCGGCGGGCGATGTCCATAATACGGTCCATGTCCGCGGGTAATCCGTAGAGGTGAACGACCACAATCGCGCGGGTGCGTGGCGTCAAGCGGCGCTCGATTTGCGCCGGGTCGATGTTGTAGGTGTTGGGCTGAATGTCGGCGAAAACGGGGGTAGCGTTGAGCGCGCTGACGGCGCTGGCCGTGGCCACGAAGGTGAACGGGGGAAGGATCACTTCGTCGTCGGCGGAAACTCCGCAGGAGCGCAAGGCCAGGATCAAGGCATCGGTACCGGAGCCGGTGCCCACGCCGTGGGCGACCCCGCAAAGGCTGGCGACTTCCTGTTCCAGCGCAGCGCCTTCGGTTCCCAGTATAAATCGTTGGGAAGCGAGCACACGCTCGACCGCCAGACGAATTTCATCGCCGGCGGCGGCGTACTGCGCCGCCAGATCCATTTGAGGTATGGGAGCAAAAGAGGCAGCGAGTGGATTGGAGCTCACCTGGGCCTCAAGCCACAGAGCGGCGACGGGCTATTTTTTGGGCAGCTTGGTGCACACGGCGACGGCATTGTTCGGGTTAATGGCGCTGGCTTCTTCTTCCACCGACTGGATTAAGCCCTTCTTGTCAACCACGAAGGTGGTGCGCTGGGCCCAATCATATTCTTCTTTCTGGACGTTGTACATTTTCAGGATGCCATATTCTTTGAGCACTTTGCGGTTCATGTCGCTGAGCAACGGAAAGGTGACGCCGATTTTCTGGGCAAAAGCATTGTTGGCGGCGGGACTGTCGATACTGATTCCAAAAACAACTGCATCCGAAGCTTCCAGCTTGGCCATATCAGCCTGATAGGCCTGAAGTTCTTTTGTTCAACCCTCGGTAAAGGCCAGAACGTAAAAGGCCAGCACCACATTTTTCTTGCCGCGATAGTCGCTCAGGTGGATCTGCTTCCACTGATTGTCGAGCAAGGTAAAGTCCGGCGCCATATCACCGGGCTTCAGCGAAGTGTGGTTGACTTTGGTTTCTTCCTGTCCGCGACTGCCGGCCGATAGCAGGGCACTGCCGACGAGAGCCGCCGCAACAAACATGGTTTTCCAAGACACAAAACGCATGTACTCCTCCTCGAGAATCGCGAGCACGGCAAGTATACGCCGGAAAGCGGGCGCAGAAACAGGGTTGTGGCCGGCGAGCACAGAATTTTACAAATTTTTTAAGTGCGCCAGGCGGAACGGCGAACCCAGGTTTTCGCGCAGCTCCAGCCAATGCTCCTCAGGGATGGACAGGAAAATTTCCACGACCTTGGGGTCGAACTGCGTTCCGGAACAGCGCTTGATCTCGCCGCGGGCATGGGAGAGCGGCAGGGCCTTGCGATAGGGCCGGTCGCTGATCATGGCGTCGAGAGAATCGGCGATGGTAAATATACGCGCGCCGAGGGGAATGTCGTCGCCTTTGAGCCTGCGCGGGTAGCCAGACCCGTCAAAAAATTCCTGGTGAGCCAGGACAATTTCCGCCGCATCGCGCAGAAAGGGAATGCGAATCAGCATGTTGTAGCCGATCTCGCAGTGCGTGCGCATGATCTGCTTCTCGTCTTCAGTAAGCGGGCCGGGCTTGCGCAGGATACCGTCGGGGATAGCCATTTTGCCGATATCGTGAAGGAAAGCGGCGCGGGCCAGCACGGCGAGGTAGGCGTCCGGCACCGGCATTGCTTTGGCAATGGAAATGCAAAAGGCGGTGACGCGCTGGCAATGGCCTTCCGTTTCGGCGTCCTTCAAGTCCAGGGCGCTGCCCAGCGCTTCGAGAGTATCGTCGTAAGACTGTTCGAGTTGCGCGATGGCGCCGGTTAACTGCGCGGTACGCTCTTCCACCAACTGCTCGAGATTGCGCTGGTAGGTGCGGTTTTCCATGATCAGCCGACGATGCTGCAGGGCGCGGCCCACGCCGAGGAAAAGCTGGTCTTTCTCAAAGGGCTTCAGGATGTAGTCGTAGGCGCCGCGGCGAATGGCTTCCAGCGCGGTGGAAATGTCGTGGATAGCGGTGACCATGATCACCGGAACTTCCGGATCGTACTGGCGGAGCCATTCAAGAAGCTTGATGCCGTCCATTTCCGGCATGATCATGTCGCTAAGGACGAGGTCCGGAGTGGTGCGTTTCACCTGGTCCTGCGCCGCCCGGCCGTTGCTTACCGCGGTACAGCGATAGCCTTTGGATTCCAGCATGGTGGAAACAACTTCGCGGATCGCTTCCTCGTCATCGACTACAAGAATGTTTTCGGTATCCACAGGCGGTTAGCCCCCGAGGTTCAAACAAACTAGAGCCATTATACGGGACAGCACATAGGCAAGTTGGGCCCATTGCCCATTCAGCAAACAGCATGTAGGTTCAAAGCTAAGCATGCCCATGGAATTGCAGGGCGGTGTTTCGAGCTGTACGCCTGTGTCTGCAAGTCGCCAATCGAACAGTGGGAGGCAGCACAACGGTGTTGGTAAATTCGGGCCCGCTCGCGATTACATTTTTTGAAGTGACGGCGCTGATCGTCCTGCTGGTGCTATTTCTTTTGCTGCGGCGGGATCACAGCGACGCATACTTCCGGCTTTGGCTGGCCGGCTGGGTCAGCCTGACGGTATCTTCTCTATTTGAGCTTGGGCTGAACGTGCAACCAGGGCCGGAATTGCGCCTGGCAGCGCTGGCGGCGCACTTGATAGCTCTGTTTCTCTTTCTTTCGTCCGCACTGCAATTAACGATGGGGAATGTATGGCACAAATGGCCGATGGTCCCGGTGGCCACGGCCATCCTGGGCGGGCTGTATTACGCTGAGCGCCATGCGACGGCGCCTTACCTGGGAGGGGTTCACTGGGAAACCGCCGCACTGGAGTCCGCTATTTGTCTATGCGCCGGTTGGCTGCTGTGGCGCTCGCGCGGACGGCACCAGGGTCATGGGTTAGGATTGCTGGCCGGCGCGCTGTTGGTCTGCGGCCTCAACAGTATTGATCGATATGACTGGCTGTTCCATCCGCTGTTCCTGTTGCGGCTGGCCTTCGACCACTTACTGAATGTTTCCATTGGCATCGCGATGGCGGTGCTGGTGCTGGAGAGCGCACGGGCGCGAAGCGATGAGTTAAACGACAAGATGCGGCGGCTTTCCCTGCTTACCGCCGCGAGCACGCAGACCCTGTCGGTCCGGGAAGTCCTGGAGCAGGTGTTGGTACACTTGGTGGAGAGCCTGGGTGCGACACACGGGGTCATTCGATTGCTGGAAGGCGAGGGGGCTGCGGCGCAACTGGTGGTCCGGGCGTCGGTAGGGTTTCAGCAAGCTTACCTGCAGAAGCACGATCATGTGGCGCTCTCGGAACCGTGGGTGCAACGGGTACTTCAAAAAGACTGTCTGTTCGTGCGGCTGGACGAATCGGTGGATGCCCGGGAGCGCACCCGCATGGAGGAGAGCGGAGTCAGCGAGAGTATTTCCCTGGCGCTGCCGGGTAAGGACCGGCCGGTCGGGATCATCTCGATAGGGTCTTTTCGCAATGTCCGCTTTCAGCGCGACGAGATTTCTTACCTGGTGAACATCGGAAATCTGCTGGGCTTGACGCTGCAGAATGTGCGGCTGTTTGAGCAAGTGACTACCGTGCAGCAGCAGTGGGCTTACACCTTTGATTCGATTGGCGATCCCATCTTCGTTCACGACACCGAGTTTCGGATTCTGCGGGCCAACCAACGGCTGGGCCACTTGCTGGGGCGGGATGCGTCCGTACTGGGAGGCCGGACGGTCACTGACGTGCTTCCGCGCAAGGGCACGACCTATAAGAACTGTCCCTATTGCGAGGGTATCGCCGGAGAAGGGGACGCCCCGGATCCGTGGCTGACCGGATATTTTCTGGCTTCCAATTCGACGTTCACCGATCCGCGTGGGCGCCAATTGGGGACGGTCCACGCCCTGAAGGACATATCCGAACGCAAACGCGCCGAAGAGAAATACCGTACGCTGGTATCGAATGTTCAAGAGGGCGTTTTTATTTCGAATCCGCAAGGGCGATTCCTGGACTTCAACGATGCCTTGATGCGAATTCTGGGTTTTGAAGAGCGCGACGAACTGCTGCACGCGGACATTCCGTCCATGTTCGTGAGTCCCGCGGATCGCGAGCGGCTCAAAAAACTTCTCCAGGATCACGGCGCGGTCGCTGACTTCGAGTATGAGATTCGCCGGAAAGACGGCGAAGTGCGCACCATGCTGGAGTCTTCCATCGCCAGTCGCGACACGGCCGGCAACCTGACCGCGCTGCAGGGATTCCTGCTGGATATTACCGATCGCAAGCGCGCCGAGCAGGAGATCAGGCGCCGCAATCGCGAGCTGATGGTGCTGAATTCGATTGGGCAGACACTCACCGAATCGCTGGACCTGACCGATTCGATTAACCGCACGTTGCGACAGATGACTGAACTTTTCAGCCTGGATGCATCATCGTTGTACTTATTCGATGAGGCCGGGCGAACGCTGCGGCGCATCGCCGCGGTCGGACATCGCAGCGAGCAAGGAAGGCATGTTCCGCCGGTTACCGTGCAACCGGAATTGCTGCAGCACATCAAGGCGGTCCATGCGACGTTCCTGTCGGCGCAGGGTTTGCCCATTCCGACAATTTTGCGGGAGGCGCAACGCAGCGAGGGCCTGCATTCGGCTTTTGTCGTGATTCTGTGGTCCAAAGACCGCGTGCTCGGGGGGCTGGTGGTGGGGAGCCGTACACCTCGGGAATTCTCTCCGGCGGACATCAACCTATTGATTGCCGTGGGCAGCCAAATTTCCAATGCCATCGACCGTTCGGTGCTTTACGAAGAGACCCGGCAAGCCTACGAAAACCTGCGGCGAACGCAGGAACAATTGCTGCACAGCGAAAAGATGGCTGCGGTCGGCCAGTTGATTTCCGGTGTAGCGCACGAGCTCAATAATCCGCTGACGGCCATCCTGGGATACAGCCAGCTTCTGCTGTCCAGCGGCCAGATGCCGGCGCAGGGCATGGAGTATTCGGACAAACTGTACAAGCAGGCCCAGCGTACTCATCGGATCGTGCAGAATCTTTTGAGTTTTGCCCGCCAGCACAAGCCAGAGCGGGTCGCTGTGCAGCTTAACCAGATTCTAGAGGACACTCTGGCACTGCGCGATTACGACCTGCGGTTGAGCAATGTTCGCGTTCACTACGATCTCGCTCCCGATTTGCCGATGACGGCCGCCGATCCGCACCAGCTTCAGCAGGTTTTTCTTAACTTGGTGAATAACGCCGTGGACGCCATCCTAGAAAACTCAAACGAAGGGGACTTGTGGGTCAGCACCAGTGCGAAGGGCGAGCATCTGATCGTGGAATTCAAGGACAACGGTCCCGGAGTGAAGGATGCCTCCCGGGTGTTCGATCCGTTTTACACCACCAAGCCGGTGGGCAAGGGTACGGGTTTAGGGCTGAGTATCTGTTACGGCATCGTGACGGAACATGGCGGATCGATCCGAGTGGCTAATTTGGAGCCCTGCGGTGCCCGCTTTACCATCGAATTGCCATACCACCGCGCGGCTCCGCCGCAGGACGCGCTCCCCGCGAGCCATGGTTCTGCTCTGCGCGGTGCGCGAATTCTGCTCATCGATCACGATCAATCCGTGCTGGAAGCGGTGGAGGCCATCCTGCGGGAAGGGAATCACGCCGTGCGAACAGCTCGAAGTCTCGCGGAGGTTCAGCGGCTTCTGAGCGAGGAGGAATTTGACGCGGTGGTTGCCGATGCGGAAGTGCAGGGAGGAACGGGAGCGGAAAGCCTGGAGCAGTGGCTAATCGGGAACCGGCCGGCGCTGGCTGCGAAACTGGTCCGGATGAGCGCCTCCGCAATGCCCGGGCACCACAATCACGCGAACAACGATCTTCCGGTACTGCAAAAACCTTTTAGGGCCGCCGATTTGCTGCTTGCCGTGGAGGCGGCGTTAGCACACGTCCAGCCCGCGCCTATTTAGAGTGGTCGCAAGTTCCGCCGCAATGGCGGCGCGCTCGCCCAATTCCTTCATGGCCGCTTCCATGCGAAACGCCAGCTGGCTGACTATCTGGTTCAGGCCGCTGAGTTGGGGCAGAAACAAAAGACCGGCGTGCAGCCCCAGCAGAACGATGCGGTAGCGCCAGGAAAAGCGCATGCTGAGGCGCAAGCGCTCGAACTCGTGCGACACGGCAACTTCCGGCGAAAGCACCGAAATGACCCTGGCTAGCCGGAGCAAACGCTCAAAATCGCCACGCAATTCCGTAAGATACAGCACTGCAATTCGCTGCCGCTCTTTGTGAGCCCGGCGCACCATGCGAACGGGAGCGCGGGCCGCAAGAAAATCAAAATCCTCCTCCGACATGGCCTGGCGAATAGCGCCAAAATACGTTGCGTGCTGGCGGGCGGGTCCATCCTTGGGCCCCAGAAAGGCCTTGTCGCCTCTATCGCGTCGCGGAAGAAACGCCCAGATCAGAAGTGCCAGCAGCGCGACCACCGCAACAAAGAGAAGAATCAGCATGGTACTCACGCGCGGGGCGCCTCAAGTCGCCAGAATTGGATCAGCTGTTGATCAAGGGAGCGTAACCGCCAGTTTACTTCCGGGATAATCTTCAGATAGACCCCGCGATCCAGCAGCACCGGTTGCACCGCGGCTTGCGGCACGGTTTTGTGGAAGGCCCGACTCCATAGCAGCAGACAGCCCAGGAATGCAGCCATGCCGCAGGTGTTCCAGATCGCGGCATAGCGGTTAAGCCAACGCTCTAGAATGGTGTCGTTCACCACGGAAAAGCAGGAATACAGGCACAAGCCGAGGGCCAGCATTCGCAGCGGAGGCGCCACCACGATATCGTAGTAGCGTGCGAACAATAGCAGCAACACAATCACAGTGGCGGTACCCAACTCCAGCCCCATCTCGGTTGTAGTCAGCGCTAGTCGCCACTGGTGAGCGGCGGCCGCCAGGGCGTAGAAAAGGACAATTATTCCGGCCGCCAAGAAAATCCGGCGCGCCAGGCACCACACTCCCCGGAAGGGGCCTAGAATATGACGGCAGAGCTCCGCGACGGCCAAGGCACGGGAGCCTAGCACCAAAAACTGCGAGGCCCAGCCAACGCCCCAGGAAGCCAGCGAGGAAAATCCCCATCCGCCGATGACCACGAACAGCAGGCCGCTCTGCGCCAGGGTCATGAAAATGTAGGCGCTAAAAGCCGGATAGCTGCTGGCGTTTCGCCGGGCCACCAACGAGAACAGTAGCGCCATTTGCAGGATGGCAGTCATGGCCCAAAGCCACTCTGTGAGTCGTCCCAGTTCGTTCATCGCGAGCGAATCGTAACATAACGGTAAAAAGATAGTACATAGTGCTTACGATTCCCAGGTGGATGGGCAGGCTGTACTAGAGCGGCCGGGGGGGCGAAATTCTCAAAAGACATTAATCCGCGAAGGCCGCGGGGAGCGCGCACCCAAGGCCTTCGTTTACGCCCCGCTGAGTAGCGGTGCTACGCGGACAGGGCAAGGGCGGGTGGCAAAGGTGGCCGGGGGCTGCCATCGAAACTCGGAGAAGGCGGCAAGGGCGGGCGCGGACTGCCATCAGCAATGAAGTCGCCTGCAAGAATTCGCTCGACAGCAGAATTACTTGGACTATAGTTGTCCGACAGGCTCACAGGAATAGCAACAGATGCGGCCAACGCCAGCAGTCCGGTTATGACGGTTATTTTTTTCATGGGTGACGACCCTCCAGGGCGTTACCATGCGGGAAAATCGCGCGGCCGGGGTTATTCCACGCAAAACGTTCTGTTTGCGGAACAGGGATGTACATGGACACACTGACGCAGCTTCAACAGAATCGCCGCATCATCCATGACCTGACGCTTTCCACCCTGGCGGGTATCTCCAGCCCGTTTTCCCGCCTGGCTTATTTGGCTTCGCTTCGCGATCTGTCCACCAATGTTTACGACCACGCAGGCTTGAACGCAGTGTATCCGAGGGCCGCGGTGCGCCAGGCCCTGGAGCAATGCCACCAGGAACTTTTCGAGCGCATCCTGGAGACCCCTTTGGTGGTGCAGGAGGATGACCTGCGAGCGCACCTGCAAACGATGCCGAACGGATCGCGCAAGGCCGCCGCGCAATGGCGCAGGCTGGAAGCCTACCGGGCGCTATTGCCTGCCGAATCGCCGGAGTATCTCAAAGAGCTTTTTTGCTCGAATGTGCGCGCAATTCTGGAGATTCTGGAACGGGAATCTTCGGCGGAACAGGCAACCGGGTAGCCAGGCCCACCACCCGGCCCACGATTTCGGCATCGTCCGGAGTTTTCCACGATTCAGGCATGCACCGCGAGAGCGGATGCGGTTGCATGGCCAGTCGCCCGCGCTCCTGCTGAAACCAGCCACAGCGATAACCGGCATGTAGTTCAACAAAATAGATAGGCCGGTCATATTCGTTGGACCACTGCAGCTCCTGGATGCGGCGCACCGATACATCCACGAGCACAACGCTGCCGGGTCTGAGGATGGGTTCCATGCGGCGGTCGCGCAGGCCAATGCACCCATAGCGATGATGAGCAGGTTCGTTGGGAAAGAGGGCGCCCAGGCCGGCGCTGTCAGCCGCGTTGGGCTCCAAAAACGCGGTCGATTCCGCCGGGCAGGGAATTCCTGTGCTTTCCGAGTCCGTCAAAATCCGCCGGGGGGCGATCAAGTGCGTTCGGGGCGCAGCCGAAGAAACCGCATCGCTGAGGAAGGCGTCCAGTGGCACATCGTACCAGCGCAATATTTCGATCGGGTTAAGGTGGTAGACCACGGCGAGCGCGTACAGCTTGTGCAGACTGGGCACCACCCCGCCATTTTCGATGTCCGCCAGCCGGCTGATGTGCAAGGTGAATTGCGGGCGCCCGTGCGAGCGGGCCAGCGCGAAGCTGGCGCGTTGCACGTCCCGGTACGTCAAGCCAAGGCGTTCGCGGGCCTGGCGCAGGAGTGATCCAGGTTCCATGAGAGATATGCAATGTAAATTAGCACACTGTTAACTACGCGGAACAAGTTGACTGAGGAAAACCTGTGGACTTTATGGACGTCATTGACGCGCCTGTTCGATGAACGTGGGCAGATTGTTTGATGTTGCTCAATCCCGCCGCGAACTACCCACCCGTCCACCCGGCGCGTCGGCGGTGAATCAACGAATCTGCTATCCTCAAAAGGTGAAGCCGTTCCCGATTTCGCACCCGCGCGGCCCCCGAGTATTTCTCATCGTCGCGGTCCTGGGCCTGTTCGCCGCCTTGGCCTCGGTTGGCCTTTCCCAGCAAACCACCGCCCCAACCGCTACGCGAAAATCCGAGGGAGCGCCCAACGCGGCCGATTTTGCCGCGGCCTCCGACGAAGTGCTGGCACAAATGAGCCAGATCACCGGCTTGGCATTGCGCACCCCACTAAAGAAGAGCTTGCGATCCCGGGAACAGATTCGCGCTTACATTATTCAAGAGATGAAAGACGACAAGGATGCCGCGGAGCGCTACGCCGGAGCCCGCAGCGCGGAAGCTTTTGGCTTGCTGCCCCCGGGATTCGACCTCGATTCGTTCATGATTGATTTGCTCACCGAGCAGATTGCCGGCTTGTATGACCCCAAAGCCCACGAATTTTACGTTGCCGACTGGATTCCCATTGACGACCAGCGGATGGTGATGGCCCACGAACTGACTCATGCACTAGAAGACCAGCATTTCCAGATTGAAGATTGGGTCAAGGCCGCTCGGCCTAACGATGACGGCGAGCTAGCCCGGGAGTCGGTGCTGGAAGGCAGCGCGATGGCCGCGATGGTGGAATATTTGCTGCAGGGAAGCGGCCGCTCACTGCAGGATTTGCCGGATATCGACCCCGCCATGCTGGTGGGCGACATGACCGACACTCCCCTGCTCAAGAAAGCTCCTCCTTTTCTCAAAGACGTGCTGATTTTTCCTTACCTGGGAGGCCTGACATTTTCGGCGGCGATCCTGAAGCCTACCGGTTGGGAGGGTCTATCCGCGATTTTCGCCAAGCCACCGGTTTCCACGCAGCAGATCCTGCACCCCGCGTTGTATACCTCCGGCAAAGTGCCGTCACCCGTTGCTTTACCCTCCCTGGAGAAACCCCTCGGAACGGATTGGGCCAAGCTGGAAGAAAATGCCATGGGCGAATTCGGCTGGAAGGAAGTGCTACAGCAATTCCTGGGTGAGCCGCGAGCCAAGACTCTGTCCGCGGCGTGGGACGGCGATCGCTACGCCGTTTACGAGCAAAAGCAAAGCAAGCGCCTGTTGCTGATAACCCGCGAGCGCCTGGCTTCGCAAGAGCAAGCCGGGCGTTTCTTCGGGCAATATTCGGAAGCGCTGGAGAAAAAACACGACAAGCGCAGCAATCTTTTCCGCAAGCCTGACTTTTTTTCGTTCGATACTCCCGATGGCGGCGTGTTCCTGCGTTGTTTTGAGAATGACTGCGTTACCCTGGAAGGCGGCGACCGTGCGCTTTTCCTCCGGCTCAACCAGGAACTGCATTGGCCTCCCGTTCCGGAAGCGCCCAAGGTCTTGGCCAAAGACGTGAAAGAACTTGCGGCCGTTGCTCCCGGCAGCGCCAACGTTCCGGTGCATCTGCTCAAGCCGGCAGCTTCGGCGCCCGGGGCAGCGGGCCGTGTGGCACTGGCAGGAGAGTAGCCGTCGCCCTACTTTGTAACTGAATTCGCGCTTGCAGCCGCGCGACGCGATCGGCCAGTCGTTGCTCGGTCCGCAGACTGCCGGGCAGTCCATGGCGATCCAGCAAAAGATCGCGCGCACGGCGAAGTTTGGCCAATCCCAACTGAGCAAATTCCAGCGCCCGCTGTGGATCCTTCTGCTTGCGCTCGAAATATACGGCCAATTGCTCGCAAGCATGCACCGCATTGCGCTCGTCTTTGAGCAGCTCGTGCCACAAAGCCGCGGCTTTGTGGTGTTCGCCGCGCCGTTTGGCCAGCAACGCCAGTTCGCGCCGCGCCTGGCCATCGTGCGCCTTGGGCAGCCCGCGCTGGATGGCTTGCGTGCATGCGGAGTGTGCCCGCTGTGAATCGCCGCGGCGCTGCAGATAGCGGGAAAGCCCGAATAAATCCAGGCTCTCCGCATCGCTGCCGCCGTTGGGCGCCAGCAATTCGTCAATTTTTCCCACCAGCGCCGCCAGTCCCCGCAGATCCATTTGGTTGTGGCGGATCACCGCGGCCAATGGTTCGGCCGGCCCGCCGCGCAAGTAATCGAAATAATGTTGCGGAATCAGCGCGGCCAGAACGTCATCTTGCCTCTGCCAGCCCGTTTTCGCGGCGTCCAGCACGTGCCGCTCCAATTCCACCAGGCGTACCGATCCGAGGCGCAGCTTCCACAGAGCGCGCGCCGGATGCAGCAGATCGAGATGCGCCGCTAACCGCGGAACGGGTATCGCGCGGGTCATGGTGTAGCGATTTTCCAGCAGCGGCCAATCGAAGGACCTGCCGTTGAACGTGACCAGCACCGGGCGTTCCGCCAGGCGCGCGGCAACTTCGTACAAAATTGCATGCTCCTCACCAAAATCGCGCATGAAGAACTGTTCGACTTGCAGCGCGCCAGCGTCCCACCAGGCCAGACCGATGAGAAACGCGTACGTTCCGGTGCCACCCGCCAGGCCGGTGGTCTCCGTGTCAAGGAAAAGCCATTTTGAGGGGTCGGCCAGCGCCGTACGGGTGCGCTTCGTCAGCGCTTCGTCGCGGCAGCGCGAAAGGAGTTCCAGGGTTACCTCCGAAACCTCGGAATACTCCGGCGAAGAAAACCAATTGCGCACCAGTACGTGCTGCCCAAAGCGGTTTGTAGCGATTGCGGCGCCGGGGAGATGCGACAAGGAATCCTCAGCATGCGGTGCGCGCAGCATTTCCGCGCCGGAAAGCCTGGGCCGTGCCGGCCGTAGCGCCGCAAGTCGCGAAAATCTGTCTCCCACGGCGGCCATTACCCACACAACCGATCGAGGATAGCCAAAGCCGCTTCTTTCGCACGCGGCGCAAGATCCCCCGCGGGACCGACGCAGGATGGGCATCCTGCGTCGCACGGGCACGAGGCGATAAGTTCTCGGGTCTTGCGGAGCAACAAATCGTGGGCGCGAAACAGAGGCTCGGAGAAGCCGATGCCGCCCGGATAGGCGTCGAAGAGATAAAGATTGGGCTCGAAGAATTCTCTTGCGGCGATCGTCCCAGCAGGGTCGTCCAGAGGTGCTGCAACCAGTGCATCGGCCACCGCCGCGTCGGGCGGCCGCTCGCCGATGGCTACGCCCAGGTCGCGGCAATCGCACATGAGCAGCAGGGTGGCCACCGATTCGAGCGCATGCAGCAGGCCGAACATTCCGCTCTGCCGCTCGCTCAGCGCAAACGGCAGGGATTCCAGCAGCGGCCGTTCGAGCGTGATCCAGTACGCCGTCGTGTGCATTTCGTTCTCGGGCAGCTCCAGTTTCCCCGCGCCTACGTTTTCGTTAGTGAAAAACTTGATCTTCTTGAAGCCGACCACCTGCGAGCGCACTAGAACATCGCCTTGCGAGTGCGAGGAATCCCACGCGTGCTGTGTCGAAGCGATTTCCAGAACGCGCACCTGCGTGTAGCGGATGGCATCCGTGTAGTAATCCACGTCCACCCGTTTCACGTAGGCTTTGCGCTCTTTGAAGTCCAGATGATCGACGTGATACTGCTCGCCGCCGTGCAGATAGATCGCTTTCTCGTGCACGGTGGTCAGCGCGCTCGAAAAATCGACCTCCCCGATCACGTTGGGTTCACCCGTTATATCGATGATCACGAAATTATCGCTGGTGACCGAGCGCAGGCTGACCGTGTCGGCGGGATAGGCTTCGTGCGTCCAATGATAGTAATCGCCAGCCTGATGCAGATAGCCGGCCTCCGCCAAGCGCGCGCAAAGATCCGGCAGATCCACCTCGCCGAAGCGCTCTTGCGGAGCAATCGGCAGCTCAAACGCCGCGCACTTCAGATGATTTACCAGAATTTCCAGGTTATCCGGCTGGATGTAGGCGTGCTCCGGCGTTCTGCCAAAGAAATATTCCGGGTTGCGCACCATGAATTGGTCGAGCGGCGCGGAGGATGCCACCATCACGGCGCAGGAGCTTCCACTGCGGCGCCCCGCGCGTCCGGCGCGCTGCCAGGTTCCCGCGATCGTGCCGGGATAGCCGGCCATCACCACCGCGTCCAAGGAGCCGACGTCGATGCCCAGCTCCAACGCACTGGTCGAAACCACCCCGCGGATTCTCGCATCGCGCAGTCCGCGCTCGATTTCGCGGCGCTCGTTCGGCAAATAACCGCCGCGGTAGCCGCGAATCGTCTCCAGTTTGCCGGGTGCATGCGGATTGGCCTGCTGCAAATAAGTCAGCAGCAGTTCGGTGTGCAGGCGTGAATTCGCAAACACCATGGTCTGCAATTCATGCTTCAGGAATTCCTGGGCCACCCGCGCCGACTCATTGATATAGCTGCGGCGAATGCCCAGCGCGCGGTTCACCACTGGCGGATTATAGAAAACAAATGTTTTCCCGGCGGCCGGCGCGCCATTGGCATCGAGCACTTCCACATTCGCCTCCAAAAGCCGCGCTGCCAGCTCTCCCGGGTTGGCGATGGTGGCTGACGAGCAGATGAACTGCAACTCGCGCCCATAAAAATGCGCGATGCGCCGCAAACGGCGCAGCACATTGCACAAATGGCTGCCGAAAACACCGCGATAGGTGTGCAGCTCGTCGGCCACGATGTAGCGCAGATTCTCGAACAACCGCGTCCAGCGCGTGTGGTGAGGCAGGATTCCGGTGTGCAGCATGTCCGGATTGGTCAGCACGACGTGCCCTTTTTCCCGGATGGCTTTGCGCGCGTCGCTCGGCGTGTCGCCGTCGTAGGTAAAAACGCCAAAGCGATTATCGAGCCGCTGGTTCAAGTCATGAAGCTCCGCGAGCTGATCCTGCGCCAGGGCTTTGGTGGGGAACAGATAAAGAGCGCGGCTATCGGAACTTTCCAGGATGGCGTTCAGCACCGGAAGGTTGTAGCAAAGGGTTTTTCCGGAAGCGGTCGGTGTGACGATGACCACGTTCTTGCCGGCGCGGACCGCTTCCGCCGCCGCCGCTTGGTGGCTATACAACTGGCTTATGCCTTTCCCGGCATAAGCTGCTCTCAGATCCGCGTGCGTCCAGGAAGGGAACTCCCCCCATTGCGCCTCGCGCGCCGGGAAATGCCGGATGGCGGTAAGGATTTCGCCATGAATATCGCGCGCCGCCAACGCGTCCAGCGCTTGATGTACACGGGTGATCGCGCTCGAACCCGGTGCGGAGCCGGTCCGGTCCGGCATGCCAGAGGTGAGAACTGCCAGAGATGCAGCCATTCCGAGGCCCTCCGAGTGGTTCGCCTTTTCTTCGCCAAGGCTAGCACGGGGTTTTCCGCAGCGCAACAATGTTTTCGGCGTTTTTTTACGTTGAAGAGTGAAAAGCTAGCTTTCACGCGCGTGCCATGCCAACTGCTGGGCGATTTCCTCAATCCGCTTCAGAAATGTGGCGGCGGTGTCCTCTTTGCCGGGGTCTTCGCGCGTAAGAATGGTCCGGAGAGTCAACACAGTATCGTCCAAGCGAGCCTTCGCCTCCTTCTCCGTCCCGCCAATCGCACTGTGGATTGCCTCTTCCCATTGCGAGGCCAACCGCGACAAATTCTTGAGCAGTTCGTCCTCCAGCTTTGCCGAGAAATGCCGATAGACCATCCTCCGAACAACGGACATCGGAATGAGCGCGGACAGCAACTCCCAGTTGCGATCGAAAATCTTGCCAATCGAAATATCCGGCAGGCCCGGCGGATGTAGTTCGATTTCCGGCTCGGTAATACGTAGCGGAACTCCCAGAACACGCTCGACCTTTTCGGAAAGTTGATCGCGGAAACTCTGAAGTTCATTCCGATACTGGCGTTGCAGATCGCGCAGTGGTTCCAGAAAACTATCCCGTTCCGCGCTAGATACGCCCGCGAGCCCGGCCTGCAACTCCCTGCGCAACCACTGCTCGAATTGCAAAAGTGTTTTCGCGAAGCTCCCGCGCCAGTGCCGGTGTTCGATCGCGAGGCGATCTGCAAGCGCCCTTCGCAAGCCGGGCTCTGTGTTTTGCTGCAGATGCTTCTCGATTGCCGGCCGGGTACGCGCAGCGGCATGCCTCGCCAACAATTGAAGCTGCAGCTTCCGGTCGGCTAGACCTTTCTCTGCGTCGGCAAGTTGCGAACCTATTTGCTGCAGCACGGAGGCGCGAGCGTCCGCGGCCTTCAAAGCCAATTGCAAGTAATCCGCCGTGGAAATAAACAACGTTTGCAGTTTTCTGGCCAGCGCCGCGGACCGCTCCTCGTGGAAGGAAACGATTGCCCTGGATAGGTATTCCTCCTCGAATCGCACGCGAAGATCTTCGTACCCAGGCCGGATGGAATAAGGAAATAGGCGGACCGTTTCTCCGAATTGAGAGCTAAGCTGTCTCACAACAAATTGACGCACTTCCTGTTGTTCGTTGCGATCGAGCGTGTCCATCTTCGTAAGCAGCACGCACACGTTCTGCGAAAAACGCTGAAGCTTTTCGATGAGAAGGACATCCTGTTGCGTAAGCGGGGGATCGACGCCGATTGCAACCACGGCAAGATCGACATTCGGTATCCAACCGAGCGAGGCCGCGGTGTTATGGCGGTAGATACTCTCCAGGCCGGGCGTATCCACCAGTTTAAGCTTGCCCAATCGCTCCGGGAGCGGAATCGAAATGCTGACCGATTGAACTCGTTTTCGATTGCCGGGATTCTCCGCTTCCGAGACGTAGTTCGCGATTTCCTGCGCGGACGCAGCAGCCGCAGTCGTGCTGCCATTCTCGAAAGTCACAACGGCTATTTCCTCCCGGCCCGCGGAAATCTGCGTCACGATCGAAGTGACCGGGATCACTCCTACCGGAAGGAGGGCGCGGCCAATCAAGTGATTCAGAAAGCTGCTCTTGCCGGCCTTGAACCTGCCGAAAACGGCCAGGTTAAGCTCTTCGTTTTTCATGCGTGTTTCGATCGCTCTTAGCAGCGGTTTGAGATCCGCGAGTTGGAAACGTTCCGTGATTTCTCGTGCGAGACGAAAAGCTTCCTGGTGGCAGTTGCCCGCATCCGCCCCGGACGGAACAGCGGTGGGTTCAGGCATGACGAATAGCTCGCTCGCGATCTCGCTGATCGAGCAGAAAATCGACCGCCAGGCTGCTCAATTTGACATGACCGTGATAGTGATACGCGCTGCCGGCTGCCAATTCGCACAGACGGATCAGCCGTCCGGGCAGCCCGGCACTACGCTCCAACACGAACTCCCGGAACTGTCCGTCAGCGAGATCCGCAAGTTGCAATCGTCCGATGGTCTCTTGCAGCAAAGTCTCTGCCGATGCCCGATCCAGCGCGCCCAAGCTCAGCCGCAATCCTTCGTGCCAATACAATTGCGCCGCCTTGCCAATCTCTTTTCGCGACCAGCCGCGAGCCAATAAAATCACCGGCGTTCGCCCGGACCAGATCCACTCCTGAAGTAAACGGTAAACACCATCGGAGATGTGCGAGCGCGCATCGAGAAAAACAGAGTATTCGCGCGCTCGAGTCGCGCGGCCAATAATCCCGCGCAATCGCAAGCTCGTTTGTTTCCGCAGCCAGCGCTCAAAATGTATCTGCGAGCCCGCCTCGCGCTCCACGCGACCTAACACCTCCGCTTCCTCTGCCCGCTTCAGCTCCTGCACCATTTGGCGCCAAATGGCGATCGGGGGTCCATCTGCGGAGCAGACAAGACAGCGTTGCCGAGCATGGTGCGCCAGATGCGAGAGCACCTCCGCCAACAGCGCCGATTTTCCCGAATCCGCCGGACCGCAAAGCAGCAAGCTCCGACGTTCCAGGATCGCTTCGTATACCCTCGCGCGCTCGTGTTCTCGCCCGATAAACATGATTTAGCGAAGCGGCAGGTCAACCTGCGAGCGCATGGCCAGGACCTGGGCTAGCAATTTGTCGATGTTTCGTTCCAGAGTCACTCGCGCTTCCGGTGTAAATTCCTGGCCATAACCCTTCATCCGCGCTGGCCGGCAGTTCTCGAACAAGACCCACAAGGTCGAAATTTCAGCAAACAGAACCTGACGGATATCTAACAGATGAGATTCCAGCGAGAACGTTGTCGCCACGGCGGCCAGTGAGTCTCGCAACGTGCCAAGTTGTATCAGCAAGCCGTCGCGAGCTTCTGCCGCAAGAGTGTCCTCGATCTTCCGTACCACGCCGCCCTGTCCGCGCTCGCTCAACAGTCGTTCCATCCGGTAAATCGCTTCATCTGCCCGGCTTAACGTGGCTTCCAGGCTGCGAGCGTGGTATTCGTGAACCTTCATGCCGCGCCTCGCGAGCCGCCGCGTTCGGCGGTCGCGCTCATCGTTCAAGACACGCAAGCAGCCGAAGGAATTTTCGATCCAGTGCCGCTTCTACCTCGGCAGGCAGTGCGCCGTAGCCGCGGAGCCCGGGTGTCAGCACTTCCTCAATTTCAACGCGGGTGAGCGACACCGAGCTGGCGATGCATCGGGCACGCGACTGCACCGAAACATCGAGCAGCATCTCGCCTTCGACGCGCCGGATTTCCTCTCGGAGTTGATTCACCAGCCTGCGGAGCTCAGCTGCTTGTTCGGGACCAACGTCCTCCTGAAACTGCAGCAGGTGGCCGCTCGGCTGCCCGAGACCGGAGAGAACTTCTTCACAGGTCGACTCCGCACGGCGCAATACCGCGGAAACCACGCGACGGTGGTTTTCTCCCAAATCTAGTTTCCCAATGTTCCCTTGCACGGCCAGACCTTCCTAGCGCACTACCATGACCGGGCAATGCGCGTAGCGCAGCACGCGTTCCGAGATCGATCCCAAAATCCATTTCTCAAACCGGGACATGCCCCGGCGCCCCAGCAAAATCAGATCGATACGATCCGTTTCCGCACGGTGAATGATCTGTTCGGCGGGATGCCCGACGGCAATGGCAGTTTCCACCTCGACACCGTATTCCGCGGCCTTCACACGCAGCTTGCCGAAAGCTTGCTCGAAATGCTCGCGCGCCTCATCGAGCATGGCATGCACTTCAACGGATGTGGCCGGCTCCATCGGACGCGCCACGGCGAAAAGCAGCACTCGCCCGTCGACCGCGCGTGCCAGTCCCATAGCTGTTTCCGCCGCCTTTTCCGCCTGCGCGGATCCGTCGAATCCAACCAGTATTTTCCGAAAAGGTGAGCTCTGCCTTCGACCTCTCATGACTCTCCTCAGTCCGCTTCCGCCGTGTTAACTTCTCCGGCCGCTGCTCTATGCTCCGTTCTGGGCAGCAAATGCCGGGGAAGAAAAAACGCGTTCGCTACCATTGTGGGCACTACCGCGCTCCCGATCACCGTGGCGACCAGATGGGAATACTGCACCTGATTGATAATCCCGTGGCTCAAGCCGAATAGCGCGGAGATCGTTCCGAAGGTCAGACCGGTGGACATCATTAGCGTGAAGTACAGACCCTCCTCTTTCTGATACTTATACGCCTTCACGGTGGGCCACAATGCGATGATTTTAGATCCCATCTTGCCCAGGAATAGCGCGCCAAAGACCAACGGCGCCGCCGCTAATGCGGAAACCGAAACAAAAGAACCGGCGCGAATGAAATAAAACGGCGTCAGCAGGCCAAAGGTCAGCGTGCGCAGCCGCCGCACCAGCACATGATCCTTGCCCACCGTCCCTGCTAGCACCATCCCGATTACGTACGCCGGCAAAACCGCTTCGCTGCCCGACCATACGGCCAGCCCGCCCATGCCGAATAAAAGAAAAAGTATGTACTTCGCCTCTAATTCGGAGACGCGGCCTCCAAACCGGCGGAAGAAGCGCGGCGTCAAAAACGGCAATACAAAGAAAGTCGCGATGCTGACCAGCACGAAGATCACGGTTCTTCGCGTGAAGGGAGAAAAGATCAGCCCCAGTGCAATCACCGTTCCCAGGTCGTTGACAAAGCATGCCGCAAGAATCGCTTTGCCAAATTCCGTGACGTTGAAACCCAGCTCCAGCATCACCGCATAGACCACCGCCACCGATGTAGTCGAAAGCGCCACACCTGCAAGCCAACTCGAAGGAACGCTCCAATGCAGGACATAATGCGCGACGGCTGTGCAGCCCAGAAATGGCGCGAAGAATCCCACCATTCCCACGGTCATGGCTTCTTTCCACTTTGCGCGGAAGCTCGCCGGATCGAGCTCGGCGCCGGCCAGAAAAGTCAGGACTATGGCTCCCGTCCCCGCAAGGAAGGTAATCCATTCGGTCTTGGCACCGAGTCCCCGTGGGCCCACCACCGCACCGATGGCCAGCTGGGCCACCGTACCCACCACGATTTCTGTCAAGGCCGTCGAGATCTTCAGCCATATCGCCAGCAGCGTGGCCAGCAGCGCCAAGCCAACCCAGACCGAAGCCAGGGCCCAGACGTTCTCCATGGTGACCTCGCCAATTTTCCAGGGGATGCCTGCCGGGATACGGCTCCGCGACAAGCGTCCATCCTTGTCAGGAGTCATCATCTGTTCCGGCCTGCGAACAGCGGTTAGAGGCGAACTCCTTCGCCTATATTGCAAAACTAATTGGCTTGCCCGGCAAAGTCAACCTGCAAAATAGCGGGCAACGACGATAACAGAAATGTCTCAGCTCTTTCCGGCACGATAAAGGATTACCCGCACCTTTTCCAGGGTGATCAGCCCGCCTTCGACCATGTCGTCGAGCTGCGGAAGAATTTGCTCAATGCGTTCGGTGAACTCCACGACCTCGAGAATCACCGGCAGGTCCTGGGACAGGCGCAGAAGTTTGTCGGTGTGATAAACGCTGGAGCCGCCATATCCCGCGACTCCGCGCAGCACGGTGACCCCGGAAAAACCATCCTTGCGCAGCATCTGCACAATTGCTTCATATAGCGGTTTGCCATGCCACTTGTCGGACTCGCCGATGTGAATGCGCATCAGCGTGCGCTCGCCTTCAAATTTTTGATGCGTCATGGGCAACTCCTAGAATCTATTCGCCAGTCGAATACCCGCGACGGATAACAGTAAGCCGATAGCCATGCTGGCGGCCACATACGTTGCGGCCGGCAGCCATTCGCCGTCCTCCAGCATCTTTGCGGTCTCCCATCCGAAGCTGGAAAATGTGGTATACCCTCCAAAAAAACCCACGGTGATCGCCACGCGCCATTCTGGGGTAATCATCATGCGATTCAGGGTCAACTGCCCGATCAGACCTAGCAGGAAGCACCCGCTCAAATTGACAAGCAGCGTGCCGTAGGGGTACGTTCCACCGGTGCGCCCGTGTACCAAGCCCTGCAACCCGTATCGCGCCAGAGTACCCGCCGCGCCAAAGAGCGCAATCAGAATCAATCGCAACGTCGCTCCTATCCCCCGCCTGGCGAAACAAAAAACTCCTGGCGCCGCCCGGCAGCCAGGAGTCAGCTCCAGTCTTGCAACCGTAGAACAGCCGTTTCCGGGTGTCCGCGCACTCCTCAGGTCACTGGAGCGGTTGAGGCGAACTCCATCGCCTTGAATTTGTGTACCGCGCCGATAGTGTAGCCGCGCCGTGCAATCCGCACAATAGCCGCGTGGCACAGCCATTTCCGGTTGTCTGCCGATACCATCCGTAAATTTAATAGTGAAAGCGGTAACGCACTTGCGCAAAGATCTCCCGCGGATTCAGATAGTGCGTCCCGCCAAAAGTGAAACTGTTGTCCAGCGGAACCCGCCGGTTGGCCACATTCGTCGCGTTCAGGGAAACGGAGAACTGGTCTCCAAAACCCTTTCCCAGCGTGAGGTCAAAAGTGGTGTGGCCGGGAAGATGTTCCGGTGGTGCATCGCCGTTCGCGAAGCCGGAACCGTAATACACGTCGGTCGAGGCGTAGCTGCGCCGCGGCAGACTCAGCGTGCCGCCGAAATGTAGGGTGTTGCGTTGATCGTGGTCCAGCAAAAAGAAGCCTCCCGGCGGCGAGAAGTCGGTGAGTCGGCGCAACAGGCGCAGGGTCCGCCAAGTGCCAAAATGTCTCATTCTCCGGTAACTAAACCTCTTGTGACTTTGCGGGCCGCCTTGACTTGCTGCCGCCTCGCGTCGCAGACTTCCGTCATGGCGCATACCTATTTGCTTTTCGATCTCGGCTCCGATGAGGAAAAAGTCCAGCAGGCCCGTCACAAGCTGGAAAGCTGGAAGCAGGCGTTCCGCCTCGACAAAAAGCTCCAATACAAGCTGGAGCGCGAACCATCCGCCGCGCCAGCCGGCGGCGCGGAGATGGAATCAGAACCCGCGAAAACCGAAAAATCTAAATCCGCGAAAGCGAAAGCAAAGTCCAGGCCCAAATCAAAATCCGGCGATTCCGCCTCCGAAAACCACGGCCCGGTGAAGCTTTTCGTCCGCCTCTATTTCTCCGGCCACGAAAAGCTTTCCGAGCAGCGCTGGATCGATCGCATCCCCAGCGAACAACCCTTCAAGGGCGCCTCGCCCAAAATCGTCCGTGAGGACCAACCCGATTTCCCCGATATCCTCAAGCAGTTCGACACCCTGGAATAGTATCCGGTGCCTTCCTCTGCGCGAAACTCGGCCCGTGAATCCAGCGAAATCCGCCCACCCTTTTCGCCGTCTCCCGCATCTTTTCGATATAATGAAACTTCCCCCGGCGAGCGTCTCCATCCCATTGAGAGGGCCAACTGAATGGCAGTGCAGACTCGCGTGAAGGCAGCCAGGCTCGACGCCGCCAGGTTTCAAGGCCTCGACCGCGAAACACTAATCCATCTTTATCGCACCATGTTTCTTTCCCGCCGTCTGGACGATCGCGAAATCCAGCTGAAGCGCCAGAATAAAATTTACTTCCAGATTTCCAGCGCCGGCCACGAAGCGGTCACCGCCGCCATGGCCCTGCTCCTCCGCCCCGGCGTCGACTGGCTTTATCCGTACTATCGCGACCGCGCGCTCTGCCTGATGCTCGGCGTCACTCCGCTCGAAACATTACTGCAGGCCGTGGGTGCCGCTGACGATCCCGCTTCCGGCGG
The DNA here is from genome assembly GCA_035309625.1 of Candidatus Acidiferrum sp. Classification (GTDB taxonomy): domain Bacteria; phylum Acidobacteriota; class Terriglobia; order Acidiferrales; family UBA7541; genus Acidiferrum. The sequence goes on from DATGEY010000106.1 coordinate 30,306, forward strand.
TCGCCAGATGCCTTCCCACTGGGGTCATCCCAAGTGGAACATCGTCTCCAAGTCCTCCTGCACCGGAACGCAATTCGTGCAAGCCGTGGGCGCCGCCGAAGCCACTCTTTATTACCAGAATCGCCCCAAAGCCTTGGCGCAAGCCAAAAAAGCCCCGCTCGGTCAATACGTCAACCACGACGCCAATGAAATCGTCTACGTTTCCGCCGGCGACGGCGCCACCAGCGAAGGCGAGTTCTGGGAATCGCTCAATGCCGCCTGCGCCAAAAAACTTCCGCTTCTCTATCTCATCGAAGACAACGGTTACGCCATCTCCGTCCCGGTGGAAGTGCAAACCGCAGGCGGCAACATCTCCAAACTAGTGCGTGGCTTTCCCGGCCTGCACGTCGCTGAAGTCGACGGCACCGATCCCCTCGAAAGCTACGCTGTCGCCAAGGAAGCGGTGGACTACGTCCGCCAGCGCCGCGGCCCCGCGTTAATTCACGCGCATGTGGTGCGCCCCTATTCGCACTCCCTCTCCGACGACGAAAAACTTTACAAGACCGCCGAGGAGCGCGAAGCGGAAGCGCACCGCGACCCGCTCTCCAAGTTTTCTCTCTTCCTTGTTCGCGAGGGGCTGTTGGACCAAAAAGAAATCGAAGCCCTGGAAGCCGAGGTCGACCGCGAAGTCCGCGAAGCCGGTGACCAGGCCCTCGCCGCCGAGCCTCCCTCCATCGACTCCATTCACGTCAACGTCTATTCCCCCGATATCGATCCCGCTTCTCCCTCCTTGGCCGCGCAGCCGCAATTTCACGGCGCGCCCAAGACCATGGTCGAAATGGTCGCCGCCACGCTCTCCGATGAAATGGCCCGCGACGAGCGCATCACCGTTTTTGGCGAAGACGTCGCCGACGCCAGTCGCGACGAAAATCTAAAGCATGTAAAAGGGAAGGGCGGCGTCTTCAAAGCCACCTCCGGCCTGCAAAGAAAGTACGGCCACGATCGCGTCTTTAACACGCCCCTCGCGGAGGCCAGCATCGTCGGCCGCGCCATCGGCATGTCCACCCGTGGTCTCAAGCCCGTCGCCGAGATCCAATTCTTCGATTACATCTGGCCGGCCATGATGCAAATTCGCGACGAGCTCTGCGTTCTGCGCTGGCGCTCCAACGGCAATTTCAAATGCCCGGCGGTTCTGCGGGTGGCCGTGGGCGGCTACCTTACTGGCGGCGGCATTTATCACAGCCAAAGCGGCGAATCGATTTTCACCCATTGTCCCGGCCTGCGCGTGGTCATGCCCTCCACCGCTCTGGACGTTGCCGGCCTGCTGCGCACCGCTATCCGCTGCGATGATCCGGTCATGTTCCTCGAGCACAAACATCTGTACCGCCAGCCGTACAATCGCTCGGAATATCCCGGCGCCGATTTCACCGTGCCCTTCGGCAAAGCGCGCATGGTCAAGGAAGGCAACCAAGTCAGCATCGTCACCTTCGGCGCTATTGTGCATCGCGCGGAAGTGGCTGCCGCGCAACTCGAGCGCGAAGGCGTCTCCGTGGAGATCATCGATCTCCGCTCGCTCTCTCCCTATGACTGGGACGCCATCGCCGCCACCGTGCGCAAGAATCACCGCGTCATCGTGGCCTACGAGGACATGCTTAGTTGGGGTTTCGGCGCGGAAATAGCCGCCCGCATCGCCGACCAGCTTTTTGACCAGCTCGACGCCCCGGTCAAGCGCGTGGCCGCCATGGACACGTTCTGCGCCTATCAGCCCAAGCTGGAAGACGTAATCCTTCCCCAAACCGAGCACATCCTGTCAGCTGTCCACCAGCTCCTCGAATATTGATGGGTAAGAGCAGTAGCGCAGGTCCGGTGTGTGGACCTGACACTCTTCTAAAGCGCCGCCCAGACCCGATTCCGCCCGGAAACTTTATTTGCCTTCAATTCGTATCCATAAGTAGAATGGGGTTTCCAAACTGTGGAGGTGACCCGTGGTCTGCGTAAATTGCCAGAGGCAAATCACCGACGGCTCGAATTTCTGCTACAACTGCGGCGCCAAGCAGCCGGTGCCCGGCGCTAGCGCCGTGAATACCGGCGAATACGGCGGTCGCAAGCGCCTGGTGCGTTCGACTACCGACAAGAAAATTGCCGGAGTCGCCGCGGGACTGGCCGACTATTTCGATCTCGATCCCACCATCATTCGCGTCGTGTGGCTGCTCGCGATACTCTTCGCCGGAACAGGTCTGATCGCCTACGTAATTCTCTGGATCGCCCTTCCGCCAGGTCCGACCGGTGTAGTGCACACCTCCGTGCCCTCTGCCCCCATAGCGTCATAGCCCAGTTGAGGGCCGGCGGTCTTGTTTGCCCTGGCCCCCCGAAGGGCCGCCGCTGCTAATGTTCTGACGCCGTTCGCCCCGGCCGCTATTTCTTCGGATTGCGCGGCACGCGAATTCTTCCGCCACCTTCAAATAACGGCTGGTCTAGCGAAATCAATCCCGCTCCCACCGTAGCCAGCGCAAAACACGCCGCAGCCAGCGCCAGTGGGAACTCATAATCATGCACCGCCAGATACCCGTGCGTGCTGTGCACTTTCCAGATGGCCACGCACATTTCGATTCCCAGCAACAGCGCCGCCGCCCGCGTGAATAATCCCAGAATCAGCAAACCGCCGCCGAAGCTCTCGACCACCCCGGCGACGTAAACAAAATATCCCGGCAAGCCGTGCTCCACAAAAAAGCCCTGCATCTGCGCTCCGCCCCGCAAGTGCGCCAGCTTCGGATACCCATGCGCAAGAAAAATAATACCCAGCGCAATCCGAAGCGCCAGCAGCCCCACGGGTCGCAGCGAATCCAAAAATTTCACTCGAATCTCCTCCCGCTTACCAGAGGTCCGCGTCGCATCCCTTGCCCAGCGCCGGTAGGTGCGCCACAGGTTAGCCCAGTGCGTGAGCCGCTGGGGTGACCTAACCGTCCACGGAAATCGTAAACCGCCGCGCATTGTACCAGAAACTTCCCCGCACGCTTTCGCTGCTCGCACCAAAGAATCGGTTACAATTAGCTGTCGCAAAGAAAAACCGAACGCATGAACGCCCCTTCACTCCTGGTGTCCGTCTCCAGCCTTGAGGCCCGCCTATGAAGCGCAAGCTTCTGGTCGCCGTGCCGCTGCTCTGTCTAGTGGTCATAATCGCCTGGTTCTTCCGCCCCAAGCGCGAGTATCTCGGCGAAGCCTACGTCAGCGAGCGCAGCACCACGCTGTGGAGCAGCGTCGCCCAAGTTCGCGAGCCCATCGACACTCTGCATTACGGCGATCGCGTCGAAGTTCTGGCCCGCCGCAACGACAGCGTCAAGGTTCGCACCGCGGGTGGCGCCACCGGTTGGGTCGACGCCCGGCTGCTGCTCGAGCCCGCGCTGTGGCAGCGCAGCGTCAAGCTGCTCAACGCCGCCAAAGCCATGCCGGTGCAGGCGCGTGGACGCACCAAAGTCCAAACCAATTTGCGTGTCGAACCCGGTCGCACGCAGCCGCGTCTCTATCAATTCGGCCGCGGTGTGCATGTGGAAGTCGTGGGCCGCGCGGTCTCCGATTGGGTGCAGGTCAATGACGAACGCGAAAATAACGAAGCACAGCAAGCCAAAAAGGAGGATTGGTTTTTGGTGCGCGGCATGGCCACCCGCCCGCCTGGCGAAGCCTCGGCCCGCGCCTCCGAATCCAATACCACCACGCAGCCGGGCGATCAGACCGTGCCCATCGCCGGTTGGGTGGTTGCTCGCTTTGTCGAGCTCGATCTTCCCGACCCCGTTCGCGAAGGCATGGCCTCCGCCAACATTCGCCCCATCGCCTGGCTCGAGCTGAACCGTGTGCCCACTCCGTCCGGCGAGCAGCCCCAGTATTTGGTTGCCGGGACGCGCAACGCCGAAGGTCAACTTTGCGATTTCACCGTGATCCGCGTCTTCACCTGGAACCAGAAGCGCACCCGCTACGAAACCGCCTTCATCGAGAACAATCTGTGCGGCCAGTTGCCCATTCGCCTCGACAAAGGTCCCAAAGGCGAACCTGAGTTTCGTTTTCACCAAATGGAAGGCGCGAAGGAAGAGCGGATCTATCGTATGACGCAAACCGTAGTCCGCCGCGTCCGCGAGCCCGGCGACGTGGAACGGAAACCGGTCCACAAGGCTACCGTGAAGTCTTCTAACCCAAAGTGAAGACGACGCCGAGCCTCGAAGTGCACACGCTAAGGCGCAAAGTGTTGGCGTTTTTCATCACCATGCTTGCGCTGCTCGGCTGTGCCTGTTCGCACCCCACGCAAACTGTTGCCGCCCAACAGATCCCTCCCCCGCCGTTCCAATACATCGATACCTGGGGCTCCCATGGCGACGGCCCCGGCCAATTCTCCAAGCCTGTAGCCATGGCCGGCGACGGCGAGTCCATCATCTACATCGCCGACGCCGCTACCGGTTTCATTCACAAATTTTCTCCCAGCGGCGAGCCTCGCCTTTCGTTCCAGGACGATCGCAGCAACCTCCGCCCCGCCGATATCGCAGTCGATGCCGGCGCCGCTATCTATGTGGCCGATGGCCGCCGCGGTACCGTCGCCATTTTCTTTTCCGATGGCATGCGCCACCGCGAATTGCGCACCAACGCCCTCAGCGCCGAGCGCGAATCTCTGCACATCGCCGTCGATGCCTACGGCACCATCTACGCCACCGCCAAGCATCCTTACGGCATTCGCAAATTCAGTTCCGCCCTCCGCCTGATCGGTTCGTGGGGCGGCGCGGGCCCAAAACAAACTGCGATGGGCGCTCCGATCGACAATCCCACAGCTCTTGCTGTGGGTCCCGATGGGTTGGTGTACGTATCCGAATCGGCGCAGCCGGAGATCAAAGTGTATGACGCCTCCGGAGCCCCGCAGCGTACCGTGGTTTTGGCCACCGATACCGATCCGCAGCTCACCGGCATCGCTGTCAATCGCAATTTCATTTTTGCCGTGGGCGCAAATCACCCGTCCGTTTACGTATGGTCGCTGGATGGTCAGTACCGGATGACGCAGGATCTATCCACCTGGGTCCCCGGCGCAGGCTCCTCCACAGTTCGCAAAATCGTGGTCACCCCCGCCAACGATCTGCTCCTGCTCGACACCGCCGCCGCCCGCGTCTTCCGGTTCCACCTCCACCTCCAGTAGCACGCGTTGTCGATCGCGCCAAGCCTTGTAGGGGTGCGCTTCAGCGCTTTCCAGCGAACGAGTCCGCGAGTGAGTTTCCTGATTTGGCGTGCGGCGGTCTTGTTTACCCTGAGCTTGCCCGCCGCAGGCAGGCCCTCGAAGGGCCAGCGCGATCGCGGCAATATCGCCGCTAAGCTCTGCGTTGTAGCCGCGCGGCATGCCGCGCCAGCCGAGCTTTCCGCCGCAGGTCTTACGAATGAAGATGCCCCACCGTCCCTGCTAGAATCCCTCTACTCATGGAGGCGCCCCGCATGACCCTGCACATCAGCGAAGCCGAGGTCCAGCAGGTTCTGACCATGCCCATGGCTCTCGCAGCCGTCGAAGAAATCTCCCGCAAGCAAGCCACCGGCGAAGTCATCGTGCATCCGCGACGCCGCTTTGAACTCCCCGCCGGCGGATTCTTCCATTACATGGCCGCCGCGGACTACACCGCCGGCTTTCTGGCCATGAAGCAATATACTTTCGTGCGCGGCAAGATTCGCTTTCTGGTTCCGCTGTACGAAATCGCCAGCGGCGACTTGGTGGCCATGATCGAAGCCGATTACATGGGGCAACTACGCACCGGCGCCGCTTCCGGAGTAGCCACAAAATATTTGGCCCGCCGCGATGCTTCCGTAGCCGCCATTATCGGCACCGGCGGCCAGGCCAGAACGCAGCTCGAAGCCGTTGCCGCTGTGCGCAAGCTCTCCGCGGCCCGCGTCTACGGACGCAACGCCGGCCGCCGCAAGCAATTCGCTGAAGAAATGTCGCCACGCATCGGCATCCCCGTGGAAGCCGCCGGCTCTTCCTCCCAGGCCGCGCGCGGCGCGCATATTATTTGCACCGCCACCACCGCGTCGCAGCCGGTGCTGAGCGCCGCCGATCTCGCCTCCGGAGCGCACATCAACGCCATCGGCGCCAATCACGCCCACAAACGCGAGCTGGATGAAGAAGCGGTCGCAGGCGCCGACGTCATCGTGGTGGACTCCATCGAACAATCGCGCCAGGAAGCCGGCGACCTGATCATCGCCTTCAAAGGAGACGAAATCTGCTGGACCGGCGTAAAAAAATTATCCGACGTAGTAGCAGGCAAAGCCACCGGCCGCACCAGCGACAGCGAAGTCACCCTATTCAAATCCAACGGAATAGCGTCCTGGGACCTGGCCGCAGCAATCCAAGTCTACGCAAAAGCCAAAGAAAAAGGCCTCGGCCGCGTGCTCCCATTCTGGCCGGCATAACCGTCAAACGCGCCGAGTCGTCGGAGAGCCGGCGCTGAAGCGCGCCCCTACAACGCGTGCTGCGTCAGCACGGATGCGGGAGCACGCGCCGTTTGGGCTGAAACTTGAACGGATGTCAGTTCCGCGGCTTGCCGATCTTCCGGCGCAACGTTTCCTGCAGGCGCGAGCGCACTTCTTGCGGGCAATCAACTAAATCGGAATCGTAATACAGATGCACCGTGAGCCTGGTCTGCTGCACCAAAACGTAGCACTCGCGGCACTCTTTTAAATGCAGCTCGACTTCCTGCACCATCGTGGCTTCCAATTCGCCATCGATATAGCTCGAAACACTCCGAACTACGCCATCGCAGTTCAATTCTTTCTATCCTGTCGAAACTGGCGATCCAATTTCTGACGCAACTTCAGCCGCGCCCGCAGCAGCCGCGATTTCACCGCCGCTTCGGAAATTCCCACCGTCTCCGCGGTTTCTTCGGTGGAAAGTCCTTCCACGTCGCGCAACACAAAAACCACGCGAAAGTCCGGCGGCAATTCCTCGATCACGCTGCGTAGAATATCGCGCATCTCCGTTTGCGCGTAGCGCTGTTCCGGGTTCGGTCCCCAATCCTCAATCTGCTGCGGTATGAAATCGTCCCCGGTCTCGAGCGGTTCGTCCAACGAAACTTGATTGGGGCGCCGCTTGCGCAAGCGCATCAGCGCTTCGTTGGCTGCGATGCGCACCAGCCAGGTGTAAAAGCGCGATTCTTCCTGAAAGCGGTCCAGGTGCGAATACGCCTTCATGAACGCATCCTGCATCGCGTCTTCCGCATCTTCGCGGTTGCGCGTGATATTCATGGTGAGTCGAAAGATTTTTCGGTCGTAGCGATTGACCAGTTCTTCGAAGGCGGAAGTGTCGCCCGATTTCGCGGCCGCCACCAGCAGGTGCTCATCTTCGCGGGCGACGGTGGAGGGTAGCCGGTGTGGATTCGTTGTGCTCAAAAAAGGCGCTCTTCCCAGGCTGGCAAGTAACCCTGGTTGGATGCTGCGTATCGTTAAAGTAGCACAATACAACGCCACACCTCGAAGCCACCTACTTGGATGACCTGAGGGTAGCGTGCGATTCAGAAAATAACCGCCTTCTAGCATCCTTAGGGGACGTGACAATTTGCGCAGCAGTCCGGAACGATCTGCGCCGCCAGCGCGGCGAAACGGGTAAGCTAGCCTAATGCGTACCCTGCCCGACCACCTTCGAAAAGGCATGAAGTTGGTAATCATCGGCTGCCATCCCACGGAGTCCTCCGTGCGCGTGGGGCATTACTACGCGGGGCGCGACAACGAATTTTGGCCGCTGATTTTCGAGAGCGGGGTGGTGCCGGAACCGTTTGATTATCGCGATGACAAGCGGGTGATCGAGTTCGGCATTGGGCTCACCGATCTGGTCAAGCGTCCGTCCAAAACGGCGGAGGATATTGCGCGCGAGGATTTCGCGGAGGGACGCATTGTGCTATCGCAGAAACTGGAAGAGTTCGCGCCGCGGGTGGTAGCGTTCAACGGGAAGATGACGTACGAAGTCTTTGCGCAGAGGAAGTGCAAGTTCGGATTGCAGAAAGAATCGTTGTATGGCGCGCGCGTATACGTGCTGCCGGCCACGCCGGGCCCGCAAATGAAAACAAAGAATGAAAAGCTGCAGCACTTCCGCAAACTGGCGCAACTGGTGAAGCGGGTGGCCAACGAACGCGAAGGCAGCGCGCATGCAGTGGTATCGCAATGAGCTCTCCTGCGCAGCCCGTTACGGAAAATCCCGCGGTTATCGAAAAGCGCGAAGGCAATATCGCCACGCTGATTTTCAACCGGCCGGAGCGCATGAACGCGCTCAACAAAGATCTGGCCGTGGGCCTGAATGAGGCGCTGGGCCGGCTGGAGGCGGATCAAGACATCGATGTGGTGGTGCTGGCGGGCGCGGGACGGGCGTTTTGCGCGGGCGGCGACTTGGGCGTGATTGGGAAGGGCCGCGAGAAAAATGATTTGACCGAACTGGACCCGATTTTGCGCGCGGGCATGGGCGCAGTGCTGCGGATCCGCACCATGCGGCAGCCGGTGATCGCGGCGGTACACGGAGCGGCGGCAGGCGCGGGGATGAACATCGCGCTGGCGGCGGATATTCGCATTGCTTCGGAAGATGCGACGTTTGGCCAGAATTTCGCCAAGGTGGGATTGTTCCCGGATTATGGCGGCACTTTCTTTCTGCTGGAACTGGTGGGACCGGCGAAAGCGGCGGAAATGTTTTACACCGGCGACATGATCGATGCGGCGGAGGCGCTGCGCCTGGGAATTGTGAATCGCGTGGTGCCGGCGGCGAGGCTGGAAAGCGAAGTGCGCGCGCTGGCGCAGAAAATCGCGAAGGGCCCGGCGATTGCGATTCGCGCAATGAAGCGCGTGCTTTTTGCGGACGCCAAACAGGAACTGACCAAAGCGCTGGACCAGGAAGTGGAGCAGCAGATGAAATGTTTTGCTTCGGAAGACACCGGCGAAGGCATCCGCGCCTTTTTCGAGAAGCGCCCGCCCAAATTTCAGGGCAAGTGACTTCATTTTTCCCGCACCCACGTTTCGATGATTCCGTTTCCAGCCTATAATCGAGCCGAGGATTTTTATGGAAGACCTGGAAATTACTCCAGCGGAGGCGAAACTGCGGCTGGAGCATGGAGACGGCGTGCTGCTGGTGGATGTGCGCGAGCCGTGGGAGTTTGAGATTTTCCGGATTGCGGGCGCGAAGCTGATTCCCATGGGTACGATTCCGGCAAATCTGCAGACGCTGGATACCGATGACGAGGTGATTTGCTATTGCCACCACGGCATGCGCAGCCTGGACGTAGCGGTGTGGTTGCGCGGCCAGGGCGTGGAGCGGGCGAAATCGCTCGCCGGGGGCATCGACCGCTGGTCGGCGGAGATCGATCCCAGCGTTCTCCGCTACTAGCGCGTACCGACGCTTCCTTTTTGGTTCCAGGTACATCGTCGTGTCTGATGAAATCAAGACTATCGCGGTGATTGGAGCCGGCGATGCCGGACGCGAGTTCGCTTGCGCGGCGGTGCTGGCCGGTTTCCGCACTTTTCTCGAAGATGTTTCCGCGACGAGGCTGGGGGAAGCGGTTGCATGGATCGCTAAGGTTGCATCCGGTGCGCATTCGCGGCTCGTTATTGCAAATTCAATGGAACAGGCGGTGCGCGAGGCGGATCTGATTTTCGAGGCGGTGGCGGAAGACGCGGAGATGAAGATCGAGATGTTTACCATCTTCGATAAATTGGCGAAGCCGGATGCCATTTTGGCGAGCAGCTCGCTTGCACTTCCGATTGCGGAGCTGGCGGCGATGACGTTTTGTCCGGAGCGATGCATTGGCATGCGTCTGGTCAGCGAAACTGGCAGGGAAAAGTTGCTGGAGTTAGTCCGCGCCCCAGGCACCTCCGAGGCGACGATGGAAGCATGCCGAGCGGTTGGTGGCCGCCTGCGAAGAAAAATTGTGGTAGTGGCTGAGCGCGGATCGCGGAGAACTTCACAGAATCCCGATGAGCCATCGGCGAGCGAAGGAGATTCTGCCGCGATGCGGAGATAGTGGGGACTTACTGACGGGGTAACCTGGAAGTTGTGCGTCGGTCTGGAGAAAACGACGGAAGCGTCGCTGCAGGGTCCCGTGAGGGCGTTTACCGCAGCAAGCCATGTAAATTGGCTGGCCAGGGACGGTGCAGGGGTACCACCCCCCATAGACATGCAAAGAGTGCGGAAGTTATTGGAAACAGAGGACTTAAGGTATCGCCATGACACAAAAGAGTTCGTAAGCGTTTGAAGATGCTGGGGTTGTAGGGATGTGATCGGAAAGATTGAGGTTGGCAGGAGGATGTAAAGGGGTTGAAGGTTGCGGCAGGCATAGGAAGGACCGGGACACACTTGCGGTTGCGGAGGAAAGAAAGGGCCAAGCGGGGACACAGTTAGCGGGGCCTTGTTTTAGAAATTAGCGAATCGTTGTCGAGCTCGAACGGCATGGACCAAGGTACAGCGTAGGGGTACGCGGGGACAACTGGCCGGAGGGACGGTTCTGGTGCAGGTGGCCAAAAAGTTTTGGATTGCAAGGCAGACGCCGGGTGCGGCTGGCCGCGCGCCGAACGCTAAAATGTGTGGAACAGGCGGTTCCAGCGGATTTCGCCGGGATGGAGGAC
>DATGEY010000107.1:0-2456 GCA_035309625.1 Candidatus Acidiferrum sp.
GCAGGGAGCCTCGCGGATCAATGTGCCAGCGGAGGGCGGAACGGAGACTGGCGGCGGTGCGGCGGTCCAGGACGACCAAAGTACCATCCGTTTTCCAATCGGCACTACCGTGGAGGAGGCTGAAAAAGGTCTCATCCTTCGCACGTTGGAGCACACACGGAACAACAAGACGCGGGCGGCCGAAATTCTGGGTATCAGTCTCAAGACGCTACATAACAAGCTGAAAGAGTACGGCGCGAAGGAATTCGGAATGGGGGTCTAGGCGCTCTCTGCGCCTAGACTACTTTCCGGCGCAAAAATGAGCTGTTAAAGCGTTTCGATCCATCGGCTGTTGCGACCGGGCGCTGCAAGAACGCACCAAAAAGCCGCGGAAACATTTTTGGCGCTTCATGTCATTTTTCTGTTGACGGCCATATGAGACAAGCGTATCTTAATATTAAGCTATGCTTAAGAAGCAGCGGCTCATTAAACGACTCCTTCGCGCCACTGAGATCATGGTCCAGGGAGGCCTTTCCGAGACCTCCCGCCGCTGCGGCAATCCCAACTGCATCTGTAACCGTGATCCCAAGCGCCTTCATGGGCCGCATTTGTACATTACTTATCGTGAAGACGGCAAGAGCCGTTCTTTGTATGTCCCCCCGGAGCACGCCGAAACCGCACGCCAGGCGCAACAGGCGTGGGCTGCCTTTTGGGAGATCGGCTGCTCGCTGGCCCAGTTAAACCGCGACCAAGTGCGAAAGCAGTGGCAGGAGGAGAAGCAGCCACGCACGCCAGCCGCGGCTCGGAGCAACTCTCATGATTGAGGCGCGCCGACAGCAACTCCACTTCGGAGAAGGTCTCATCGCCGAAGAGGTGAGCGACCTTCGGGAGGACTGGATGAAGCACGTCGACCGAGTGCTGGAGGACGAGCAACTGGTGGCCACCGTGTATGAGGCACTGGCGCGACGGAGTCCGAAGAGCCGCACGCGTGGCCGCCGAGGGACGCCGGCGGAAGTGGTGATGCGGCTACTTCTGCTGAAGCACATCCGCAACTGGAGCTACGAGGTATTGGAGCGCGAAGTCCGGGCCAACTTGGTGTATCGCGATTTCACGCGCGTGGGAGCCGCCAAAGCGCCCGATGCCAAAACCATGGGTCGCTGGGGATTGGCGCTGGGGCCGGAGGGGGTCGAGAAAATTCATGAACGAGTGGTGGAGATCGCCCATGAAAAGCAGGTGGTGAAAGGGCGCAAGATGCGCCTGGACACCACCGTGGTGGAGACGAACATCCATTATCCAACCGACAGCAATCTGCTGGGTGATGGCGTGCGCGTCCTGATCCGCGCGATGAAGAGGATTGGAGAGATCGCTGGGCAGCAGGGCGCCAAACTCCGCGATCGGAGCCGGAGTGTGAAGTTCCGCATTTTAGAAATTGGGCGCGTGGTGCGCACAAAGGGCGGACCGAACCGGGAGCGTTTGCAGCAGGGATACGAAAAGTTGTTGTCTGCAGTCGGGCGCGTTGTGGGGCAGGCCAAGCGATTTTCCGGCGAGATTGTGCAAGGGGAGAAACGATCGGCGGACGTGGTGCAGCAGGCAGCCCTCGAAGGACTACGGAAAGAGCTGGACCTGTTTGTGCCGAGAGTGCAGCAGGTGATGCGGCAAGCCAAACAGCGGATCTTCGGAGGCGACATCCATGTTCCTGAGAAGTTGGTGAGTATCTTCGAGACCACCACCGAAATCATTCGCAAGGGCAAGGCGAGCAAGCCCACCGAGTTTGGCAAGATGGTCAAAATCCAGGAGGGCGAGAATCAGATCATCACCGACTACGATGTGTATGAGAAGCGGCCCAGTGACTCAGAACTGGTGATCCCCGCCATCGATGCGCATGAACGCAGACTGGGCTGCACGCCCCATCTGGTGGCGGCCGATGCTGGATTCTTCTCAGCCCACAACGAAGCTGCCGCGCACGAAAGAGGTGTCAAGCGCGTATGCATTCCGAGCCGCAATACAAAAAGCGCGGAGCGAAAGCACCAGCAGAAGAAGCGGTGGTTCAAACAAGGACAGAAATGGCGGACCGGTTGCGAGGGGCGTATCAGCGTCCTGAAGCGCCGGCATGGTCTTCGCCGCTGCATCTACCGGGGCGATGCCGGAATGAAGCGATGGGTGGGCCTCGGCGTCATCGCCGACAATCTCCAACACCTCGGGACGGTGTTAGCCGAACGCAAAAAGTGAAATTTCGAAGCGGCTCTCAATCCATCACTTGACTGCCCGGCGGGATAATCGCCGGGTATTTTGACGTCTGTTACACCGCGCGTCGGTGGGCAGTTCCTGCCAGCAAAACGAATTTTGCGCCGGAAAGTAGCTAAGCCGCCAAGCTTCATTTCCTGCATTTCGCGTTTTTACCTTTTGGGAGGCGTTCGGGACTCGTTAGCACTCAGGTCCCAGCCCGGTTAGCGGGTCCCAAAACGTGCAACAAGTGA
>DATGEY010000108.1:0-2225 GCA_035309625.1 Candidatus Acidiferrum sp.
TGGAGGGAAAATTCCTGATCTCGGTGAAATGCGATACTTGGGACGCATTTTACCGCGCCATCGGTATCCTGCGATATACGGCCGCCGCGGATCTCTTTTGGGCGCTCTCTCCAGAGAACTATCGAACCGCCAGCGCCTGAACCCTTGCCGCGTGCGGATGCACCATCCGTGGTGTTTAAGGGTGAGGCTTGGGCCTCCCTCGTCCACACCTTTCACCAGCCACCAGTCACAAATCGCCAGTCACCTCCTCTGTTATCCTATTCACCGGAGGCCTTTCCTACCGTGAGCACCACTACTGCTTCTCCCCGCGCCGCCAAGCGGGCTTTCAATTTCAATGCTGGGCCTGCGGCGCTGCCGCTTCCCGTGCTGGAGCGCATCCGCGAAGAGCTGCTCGATTACCGCGGCACCGGCATGTCCGTGATGGAACTTTCCCACCGCTCGCCCGAATTTGAAGCCATCAACAACGCCGCCGAACAAAACCTGCGCAAGCTGCTGGCGATCCCCGACGACTACGCGGTGATCTTCGTGCAAGGCGGCGGCAGCATGCAGTTCACCATGGTGCCGATGAACCTGGCGCTGCCCGGCAAGCCCGTGGACGTGCTGCACACCGGCGCGTGGACGGCGAAGGCGATCTCCGAACTGAAGAAAGGCCCTTTTACCAATGGGTCGGGGCACAACATCGCCGCGTCCACCGAAGCCGCGAAATTCACCCGTGTGCCCCGCGCCGACGAAATCAAACTTTCCGCCGATGCTTCGTACACTTATTTCTGCACCAACAACACCATCGAAGGCACGCAGTATCACGCGCTGCCCGCCTCCGCCGCGCCGCTGGTGGCGGACATGTCTTCGGACATCGCTTCGCGCCCGGTGGACGTGGGGAAGTTCGGCCTGATTTTCGCCGGGGCGCAGAAAAACTTGGGGCCGAGCGGCGTCACGCTGGTGATCGTGCGCAAGGATCTGGCAGAGCGCGCCGACAAGAATCTGCCCACGGTGCTGCAATACCGCACGCACATCAAGGAAAAGTCGCTGTATCACACGCCGCCGACGTTTGCCGTCTACACGCTCGGCCTGGTCACCGAATGGATCGCCGGCGAAGGCGGCCTTCCGGGAATTCAGAAGCGCAATGAAGCCAAGGCCAAGCTGCTCTACGACACGATCGAAACGAGCGGCGGCTTTTACACCTGCCCGGTGGAGAAATCTTCGCGTTCGCTGATGAACGTGGTGTTTCGTGTAGGTGGCAGCGCTAACCAGCCCGGTGATGAGAATTTGGAAAAGGAATTCGGCAAGCAGGCCGCGGCCGCGAATCTGGTCGGCACGCCCGGGCACCGCTCCGTCGGCGGAATGCGCATCTCGCTCTACAACGCCGTCGGCCTCGACGCCGTCGAAGCGCTCACCCATTTCATGCGCGAATTTCACCGCGCCCGAGGCTAAGGATGACCAATTTTTCGCTCGCTTTGTTCTTTCACTTCCTCGGCTTGGTCATGCTGTTCGTCGGCTACGGGGTCGAATGGATCGTCTCCGCGTTCCTGCGCGGCGCGGTCACCACGGACCAGGTCCGCGCATGGCTGCGCGTTTACCGCACGTCGCTGCCGGTTTCCGGCCCCGGCCTGCTGGTGCTGATTCTGAGCGGCGGCTACCTCGCCCAGGTTTCCGGCGCCATGAAAAACGGCTGGATGTCCGCTTCGATGCTCGCCATCGTGCTCGCGCTCGGCATCGGCTTCACACTCATCCTGCCCCGCGTAAAGGCCATTCGCGCGGCCCTCCCCGAAGGCAGCGCGGCCCTGCCTGCCAACGCCACCGCGCTTTTGCGCGCGCCGGGCCTGCCCACGCTGATCCGCGTGCGAGCCATGCTCGCCCTCGGCATCGTCTATCTCATGACCGCCAAGCCCGACACTTTTCTTTATTCGTTGATCGTCCTCGGAGCCGCCATCGTCCTCGGCCTCCTCGCCTCCGCCCCAACTTTCCCCAAATCAAAAACCACCTGACGGGAAAAGCTGACGGCCGATGAGCAGATGCAAGACGGCGCGCAAAAGACGGCAAAGAAAACAGGAAAAAGTTTTCCGGAAAAACAAAAAGGGCGAGAAAAATCCCGCCCTTACTTCATACTGATTACTCATTACTTTGCTTCTTCACGCCAGATCGAAGAGCAGCACTTCCGCGTCTTCGACGCCGGTTAGTTCCAGCGCCTTCTCCTGCGAGATGGCCGCGCCGTCGCCGGTAGCGAG
>DATGEY010000109.1:0-3176 GCA_035309625.1 Candidatus Acidiferrum sp.
GCGGGCTGTAGCGAGAGTTCATCTCGCCGGGTTTCCCCATTCGGAGATCCTCGGATCAAAGCCTGCTTGCGGCTCCCCGAGGCTTATCGCAGCTTGCCACGTCCTTCATCGCCTTCTGGCGCCAAGGCATTCACCGTACGCTCTTAGTAGCTTAATCATAAAACTCACCCAATCCGTCTTGCGATCTTGCGATTGCGCAACGTCTCGATTCCTGCGGCTCCATACATCCTCGAATCAAATCTCTCAATCCTTGCGGACTGATGCACTCGACTCAGGCTTTCGTTTCCACATTCCTCGAACAATTAGCTGAGCTGCCTTTTTAATGTTTTCCACAGTTTTGCTCAACTCGAGCAGAACTTGTAATCGTCCACACCATGGCATTTCGCCGGACCGTAATCCGGACGAGATTGTCGGCGTGGACTTGCCAGCCTTTCTGTTGTCAAAGAGCGTTTACCCTGATCCCGTCAGGGCCTCAGCATTCCGCTGAGATTTTCCAGATTGCTCCGGAAAATAAAAAACCCGGC
Organism: Candidatus Acidiferrum sp.; assembly: GCA_035309625.1. Lineage (GTDB taxonomy): Bacteria > Acidobacteriota > Terriglobia > Acidiferrales > UBA7541 > Acidiferrum. The sequence continues at coordinate 525 of DATGEY010000109.1, forward strand.
GTCGAGCGCCGGGCTAAGCCACCACGTGAGTGGCTTTGCGCGAAGCTCGACAATTTTCTAGCCTGTGCTCGTAAAGAACCTCACTATAGGATCTACTTCTGGCCTTCGCTTGGTCTTACGCTGGGAAGAACCTTCTTCGACCCGACTGTGACGCCCCTGCAAAAAGCTCGGTCTACCTCCGAGCCGTCTGTAAGTATACGCGGTTCCTGGAAAACGTCAAGCCCTTTACCCAAAAAAATTAAAGGGTTCTGTGTAAATCCCGGGGCGCTGTGCAAATCCGGGGGCCTTGCCAGTTTTGAGGTCTGCCACATGAGATGCCCGCGCGAATCCAAACGATACCGGCTTTCTTGATAACGTGCCTGGCTGGCACGCCTTAACCGATTTCGGTGGATAGTTCAGTTCTTTTGGGATATTTACGAGCCGCGAGGATGGCGATGAGCTTTGTGGCTGGCGGAGTTGCGGTGGTGACTGGCGGGGGCTCCGGGATTGGGCGGGCGCTGGCGCAGCAACTTGCGGCGGCGGGATCGGCTTTGGCCATTGCGGATGTGGACAAGGCTGGGTTGGCCGAAACCGCGGCTTCGCTGCGCGGCACCGCGGAGATCAGCACGCATGTTCTGGACGTTTCCGACGAGGCGGCAGTTCGGGACTTCGCAGCCGACGTGATTGCGCGACACCGGCGCGTGACGCTGCTCATCAATAACGCGGGGGTGGCGCTGCATGGACGCTTCGAGGAAATCGCGCTGGATGATTTTCGCTGGCTGATGAACATCAACTTTTGGGGCGTGGTGTACGGCGTCCAATATTTTTTGCCGGTGCTGAAGCAACAACCGCACGCGCACATCGTGAACATCTCCAGCGTGTTTGGGTTGGTGGCTCCGGCGGGCCAGAGCGCGTATTCGGCGAGCAAATTTGCAGTGCGAGGCTTCACCGAAGCGTTGCGGCACGAACTCGACGGCTCGAATGTGTTTGTCTCCTGCGTACATCCCGGCGGCATTCGCACGGCGATCGCGCGGCGCGCCAGGGTCGGTGCAAACACGCCGGCGGGTGTGCGCGAGGAAGCCGTGGCGAGGTTTGAGCGCTTGACGCCGAACTCCGCGGAATATGCGGCGGGGCGCATTTTGCAGGGAGTCGAGCGCCGTGAGCCGCGGATTCTGATCGGGCGCGATGCGCGGCGGATTGATGTGCTGCAGCGGCTGCGGCCGGCAACCTACTGGAAGACTTTGGCTAGGCGGGTGCAGGAGCCTTTGCGCGAATCTTAAGGCCGGCTTAGCGCTTCATGCTCAAAAGCGGCGGCAAGTCCGCCGCACTCCGAAAAACTACTTGGCGTCGTGGAAGATGATGCCTAGCGTGTAGCGGGTGCCTCTGTGGACGCGGCTTACGCCGTGGCGCAAGTTTACGCGGTAATAGCCGCGCGAACCTTTTACCGGGCGGTAGCGGGTGGTGAAGATGATCGCCTGGCCTTGATCGGCCGCGACCACTTCTGCTTTGGATTGCGCGCGGGGTTGCTGCTCGACGAGGACAAACTCGCCGCCCTCCCAGTCGCGTCCATGCTGGCCCAGCAGAAAGACCATCTGCAGCGGGAAGGCGATTTCGCCGTAAAGATCCTGGTGCAGGCAGTTATACCCTCCGGCCTCGTAGTGCAGGACGAGAGGTGTTGGCTTGGTCTGGCCCGCTTTGTGGCACAGCTTCAGAAAGGCAGCGTGGTCGGGCGGGTAGGGCGCCTTGGTTTCGCCGAAGGCTGTGGCCCAGACATTCGCCACTTTGGCGAGATGAGGATACGCGCTAGTGCGCAGGCTTGCGACGAGCGCGGGCAGCGGATTCGCGAAATATTTGTAGTCGCCGACGCCGAAACGGTGGCGTTCCATAATCACCTGGCTGCGAAAACGGGAATCGTCTTGGTACAGCGCGACGACCTCGGCGCATTCTTCGGGCGTCAGAAGTGGAGACGTGACGGCATAGCCGCGGGTGGAGAGAGACTCTTCCGCCTTGCTCCAATCAATGGTATCGATTCGTTTCGGAATGGAAGACATGGTATTTAACTGCGCCAAAAAATGACCTCGTTGAATGTGCTTGCGTCGAGCTTAAACGATGATAATAAGCATCGGACGCTCGCCAATCTATCCGGTAATTGATGACAAATTGGCTTGCGGGATTTTGACTGCCAGTTGTGGCGGCGGCTATACTCCGCAGAAAAAAAGATAGAGAATCGCGAGAGTAATATAGAAAACAACGGGATCGAGGACCACGTCATGGGATTTGTGATGGCTGCCAAAAAAGCGGATGTGCCGCCGGGAACGATTCGGGAGCTTCAGGTGCAGGGCAAGACGGTGGCGCTGGCCAATGTCGGCGGGCAATACCACGCGATTGACGGCATTTGCATTCACCGCGGCGGCCCTTTGGGCGATGGCCCCCTGGAAGGCAAGATGGTGACGTGCCCGTGGCACGGATGGGAATACGACGTGACCACCGGCAAGGTAGGACAGAGCCCGACGGCGGGAGTGGCCTGTTATGCGGTCGAGGTGCGCGGGGACGAAGTCTTCGTGAACGTCGGGGACTAGCGCGCCGTAAATCGCTGATTTCAGTATAGATAGATAAAACAAAGAGCAAAAAGGGCTCTCGCGGTATCAATTTCAACTGCCGGGCGCTGATTTC
>DATGEY010000110.1:0-58622 GCA_035309625.1 Candidatus Acidiferrum sp.
TCACACCAACGGATACAAACAGTTGCAGATTCACGTGCACAAGGCGCTGCGCGAGCTGAACGAGGTGCTGGTGATTATTCCGGATGAGTATCGGCCCCCGCTGGAGATTGTCCGCCGCGATCTGGCGGCCATGGACGACGAACTGCTGGAATTATTGTTTCCCCGGCACCTGAACGAAAAAAAGCCCGCCGCGGGGAATGCGCCAGGCGGGTACCGAGGTGCGCCATGAAGCCCGTTGCTTGCTGTTTGTTTGTGCTCACGATTATCTCCGGTGTTCTGGTGGCTCCGCTGCCAGCGGAACAAAAGGACTACCTGTCCGCGCTGGAAGCCGACAAAATCCGGGATGCCGACGACACCAACGAACGTGTGAAATTGTTTCTTACCTTTGCCGATGACCGGCTGAAAAAGTTTCAGTACGAACTGCAGCACCCGTCCTCCAACCGGCACTCGGAGATGCTGAACGCGCTGATGAATGCATACGTGGGCTGTGTGGACGATGCCGCCGACCTCATTCAGCTGGGCATTCAGAAGCAGGAGAATATTCGCCCGGCCATCGATCTGATGGCCACCCGCAGCAAAGAGTTCCTGGAGGCGCTGGAGAAGCTTTCGGCGCAGGGAACGGAAATCGACATTTACAAGGACAATCTGGACGACGCCATTGAAGGCACGCGGGACGCGATGAACGATGCGGAAAAAGCCAAAAAGGCCGTTGCGCCGCCGCCGGTGCGCAGAAAACATTAGTTTGCGCAGGATTCGTAGAACGTAGCAGGAGAGCGCTCGACGATTGCATAATCGGACTCCCAAGCGAACTGCTGGTGCCCACCCCATTGTTCCCGGCGGCGCCGCGCTGTTTCAGCGAGTCTACACGCGGCTCGGTTGCGAAGGACGCCCGCCGCGTTTTCGGGTGGAGTTTTATCCCTACAGCAGCCTGGTCTTGACCATTCGCCGCCGCGAGGAGGCCGTGTGGGTGCGGCTCTCGGACCTTCTACAGCGCGCGCCTCTGGATGTGTTGGAGGGTGCAGCCGCTCTGCTCTTGTCGCGGGTTTACCGGCGCAGGGCTCCGGCGGCGTTGACCGCGCCTTATCTCGAATATGCGCGTTCGGGCCGCACTCGCGCGCGCATCCATCGCATGCGCCAGCGCCGTGTCCAGCCGGGTGCCGCGGGACCGCAGGGACGCCATTTTGATTTGCACAAACTGTTTGATGAATTGAATGCCAGATATTTCGAGAGCAGATTGCAACGCCCGCACATCGGCTGGAGCCATCGCAGCTGGCGGCGTCAGTTCGGCTGCTACGATCCCGGCCCCAATCACATATTGCTGAATCGCCGAATGGACCGGCCGGGCGTTCCGCAGTTCGCGGTGGAATATGTTTTGTTTCATGAAATGCTGCACGTGAAGCATCCGACGCGGCGGTCGGGGTGCAGCCTGGTGTCCCATTCGCGGGAATTTCGCGAGGAAGAGAAGCGCTTTGCGGAATTCGATAGCGCGAGGCGTGTGCTGGACCGCTTGGCGCGCTAAACTCTGGAAAGATAACGCACCCTTCGATGGTTAGGGTGCAAAGGAGCGCCGAGGGCGCGAAGGTTTGGCCCATCGAACCGCTACTTCTTCTTTCGCGCCACCTGGCTACGCAGCTTATCGATTTTTTTGCGAATCTTGCTGCCATCTTCGGCGTGCGGGTACAGATCCAGATAGCGTGAATAGGACGCGATGGCCTGCTTCTTCAATCCCTTCTTTTCCTGCGCCTCACCCAGATAGCGGAAGGGAATGGCATAACCGGGTTTGGCGGTGGTGGCATCCTGGAAGCGGTCGATGGCCGCGTCGACGTCGCCCTTTCTCATGTAATACTGGCCGACCTCCAGGTCTTTTTCGGCGCGCAGGGGGTCATAAGTCGGTTGGTCCGGCGCATTGTGCGTTGCAGTGTCCGGCTTTTTCTTCTTATCCGGCTTCTTGGGCGCCGGTTCCTCGGCAGGCTTCGAGGAAGATTCCGGCGCCGGCTCCTGGGCCCACAGGGGCCCGGAATAAAGCACGGCTGCTGTTGCGGCGGCCAGCATCCAATGAAGTACCGATCGGCGTTGCATGTTCTCCTCGACTCCTGCGTATCTCCCTATCGGATTCGCTCTAGTATGATGGAAGTTGCACGGAAATCGGAATTCTAACCCGCGACACCCGATTATCACCCAATGGAACCTCGCGAAAAAGCTATGGCGCTACCGGAAAGCGCCGGGGTGTACCTGTTCAAGGACGCCGCGGGTGCGGTGCTGTACGTCGGCAAAGCGGGATCGCTGCGCAGCCGGGTGCGCTCCTATTTTCTCGAATCGCGGTGGATGGACGCCAAGACCGGCTCGCTGGTGCGCGAGATTGCCGACCTGGAAACCATCGTGGTGGACAATGAGCGCGAGGCGCTGGCGCTCGAAAACAATCTCATCAAGCGTTATCACCCGAAATTCAACGTTCTGTTGCGGGACGACAAGACCTATCCATACGTCAAGTTCACCGCCGCGGAGAAATATCCGCGCGTGTACTTCACCCGCCGCATCCTCAAGGATGGCTCGCTTTATTTCGGGCCGTATTTTCCGGCCAGCCTGGCGCGCCGCATCTTGCACTTCATTCACAAGCGCTTCCTGGTGCCCAGTTGCACGGTGGACTTGACGCGCGATCATCCGCGGCCCTGTTTACAGTATTACATCAAGCGCTGCCAGGGCCCCTGCGTGGCCGGACTCACCACCGACGAACGCTACGCGGAAGCGGCCCGCGACGCGCGGATGTTTCTGGAAGGCCGCCGCCACGATCTGATGAAGAGCCTGGAAGAGCGCATGGGCGCCGCCGCCGAGCAGGAACTTTTCGAGCAAGCCGCGGCTTACCGCGACTTGTTGCGCACGTTAGAGGATATCGAGGAACGCCAGCGCATCGCCGCCGCGCAAGGCGATGACACCGACGTTTTCGCTTATTACGCCGAGCCGCCGCTGGTTTCCGCCAATTTGTTTCACCTGCGCGGCGGCCGCGTGGTGGATCGCCGGGAATTCTATTGGGAAGACCTGGAAGAATTCGACCCACACGAATTTGTGCCATCGCTGTTGAAGCAGTTTTACCTGGAAGCGGAATATCTGCCCAAAGCGATTCACGTTCCGATTGATTTCGAGGACCGCGCGCTGCTGGAAGAGACGTTGACCGAGCGCGCGGGACACAAAGTGGAAATCTTCACGCCGCAGCGCGGCAGCAAACGCTCGTTTCTGGATCTGGTGGAAAATAATGCAAAACACTCTTTTGAACAGCGTTTCCGCGTTTTGAAGCCCACGTCCAAGGCCATAGGAGAGGCGGTGCAGAACGCGCTGAATTTGCTGGAGGCGCCGCGGCGCATTGAAAGTTTCGATATCTCCCACATTCAGGGGACCGACACGGTGGCTTCCATGGTGGTTTGGGAAGACGGACGCATGAAGAAATCGGATTATCGAAAGTTCATCATCCGCGGCGAGGGCGAGAATGGCGCCAACTCCGGCGCTTTGCCCATCGTGGGCAAAAATGACGATTTCGCGAGCATGCGCGAAGCGGTGACTCGCCGCTATCGCCGGGTTCTGGAAGAGAAGCGGCCGTTGCCCAGCTTGATTCTGATTGACGGGGGCATCGGGCAATTGCATGCCGCCGCGCAGGCTCTGGAATCCTTGCAAATCATCAACCAGCCGCTGGCCAGCATCGCCAAGAAAGAGGAAATTCTGTACATTCTGGGCCAGGAAAATGAGTCCTGCATTCTGGATCGCCATTCTCCGGTGCTGCACCTGATCCAGCAGGTTCGCGATGAGACCCATCGCTTTGCCGTGACCTTTCACCGCCAGCGTCGCGGCAAGCGCCAGACCAAGACGGCCTTGAGCGATATTCCCGGCGTTGGTCCGCGCACTATCCAGAAGCTGCTGCGTGAATTCGGCAGCCTAGCCAACCTGCGACGGGCCGGCAGAGAAAAGCTGAGACGTGTCGTACCAGAGAAGACTGCGGAGGCCATACTGACGCACCTCGAGGCAGAGGTTGCCGCGGGTAACCTGAGACGGCCCTTATAGCGGTTAGCTCGTATTGCACCCCTTGCACCGCTATGCTACGGTTTCCCAGGAGGTTCTTATGGCCGACAATGTGGGATCCAAGGTGACTTACTTCATGGTGGGCCTCGGCGTTGGCGCGCTGGTCGGCATTTTGTTTGCGCCTAAGTCCGGCGAAGAAACGCGGGACTTGCTCTCCAAGAAAGCGGATGAGGGGCGCGACTACGCGCAACGTAAAGCGCGCGAACTCCGCGAGCGAGCCGACGAACTGATCGAACGCAGCAAGGATGTGGCGGTGCGCAAGAAGGATTCGATTTCGGCGGCGGTGGACGCGGGGCGCGAAGCGTACCTGCGCGAATCCAAGGCGTAGGCCTAAAGCGGGTGCGCCGGAATTCGCGCCTTCGTTCGTTCCAGTCTGGCAGCCGGAGATAGCCCTGGCATCGGGCTTGGGGTACACATGGAAACGTGGGTAGCAGTTTTCGTATGCGTCGCGGCCGTGGCCATCCTGATCCAGGCGGCCATCCTGGTGGCTATGTTTTTGCAGATGCGGCGCACCATGGATCGCATGGAGCGCTTTACGGCCGACCTGGAATCGCGGTTGAGCCCGATTCTGAGCCGCGTGCAACTGCTGCTGGACGATACTCAGCCGAAAATTTCCGAAATGGTGGCGGATGCCGCGCACGTCGTGTACCTGGCGCGCGCGCAGGCTCAGAAGGTCGACCGCGTTTTCACTGAGGCTTCCGATCGCTTGCGGGGCCAACTGGTGCGGGCGGACCGGATTTTGACCGGAGCGCTTGAGACCATCGAAGATGCCGGCTCGAAATTCAGCCACAATGTGTGGAAGCCGGTGCAAAAAGTTTCGGCATTGATGCAGGGAATTAAAGTGGGGATCGACCTGCTTCGTTCGCGGCGCGGGAATCGCCGCCCGGAAGGGCCGCTGGAGCAAGAAGAAGAGTTGTTCATTTAGCGGGAACGGCTAATTCGTAGTTCGACAGCAGGCGCTTCGGGCGCCTGTTTTTTTGCGCTAACGAATCCAGCCGCCGCCCAGAACGCGCTGCTCGGCATAAAAGACGGCGCCCTGCCCGGAGGTAATGGCTCGCTGCGGAGTATCGAAGACGACCTGCGCGCGAAAGTGGTCCAGCGGCGTCACGGTGGCTTCGGCGGGAACGTGTTTGTGACGGATTTTTACGCTGGCGCGCAGCGGCTCGCTGGAAACCTGATAGGCAATCCAGTTGATGTCCTGCACTTCGCACCGGGTGGTACGCAGCGATTCGTCCTCTCCGACCACGACGCGATTGTTTTCGCGGTCGATGGCCAGTACATACATGGGCTTGCCGGCCGCGAAGCCGAGCCCCTTGCGTTGGCCAATGGTGAAATGGTGCACGCCGTTGTGCCGCGCGATAACCACACCATCCTCGGAGACGATTTCCCCCTCTTTGTTGGACAGAGGAGCGCCGCGCTCACGGGAATACGATTCAATGAACTGGACGTAATTTCCATTGGGTACGAAACACAGCTCCATGCTTTCCGGCTTGTCCGCTACCGGCAAGTTGGCTTGCCGTGCGGCTGTCCGCACTTCGTCTTTGCTGAGTTCGCCCAGCGGAAATTCGCTGCGGGATAGCTGCTCCTGGGTCAGCCCCCAGAGAAAATACGATTGATCTTTGCTGTCGTCGCGGGCGCGCCACAATTCCCAACGGCCGCTCTGCTCGTTGCGGCGGATGCGCGCGTAGTGGCCGGTGGCTAGCCGCGCCGCGCCAATCTGCCGGGCCATGCGCAACAGCGGCTCAAACTTTACGTCGGTATTGCAGTTGGTGCAGGCGATGGGGGTGCGCCCGGCAAGATACTGCTCCACAAAAGGTTGCACCACGCGGGCTTCAAACTGCTGCTCGAAGTTCACCACGTAATGGGGAAAATTAAGATGTTGCGCTACGCGCTTGGCGTCGTAAACGTCATCGAGCGAGCAGCAGCGGTGCTGCGCCGGTCCCTGGCCTTGCAATTCCGGCAGGCGGCGCTGGTTCCACAGCTGCATGGTCAGCCCGATGATGCGGTAACCGCTTTGCTGCAGCAGGGCCGCGACGGTAGAGGAGTCCACGCCGCCGCTCATAGCCACGGCAATCAAGCCGCTTTGCGTCTTCGCGCTGGCGGGCAAAGTATCGAATTGGATGGCGCTGCCCATACCGATCTCATTTTACGGGAAATCGAGGCCCAGCGCTCGGTAACCATTTCAACCGCGGCCACCGGCGCTTCCATAGCGGCTAAAGTTGCCACTACTCGCTAGCGCGTCGCGGTCTCCTTGCGATAGGTGGGCGAAAGTTCGCGCAATTGTTGGACGGCAGCCGGCACGATTTGCAGGGCCAAGTCGATATCGCTGGCGCTGGTATGCCGGCCCAGGCTGAAACGCAGGGTACTGCGCGCCTCCTCTGCGGAAAGCCCGATGGCGGTGAGCACATGAGAGGGCTCCACGGCCCCGGACGAGCACGCCGCACCGGTCGAGCAGGCCAGCCCTTTCAGGTCGAGTGCGATGACCAAGGCTTCGCCTTCAATTCCAGAGAATGCGATGTTGGTCGTATTGGGGGTACGCGGGGCCCGCCCGCCATTGACCTTCGACTGCGGAATCCGAGCGAGCAGCCCTTGCTCCAAACGATCGCGCCATCCGGAAATGCGCCGGGCATCCTCGGCCAGGGAATTCCGGGCGATTTCAGCAGCCTTGCCGAGCCCGACAATTCCTGGCACGTTTTCGGTGCCCGGGCGGTGGCCTCTTTGGTGGTGTCCGCCATAGAGGAGTTGCTTCAAAGGCGTGCCGCTGCGAATGTACAGCGCCCCGACGCCCTTGGGCGCGTAAAACTTGTGTCCGGAGAGAGAAAGCAGGTCCAGGCGCAGGGAATCCACGTCCACGGGAATTTTGCCCGCGGATTGCACCGCATCGGTATGAAAATAAATATCGGCATCGGCAGCTACGCGCCCGATCTCTTCCAGCGGTTGCACGGCGCCCAACTCGTTGTTGGCGTGCATCACCGTGATCAGCACGGTATTTTTCCGGATCGCTTCGCGCACGTTGCCGGCTGCGACGATTCCTTGGGCGTCGGCAGGCAAGTAGGTGACTTCAACACCGTCCTGCTCGAGGGCCTGGCAGGTGTTCAGTACCGCTTCGTGCTCTATCGCGGAGGTGATGACGTGCCTGGGAGCAGAGTGGCCGGCGACATCGCGCAACGTGGCAGGGAAGAGTTTCAGCAAACCCACAATCGCGTGATTATCGGCCTCGGTGCCGCCGCTGGTAAAAACGACTTCCTGCGGGCGGGCGCCAATTAGGGCGGAAACCTGCTCGCGGGCGGTTTCTACCGCCGCTCGGGCTCGCTGCCCGAAGGCGTGGATGGAAGAAGCGTTGCCATAATCGCCCGCGAAATAGGGCATCATGGCGTCCAGCACTTCGTGTTCGGTCGCCGTGGTAGCGTTATTGTCCAGGTAGATGCGCTGCATGGCCAACTATCAGGATAGACGCCGCTTCTCCGTACGGCAAGCCATGCGATTCAAGTGGGAACTAAAGACGAGCACCCGCTTATCCGGAAATCTCTATGAATCCGGACGCGGATGAGCGCGAAGCTTGAAACTTTACATCGAGCGGATCTTCATGTACCGGACCAGGTCCGGCACCAAGGTTACGGCTCCAAGCACTCCCAAAACCACGAGAATACTGGGAACGACGACTTTGCTGCCCATACACGCCTCCACTGTGGCCGCGCAGCAGGGGTGGCTTTTGCTTTGCGGCTATCCTCAGTGGACCGCGCCATTTCTCAGTGGGCCATACGGGGAAGTAGGTAGCGAATGAACGAACGAAATGGGTTACTGCGCGAGGGTCAGAAGAACGCTGTTGAGGTCCATGAGGTCGGCGTCAACGCGGTAGAATCCGGCGCGCCACTTGGAGTCCGCCTCTTCGGGTTCCACTTTGAGTACAGCGAAATCGCGCTCTCCCCGACCAGTGGCCGTTAACTTGGGAAAATCGCTTCCCAGATACGAAATGGCCCCCGGGGCGGCGAGATGTTGGCAATCTTCGCGGGTCAGGACAGCGCGAAGCATGCCTTGGTTCTGGGTGTGGGGCTGGCAAAAGTAGAGGCTCGCCATACCCTCACATCATCGGCAAGATCGCGGAACGCTTGAATGGTACGGTAGTCCTCATTTTGTACCGGGCCATGAACTAGAAGGGCACAGACTGGCCCGGTCAAATTCGGCGGTCAATGCGGGTTGCCCTCGGTAAGGCGCGGCAGGAGGGGCGGCCGGCGGCCGCCGAGTACTCTTTATCTACAGTGTTATCTTACACTTAGAGGATTTTCGTTTGGACCGTTACCCTCGGTCATTGCCCGCATCCTACTAAGGGAGCCTCTTAGAGCGGTCAACCGGCCGAGACCGCAAGACCTAAGGGGCCACTAGAAGGGACGGGATAATGAAAGCTTCGAGGAATTTAGTCACTTTGGCGGGAGCGTCGCTCCTGCTGGCCGCCAGCGCCTTTGCCGCAGGCACCGGCAAGGGTTCGCTGCACCTATATGACAGCGTGGAGGTCCAAGGCAAGGAGTTGCCCCCCGGCGATTACAAGCTGCAGTGGGACGGCCAAGGTCCTACCGTAGAGCTGAGCATCAGCCAAGGCAAAAACACGGTCGCGTCGGTATCGGCGCAAATGGTCAACGTCACCCAGAAGAACCCGACGGACGGATATGCCGCCAGAAAGGCAAATGACGGTCAGAACGCACTTACCGAAATCTTCTTCAGCGGAAAGACGTATGAGCTCCGCTTCGGGAATCAATCGGGCTCCGCGAATTCGCCTGCAGGTGCGAGCGGGATCAATCAGTAAAGAGAAAGGTCTCAACCCTCTTTATCGGTGAAAGGGCCGCAACGCGGCCCTTTTGCTTTAGTCCTCAAATAGAATGTGGATGGGCAAGCTATTCTGGTCGCGGTGCGGGAAGCTCGGCTTCCGGTGAGGCGTGAAACTGAGCGGCTTCGGTCGATCCGGCCAGCGCGGTGGTGGAGGAATGGCCGCCCGACACCACCTGAGCGATCTCATCGAAATAGCCGGTTCCGACAAAGCGCTGGTGGGTCACTGCGCGATAACCGAGTTCCTGCGCCGCGAACTCTTCCTGCTGCAACTTGGAATACGCCGTCATGCCCGCCTGCGAATAGTTGCGAGCCAGATGGAACATGCTCATATTCAAAGCGTGGAAGCCAGCCAGCGTGACAAACTGGAACTTGTAGCCCATTTTGCCAAGCTCTTGCTGGAAGTTGGCGATGGTCACGTCGTCCAGCTTCTTCTTCCAATTGAAGGAAGGCGAGCAGTTGTAAGCCAGCAGCTTGCCGGGGAATTTGGCGTGAATGGCGCCGGCGAATTTTCGCGCTTCGGCCAAGTCCGGATTGGATGTCTCGCACCACAGCATGTCCGCATACGGCGCGTAGGCCAGGCCGCGAGCGATGGCCGCATCGATTCCGCCATGGAATTGGTAGAAGCCTTCGGCGGTGCGTTGGCCATGAATAAACTCCCGGTCGCGCGGGTCGGCGTCGGACAGCAGCAGGCCGGCGGAGTTGGCATCGGTGCGGGCAATCAGAATGGTGGGCACGCCGCAAACATCGGCGGCCAGGCGCGCGGCGGTTAGTTTCTCGATGAATTCGCGGATGGGCACCACTACCTTGCCGCCCAGGTGTCCGCACTTTTTGGCCGAGGAGAGCTGATCCTCGAAGTGTACGCCGGCGGCCCCCGCCTCGATCATCGCTTTCATCAGTTCATAGGCGTTTAGCGCACCGCCAAAGCCGGCCTCGGCGTCCGCCACGATCGGAGCAAACCAATACGTCCCGCTCGGCTTGCCTTCCGCGGATTCGATCTGGTCGGCGCGCAGCAGCGCGCGATTGATGCGCTTGACCAGCGCGGGCGCACTGTCGCAGGGATAGAGGCTCTGGTCCGGATACACGTCGCCGGCGGTATTACTGTCCGCAGCCACTTGCCAGCCGCTGCCGTAGATCGCCTTCAGGCCCGCCTGCACCATTTCGATGGCCTGGTTGCCGGTCACCGCTCCCAGCGCAGGGACGTAGGCCTCGGAATGCATCAGGTTCCACAGCCGTTCCGCGCCCAGGCGGGCCAGTGTGTATTCGATCTGCACGGTGCCGCGCAAGCGCAACACATCGGCATAAGAATAGGGTCGGGTGATCGCGGTCCAGCGCGAACTGGTGGCCCAATCGGAACCATCCTTATGCGGATGGCGTCCGTTGTTACCGTTGCTGTTGCCGTTCAATGACATGGCCATCTCCTTGATTTGGGCCCTTAGCGGGAATCCGCCGGGATCTAAACCGGATTAAACTCGCCGCGACGAATCATCTCTTCACTCACCCGGCGTGCCTCCGCCAGCCTGCCGGATTGCGATGCGTCGCTCGATGGCTTGCCATCTTCCTGTTGCAGGCGCTCCAGCTCCTGGTCAAATAGCTGGGTGATCAATTCCGGGGTGTGCCGCACCACTTGCCCGTGCTCGTCCACAATCTCGACCGCATCCGCGTGCTTCATGCGCTGCGCGATCATCAGGCGGTAGATGCGATCGGTGGCCAGGTCTTCCATGTAGCCATCCAGCAAGCTGGCGCCCCGGCCGTTCAAAACTCCGTTGCGGTAGCGAATCACCGTGCGAATTGCCGCCCGCGTTCCGGCCAGCGTACGTTTGCCCACGGCCGTGGGCAAAGGCCGCAGATCCGGATGGGGATTGGCATTTTTGGGGCGAGCGCTCAGTTGATTCGGAGCAGGGAATTGCGTCACTGCGATTTCGTTTTGATCCGGGTGCCCGGTCCAGGCGCCATCCATCAGGCAGGACGCTTCATTCTTCTTGTCTTCGGCCAGCACCGCCAGTGCGCGCGCGTTCAACTCCGCATTTTCGCGGCTAGGGTAGAGCGCGGTCATGCCACCGATAGCCAGCATGCCGTGTGTGTGGCAAATTTCCGGCAAGAACGTGCGCAAATTCTGAAAGAACGCGACATTGTGGGGAATGGTGTTGCGGTCCGGCAAAACCCACTCGGGATTCTCCAGATTAAAGTGGATCAGGCTGGCCATGTAATCCCAGCGGCCCAGGTTCAGTCCCAGAATGTGCTCGCGCAGATTCCATGCGAACTCTTCCATCTGGAACGCCAGGGGGTGCGCCTCCACAAGCGCCATGCATTTAATGGAGTTGACCGGAAGGCCCTTGGCCCGCGCGATCATTTGGAAAAGGTCGCGCCACCATAGTGCTTCGTCCGCGGATTCGGACTTGGGGATGTAGAAGCAAAGAGGATGCTTCAGCGACGCGAAATCCACCTGGTACGCGATCATGGCCACGTCAAACAGCGAAGCCGGCAGAAGTTCGCCGGCGAGAATGCCGGCCTGATGCAAATGCAATCCGCGTGGCCTGGTGAAGATCACCGTTTTGCTGTCCTGGATGCTTACCGTGCGATTGCGCTTCTTATCGGAATAAGACAGCCGTCCAGCCAGCGCTTCCAGGACATTGCGGATTCCCGCGGTGAGGTGATCCCAGGTGTTGGCGTTGGAGTCTTCCAGGTCCAGCATCACGCCGGGAGCGCCAGAGTTGAGCATTTTCACGACCAGCTCGGCGTCGTCCGCCGGGCCGGTCATCTGGTTGCGCTGGTCAAAGCACCAATCCGGCAGCTCGATTTCCCAGGCTTGCATGGTGGAAACGGACGGCGGCAGAAAGTCCGGCTGCTTGCCGCCATGCGCTTCGTGAAGAGCTGATTCGCGGCGGCCGATCAAAGCACGCTGGCGCAGCGTGAGCGCCGCGTGAAGCGGGTTCAAAAACTCAAGAAAGCCGGCGGGCAGGTCGCGTGTGGCATTGAAGCCGACGGGCGGCGTATTCACCGGAACCAGCCGGTCGGTCAAAGCCGGAGGAGTGATGGAAAGACCTGTTTTTGTGCTGCTAGTGGCCATCGGCGTATCCTTGTGCTCTATGGGACTTTCCGGCTTGCTTTAGGCGTTTCTAGCGCCTATAGAAGGCAATTGACGGACCAACCCGGTCCTCACCCGCGCGGTTAAGTCACTGATAATGCACAGTATGTTCTCATGAGGTGCAAGGCTCCCTATGAATCCTCGCCACCCTGGATACTGATGGCACAGAGTTACTCTCCAGGGACTAGGAACTTCCCGAGCAGGTCTCCCTGCAAATCGTCTGAGAAAAGGGTCAAAACGGCTTAATCCGTCAGCCCCTGCTGGCGAAGGAGGGCACCATACTTTCTAACACCGGGAAGAAGGATTCTATACGCTGGATTGTGTACGAGCGGCTTTCAATCCGGGTAGTCCATAAACGGAAGTCTAGGGCAAGGAAAACAAAATCGGAGCGATGATCGCAATCAGGCGAGGCTCCCGTTTGAAGGCGCAAACAAAGCCGCCGCGTTTTCAGCGTTTACCTTCGACCATCAAATTATTCTTGATCTCGAAAACATTCGGAACGCCATTGGCGCGCAAACCGGCCAGGTTTTTGTCGCCGTCGCTGTCGACCACACCTTCCAAGGTAACGCGGCCATTTTTTACGATGATGTGTATGGAAGCTACCGCGGACCAGGAGTATTTGCTGAGGCTCGGATCTCCGTAGATGGCGCGATACAGCGCGCGGCGCAACTGGTCGTCCATCGGCGATGGCGGAAGAACTTCGATATTGTTGCTCACCCCGGAAACGCCCTCAATACTCTTGACAGCCGCCTGGGCGTCCGATTTGAGGGCAGGAAGAGTTGCCTGGCCTTCGAGCGTGACATGGTCGCCATCGACCTTGAACGCCAGATTGTCGAAAACCGAGTAATAAGGAAGCAGCAGCAACTGGTGGCGAACCTCGCGCACCAGATTTTGATTGGATTTGACTTCGCCTTGCTCTTTGGCGCTTTGCGGCGAGCCCGCTGTTGTAATGACGGCGGCGGTGAGGGCCAAAGCGGCCAGGGCCATAGCCAACCGGATTCGGTTCTTCGACATGAAATGTCTCCTTAGGTGAATTCCCGTTTGTCCTGTTCATTAGACTCCGCATCCCTGGTGGAAGGCTGCACTGCAAGACGGCCGGCGGGTGCTTGCATAATGAAAACGTCTCCATTAGCCTCAACTCCGTGCAGCGGTCGGGTTGCGGCTGCGGAGGCGTTGTGTTGGTCATCGCGCATCGTGGGGCGTCCGGGTACGCGCCGGAGAATACGTTGGCGGCTTTCCGCAAAGCGGTTTCTTTGGGTGCGGCGTTCATCGAGACGGACCTGCAGCTCTCCCGGGATGCGCACTTCGTGGCCATTCACGATGCCACGGTGGACCGAACCACCGGCGGCCACGGCGCGGTGCACGACCTGACGCTTGCCGAATTGCGCCGCCTGGATGCCGGGTCCTGGTTCGGCAGTGAATATGCCGGAGAGCGTATCCCCACCCTGCCAGAGATTTTCGAATTTTCGAAGAAACATGACGTCGTTTTCTACCTGGAGATAAAACCCGGGGGTTCGTGGGGCGGGGAGCACGCCTTGATCGGCGCGTTGCGGGAATCGGGAGAGATTCCTCGCGCGGTGGTGATCTCGTTCAATACCGCCATTCTCGAGTCGCTGCGCAAGATCGAGCCCACGCTGATGACCGGGGTGCTCTACGAAGGCCAAATTGAGAATCCGGTGGCGCGCGCAGTGGAGATTGGCGCCCGGCAGTTGGCGGTGCGCGGGGATCTGGTGACGCCAGCGCTGCTCGCCGAAGCCCGCAAGAAGGACTTGCAGGTAGTGTGCTGGACGGTGAATCACCCGGCGCACATGCGCCTGTTGATGGATGCCGGCGTCGACGGCATCATGAGCGATTATCCCGATCGTATAGTCGCTGCGCAAAAGATTCGGAAAACCTCGACCTAGGGGACTAGGAGCGGACGAAGCCTCCCAAATGCTGGAAGAGCGCGGCCAGTTCGGCTACCGAAAGTTGCTCGGCGCGTACGTCGGCTCGCAACTTCAAGCTCGACAGAGCTTTTCTAACCGTCTCGGGATTGGCCCGCGCTTTCCAGTTGTTCAGCAGGGTTTTCCGCTTCTGCGCGAAGCACAATTTCACGAAATCAAGGAACGGCGCTTCAGGGATCTCGGGCAGTCTTGCGCGCTGGCCGGGGAAGCGCAGGGTGACCAGCGCTGAACCTACCTCCGGCGGCGGGCGGAAAGCCACGCGGGGAATCTCCAGCACCAGTTCCGACCGTGAAAAATATTGCGTCAACACCGAGAGATAGCCGTAGTCCCGCGTTCCGGGCTGCGCGGCCAGCCGCAGCGCCACTTCCTGCTGAATCACAATATGAATTTCGTCGATCAGGCCGGCGCTGGCGAACAGGTGATGCAAAATCGGCGAAGTGATGTAGTACGGCAGATTGCCGTAAACGCGCACGCGTTTCCCCGCCGCAATTTTACCGATATCCGACTGTAGAATATCCGCGGAAACAACCTGCAGATTGGGAAAGCGTTTCGTGAGCCGCTGCAGGCCCGCCGCGAGCAGCGCGTCCACTTCAATGGCGAATACCTGGGCGCCGGTGGCGGCCAGGTGCTCGGTCATTTCCCCGTGCCCCGCGCCAATTTCCACCCAGGCAAACCCGGCGTCGCCCCCGCGCGGCGGCGGCGCAATGGATTCCCGCGAAACGCGAATGGCCCGCGCGATCTCCTCGCGCCATCCTTCGTCAGCCAGGAAATGCTGGCCCAAACGTTGTCGTGCCACTCGGCTCGGTGACCTCTTTGCGCGCGGTCCAAGAAATCCGCAGCGCGTATTTCGTTTACGCATTATACGTGCATGTCCGCTTGACGGCGGTCCTAGCGTCGGATAGCGTTATTTCCCGGTTTTCTTGGGAGCACAGTGCGAATACTCTTTGTGGCGTCGGAAGGTCTGCCCTTTTCCAAAACCGGCGGCCTGGCCGATGTGGTCGAGGCATTGCCAAAGGCGCTGGTGGCTCTGGGGCACGAGGTGGCCGTCGTGCTGCCGCGGTATCGCGGAACGAAGCCCGGCGCGACGATTATTCCCAGCGTCACGATTCCCATGGGCGGCACCCGGCTGCGTTTTCCGTCCGTCTCCGATGGATCCGTCCTTAGCGGCGTCCGCTATTTTTTTGTGGATGATCCTGCGTATTTCGATCGCGACGAGCTTTACGGCGGCATTGGCGGCGATTATCCGGACAATGCCGAGCGTTACAGCGAGTTCTGTCGTGTGGCCATCGAAGTCGCCAAGCATGTCTGGCGCCCCGACGTGGTTCATTGCCACGACTGGCAAGCCGCGCTGCTCCCGCTTTTGCTGCGCACTTCTTATGGCGATGATCCGCTGGTCCGCGACGTTCCGGCGGTTTTCACCATTCATAACATGGGCTATCACGGGCTCTTTGCCAGGGATGCGCTGGATCGCGCGGGGATCCCCGCGGGCGTGTTCCACCTCGGCGGTATTGAATTTTACGGCAGCGTGAATTTTCTTAAGGGGGGCCTGGTCTTTTCCGATTACCTCACCACCGTGAGTCCCAAGTACGCTCAGGAAATTCAAACCCGGGAATTCGGCTACGGACTCGATGGCGTGGTGCGCGGCCGCGCCGGTCGCCTGGTCGGCATCTTGAACGGCGTGGACTACACGCTTTGGAGCCCGGAAAAAGACAAGCTCATCGCCGCGAAATATTCGGCGAAGGATTTGAGCGGCAAGGCATTGTGCAAACAAGCGCTGCTTCAGTTGTTCGATTTTCCGTCGGACTATGCCAGCAAGCCGGTGCTCGGCATCGTTTCGCGATTCGCCGATCAGAAGGGCTTCGATCTCATCGCCGAAGCCGCGCACACATTGATGCACGAAGATTTGCTGCTGGTCGTGCTGGGCACGGGCGACCGTAAGTATGAAGAACTCTTCCGTGCTCTCGCCGCGGCGTATCCCGGGCGCGTAGGCGTGAAAATCGCTTACGACAACGCCGTCGCGCACCAGATCGAAGCCGGCGCGGACATGTTCCTGATGCCTTCGCGCTACGAACCTTGCGGCTTGAATCAGGTGTACAGCTTGAAGTATGGTACGGTGCCAATTGTGAGGGCCACCGGCGGACTTGATGATACGATTGAAGCGTTCGACATCGAGCACGGCACCGGGACGGGCTTCAAGTTCGTCGAGTATTCCGGAGCCGCGATGATCCGGAGCATCCGCCAGGCGCTGCATCTTTTCATGGATGAGCGCATTTGGCGGCGCATTCAACTGAACGGGATGGCCAAGGATTTTTCCTGGAAGGGTTCCGCGGTGGAATACGCCAAGGTTTACGCGGCGGCGCGCGCGGCGCGAGGTTTGCCGGCTGTCCCTGAGCCGGCCCCGGCGCCAAGAAACCAAAAGCCTGTTGCAACATCTAATTAAACTGGTTGAGGAGATCGAAAGGCGCTTGCCCCGGTAAGCCCTTGAGGACAAATAATATGGCTGACAATAGCATCCAGGCTGTAAACGATGGAAATTTCGAAGCGGAAGTTTTGACGGCCAGCAATGCGCAGCCGGTCATGGTCGATTTTTGGGCGGAATGGTGCCGCCCGTGTCACATGCTGGCCCCCACGGTCGCGGAAATCGCGCACGATTATGCGGGCAAGCTCAAGGTCACCAAGCTCAACGTCGATGAGGCCATGAATTCCGCCGGCCGCTACAACATTCGCGGCATCCCTACGCTGCTCGTTTTCAAGAATGGCCAAGTGGTCGAGCAGATTGTCGGCGCGGTGCCCAAAGAGCAGATCACCAAGGCTCTCGAGCGCCACTTCCAGCCCACCACGTAAAGTTGCTGGTCGGACTTTCACCGTAATCGGGTTCACCAGAGGGCGTGTCGACTTTTGGCGCGCCTTTCTTCTTTAGCGCTGGTTTCCGCGGTCGCCCCGAGATCCGTGTTTTCTGATATAAATCGCCAGTGCCTTCTGCTTCGGACCATCTCGTTCGGTGTCGCTGGGCGTCGAATCTTTGGAATGTTCCCTATCACGACGAAGAGTGGGGCGTGCCGCTGCACGACGACCACAGATGGTTTGAGATGCTGACTCTGGAAGGCGCGCAAGCGGGATTGAGCTGGGACACCGTGCTGCGCAAACGGCAGCGCTATCAGGAAGTATTCGACGCTTTCGATCCCGAAAAAGTGGCCGGCTACGGGGCAAAGAAAGTGCGGCAGTTGCTCGCTGACCCCGGCATCATCCGCAATCGCCTGAAGATCGCTGCCACCATCAGCAACTCCCGTGCGTTCCTGAAGGCGCAGCAGGAATTTGGCAGCTTCGACGCGTACGTCTGGCGCTTTGTCGATGGCAAACCGAAACAGAACGCCTGGAAGCGCAAGGTTCCGGCGCGCACGAAAGAGTCCGACGCACTGAGCAAAGACCTGGCGCAGCGCGGCTTCCGCTTCGTCGGCTCCACGATTTGCTACGCGCTGATGCAAGCCACGGGAATGGTCAACGACCATGCCGTGACCTGCTACCGCTATAAACAGCTCGGTGGGAGTGCCCAGCGCTGACCGCGCAGCCTGCTCCGCGGACTCTGCGCTCCGTCCTCCGTGCTCTCTGCGTCAAACTTTTCTCTTTTCGCACACTGCGCTTGCACCGCAGGCAAGCGCAGCGTACGATGTGAATTCAGCAGTTTTTTAGAAATCCCACCTGACATTTCCTTCTCAGAATCCTTGGGGGAAGGGGTGCGGGTGACATGCTTCCAAGGCAACCCGTGTGCCAGTGAGGGCGCTGCATGAAATCCGTGGTGGTGGTCGGCGCGCAGTGGGGTGACGAAGGCAAAGGCAAGGTGGTCGACTATCTGGCCGGCGCTTTCGATTACATTGCGCGGGTCGCCGGCGGGCACAACGCCGGGCACACCGTCATTATCGGCAAAGACCGTTTCGTGCTGCAGTTGATTCCGTGCGGCATTCTGCGTCCGAAGCAGCAGGCGGTGATTGGCGCAGGGGTAGTTGTCGATCCAGCCGCCCTCGTCGCCGAAATCGAAACGCTGGCCAAAGCCGGCGTGGACGTGACCGGCCGCCTGCACCTCAGCAATCGCGCTAACCTGATTTTTCCTTATCATCGCGAACTCGACCGCGCCGCCGAAAGCGCCCGCGGCGCCAACAAAATCGGTACGACTTCACGCGGCATCGGGCCGGCGTATGAAGACAAGATGGCCCGCAGGGGGCTGCGCGTCTGCGACCTGCTCGATCCGGCGCTGTTCCGCGAAAAAGCCGCTCGCGTGGTGGCCGAGAAAAATCGGCTGGCCAAAGGAGCGTACGGCGCGGACATCGATTTTTCCCATGAGGTTGAGGAAACCCTGCGCCTCGGCGAAAAAGTTCGCTCTTACATCTGCGATGCTGCCGAACTGGTGAACCGCGCGCTCGATGAAGGCAAATCCGTGCTCTTCGAGGGCGCGCAGGGAACCATGCTGGACATCGACCACGGCACCTACCCTTATGTCACTTCTTCCAGCGCTATTTCCGGCGGCGCTACCACCGGTGTCGGAGTGCCGCCCACCAAAATCAAAAATGTGCTCGGCGTTTCCAAGGCCTACACCACCCGCGTCGGCGGCGGCCCGTTTCCCACCGAAATGCCGGACCTGGAAGCGCGGGAAGTTCGCGAGCGCGGCCAGGAATTTGGCGCCGTCACCGGACGCCCCCGCCGCTGCGGCTGGCTGGACCTCGAAGTGCTGCGCTACGCTAAAATGATCAACGGCATCGATTCACTGGTGGTCACCAAGCTGGACGTCTTCGATACCCAGCGCGAGATCCAGGTTTGCGTCGGATACAAGTACAAAGGCTCGCCGCTCCGCGAAATGCCGGCGTTAGCCGAAGAGTACGAGCACGTCACCCCGGAATACAAGACGCTGCCCGGCTGGTGCCAATCCACCTATGGTGTGAAGAATCATGCGAAACTGCCCAAAGCGGCGGTGGATTACGTGCGCTTCATCGGCGATTTCCTGCAGGTGGAAATCGGCATGATCTCCACCGGTCCCGAGCGTGACGCGACCATAGTGCCGCAAGGCACGCAACTCGCCCGCTGGCTAGAGTAGGGGCGCAATATATTGCGCGCGAGGCCCGCAAGATTCTTGAATCACGGAAAGCGCTAGCCCATCGAAGATGCTCACCTACGAGCAAGCTCGCCGTAACGTAATGGAACAAGTAGCCAAAGTCCCAGCGCCGCGTTTACTGTTCACTCTCAGCGTATGGGACGCGCTAGGCTTCGTGCTGACCGAAGAACTAAAAACGGACCGCAAGTATCCGCCGTTCGATCGTTCCACGCGGGACGGCTATGCCGTTCGGTCGACTGAAGTTTCTCCCGGCGCGCTGTTACCGTGCGTCGGCGAAATCAAGGCCGGTGACACCGTCGCCCAGCCGCTCGCTTCCAGCACCTGCGTGCAGATCATGACCGGCGCGGCAGTCCCGGCCGGGGCTGACGCCGTGATGATGCTCGAGCACACCCAGCGCGACGGCGATGCCGTACGCTTCGAGCGCGCCGCCCAACCGGGACAAAACATCGTGCCCCGCGGAAGCGAAGCCCAGCGCGGTCAGACCGTTCTCTCTCCCGGGATACGCCTGGGGTACGCGGAGCTGGCCTTGGCCGCGCAGATTGGCGCAACGCAATTGCGCTGCGCCGCCAAGCCCCGCGTCGCGATCCTCTCCACCGGAGACGAAGTCGTTTCCGTCGAACAGCAGCCCGGCCCATTCCAGATTCGCAACAGCAACAGCGTTTCCCTGGCCGCGCAAGTCCGCCTCGCCGGCGGTGAGCCGGTGCTTCTCGGTAACGCCGCCGATCGCCTCGACGACCTGCGCGAAAAAATCTCGCGCGGCTTGCGGGAAGACGTGCTCGTCCTGTCCGGCGGCGTTTCCATGGGAAAGTATGACCTGGTGGAAACGGTGTTACAGGGCTTGGGCGCAGAATTCTATTTCGATGCCGTGGCCATTCGTCCCGGCAAACCCGCCGTATTCGGAAAATGTGGCAGCACATTTGTATTCGGATTGCCGGGTAATCCGGTCTCCACCATGGTCACTTTCGAGTTGTTCGTGGCGCCCGCTTTGGACCTGCTCAGCGGCGCATGCGCGCGGGAGTTACCGCTGGTCCAGGCCCGACTCGGCGCCAGCCTGAACGAAAAGTCCGGCCTGACGCATTTTCTTCCCGCCCGCGTCGAGTGGCCCGGCGCAACGCCGGAAGTAAAGGCGCTGCCGTGGCAAGGTTCCGGGGATATTGCCGCCTTGGCTCGCGCCAACTGCTTCCTGGTGGTCCCCGAGCATCGCAGCCAGGTCCCCGCCGGAGAAACCGTGCAAATTTTGCTGCGCAAGGACGTCGTGTGAATGTTCTCTCCCCGACCCGGTGCCTTCAGGGAGCGCTGTGTTAATTCCGAAGGTTTTCGTAAAGTAGAGCCATGCCCAAATCAAAGCTCTCCCATTACGGCAAACGCGGCCAGGTGCAAATGGTCGACGTCTCCCACAAGAACGTCACCACCCGCACCGCCAAAGCCCACGCCTTCGTCACCATGCGGCCCCGCGTGGTTTCCGCCGTACGCCGCCTCAAAAACCCCAAGGGCGATCCCCTGGAAATCGCCCGCATCTCCGGTATCGCCGCGGCCAAACGCACTGCTGAGTGGATACCTCTTTGTCATCCTCTCCCGCTCACGCACATTGATGTGACTGCGCGGCTATGTGAAAATGGCGTGGAAGTACGCTCCACCGTAATGGCCACCGCGCAAACCGGCGTAGAAATGGAAGCATTGGTGGCGGTTACCGCCGCAGCCCTCACGGTTTACGACATGTGCAAAGCCCTGGATAAAGGCATGGAAATCACGGGCATCCGCCTGCTGGAGAAAACCGGCGGAAAGAGCGGCGAATATCGCCGCGAACAGCATTCGCAGCGGACCGCGTCGCGGAGCCACAAACGATGACCGCTGCCTCCGGGAAGACCACCGTCAAGCTACTTTTAGTGGAAGACAATCCGCTGGTCCTGGAGCTGGTATTTCGCGGCATCGAGCATGTTTGCGACGTCATGGTCGCGCATGATGGCGCTGATGCCTTGCTCAAGACCGTGGACGATCCGCCCGACCTGATTCTTTGCGATTACAAAATGCCCGGCCTGGACGGCCGCCAGCTTTTTGACAAGCTGCGCAGCCGCGAGAAGACCCGCCACATTCCCTTCTTGTTCATGGCCAGCCGCGCCGATATCGAGGAGCGCCTGCGCCCGCTGGTCGATGGCGTCGAGGAATTCATCGCCAAGCCTTTCCTGGTGAAAGATCTGGTGCGCATCACCAAAAAAGTCGTCGACCGTCTGCACCTCGAAAAAATGCAGAAACAAGCTACCCGCCCGGGCATCATTCAAGGCCGCCTGGAAGAGATGAGCATGACCGATTTGCTGCAATCCCTGGAGATGGGTCAGAAGTCCTGCCGTTTGCAGGTGCGCAAAGGCAGCGAGCAGGGCGAGCTGTATTTCGCTTCCGGCCAGTGCCGCGATGCGAAAATCGGCAAAATCGAAGGCGACGACGCCGTATACAAGGTTATTCTGTGGACCGAGGGCGAGTTCGAGATCGATTTCAATTCCGCCAACGCTTCCACCCGTACCACCACTACGAAAAATACCACCGGCCTGCTCATGGAAGCCATGCGGCTGATGGATGAAGCCACCCGCGACGCGGTTGAGACGCAATAAGCGGCGCCCATGCGTATTTCCGTTCTCACCATCAGCGATTCCGTATCGCGCGGCGAACGCGAGGATCTTTCTGGTCCCGCGGTGGTCGCTTTTTGCCGCGGTCTGGGTTGGGAAGTTGTAACCACTCTGCGGGTCGCCGACGACTTGGCCGCTATTCGCGAGCAGTTGCGCGAGCTGGCAGACTCCGGCCACCTCGATTTGGTTCTTACCGCTGGCGGAACCGGAATCGGCCCCCGTGACAATACTCCTGAAGCAACACAGGGCATTGCGGATCGCGTGATTCCCGGAATTGCCGAAGAGATGCGCCGCAAAGGTCTGGAGAAGACTCCCACCGCGGTTTTATCGCGCGGGTTGGCCGCGACTCGCGGGAAAACGTTGATCGTAAATCTGCCCGGGAGCCCCAAAGGCGCGACGGAATCGCTGGAAGCCATAGCGCACCTGCTGCCGCACGCCGTCCACGTCCTGCATGGCGCGCGCCACGATTAGCGCTGTCAGAGTATGTCTTCGACGGCGACCAAATCTGATTCGTCTTGCGGAAGATGATCCCCCGCGGAAGACCGCGTCATTTTATAGTGCAACCGAATAATGGACAGTCCCAGGAAAAATACGACGTGATCGGTGCGCAGCACATTCTCCGCATCGACATACACATGAAACAACTCGCGCAGCGTACGCACGTGCCGCACGATGTAATGTTCGGGCCCGCCGTCGATCAGGCGATAAAAGCCGGTGCGTCCGAATGAGGAACCGCTGGATTCCAGCGCGAACGACCCGTCCTGGTGCGCCACCGGCGTCAGATACACATTGGCGCTGCCCCGGCAGGGAAACGTGACCTTCACGCAAGGCCCGGCTTCTCCCGGCAATTGCGCCGTCGAGTACAGGCCCGCATAAATCACCCGGCCCGAAGACTTTAAGCGCCGCATCCACCCGGTGTTCACCACCCGCCCGGAAGCGGGTTCCACCAGCTGCACCACTTCGCTGGTCATCCCCTTGGCCACTTCCAGCGAAGAGATCGGAAAGTTTAATTGGTCCATACGCCGGCTGATGAACTCCACCAGCAGCCACAAAAAAAATTTCCCGAGCAGCGAGACCTCACTCCACACATCGAGCTGGTAATCCGCCGCGTGCTCGTAGAAATGGCGGATGTCCGGATGTACCGCATCGGGATTGAAGCGTGGTCCGCGAAGAATATTGAAATGTTCCAGGAGTCCGGCGTGCGGCGGCGTGCGGATCAGCAGGCTCTCTTCCCGCGCTACCCGCTCGTAAATGCCGGTGCCGATGCGTTCCCGGCCCACTAATGGGCCGGCTAACCAGGGCGCCTCGCTCTTGCGAACCAGCCGCCCGGTGAGCCGCACCCACAGATGGATCCCACCCTGGAGGCAGAACGAAACCACGGTGTGCAAAGCTCCCACAAAGCCGGATGGCTTATGGTCTTCGTTCGCATTCGGATTGGGGAGCTGAGCCATATCGCTCGATTTCTAGTGTGACATCGCCAAGCGGTCGTGGTGCGCCGCACCATGTGAGGGTGTGTCTCCCGCGGCAACCCGTTCGCCGATTCCTAACCGCTTCACCGCGGAATGACCGGCAGGTCAATGCGCGAGCGGTGGTCGGGGTCGTGGTGAATGCGCACGTGGCCCGGGCACAGCTGGGATGAAGTCATTTCCGATTCGCCGCTTTGCAGGTTGCGCGAAAAGTGCGGGAAGAAAGCGCCGGAAATCTGAATGCGAATCTGATGCCCGGCGCGAAAAACGTTGCTGGTGAGCATGCGGTCAAGATTCAACTTGTAGATCTGGCCCGGCTGAAGCAGTTCCGGTTGCGGCTTTTCGTTTCGATAGCTGGCCCGCAGCACGTCCAGGCCGGGACTCATGAGATTGAAGGCCGTACCGTCCGGGGCCACGTCGAGAAGCCGCACCCACAGATCGACATCGGGGACATCCGCGGAAATATAAACCTCCGCGTGGATCGGCCCGGTGATTTCCACATCGGCCGGCAGCGGGTCGCTGTCGTACACCAGAACGTCTTTGCGGCCCGCGAGGGCACGGTAATCGTGCGCGCCATAAGCGCTGTAAGGATCGGTCAGCGGATGCGCGGGATCGGAGGCCAATTCGTTATAGGCGCCGGCCCTATTGGGCGCGGTTTGATTTAACCGCGCCAACCGTGCGGTGTTGGACTCGCTGCGCAGGAAATAGGTCTGCGTTTTTGCGCGCGCCAGTGGCCATGCATCTTCGTCGCGCCAGCGGTTGGCGCCCATCACGAAGAGGCGCACCGGTTTTTCGCGGTCGACGCCATTGTCCATCCCGCGTACGTAGTGATCCATGAAGCGCAAGACCATTTCGTCGTAGTCGATCGCCGCGCTGGCCCCGAAATCGCGTTCGCCCGCGCGCGTTTTCTCCTGCCCGCCGTGCGTCCATGGGCCGATGATGGTGCGTGTACCCGGATCTTTATCCCCTTTGCGGGCGGCCAGCAACCCATTGAAATTCGTTGTCGCGCCGTCGGGGCCGTAGGCCTCGTCGTACCAGCCGGAAAGATTCAGCACCGCCGCTTTTACCTTGCCGTATTTATTGCTCAGTTCCGCCCAATCCCACCAGGGATCGGCCGCCGGATGAGATAGCCATTCGTAATAGAAGGGCGAGACATCCTTCAGGTCCGGCAAATCACGCAGGGGAAGAAACGCTTCCAGATGTTCGTGCTCATGCTTCCAGGCTTCTTCGGCTTCCGCATGATTCTTGGGACCGGGCAGATTCTTGCGATGGCGAACATCCGGCGCGATATTCATCCAGATCCATTCGAGCCAGGAGTCGTCAAACACGCCGCCGGAGTAAAAGAAATTGCGCGGCGTGGAAAAAGTCATGGCTGGCGCCATGGCTTTGAGGTGCGGCGGATTTTCCACCGCGGCCAGCCATTGCACCGCGCCGGGATAGGACAGCCCGAAGGTGCCGATATTACCGTCGCACCAGGGCTGCCGGGCGGCCCACTCGATGGTGTCGAATCCGTCGCGCCCCTCATTTTGGTAAGCGACGAATTCGCCCTCCGAGGCATAGCGCCCGCGAACATCCTGCACCACGACCGCGTAACCGCGCGCCACCGCCTTCTCGAACGTCTTGTATTCTTTCAGCGCGGATTGCTTGTCATACGGTGTGCGATAAATGAGCGTGGGAAACTTGCCTTCCGCCGCCGGAAGCAGGATATCGCCGCGCAGGGTGACGCCGTCGCGCATCGGAATGGAGACGTCGGCGGTGCGATTTGCGGGATTGCCGGGCGTCTGTTGAGCGAGTGAAGCGGCGCAGCCGGCCAGGATTGCCGCCGCGCAGGAAATTAGCAGGAAACGTGAATGTCGCATCAGACCAGTATTGTACTGGATGGCGCTTGGAAAGGGAGATTGACGCGCAGGCGCGGGTCGTCAACAATGCTTTGACCATGAAAGACAAACTGGCGGAGAAGAAACTGGCTGTTTTGGGTACCGGGAAGCTGGGCGGCATCCTGCTGCGCGCCTATTTGAAGCAGGGTCTGTTCCACGCCAAGCGCGTCAGCGCTACCGTGAAGCACAGTGAAAAAGCCGCTGCGCTGGCGAAAGAACTGGGCATCGCGGTGACTACCGACAATCGCAAAGCAGTGCACGGTGCGGACATCGTGTTGCTCGGCGTGAAGCCGCAGGTCGTCGGCGAAGTGTTGAAGGAGATCGCGCCGGAGTTGAGCGAGAAGACGCTGGTGATTTCCGTGGCGGCGTCCGTCCCGACCAGCTACATCGAGCAGCACGCCGGAGGAACGGTTCCGGTGGTGCGAGCTATGCCCAATACGCCGTGCACGGTGAATTGCGGCATGACCGGAATCTGCCGCGGCTCGCAGGCCGGCGCGGAACACCTGGAGATCGCGCGGGCCATGTTTGATGCGGTGGGCCGCACGGTGGTAGTCGACGAAAAAAACATGGACGCAGTCACCGGCCTCTCTGCCAGCGGCCCAGCCTTCGCGTACATCATTCTCGAATCGCTCGCGGAAGCTGGCGTAAAAGTCGGCCTGCCGCGCGACGTCTCCACGCTCCTAGCCGCACAAACCATGAAGGGCGCCGCCAGCGTTGTGCTGGAGACGGGCGACCACCCGGCGCTGCTCAAGGACGCGGTGACCACGCCCGCCGGCTGTACCATCGACGGCATCCTCGAGCTGGAAGAAGGGAAGCTGCGCGTTACGCTAATCAAAGCGGTGGTAAAGGCCACGCACCGCGCCGGCGAACTGCTGTTTGAAAAATGAACGCGGACCGCCGGAATGACAGACGCCATAATTCTTTGTAGCGGCGCAGCATGCTGCGCCACCGCTAAGGGCGGCACGGCACGTGAGATAATTTTAGTCATGGACGAAACGCCGAATAGCAGTGAGCCGAAATCGCCGGAGATGGCCAAGGTGAAGAAGTATTCTTCGCAGACGGCGCTGGCTATGGAGTTGCCGTTTACGATTGTGGGTGCGGTTCTGCTGGGCGGCTTGCTGGGATATTTTATGGATCGCTGGCTGCACACGAAAATGATTTTCACACTGGTACTGGGCGCATTGGGATTTGCCGGGGGATTGAAGGAAGTCTTGCGGCGGTTGGCGCAGAGCGATTCATAAAGCAGAAGGAACCTTGAAAGTGGCCAGACCCTCAGCGGCTAAAGCCTTATTTCTTTCGCGTTTGCGGCACGGCTGAAGCCGTGCCCTGACGATTCGCCAATTGACCCTCGATTCACACAGCCTCACTCCCGTTGCCGGTCTAAAGACGGAGCGGCGGATTGCTTGGCTGACGCTGGTGTTTGGCGCTGCGGCCTGCGTGGCTGCAGCTCTTGCCGGGAGCCCGCCGTGGGCTGCTGGCTTGCTGATTGGGGCGGTGCTGGCCTGGTTGAATTTCCGGTGGTTGCGGCGGGGGTTGGACGGCTTGGTGGCGGCTTCCGCGGCGCAGGCTGGGATGGAGACGCCGCGCGTTCCGCTGGGCGCGTACTTTGCCGCCGTGTTCCGCTACGGCTTGATAGCCCTGATGGTGTATGTTATTTTTAAGTTTCTTGGGATTCCCCTTGCTAGCATGGTAGTGGGAATGTGCGCTTTGGCCGCTGCGGCGATTGCCGCAAGTGTGTACGAACTCTGGCATTCGGACCGATAGGAGCGAAAGCCCGCGCGGGCGTCGTTGAAAATGGGAGAGCACGCAAGCTGGATTACGCAGTTGGTAAATCATTACTTGGACCGCGCGGCGCTCGCGCTGCTCGCGGCCTTGCATATTCGCCCGAACCAACCCGAACTGCCGATTCCGGAACATGTCGTGATGGGTTTGCTGGTGCTGGTGGTTGGCACGTTGCTCGCGCTTTTCGTCCGCTCGCGCTTGTCGGTGGAAAAGCCGGGGGCTTCGCAGCAAGTGGCCGAGCTTTTGCTTACCAATCCGCTGGGATTTGGCATCAATGACGTGCTGGAAGAAAATGCCGGGCATCACTGGGAACGCTATGTCCCCATCGTTGGCAGCGTGGCTTTGTTCATTCTGGTCGGTAATTTGTTTGGCGTGTTTCCGTTTCTCACCGCGCCCACCGCTACCGTGAGCGTCCCGCTGGCCTGCGCCGTCATTACCTTCGCGTATTTCAACTGGCAGGGCATACGCCATCATGGAATCGGCGGCTACCTCAAGCATTTTGCCGGGCCGGTGGTCTGGCTCTCTCCGCTGATGTTTCCGGTGGAGATCCTGAGCACCTCCGCGCGCCTGCTGTCGCTCACCGTTCGCCTGTGGGCCAATATTTTCGCCAGCGACATGATCTATGGGCTGTTTCTCGGATTGTTCGCGGGTCCGGCGATTTGGGGCTGGTCGAAATCACCGGTGCTTGGCGTGATCCTTGGCATTCTGCCGGCGTTGGTTCCCATCGCCTTTATCGCGCTGCACGTTTTCGTTTCCATTGTGCAGACGTACGTGTTCACCATTTTGCCAGCCGTGTACATCGGATTGGCCACCGCGGACGAGCATTAAAAGACTAAGTTGGTCGGCAAGGCTTTATAGCCGTTTCAGTGTGAGCCCGGCTGCACGGTGTCCGGGAACCACCTCCTGGCGGCAATTCACGAAGGAGGAAGTCCATGAAGAAAGCAGCAGTGGTATTACTGGCGCTGATGGCGGTGATCATGATCGCCCCGGCGGCATTCGCGCAAGGGGCGGGGGACCAATCGGCTCAGCCGCCAATTAATCCGACGACGCTGGTGCTGGCGGTGGGCTTTGGCGTAGCCATCGCGGCAGTGGGCGGCGGATTGGGTCAGGGACGCATTGCGGCGGCGGCTTGCGAAGGCATCGCCCGCAATCCGGGAGCGGCTGGCGGAGTTCGTGCGGCCATGATCCTGGGTCTGGTGTTCGTAGAGACGCTGACGCTCTTCACCTTCGCGCTAGGTTTCCTCCTGTATTTGAAGCTGAAGTAATCGCAGGCTTTACGCAATTTTGAGACACGGCCCGGCAGCAGTTCGCTTCCGGGCTTTGTCTTTGCGTGCCGGTGACGGTTTTGTCCGATAGTTTAGATTCCGCTGGTTACAGTCGCGAAAGTAACGGTGCTTCAAGGCTAACGGTATCAAACAAGACCACCGCCCTCCACGGCACCCCCTCCCCCCGGGGTTTCTCATAAGTGTTGATTCTAAATACGTTAAGGCCTTTTTCTTCCACAAGTGTTCATTCTAAAGAGTTTAGCTTCGGCGGGTTTAGGGGGCCGTTGGAAAACAAAAAAAGCGCCTGCTCGGTTTCCAAGCCAGCCGCCGGATTTCTGGGCGCATTTTCCTACAGGAGGAATGATACACAGGTGGTTATCTGTAGTCAAGGGGAAACTTGCCCATTGTTTTTGCCAGGTCAAGCCGATATTTTCCGTTTTGGGGGCCGCGTCTGGCGGGCAACACTCTTACGCTTGGCCCGCTCTCGTCCTCTAGCCGTTTGTATCAGCACGTTGGCAGGAATACCCAGCTCGTCATGAAGGTTCCGGATCATTTGGAGGGAGAGGGCGCGCTTCTTTTGAAGAACTTCGTAAACCCTGGTGCGCTGTCCGATTATGCCAACCAGAGCGCGGGTATCTTTACCTTGTTGCTCGAGACGAAACTTGATGGCTTCGATGGGATCGGGCAGGTCTACCGGGTAGTGTTCCCGCTCATAGGCCTCAACTAGGGTCGCCAAAACGTCGAGCTCGTCAAATTCGGGTGAGCCGTCTTTGGAATCCCACAAGGACTCGAGGCGGCGCAGCGCTGCCTGGTACGCTCGTTGGTTCCGAATTGGTCTAATTTCCATATTTCACAGTTCTTACGTCAATTTTGTCATATTCTGCGTGCGATCCGAGCCATTTGATAAAGACGATCTGTAGGCGATAGTTGATTGCTGCCACCAGGCGGTAATCATTGCCTTTAATATTGAAAACTACTCGTTCTGCACTGACGATGCTTGCGCTGGCGTATGCTTTGCGGACATCGGCTGGATTCCTCCACTCGGCGTGCTGGGCTTCATAAAACCAAGCGTCCAGAGCCGACTTCACTGCTTTCTGATCTTTATGGCCTCGGAGTTTCTCGACAAACTTCCTTAGAGTCCCTCTAGCGATAACGCGCATAGCACTAAGCGCGATTATACGCCTGTTCCCAAAATGGGTACATCGGTTTCTGAGAAAACCATTTCAAAGGAGTCAGCGGGCCAGGAGGTTGGATTGGAGGACAAAATTTAAGATGCGGTTGGGGAACAGGCCGAAGTAGAGAGTGCCGAGCGCGGTTATCGTCAGGACCAGGTTGACCGTGAGCGGGAAGACCGCGATGGCGGGGGCGGATTCGGCGGCGGGCTCGCGCATGTACATCACTACGATCAGGCGGAGGTAATAATAGGCGCCGATCACGGAGTTGATGGCCATGAGCACGGCGAGCCAGACCAAGTGCGAGTTTACGGCGGCTTTGAAGATGTAGAACTTGCCAAAGAAGCCGGCGGTTACCGGCAAGCCCAGCAAGGAGAGCAGGAAGAGGGAGAGAACGGCGGCGGCTACCGGCTGCCGCTGACCTAGCCCGGCGTAATCGTCGAGCGAGAGATGCTTCTCGCCGATGCCGCCGAGTTCGGAAACGATAGTAAAAGCGCCCAGCTTTACCAGCGCGTAGCTGACCAGATAGAAGAGCACGGCGGCGTAGGCTGCCGCGGCTCCCCCTTCGGGATTTCCGGCGAGATAGGTGACAGCGGCGAAGGCCACCAGGATGTAGCCGGCGTGGGCGATGGAACTGTAAGCCAGCATGCGCTTTACGTTGGTTTGGACCAGCGCGCCGAGATTGCCTGCGAACATGGTGAGCACGGCGAGAACCCAGAAGGCCCAGAACCAGAAGTGGGTGGCGGCCGGGACGGTGGCGTAGATCCGCAGGAGCAGCGCGAAGGCGGCGGCTTTGGGTCCGGCGGAGAAGAGCGCGGTCACCGGGGTGGGCGCGCCCTCGTAGACGTCCGGAGTCCAGATCTGGAACGGCGCGAGCGCCACCTTAAAGCCTAAACCAATCAGAATCAGCGCGAGACCGAGTTTCAGCAGCGTGCTGTTGGGATCCACTACGTTCATGTTGGGCAGCAGCGTGGTCCCGGTGACGCCGTAAACCAGCGCGATGCCGTAGAGGAAGAATGCCGTGGCGAAGGATCCGAGCAGGAAATACTTCATGGCGGATTCGCTGGCTTTGAGGGAATCGCGGCGGTATCCGGCCAGAACATAGCTGGAGATGGAGCTCATCTCCAGGCCGATGAAGGCGGTGAGCAGTTCCTGCGCGGAGGAGAGCACGCCCATGCCTGCGGTCGCGAAGAGGACCAGGGCGTAGAACTCGGCAGGTTGCAGGTGCTCGCGTTCGAGATAGGAGTCGGCAGCGAGAACGACCAGGAAAGCGACCAGGCCGACCAGCAGATGGAAGAAGACGCTGAAGCCGTCCATTTGAATCAGGTTGAAGAAGGCGGGGCCGCCGGGATTGCCGGCCACGATGGTCGAGGCGGTGCCCAGGCCGGTACCCAGCAGGGCCAGGAAGGTGAAGACCTGGCGGCTGCGGGTGAACGGTTGGAGCAACATGAGCAGGACGCCTGCGGCGCACCAGATGGTTTCGGGGAGGACGCGGATCAGGTCGGAGGTTTGCGGGATCATGGGCGGGTGACCGCCTTTATGGTATGGATGGGATGATCATGCTGGGCGGATGAGAGAGGCAAAAGCAGGTCCCTCGCTTTGCTCCGGATGACAATTTCATTATTTGAGGGCGGCATAGCCGTACCCTCAGCGGCTAAAGCCGACTTCGTGGCATTTTCAACGGCACGACTAAAGTCGCGCCCTGACGTTGGAGTCCCAGGTCTGTTCGCATCGAGAACGCGATCTGACGGCGGGACCGCGATTGCGTCCTGGGGGAATTGGCGCTGCATTTGATCCAGGACGTTTTGGGAAGGAGCGGCGAAGCGGCGGGTGAAGTAACCGGAGCCGATGCCCATCCAGAGAGTGATCACCGCCATGACGGCTAGGATCCATTTTTCGCGGGGGGAGGCGTCCGCCAGGGTACGATTTTTCTCGACGGTCATCTCACCGAAAAAGACGCGCTGGTAGGACCACAGCAAATAGCAGGCGGAGAAAATCACGCCGCTGGCGGCCCAGGCGGACCAGTTCCAGTGCGCTTGATAAGTGCCGAGGAGAATGAGGAATTCGCCTACGAAGCCATTGAGCATGGGCAGGCCGAGGGAGGAAAGCGCAACGAAAAGGAAAAAGGCGGCCAGCTTGGGCATGGGGGTTGCGAGGCCGCCGTACTCGGAGATCTCGAAGGTGTGACGGCGATCATAGAGCATGCCGACCAGCAGGAAAAGCGCGCCGGTGGAGATGCCATGCGCGAGCATCTGGAAGACGGCGCCCTGCATGGAGATATTCTGGAAGGCGAAAATGCCCAGCACGACAAAGCCAAGGTGGCTGACGCTGGAGTACGCGACGAGTTTTTTGAGATTGGGCTGAACCAGAGCGACCAGCGCGCCATAAATGATGCCGATGATGGCCAGCGTGGCCACCATGGGTGCGGCTCGGTGGGACGCGGTGGGAAAGAGCGGCAAGCAGAAGCGAATCATGCCGTAGGTGCCCATCTTGAGCAGCACGCCGGCGAGGATGACGGAGCCCGCGGTGGGCGCTTCCACGTGGGCATCGGGCAGCCAGGTGTGGAACGGGAATAGCGGGACCTTGATCGCGAAGGCCAGGAAGAAAGCCAAGAAGAGATACATTTCCTCAAGCGAGGTGAGGCGCATGGCGCCCAATTGGAGCATCTGCTGAATGACCGGCAGATCGAAGGTTCCGCCGGGAACCACGCTGGCGCTGAGATTGTGCAGCCAGATGATCCCGACCAGCATGAGGATAGAGCCGGCCATGGTGTACAACACGAATTTGACGGCGGCGTAGATGCGGCGCTCGTGTCCCCAGATGCCGATGAGGAAATACATGGGGATCAGCATGACTTCCCAGAACAGGAAGAAGAGAAAGAGGTCCAGAGAGAGGAAGACGCCGATGACCCCGACTTCCAGCATCAGCAGCATGATGAAGAATTCTTTTACGCGGTGCTGGATGCTGGTCCAGGAAGCCAGCACGGAGACGGCGGTCAGGAAGGTGGTCAGGATGATGAGGAAGAGGCTGATGCCATCGAGACCCAGGTGGTAGTTGATAGGCGGAACGTTGATCCACTTGGCGAATTCCTCGACCTGATAGCCAGCCACGCCGATCTGGATTTTGGGGATCAGCAGCAGGGAGAACAGGAACTCGACGGTGGCAATGGTCATGGCCAAACGGCGAATCCAGAGGTGATCGTCGGCGCGGAGCAGGAGCAGCGCGAGGCTGGCGGCGGCCGGGAAGAAAATGATGACGGTAAGCATGTAGCTGCCGTGGAGCATTAGCGCACCACTCCCACGGCTGTGGGCCGCATGTAGGGCCAGAAAATGATGGCGATGATGACAATCGCACCGATGACTACCCAGACGGCGTAACTGCGAGTGTTGCCGGACTGCGTGTGGCGCACGCCGTCGCCTACGCCGGTCATGCCTTCGGCGATGCCGTTGACGGTGCCATCGATGCCGCGGACGTCGACCGTTTGCCAGAGAACATTGGTGGAAAGCCAGAGCAGTGGCTTGACGATCAGAGCGGCGTAGATTTCATCGACGTAATATTTATTCAACAGAAGGGTGTAGGCGCCGCGCATGGATTTAGCCAGCTGTTCGGGTTTGCCGGGCCGCCGGAGATACAGCCAGAAGGCGATTGCGAAGCCGAGAAGCGCGGTGACTACCGCGACGATGGCCAGCGGAGTTTCGAGCGCGTGAGCGGTGGCTTCCGCGGCTTCGGCATTGCCGGCGCCGCCTTGCGCGAAAACGGGCTCCAGGAACTTGGCGAAATAATCGGGTGCGCCCCAGAAAGCGGGCGCGGCGATCCAGCCGCCAATGATGGATAGCACGGCGAGAATCACCAGCGGAACCAGCATGCTTTTGGGTGATTCGTGGACGTGAACTTTGTGCTCGTCGTAGCGCGGCTTGCCGAAGAAGGTGAGGAAAATCAGCCGGAACATATAGAACGAAGTAAGCAATGCGGTGAGCAGGCCGAAGGCGTAGAGTATGCGGCCGCCGCGGTCGCTCTGATAGGCGTTGAGCAGGATGGAATCCTTGCTGAAGAAACCGGCGAGCGGCGGGAAACCGGCGATGGCCAGCGTGGCGGTGAGCATGGTGAGGTAGGTCCATCGAATCTTCTTGCTGAGGCCGCCCATTTTGAGCATGTCTTGCTCGCCGCCCATGGCGTGGATGACGCTGCCGGAGGCCAGGAAGAGCAGAGCCTTGAAGAAGGCGTGGGTCATGAGATGAAAGATTCCGGCGGAAAAGGCGGCCACCCCGCAGGCCAGGAACATGTAGCCGAGCTGGCTGACGGTGGAGTAGGCCAGAACGCGCTTGATGTCGGTCTGC
Source organism: Candidatus Acidiferrum sp. (assembly GCA_035309625.1). Classification (GTDB taxonomy): domain Bacteria; phylum Acidobacteriota; class Terriglobia; order Acidiferrales; family UBA7541; genus Acidiferrum. The sequence goes on from DATGEY010000110.1 coordinate 33,545, forward strand.
ACCAAACCGATGGTGGCGGCGAAGAACGCGGTGGCGCAGCCGACGATGGCCACGACGAACATGGCGGTGGGCGCGTGGGTGAAGAGAATGTGCGAACGGGCAACGACGTACACGCCGGCAGTGACCATGGTGGCGGCGTGGATCAAAGCGCTGACCGGCGTGGGGCCTTCCATGGCATCGGGCAACCAGACGTAGAGAGGAAGCTGCGCGGATTTTCCGCAGGCGCCGGTGAAGAGCAGCAGGCAGGCAATCGTGAACATGCCCAGGTGGCCCATGACGTCAGCGGGCAGCGGCGTGGCTTTGGCGAACAGCGGAACGAAATCGAGCGTGCCGAAAGACTTATAGAGCAGGAACATGCCGAGCATGAAGCCGAAGTCGCCGATGCGGTTGACGATGAAAGCTTTCTTGCCAGCGTCCGATGCGGATTTGCGCAAGAAGTAAAAGCCGATGAGCAAATAGCTCGAGAGGCCGACGCCTTCCCATCCCACGAAGAGAAGAACGTAGTTGGCGGCCAGCACCAGGATGAGCATGAAGAACATGAAGAGGTTGAGGTAGGAGAAAAAGCGGTAGTAGCCGCCTTCGTGGGCCATGTAGCCGGTGGAATAGATGTGGATGAGCCAGCCGACTCCAGTGACGACCAGAAGCATGACCACGGTGAGCTGGTCGACCTGCAGATCGAAACCGGCGCGGAAATCTCCGGCGATGATCCAGGTGAAGTATTGCTGCACCCAGGGAATATTCTCGGGCGCCAGGTGCGTAAATTCGCGGACGGCCTCGAGGGCGGCCAGGAACGAGAGGCCGGTGGAACCGACGGCGACGGTGTTGATGATTTTGTTGGGCCATTTGGCGCCGAACAGGCCGTTGATCGCCGAGCCGAGGAGCGGCAGCGCGGGAATGATCCAGAGATAGTTCAGTATGGGCATTAGAGTTTAAGGAGGTCGACGCGCTCGACGTTGAGGGTCTGGCGATTGCGCACGATCATGATGATGATGCCGAGGCCGACGGCGGCTTCCGCGGCGGCCACTACGATCACGAAGAGGACGAAGACCTGGCCGTCGAGCTTGTTGAGCGCCCGGCTGAACGCTACGAACGCGAGATTGACGGCGTTGAGCATCAACTCAATGGACATGAAAATGGTGATGATGTTGCGCTTGAAGATGAATGCAACCACGCCAAGTCCGAAGAGGATGGCGCTGAGAGTCAAATAGTAGTGAGTGGGAACCATGTCAGCGGTTCTCCCGCTGGGCGAGGACCAGCGCGCCCATGATGGCGACCAGAATCAAGAAGGATGTCAGCTCGAAGGGATAGACGAAATCCTGGAACAGGAGCCTGGAGAGCGCTTTGGTGGGCGCGACGGCACCCGTTTGCGCGGCGGCTTGCACCGTGTCTTGCGAGCGGGCCACGGCGGCCGCCAGAAAGCCGGTCAACGCGATGGCCAGCGGAATGCCGCCGATTCCGGCGAGGCGCGAAACGTTGGTGCGCTCCTCCAGGCCGGCATTGAGCAGCATGATGACGAAGACGAACAGCACCATGATGGCCCCGCCATACACGATGATCTGCACGGCGGCGACGAATTCGGCGCCCATCAGCAGATAGAGGCCAGCCAGCGCGACCATCACCACGATGAGCGAGAGCGCACTGTGAATCGGGTGGCGCTGGAGGATCAGGCTAATCGCACCGATGATGCACATGGCGGCAAGGACGAAAAAAACGACGAGGGGCGCGTTCATCAGCGGTTACTCCAGAGAATAGCGGAAGCGGTGATGACCACGTTGGCGAGAGAGACGGGGAGCAGCAACTTCCAGCCGAAGGACATGAGCTGGTCATAGCGGAAGCGGGGCAGCGTGCCGCGCATCCAGACATAGATGAAGAGGAAAATGAAGATTTTCGAGAGCAGCCAGAAGGGGCCCTGGATGAATTCGTTGACCGCGGGGAAGAGCACAAAAACGGCGCCGAGGGCGGCGATGACGAAGCCGACCCCAGGAAGAATCAATTTGCCGAAGATGGTTTCGTAGCGCACGCCGTCCCAGATGACCCACAGGCCGAAGGGGATAAGCAGGACCGAAGGCAAGTAATGGGTGAAGGTCCAACTGCCGGGAAAAGGAGAGAGCCAGCCGCCGAAGAAGAGAATCGAGCACAGGGAGGAGACGGTGATCATGCTGGTGTACTCGGCAATGAAAAACATGGCGAACTTGAAGCTGGCGTATTCGGTGTGGAAGCCGGCGACCAGTTCGGATTCGGCCTCGGGCAGGTCGAAAGGAACGCGATTGGTTTCCGCGATGGCAGCGATGAAAAAACAGAGAAAGCCGAGGATCTGCGGGAACGGCCCGGCAAAAATGTTCCAGCGGAAAATGCCGCCCAGGCCAAAGAGGCCGTGGCCTGCAGCTTGGGTGTTGATGATGTCGCGGAGGCTGAAGCTGCCGCACATGAGCAGAACGCCGACTACGGACATGGTGAGCGCGAGTTCGTAGCTGACCATTTGGGCGGAACTACGCAGGCCGCCTAGCAACGGATATTTGCTGTTGGAGGCCCATCCGGCCAAGGCGACGCCGTAGACGCCGAGGGCGGTGATGGCGAAGAGCGCAAGGATGCCGATGTTGAGGTCGACGATGCCAAGATAGATGTCGTGCCCTTTGAAATGCAGCGGGTCGGGGCCGAAGGGAATTACGGCGATGGAAGTGAGCGCGAGCGCCAGGGCCAGCAGAGGCGCGAGATAGTACACGAATTTATCGACGCCAGCCGGCGTGGGATCTTCTTTGAAAAGAAATTTCAAACCGTCGGCGAGCGGCTGGAGCAGGCCGTGCGGGCCGACGCGATGCGGTCCCCACCGCGATTGGATGTGCGCGACGACTTTGCGCTCGAACCAGGTGAGATAGGCGTTGACGGTCAGCACCACGAAAAGCAGGATGGCGATCTTGACCAGGCTGATCAGGATATCCGCGTGCTGGGCCAGGAAATCGTTCACGATTTGGCTTCGGCCTCCTGCAAGGATTCCATCATGGTGCAGAAGCGGGTCAGGGTGCCGCTGGTGAACAAAGTATCTTGCGCGGAGCGGATGAGTCCGGCGGGAACATCGTACGGCGCGTGGCCGTTACGAGCGATCTGTATGCGGGTGGGCTCGGCATTGCCGGTGAGCAAGCCGACCGAAGGTACGTTATACCCGGGAACGGCCTTGCGAATCTCCTCGAAGACGGCGGCGGGAGTTTTGTAGTGGAAAGCTTTGCCGAGGCCGGCGCGCTCGAGTTGATGGGAAATAATGCGCAGCAGATCGAAATCGGTGCGGGTGCCCATGACTTCCGCGCCTTTGCGCAGCAATTGAATTTCGCCGGAGGTGTTGGTGACGGTGCCGTCTTTTTCATAGGCGGAGGCGGCGGGGAAGACGATGTCGGCGGCCTTGGCGGTGTCACTCATAAACATTTCCTGCACGACGAGGAATTCGAGTTTGCCGCGTCCGTAGCCGAGTGTGCCGAAGTGGGCAAAGGGATTGGCGCCCATTACGTAAAGGGCTTTGAGTTTGCCGGATTGCGCGGCTTCCACCATTTGCGGCGCGGTGAGGCCAGGCTTCGAGGAAATTGCCGAACTCCAGAGGTTGTCGAAGGTTTCGCGGTTGGCGGCGCTGTCCACGTGCACATAGCCGGGAAGACGATCCGGAAGCACGCCCATGTCGGCGGCGCCGCGGGAGTTGGCGTAGTCGCCGAGAGCCATGTAACGGGTTTTGCCGGGAAGCCTGGAGCCGAAAGCGACCAGTTGAGCGATCGCGGCGCCGGAAACTTCCGCGCCGAAGACGATAGCGACATCGGATTCCGCTTCGAGGCCGGCTTTCAGTTGCACGAGTTGTCCGACCAAGCTGGAGGGCAGCTGGCCTTCTTCGTGGGCGAGATAGCGGAGCGCGGCGGCTTCCTGGCCTTTGCCCACCTTGGCGAAAACTTTGGCTTGGCGGTGCAACTTGACTTCGTTTTCGTTGATGAGGAAAAGCTTGGCGCCGAAGTGGCGGATGCCGGTGCGAATCTGCCAGGCGGCGAGAGGATTCTGGTTGGTGGGATCGTTGCCGACGAGGAGAACGGCTTGAGAGTGGTACAGCTGATCCATGGTGAGCAGGGAATCGGCGGCATTTTCGCCGAGGGCGGTGATGAGGCCGGTGTAGTCAACGGTGCGATGGTGATCGACGTTGTTGGTGCCGAAAGTGGCGCGGGCCAGGCGCTGGAAGAGATAGTTTTCTTCGTTGGAGGTGCGATTGGAGCCGATGAAGCCGATGGAATCGGGACCATTCTTGGCGTGAATTTCTTTTAGCTTGGCGGCAGCGGCTTGCGCGGCTTCTTCCCAGGAAACCGGAAGGAGCATATCGCCTTTGCGGACAAGAGGCTGGCGGATGCGTTCTTTGTGCTGGATGAAATCGAAACCGAAGCGGCCTTTTACGCAGAGAAAATCCTTGTTGATGCCGGAGAGGTCGCGGTTGTTGGCGCGCATGATCTCGTGGTTGCGCACGCTGAGAGTGACCTTGCAGCCGTTGGAGCAGTGGGCGCAGGTGGTGGGGACATATTGCATTTCCCAGGGGCGCGTTTTGTAGCGATAGGTGCCGCTGGTGAGCGCGCCGACCGGGCAAATGTCGATGCACATGCCGCACTCTTCGCATTCCAGGTGATCTTCGCGATTGGGAATGATCACGCTGTTGGCGCCGCGCATGCCGACGCCAAGCGCTTTCACGTCCATGCCTTCATCGCACACGCGCACGCAACGGAAGCAGAGGATGCAACGCGGAGCATCGTAATAAACGAGCTCGGACCACTTTTCTTCCGGGCGATGAATTTTTTCTTCGACGAAGCGGCTGGAGTCCGCACCGTAGCGGAAGACCATGTCTTGCAACTCACACTCGCCGCCCTTGTCGCAGACCGGGCAATCGAGCGGGTGATTGGTCAGCAGGAATTCCAGCATGTACTTGCGCGCGTTGCGTACCTGCTCGGTGTTGGTGCGCACCACCATGCCTTCGGTGGCGACCACGGTACAGGCGGTCTGCAACTTGGGCGTTTTTTCGATTTCCACCAGGCACATGCGGCAGGCCGCCTGCAAGGAAAGACCGGGGTAATAGCAGAAGGAGGGAACTTCGGTGCCGATGCGCCGGGTGGCTTCGATCAGCAGCGTTCCCGGGGGAACTTGCACGTCGCGGTCGTTAATTTTCAGCGAAATCAGCTTTTGCTCGGTTTTGGTATCTGACATTAGTTCCTACCGCGAGCCGACCAGCGCTTCGGCGGATTTAAAGGGGCAGCGCCCGCTCAAGTGTTGCTCAAATTCGTTGCGCCACTTCTGCACGATGCTGATGGTGGGCAGCGCGGCGGCGTCACCCAGCGGGCAGAAGGTGCGGCCCAGCATATTTTTAGCCAGATCGCCGACGAGATCGATATCTTGTGGGCGGCCGAAGCCGGCGTGGAAGCGATCGAGCATTTTGCGAAGCCAGGTGGTGCCTTCGCGGCAGGGAATGCACCAGCCGCAGGATTCGTGCGCGTAGAAATGCATGATGCGGCGGGCCATGTCCACCATGCAGGTGTCTTCGTCCATCACTACCATGCCGCCGGAGCCGAGCATGGAGCCGGCTTTGGCCACGGAATCGTAGTCCATGGGGATGTCGATTTCAGAGGCGCTGAGCAGCGGGCAGGAACTGCCGCCGGGAATGACGGCTTTCAGTTTTTTGCCATTGGGAATACCGCCGGCCGTCTCGTAAATGAACTTTTTCATGTTCATCCCGAGGGGAATTTCGTAGATGCCGGGCTTGGCCACGTGCCCGGCGACACACAGCAGGCGGGTGCCGCCATTTTTGGGCGTGCCTCGGCTGGCGTATTTTTCGCCGCCTTCCAGAAGGATGGCGGGAACGGTGCTGAGCGTCTCGACGTTATTAATGATGGTCGGGCAACCGTACAGGCCGACGACGGCGGGGAAGGGCGGCTTGATGCGCGGATAACCGCGCTTGCCTTCCAGCGATTCCATTAGCGCGGATTCTTCGCCGCATTCGTAGGCGCCGGCGCCGGTGTGCACGATCAAATCGAAATTGAATCCGGAGCCGAGGATGTTGTTGCCGAGATAGTTGTGCGAATAAGCCTCATCCAGCGCGGTTTGCACGATGTCCAGCACGTAGCGGTACTCGCCGCGAATATAGATGAAGCCCTTGGCCGCGCCAATCGCGCGTCCGGCGATGGTGATGCCCTCGATCATCTGATGGGGATCCATTTCCATCAACGGACGATCTTTGCAGGTGCCGGGCTCGGACTCGTCGGCGTTGCAGATGACGTACTTCGGCTTGGGCGAATCCTTGGGGACGAACGACCACTTCATTCCGGTGGGGAAGCCGGCGCCCCCGCGGCCGCGCAGGCTGGATTTTTTGACTTCGTCGATGATGGACTCCGGGGTCATTTCCTTCAGCGCTTTTTCGAGCGCTTTGTAGCCGTCGTGTTGCAGGTAGGCCTCGAGCTTGTGCGAATTCTTGATGCCGAAGCGGCGGCTGATGACCGGAGTCTCGGCGGGATCGCGCGGATGCAGCGCGCCGGCGGTGACTGGCTCGGGAGCCGGATGATTGCCGGCATCGAGCTCTTCGATGATGCGATCGAACTTCATGGCCGTGACATTTTCGTAGAAATCGTAGTTGACCTGCATGGCCGGCGCGCCAGTGCAAGCGCCGATGCATTCGACTTCCTCGAGAGAGAAGACGCCATCCGTGGTGGTCTGTTTGTGGCCGATTTCCAGGCGCTTCTTGGCCTGGTCGAGAAGCTCGTTGCCGCCGCGCAGCATGCACGCGACATTGGTGCAGATCTGCACGTGATGCTTGCCCATGGGCTTGCGGTGCAGCATGGAGTAATACTCGAGGGTCTCTTCGACTTGCACGGTGCGCAGTTCGAGGCGTTTGGCGATTTCCGCGATAAGTTCGTCGCTGATGAAGCCGTACTCGTCCTGGCCGTACATCAGCATGGGGATGAGCGCGCTGCGCTTGAACGGATAACGGTTCTGCAGGGTGTCGAAGCGGGTGGCAAGTTGTGGCGAAAGTTCCATGGGCCTCGTGTTCGTGTAGCCAAAGACTGCCGGCGTTGCGATCCTGCGGCCATCGCCTCAGGATGACAACGCTGCTAGATAGCACTCAACGGTCGACTTCTCCCAGCACGATATCGATGGTGCCGATGCAGGCGATGACGTCGGCCAGCAACTGGCCCTCGATCAATTTCGGCAGAGCCTGCAAGTTAATAAAGGATGGGCCGCGGAAGTGCACGCGCAACGGTTTGGGCGAGCCGTCGCTGGCCACAAACACGCCCAGTTCGCCGCGTGGCGACTCAATGGTGGCAAACGCCTGGCCCGGCGGCGGAGAAAAGCCCTCGGTGAAAATTTTGAAGTGGTAGATGAGCGCTTCCATCTCCGTCTTCATCTTCTCGCGCTCGGGAGGAATAATTCCGGGAGCGTCGGTACGGACGGGACCGTCCGGGGGAATCTTTTTCATAGCCTGGCGGATGATTTTGAGGCTCTCGCGCATTTCCGCGACGCGAATCATGTACCGGCCGAAACAGTCCGAATCGGTGCGAACGGGAACCTGAAAGTCGAATTCCTCGTAACTGGAATAGGGGAAAACCTTGCGGTTGTCATACGGCACGCCCGCGGCACGAAGCGTAGGGCCGGTCATACTGAGGGCAATGGCGTCTTCGGCGGTGATATAGCCGACGCCTTTGGTGCGGCCAATCCAGATGCGGTTTCCGGTGAGGAGCTCTTCATATTCGTCGATGCGGCCGGGCATCATGTTGATGAATTTTTCCACGCGCTGTAGATAACCGGCGGGCGGATCGAGGGCCAGGCCGCCGATGCGGATGTAGCTGGTCATCATGCGCTGGCCGGCGACGAATTCAAAAATCTTGAGGATCTCTTCGCGTTCGCGGAAGCAATAAAGGAAGACGGACATGGCGCCCAGGTCGATGGCGTGGGTGCCAAGCCAGACCAGGTGGGAGGAAATACGCTGCAGCTCGACCATCAAGACGCGGATGTATTGCGCCCGCTTGGGCACTACAATGCCGAGAAGTTTTTCGACGGCCAGGCAGTAGGCAAGGTTATTACCCAACGGATTTAGATAGTCGATGCGATCGGTGAGGGTGATGGCTTGCGAATAAGTCTTGTCTTCACAGGATTTCTCGATGCCGGTGTGCAGGTAACCCATGTCCGGAATCGCTTTGACGACGTTTTCGCCATCGAGCTCCAGCAAGATGCGCAGCACGCCATGGGTGGAGGGGTGCTGTGGTCCCATATTGAGGACCATGGTCTTGGCTTTGCCAGTGGCGGTGTCGACCGTGCTGGTTTCGGATTGAACGGTCACGGACGGTTCCTTGTGTAACGCAGGGCGGTACCCGGGATGTCGCGATAGCCTTCCACCGGATAATCCTTGCGCAATGGATAGCCTTCCCAATCGTCGGGCATCAGGATGCGCCGCAAATCGGGATGCCCATTGAAGCGAATGCCCATAAGATCGAAAATTTCCCGCTCCAGCCAATTGGCGCCGGGCCACACGGAAACCAGGGAATCCACAACCGGATCGCCAGCGGAGAGGCGGACCTGCAGACGCAAGCGGTCGCTACGGGGAATCGAAACCAGGTGGTAATTAACCTCGAAGCGGGGCTCCAGGGGAAAGCGGTCGACCGAGGTGGCATCGCTCAGTAGATTGAACTGGAGATCCTTGTCGGCGCGACAGCGCTCGGCCACTTCCCGCAGCACATTGCGCGGGACGACGATGGTGGTCTCGCCGCGGAACTCGAGCACTTCGCTTACCGCGTTGGGACTCCACTTGCGCAGCCGCTCGACTACAACATTAGTATCTTGGTTGCCGTTCTCCGCCACAGTTTGTGAATTCCCCAGTTTACGCCAACTACGTTACGCCGATTAGACTACGCCCACTACTTATGCCAATCGAAGGCGCCCTTTTTCCACAGATAAATGTACCCCACCAACAGAATGGCAATGTACACCAGCATTTCTACAAAGCCATACACTCCAAAACTGTGCGATATCCGGAACATGTCTCGATAGATATAAGCCCACGGGTACAAAAAGATCGCTTCCACATCGAACAAAATAAAGACCATAGCTACCAGGTAAAACTTTACCGAGAAGGGTTCGCGGGCGTCGCCGGTGGGTTCCATGCCGCATTCATAGGCTTCCTGTTTCGCGCGACTGGGGCGTCGCCAGCCGACCAAAACCGAAACGGCGGTGAGCGCGCCCGCCAGGCCAATGGCTAGCAGCAGGTGTAAGAGCAGCGGCGCGTAAGCATGTAGGCCGGAACTACTCATGGGCGAAAAGGTATAATAGCGATTCATCCGCAAGCGGTCAAATGCGGATTGAAGCCGTGGCGCCTTCTGTGTTGCGAGAGCGGGTTGCGAAATGCTGTTCGGTCACAATTCGAACGTAAAAATAGGCGAGAACGTGTATCACGTACAGACGGAAGACCGCGGCGCTTCGCACGCGGTGATCGACACCATGGTGTATCAAAGCGGCCGGGTGCTGCTGCGGCGCGCGAACAGCTACGCGGATTTGCTGCCGCTGGACGGGGAGCGCGAGGAAAAATTAAAGCATCGGGTGGATGCCCAGCATCAAGGGGTGCTGGAGGAGTTGCGCTCCGGGGCGCTGAAGCTGGCGCAGCATGCCAACCCGGCGCCCGCGGCCAAATCCGCTATTGATCCGCAGGGCTCGGCTTCCGCGGGCGATCCGGTATCGCTCGCCATTGAATTGCTCAACGCCAAAACTTGGCTGGCAGGGAAACGGGCCACGCTACAGGTGCTGGTCTCCAGAAAGGGAGACGGCGTCGCGGTTTCCGGGGCGGGAGTGCTGGCGCGGATTGACGGTGGGGCAGAGCCGGCGCAGCATTCTTCGGCGACCGGGCCGGATGGAAAAGCGCAACTCGCGTTCGACATGCCGCGGCTTACCGGGTCCGAATGTGCGCTGGTCATCGAAGCCCGCAACGGCAAGGCCCAGGGAAGTTTGCGATTTCAGTTGCGGGCCAAGCCGAAAGTTTCCGTGGAGGGATGAAAGCCTTGAAAACGGAAATCGCAATCACAGTGAATGGCGAAACTCGCGGCGCCAATAACGGCGCCACGGTATCGGACCTATTGCGCGACCTGGGACTGGAGAGCGGCCGGGTGGCCATCGAGCGCAACCGGGAGATTCTCCCGCGACCGCAATGGGGGCAGACGCTGGTGGAAAGCGGAGATTGCTACGAGATCGTGCAGTTTGTGGGTGGGGGCTAATGCTCAACCGCCGGGAGCACGCATGATCGGCGGCCGCGCGCTTGTTTTTTTACCCGCTTTGTTGATTTTGCTGCTGCCGCGGGAGGTGCGTCCTCCGTTGCACACCGCCGGATACGACATCGTCGATGCCGCGGGCCGGAAAATTCGCCTCACCTCGGTTAACTGGTATGGGTTCGATCAAAAGGAATTTGTAGCGGGCGGATTGGATGTGGCGCCATTGCAAGTAATCGTCGAGCAGATTCGCGCGATTGGCGTGAACTCCGTGCGGCTGCCGTGGGCCAACGAAACCTTCGAGAAGAACCCGGTGGTGCCGGACTATGCGGTAAAAGCGAATGCGAAATTCAAGGGCAAGCGCGCGCTGGAGGTGATGGACGCGGTTATCGCCGCTCTGGCCCGCGCGCATCTTCTGGTGATTCTCGACAACCACATGAGCAATGCCGGCTGGTGCTGCAAAGAGGATGACGGCAACGGTCTGTGGTACAACGCCGAATATCCGGAAGAGAAGTGGCTGGCCGATTGGCGAGCGATCGTGCGGCGATACAAAAAACAGAAGTGGGTGGCCGGCGCCGATTTGCGCAACGAACTGCGCAGCGGAGTGAAATGGGGTGGCGACGATGCGCGGCTGGACTGGCAGGCAGCCGCGGGGCGTGGCGGCAATGCGGTGTTGGAAGAAAATCCGGCGTTGCTGGTCATGGTGGAAGGGCCGCAGTATTCGACAGACTTCACGGCGTTCGGCGCGCGGCCGTTAGAGTTAGAGGTAGCAAATCGAGTGGTGTACTCGCCGCACGCGTATTTCTCGGCAGGCCACGCCTTCCAGAATTATGAGGAGTTACGGCAGGCTTACGACCTGCGCGCAGGGTTCCTGTTGCATGCCCAGCCGCCGGTGCCGCTTTGGATCGGCGAATTTGGCGCCTGCCAGACGCTCGACTGCGGCGACAATAGCCAATGGTTTCGCTGGTTTATGCAATATCTGCGAGAAAAAGATCTGAGTTGGAGCTACTGGCCGCTTAACGGCACGCAATCGAGCGGGGTCAGCCGAAAATATGGCGAGGTGGAGACTTACGGTTTGTTGACTTCCGATTACCGGAACATCGGCGCTCCGAAAATCGTGGGCCTGCTCAAGAGCATCGAATTGCCCAGCCCGAAAAATTAGTCCGGCGAGCCGCCATGGAATGAATGGCGGAAGGCGCCGGTTTCCTCGCGCAGCTCGTAGCCGTCATCACGAAATCGGATCTTGCCGCGGTTGTGGAGTTCGACGAAGCGGCGGCCCGCCGCAATATCGAAGCGGTCCGCCCAGGCATGGAGATTCTGAAGCTGTCGGCAAAAACGGGCCAGGGAATGCACGAATACCTGGAGTTTCTGGCCCTTCGGCGCTCGCGGGCGCGAACGGCTGCCGCGGTGTGAATTCCGCGTTACGTCGCCACGCCGACCTGATTCGCGATCGCTTCGCCCAACTCGCGGGTGCTGGCTTTCCCTCCGATATCCGCGGTGCGAACTTTGCCTTGCGCAAGAATCGCCGCAATCGCATTTTCTACGGCATCGGCTGCGTCGGGAACTCCCAGGTGCCGCAGCATCATGGCTCCCGACCCTATTTGCCCGATGGGATTGGCGATGCCTTGCCCCGCGATATCTGGCGCGGACCCGTGTACCGGCTCGAACATCGAGGGATATTCTTTCTCCGGATTGAGGTTGGCCGAAGGCGCGATGCCGATCGAGCCGGCTACCGCGGGGCCCAGGTCGGAAAGAATGTCGCCAAATAAATTGGAGCCGACCACTACATCGAACCAGTCGGGATGGCGTACGAAATGCGCCGTGAGGATGTCGATGTGATACTGGTCCGTTCGAACGTCCTTATATTCTACCGTCATGGCGCGAAAGCATTCGTCCCAAAAGGGCATCGTATGGATAATTCCGTTCGATTTGGTCGCCGACGTCACATGTTTTTTCCTCTGGCGCGCCAGCTCGAAAGCGAAGCGCATTACGCGATTCACGCCCCGCCGCGTGAACACCGTCTGCTGCACCGCCATCTCATCGTCCGTCCCCTCGTACAGCCGGCCGCCGATGCTCGAATACTCGCCCTCATTGTTTTCGCGAACAATGGTGAAGTCGATTTCACCGGCCTTCCGGTTTTTCAGCGGCGATTCGATTCCCTCGAAAAGTTTGACCGGGCGAAGATTTACGTACTGCCGGAAGGTGCGGCGGATAGGAATCAGCAGCCCCCACAAGGAAACGTGATCCGGCACGCTGGGATGGCCTACGGCGCCAAGGAAAATTGCGTGAAACGGCCGCAATTGCGGCAAACCATCATCAGGCATCATCTTTCCGGTTTGCACATACCTTTCGCAGCCCCAGTCAAACGCACGCCACTGCACCCGAAAATCGAAACGACGCCCCGCCGCTTCCAGTACACGAATACCTTCCGGAACAACTTCCTTTCCGATGCCATCGCCGGGAATGACCGCAATGTGGAAAGTTCGCATCTGCTCCGATTCTCCTGCGGCGTCGAGTCACCTGACCTAGGCGGCTTCGCGGCCGAGCGCTGATCGCCCGCCGCCACTATAACAAGAAGATCGCTGCGCAATCAGCCGGCGGTTTACATCCCTTCCAGCAGGTGCCCCATTTTTGTTTTCTTGGTTTGCATGTAGCCACGTGAAATCCGGGAGATGCGCGGTTGGCAGGGAACTCGCTCGACGACTCGAATGCCGCCGTTTTCGAGTTGCCGGACTTTCTCCGGATTGTTGGAGAGCAGGCGAATCCTGGTAGCGCCCAGCTGCTTGAGAATCTTCGCCGGGAACAGGTAGTCCCGGGCATCCGCCGCAAATCCCAGGGACTCGTTGGCTTCCACGGTGTCCATTCCGCCATCCTGCAACTGGTACGCGCGCAGTTTGTTCATCAGCCCTATGCCGCGGCCTTCTTGCGGCAAGTACAGCAAAATCCCGGCCCCCGCGCGCCCAATTTTCTTCAGAGAGAATTCTAACTGCGCGCGGCAATCGCAGCGCAGCGAGGTAAGCACATCCCCGGTCAAGCATTGCGAGTGCACGCGCACCAGCGGGGCGGTCTTGCTGCCAAGATTTCCGCGCACCACTGCGATGGCTTCTTCCTGCGGCCCGCGGCCCTGAAATCCGTAAATGGTGAAGCGCCCGTACCGCGTGGGCAATTCGGCCTGCGCCACCTTGCGCACAACGGTGGATTTCGACGCGGAGTGTTTGCTGGATTGGTATTTCGCGGACATGGCAATCGAGCAGTATAGCAGGTCGAATTTGACGACAAAAATCAGTGCATCGAAACCAATTTGGTACCGATTTGGAGTCTAGGGACCTGCCGTGTACCAGATACATGGTGGCAACACCGTTCAAGGTCAGGATCCGGGCAGCTTGATACGCTTCGGGTCCGACTCTGCGGCAAATCGCGCGCTGCAAGATGCGCTTCATCGATACGACAGGCGTGTAACTCGGCGCACCGTGGAGACGCGCTTTACTTCGCGGCGGGGATTGGCTAGCGTTAGCGAAGGGACCGGGCGCGAGGCCATGGATACTTTCGTTTCCGTTAAAGATCTGCTGTTTACGCTGTTGCTGAAGGTGGGCGTAGCGTCTTCGTTTGCGGCGTTGCTGGCGCGGTGGAACACGTTCCGGCGTGTGCTGTTCACCGAAGAACGCGATCCGGACCAAAAATTGAAGTTGATGCTGTTTATGACGCCGCCCCTGATTGTGGGCGTTTCGCTGCGGTTGGTGGGCTTTCCGTATCGCTTCGCGGATTTGTCGCTGGAAGGCGCATTTCTGATGGGTTTGCTGGGCGGACGGGTGGTCGGGCCCATTGGCGGCGCGATCATCACCATTCCGGCGCTGGCGGCGCATGAATGGCTGGCTATGCCCGCGGCGGCTACCGCCGGACTGCTGGGCGGGTTGATGCGCCAGGCCATTCCCAATAAGGAAGATCTGTGGAATTTCGGACCGTTCACGTTCTTGAATATTCCGCGCGACGTGGTGCGGTTGTTGCGCGATGCCAAGATGTCCTGGGAATTGCTGCCGCTGCTGGCCTGCGTGATTTTGGAGCTTGGCCGCGTGGCGCTGGCGGTGGCTACCAAACCGAAATGGCTCTTTGCCATCGATCCGCATTGGGACTGGTGGCTGTTGCTGTGCGTGCTGGCCACGCTCATGTCGGTGGCGGCGCCGCTGAAGATTTGGAACAACACGCGCATCGAGATGAATCTGGAGCGCCACCAGCAGTTGCTGCTGAAGGCGCGCATGGACGCGCTGTCCAGCCAGATCAATCCGCACTTTTTGTTTAACACGCTCAACACGGTGTCGTCGCTGATCCGGTTTGATCCGGACGCGGCGCGCGGCGTGGTTCTGAAGCTGAGCAACATTTTGCGGCGCCTGCTGCGCAAGCACGAAACGTTTGTGCCCCTGCGCGAGGAGTTGCAGTTCATCGACGATTACCTGGACATCGAAGTGGCGCGGTTCGGGCGCGACAACCTGGAGATCGTAAAACAGGTGGATGACGAGGCGCTGGAAGCCTTTGTGCCCAGCATGCTGCTGCAGCCCATCGTGGAGAATTGCCTGAAGCACGGCCTGGCGCCGAAAATCGACGGTGGCAAAATCCAATTGCGTACCCGGAACCGGGACGGGCGGCTGCACATTGAGATTGCAGACAACGGCGTGGGCATTTCGGAAGAGAAGATGCCGCATGTGTACGTCGAAGGGATTGGATTGAGCAACGTGCGCGAGCGGTTGCGGGTGTTGTACGGTACGGATTTTCGACTGGAGATTGAGAGCCATACGGGGCAGGGAACAGTGATTCGCATTGATATCCCCGAGCTGGTATCGACCCTCCAGGCCGTAGGATGATTCCGGAAGGGCTGTCTGAACGGACTGAAAACTCTTTGATTGGGGTGCCACCCCCATCGACATGGAAAGAGTTGGGAAGATGTTGATTTCGCGGGAGATACTTGTTCGCCATCGGGTGAAAGAGTTTCTAAGTGCATGAAATTGTTTGGGTTGTAGGTATGTGATAGTCCGGACGGGAGTTATCGTGAGCTCCGTGCGATCCGGCTTAGTTAACCGTAACACCCCCCTCCCCCCGGTTTTTTCATAAGTGTTGATTCTAAAGATAGTTAAAGTCCTTTGTTTTGCTACACTTTCGCAAGTGTTGATTCTAAAGGGGATGCAGGAGAGGCTGGCAGGCTGTGCGCGTTGGGTGGAGCTGGGCCGGACGGTGAACACTTTAGAACCTAAGCAAGCCCGGTTGTGCGATACTCATGATGAAAGATAACACACAAGTTAACAAGTTACAACTGACCAGAGGGACAGGAGAGGTGCAGGTGGCCATTTTGGGGCCAGAAGAGAAAAAGCCGCGCGTCGTGTAGGTGTACTTTGAACCGCAAGGTTCGACGCTGGCGGCAGCGGGGTGGGCAGTCTTTCCTCGATACAAGTCTATCGGCGGACGCCGGTGAAAGGGAAGCTGGCGTGAGGTACAGGTGTTTTCGGGAGAAGGCGTTCCCCGTACGCCTCCGAGAAGTGAGATTAGAGGGCGGGAGGAATTCCAGCTTTGTGAAAATCGCGACCTTTGTAAAGAAGGGGTTCGCCGAAAACCTTAGCGAGCGCGTAGGAGAAGCAGTCTCCGAAGTTCAAGGCGGCCGGATGGCGCCCTTTGCCGAACTCCGACCAAGCCTGTCGTGCGACATAGGCTTGCTCCTCGGTCACCGGTTCCATGCCGATCCCGGATGTTCGAAAGAAGGAATCCCACTGACGGCTGCCTGCGTCGCCGGTTTGCGATTCCACCGCAAGCGATACTTCCACAAAGGTGGCGGCAGAGATGCGGCAAATGGCTGCGTCGCCGATGGCGCGTGCGTAGGACTCGGCGTCGCTTTCGCCGAACAGAACGGCGAGAAGCGCAGACGTATCAACGATCATCTTGGAAGGCCCTTTTCATCATAGAGAAGGTCCGCATGATCTACCGGGGGGCGCTTCAGGTAACTGGCGCAGCGGCGGCCAATGCGGAGAAGTTCCGCTGCTTTCGCAATCTGTTTATGGGAGCGACGGACGCGAGCGAGGCGTTCGCGAAGAGCGGTGGTGACGGCACGAGTCATGGATTCGCCGGTTTCCCGGGCGAGAGCCTGAGCCAGCTGGTGAGCTTCGGGGTCTTTGATGTTGAGGCTCATTGTTCTACCCCTACAGAATGAAGCCTACCATGGTTCCACTGGCTCGAAAATAACCCTTGACGACCATCACACCCAGCAGTATATTCGGAATTAACAGAAACAACAGAAGTGAAGGAAACTACGCATGAGCGGACATCCGACGCAGTACACCTTAACCCCAGTGGCGCAGAAGTTTATTTTGCATTGGGGGGAGATGGGCACTCGGTGGGGGATTAACCGCACCGTGGCGCAGGTGCATGCGCTGCTGTTTCTGGCGCCCAAGCCGCTGCCGGCCGATGAAATTTCGACCACCCTGGCGGTGGCGCGGTCGAACGTGAGCACCAGCTTGCGGGAGTTACAGGGATGGGG
Organism: Candidatus Acidiferrum sp.; assembly: GCA_035309625.1. Taxonomy (GTDB): domain Bacteria; phylum Acidobacteriota; class Terriglobia; order Acidiferrales; family UBA7541; genus Acidiferrum. The sequence continues at coordinate 50,309 of DATGEY010000110.1, forward strand.
AATTGTGCGGGTGGTGCATGTGCTGGGCGACCGGAGGGATCACTTCGAGTCGATCAAGGATGTTTGGGAGATTTTCCGGATTGTTTCGGAGGAGCGCAAGCGGCGGGAGATTGATCCGACTTTGCGGGTGCTGGCGGAATGCGTGGCGGAGCTGAAGACGGGAGCGCAGGGAGATGGGTACACGCGGGAACGCTTGGAGAGCATGCTGGAGTTTTTGACGGCGATGGCCGGATTGTTTGAGGAGATTTTGCGGATGCCGACCGGGGCGCTGAAGAGTGTGGTGAAGCTGCGTGGGAAGGTGATTACTTTGCTGGGGGAGAAGAAGAAGGCGGTGTAAAGAGGGTTCAAAGAAAGAAAGAAAGAAAGAAAGAAAAAGAAAGAAAAAGATAACGCGGAGGCGCAGAGGGCGCTGAGGTTCGCAGAGGTTGGGAGAGGCAGAACTCGGGGAAAAGAGGGAAGAAAGAGATTTCACCACAGAGAGCGCAGAGAGCACAGAGAAGAGCAAGCCGAGGTCAGACAAGGCTGAGAACGCGGAGATTGGCAGAGAAGAGGATGGGCATGATTTCGCTGGCATCGGAGTTTACGGATGGGAAGGGACGGCATGCGCGAGGGTGGTTGTTTTTTGACGCGGAGTGCGGCTTTTGCACGCGGACGGCGCGGTGGCTGCTGCCGATACTCACAAAGCGCGGACTGGGTGTAGCACCGTTGCAGGATCCGCGGGTTGGGGCGCTGTTGGGATTGCCGACGGCGGAATTGTTGCGGGAATTGCGGTTTTTGCTTTCGGACGGCCGGCAGTTTAGCGGGGCGGATGCGGTGCTGGCGGTGGCGCGCGAAATTTGGTGGGGGCGGCCGCTGGTGTGGCTGGCGGGGGTGCCGGGAATGATGACAGTGTTGCGGCGCGGATATCGGTGGATTGCTGGGCGACGAAGTTGTGCGGCGATGCGATGCGAGATTCAGCGGGCGGGCTGAATCAAAACCGAAGAGAGGATTTCACCACAGAGGGCACAGAGGGCACAGAGGGTACAGAGGGTACAGAGGGTACAGAGGGTACAGAGGGCGCAAAGAAAATTGACAGAAAGGCGCAGACCGGCAGCGACTTCTAGGCTTTAGCGGCGGAGGCTGATTCCAGGATGCGCTGGTAGTAGCGCTCGTATTGGGGGATTACGTCGTTGGCGCAGAATTTGCGTTTGGCGTTGATGCGTGCGCGCTGGCCCATTTCGCGGCCGCGGTCAACGCGGGAGAGAAGTTCGACGGCGTAACGACCGGCTTCTTTTACGTCGCCGGGTTCCACTAAGAAACCATCCACGCCGTGTTCGACTACTTCCGGAACGCCGCCTACATTGGTGGCAATTACCGGAACTTCGCAGGCCATGGCTTCGAGGGCGGCGAGGCCAAAGGATTCGAGCTGCGAGGGCAGCAGGAAGAGATCGGCGGCGGAAAGCTTTTCGTAGACGGCATTCTGCTTGCCGAGGAAGAATACGTCTTTCTGCAGCTTGTTTTTGCGGACCAGGTATTCGGCGGCGCCGCGGTCGGGGCCATCGCCGATGAGGACGAGTTTGGCGGGCATCTTGGCGCGCACCAGCGCAAAAATCTCCACGCAATCGGGCACCCGCTTCACGGGGCGAAAGTTCGACAGGTGCATGAGGATGGGTTCGCCGTTGGGCGCCCATAGCGCGCGGAGTTCTTTGGCATCGGTGCGGGTGTACAGATCGCAGTTCACAAAATTGGGGATGACGTCGATGGGGCGCTTGATGTCGAATTCCTTGAGCGTTTGGTTCAGCAAATAGTTCGAGATGGCGGTGACGCCATCGCTCCGCTCGATGGAAAAGCGGGTGATGGGGAGATAGCTGCGGTTGCTGCCGACCAGGGTAATATCCGTGCCGTGCAAGGTGGTGACAAAAGGTAAGCGGCGCGGGGCGGCCATCGAGCGGGCCAGCATGGCGCTAACGGAATGAGGAATAGCGTAGTGGACGTGCAGGATGTCGAGCGACTCGGACTCGAAGACCTCCAGCATTTTGGTGGCGAGGGCCAGGGTGTAGGGCGGGTGGTCGAAAAGCGGGTAGGAGGCCACTTCCACCTCGTGGAAGAAGATGTGCGGGTCGGCGAGGTTCATGCGGATCGGCGGCGCGTAGCTGATGAAATGAACGTCGTGGCCGCGGGCGGCAAGTTCCTGGCCGAGTTCGGTGGCGACGACGCCGGAGCCGCCATAAGTGGGATAACAGGTGATGCCGACGCGCATGGAGCTGCCTTAGTCCTCTCCGCTTGCCAAGTACCTTACATCAGGTTGCTCGCGACCGTGCTCCTTGCGGGCTCGGGATTCCGGGTGCTAGAGTCGCGCACCCGGTCAGGTAGGATGACCCCGCCGGACAAGTACCCCATTAGACGCAGGAGCGCCCCAGAACGTGACACGGCTGCAAGGAGAAACCGCGCTGATTATCGGAGGGGAAACGGGGCTGGGGCGAGCTATTGCGTTGGACCTTGCGCAAGGCGCCAGCGCAGCGGCGGCGGGCAGAAGAATCGGCAAGGGTGCTGACCGGCGCGGCGATTCCTCTGGACGGCGGTGTATCCGCTCATGGAAGAAAGGTGATCGACTCCCATGAGAAGGAAATTATCGAAAGAGGCCCGAGCCTTCGAGGCGGCGACACGCCGGCATCTGAAGGAAAGTCGCGCCATTGCGATGCTCGGCTTCGAGTTGGAATCGGCCTCGCGCGGGCATGCGGTTCTGCGGCTGGACGCCCAGGCGCGGCACAAGCAACTCAATCAGGTAGTGCATGGAGGCATCCTGGCGGCACTGGCGGATACCGCGGGAGCGATCGCGGCGTACACCACCGTCGCCAGGGGCGTAGCGCTAGCCACCATCGAGCTGAAGATCAATTACCTGGAAGGCGTAGCGGGCGGGCGCATACGGGCCGAGGCGCGGGTGCTGCGCACCGGACGCAACTTCGTGGTAGCGGAATGCGAAATTCTCGACCGCAAAGGCACGCTGGCGGCTAAAGCGTTACTGACGTTCGGAGCCGCGGGAGGCCACTCGCTGCAAAGTTAGGAGCTACTCGTCGCCGCCGCTGGCCGACTCTTCGCCGTCTTTGTAGACGTACTTGATCACGCGCTTGAAGACCAGCAGATTCGGGCTGCCTTGACGGGTCAACTTGATGCAATCGCGGTCATACCATTCCACCGTACCGCGCAAGACTTCTCCGTTGTCCAGGACCACCGCCATCGGCGTGTGACCTTGCATCTGTTTGACCCAATAGAAATTTTCCGCGTGCGTTACTTCCGGCGGAGCGGGCTTCTTGCTTGGTGCGGGACCATTGTTTCCGTGCTGCGCGGCGCCGTTACCATGTTGTTGTCTGGGCGGGGTTTGTTCCTTAACGTCCGCGAATCCCGGACGGAACATCCGTCGGTTCACCATGACTGCTCCTTAGAGAGAGTGAAGGATGGCCAGGCTGATATCACTTCGTATGATGCACCCAAACCCTGTGCGGTTACAGTGCCTGTTTGTAAATTCCGGCATAGTGCAAATTGGGGATTGAATTTACCTGCGCGAGACAGTATAGGGACGATTGGCAGTTACCAAGGATGCCGCCAGCGCGTCCAGACCGAGTTGACGATTGAGATTGCGGCGCGCTCCGGCGTGCAGTTGGTCGAATCCGGAAATCGCGCGCATGACCCACCCGGTATCCACGGAGCGGGCGAGCGCCGCCAATTCTTGGGTCAGGGAAAGGTTACGAAGGCTCGGCTGCCTCACACCGGAAGTCAGTTCCAGCAGATCGCTCAGCAATCCGTAAAAAACGGCGATCTGCTGCTCGAAGGAAGACTCGCGATCCTTGGCCAGCGCAGCCGTGTCGGCGAAGAGTTGTGCAAAGCCCTGGCCTAGGGCAGCTCGCTCCAGAATACGCAAAGCGTTTCTGCGTTGCTGCTCGGCTTGCTCGAGATTCATCTCCATGGCCAGGCCGGGGCTGCCTTCGGCGAGTTGCGCGGCAAGTTTGCGGTCCGCGGGTTTCAGGCCGGTTTGCCCCTGGAGAATCCTCTCGACGTCAGGCTGCGGAAGTGGCGCGAAATGAAATTGCAGGCAGCGGGAGACGATGGTGGGCAGTAGGGCATACGGCGACGGAGCGGTCAAGATCAAGGTGGCCGAGCCGGGCGGCTCCTCCAGGATCTTCAGGAAAACATTGGCGACATCCCAGCGCATGGTGTCCGCGCCATCCAGAATGAAAACGCGGCGGCGGCCCATGGGTTGAAAGTAAGCGGCGCGTTGCACCGCGCGCAGTTGTCCGACGCGAAGCATCGGGCGCGCCACCGGACTTTTCAGACGCACGGGATCGGGGACCAGTGCCCAGACGTCGGGATGGGATTGCAGAACGAGAGGGATGCGCTCGACGGTGGCGGCATCGGCGCTTTCGCCGCGCTCGGCAAGACCTTGGTCGATCAGCGTTTGCGGCTGGGCCAGCAAAGCGATGCGCAAGCAGGTATCGCATTCGCCGCAGAAGTCATCGTCAAGGCGCTCGCAGTTGGCGGCCTGCGCAAACATGCGCGCCAGGGTGAACTTGCCGACGCCGCGGGGGCCGGTGAACAGCAGCGCGTGAGGAACGCGGGCGCTACGCAAGAAGCCGCGAAGGGCGGCCACCACGCGTTCATTGCCCAGAAATTGCGCAAAGCTCACTGGGGATCAGCCCGCCTTTCGGGAATTGGCCGACATGACAGCGCGCACCACGGGTTCTGCGGCGGCAAGCACGTCGCGGGAGATCTCCTGCACCGGCCGCATGGCGCCAATGCCCCCATCGTAGCACTCGATGGTGACCCAGGGGGCAGAGCGTGCCAGTTGGTCATACATGGAAGCGGCGTCCTGCAAATGATGCAAACTGGCCTCCAGCAAATCCTGCTTGGCGTTGGTGTAGCTGCGTTGCGATTTGCGCGCCACCAACTTTTGCGCTTCGGCCGGGGGCACGCGCAGATAGAGGATCAAGTCCTCGCGCGGCAAACCGTAGATGTCGTATTCGAGGTGCTCGATCCAGAGGCGGAAGGAGGCACGCTTGCCGGCCGCTGCGCGCGCGGTTTGATGCGCGAGATTGGACCCGATGTAGCGATCGATCAGGACGATTCTGCCCTCGTTTAGCGCGCCTTCGAGTTTGGGCTTGGCTTCGAAACGATCGCCGGCATAGAGCAGCGCGGTGAAGTGCGGGTCGACGCTTTCCAAGGCACCCAATTCGCCATTGAGAAATTGGCCGACCATCTTGCCGAACCATGAATCGTACTGGGGGAAGCCGGTCGAATGGACGCGATTTCCGCGGGCTTCGAGAGCTTTCGCGAGGAGATCGAGTTGAGTGCGCTTGCCGCTGCCATCGATGCCCTCGATGGCAATCAGCTTGCCGCCGGCATTCCTGTTTTCCGATATTTGCAAAACCGCCTCGTCCGTGGATACGCGCAACACTAAAATTGAGTTTCAGTCTAACCGCAGACGTTCTGCGTCGCAACGCCGCGCGTGCTACGATGCGAATCTCCATGGTGATGCGGGGATATTTCGAGTGACAGATGCGGCGCAAATTCGTGAAGGGATTCTGCGGGTGCAGGGCCGGATGAACGCTGCGGCGCGCAAGGCGGGGCGAAATCCCGGCGACGTGACCTTGATTGGCGTAACCAAAACACAGCCGGTGGAAGCCATTCGCATCGCCTTCGAAGCGGGTGTGCGCCACTTCGGCGAAAACCGGGTGCAGGAGTGGGAAGGGAAGCGGGCCGCGTTGGGGGATCTGCAAGCGACCTGGCACTTGATCGGGCACCTGCAGAGCAATAAAGCGGCGCGAGCTGCGGGACTGTTTCACAGCGTAGACTCGGTCGACGCCGTGGCCCTGGCGCAGCGCCTGGCGCGCGCGCGTGAGGGAGCGGGGAAACTTCGCATCCTGCTGGAGGTGCGCGTCGCGGAAGAGGAAAGTAAGAGTGGCGTGAAAGTAGAGGAAGCAGCGAAGCTTGTCGAAGAGATCGCGGAGCTCTCGCATCTCGAACTCGCCGGTCTTATGTGCATTCCCCCTTTTCTGGAGGACGTGGAGCAAGTGAGACCATACTTTCGCCGGTTGCGCGAACTAAGAGACTCGTTAGCCGGCCAGACGGGCCAGCAGCTGCCGGTGCTGTCCATGGGCATGTCGCACGATTTTGAGGTGGCGATCGAAGAGGGCGCCACGGAAGTGCGGGTGGGCACCGCATTATTTGGCCAGCGGGCTGCCGCAGAGACACCATAAAGTATGGAGGATATTTCCTGATGGAGACGCCAGGCGATGAAGCTGTTTACGTCGATTAAGATTCGTGAAATCGAGTTGAAGAATCGCATTGTGATGTCGCCCATGTGCGAGTATTCCGCCGTCGATGGTGTTGCGCGACCCTTATTGGGCGCGATGGGCGGGCAAGGCGTTGGGTGAAACCATCAAGCCACCGGTTCAGTACGAACGGGCCTGGTAACGGTCGATGCTGGAAATGGCCCGCAACCAGGCTGACGGCGCCTTGCATTTTCGGGTGCGCGTCCAGCCGCGCGCCAATAGAAATGAAATCGCCGGGGAAGTGGACGGTGCGCTGAAGGTGCGGCTACTGGCTCCGGCGCTGGAAGATCGCGCCAACGAGGCTTTGATCGAATTTCTGGCGGAGCTTTTGAAAACGCCCAAAGCGGCTGTTAGAATCCTCAGCGGTCATCGTAGCCGCAATAAGCGCGTGGCAATACGCGGAGTGACGGAACAGCAGGTTCTCGGGCTGGTCCTCCGCGAGGCGTAGACCGAGTCATTACGGGCGCTGGGAGTGCGCCGCTCCATGAGTTTCGATGTGCAAGCGGTACAGAAGGACTTGAAGGCCGCGAAGCTGGACGGCTGGCTCTTCTATGATTTTCGAGGGCGCGACCCCATTGCACACCGCATTCTGCACTTGCCTCCCGCTATGCGCACTCGTCGATGGTTCTATTTTGTTCCAACGAAGGGTGCGCCGCGAAAGCTGGTGCACAAAATCGAATCGGAAGCGCTGGCCACCCTTCCCGGGGCGACGCTGTATTACGCGGCGCAAAATGAACTGGAGCAAAACCTCGGAAAGCTGCTTGCTGGCGCGCGAAACATTGCCATGCAGTATTCTCCGCGGAACGCCATTCCCTATGTGTCGATGGTGGATGCCGGAACTGTGGAGCTGGTGCGCAGCGTGGGTCCGAAGATATTCACTTCCGCGGACCTGGTGCAGAAATACGAAGCCTGCTGGACGGCGGAACAGTTGGAATCGCATTTGTCGGCCGGCGAGATTGTGGACCGCATCGTGCGAGAGGCGTTTCAGGTGGCCGCCAAAGGCGTGCGCGCTGGCCGGCCGCTGACGGAATTTGATCTTAAGCAATGGATCGCAAAGGAGTTCGCCGCGGCCGATCTGACGGCGGATGAAGGGCCGGACGTCGCCGTAGGGGCGAACGCCAGCGACCCGCATTATGGACCGGTGGAGGGAAAATCGGCGGCCATCCGCGAAGGGGAGCTACTGCTGCTGGATGTCTGGGCCAGGAAGAAAGCGCCGGGCAGTGTCTACTACGACGTGACCTGGATTGGCTTTCTGGGCGCGGCGGTTCCGGAAAAGTACGCGAAAGTCTTCGCCGTCGTGCGCCAGGCAAGGGACAAAGCGATCGCCCTGATCCAGAGTTCCGTGGCGAAAAGGAAACCGCTACAAGGGTGGCAGGTGGACAATGCCGCGCGCGACGTAATCAACGAAGCCGGCTACGGCGAATATTTTTTCCATCGCACCGGCCACAGCATTGGCGAAAGCGTGCACGGCAACGGTGTCAATATGGACGGCCTGGAAACGCGCGACAGCCGTCACCTGATTCCTCGCACCTGCACTTCGATTGAGCCGGGCATCTATCTGCCCGAGTTTGGCATTCGCAGCGAAGTAAATATCTACATCGGCGAGCGCGAGGCGCGGGTGACTGGCGCCGTTCAGCGAGAGATTTTGCCGCTGCTTGAGTAAGTGTTGAGCAGCTCTGTTGTGGATTTTGCGGCACGGCTGTCGTAAGGGCCGTTGCCAGGCGAAGGATCGATGACCGAAGAAACGCAAGCCGCGCCGGCGCAGCCGGACGCCAGACGCGAAGGTCGAGCTATCGCCCTAGGAATTGCTGGATGGCTGGTCCCCGGGTTGGGCCACCTGCTGCAGAAAATGTGGGGACGCGCGTTAACCTTTTTCGTTGTCGTGGGCTTGCTGGTGGTGATTGGCGCCGGCATGCGCGGCAACGTATTTACTTCCGATAATGGCGACGCCTTCGCGGCGCTGGGCTATCTGGCGGATCTGGGCGCCGGAAGTTTCTACTGGGTGGCAA
>DATGEY010000111.1:0-16687 GCA_035309625.1 Candidatus Acidiferrum sp.
GGGGACCGGGCGGAGGAAGAAGAGCTGTTCGAGGGATAGCTCACCCTGGAAAATGTTGCCTTGCGTAAGGCCGAAATCGCGTTCGAGATCGAGTGGGGTGAGAATTTGGCGGCCGATGATAATTTTTTTGATGTTGGGAGCATGCTCGGCGATGGTGTTGATCACGGCGTCGCCGAACGCTTCCTTCTGATCGTCCCAGGTGCCTTGCGCGAGTTTGTAAGGCGCGTACTGGACAAAGCAAGACATGACGTGCTTTCCGGGAGGCGCTACGCTGGGGTCGGTGAGACTGGGGATGACAATATCGATGTACGGATGGCGGGAGTAGCGGCCGTACTTGGCGTCGTCGTAAGCACGTTCCATGTACTCGATACTGGGGGAAATGGAAATTGCGCCGCGAAGATGCGCTCCCTGACCGGGCATGGCTTTGAAATCGGGGAGAGCGTCGAGCGCGAGATTTACCTTGCCGGAGGAGCCGCGGAATTTGTAGCGGCGGACGCTTTCGAGAAAGTCGCCGGGGAGTTCGCTGGGCTCAAGAAATCTTTCGAAGGTGAGATGGGGATCGACGCTGGAGGAGACGACGCTGGCGAAGATTTCTTCACCGGATTTGAGCGCGACGCCGGTCGTGCGCCCGTTTTTGACGAGAATTTTGTCGACGGAACCTTGGGTGCGGATTTCCACCCCGAGTTCGCGAGCGGCGGCGGCGATGGCGTTGCTGATGGCGCCGGTGCCGCCGCGACTGAATCCCCAGGAGCGAAAAGCGCCGTCGATTTCGCCCATGTAATGGTGAAGGAGTACGTAAGCGGTACCGGGCGAGCGAATGCCGAGGAAAGTGCCGATGATTCCGGAGGCGGACATGGTGGCCTTGAGGACATCGGTCTCGAACCATTGGTCAAGGAAATCGGCGGCGCTCATGGTCATCAGCTGGATCAGGGTGTAGCGCTCGTCGGAGGAAAGGTCGCGGAAACGCTGGCCGAGGAAATAGAGGCGCTGGAGGTCGCGAGGATTGAGGGTCGTGGGATCGGGCGGGATCATGGAGAGGATGGGCTTCACGAAGCGGCACATGGGAGTCATCATCTTGGAGAATTCGTCGTAGGCTTCGGCGTCGACGCGCGAGTGGCGGCGGATTTCGCGCTGGGTGCGGGCGTGGTCGTTCATGCGCCAGAGGTAATCACCGCTGGGCATAGGGGTGAAGGTGCCGTCGAGAGGAAGGATTTCGAGGCCGTGGCGGGGAAGATCGAGTTCGCGGATGATTTCGGGGCGGAGGAGAGAAACTACGTAGGAACATTCGGAGAAGAGAAAGCCGGGGATGATCTCTTCGGTTACGGCGGCGCCTCCGAGAACATGGCGGCGTTCCAGGACGACTACCTTCTTGCCGGCTTGGGCGAGGTACGCAGCATTGACCAAGCCATTGTGGCCGCCGCCGATGACGATTGCGTCGTAATGCTGAGGCATTCCCAGGAACTCCAGTATTTAAAGGAGACGCAACATTTTAATGGGTCCGGCATTTGCGTACAAGCAACGGGAGTAAAAGCACGGCGCGGAGCACGGCAGCGAGAAGAACTAACTTCTTACGCTATTTCCGAGGCGAGTGAAGCGAGATATTTAGTATGTTTGCGAAACGCTGAAAATCAATATCCATGGTGAAGATGGTCAACTCGCGATTTAGCGCGACGGCGCAAATCAAGGCATCGACGACCGACACGGTAATACCCTTACTCTTGCATTTGTTGCTGGCCACAGCAGCGGATTCGTAATCGGAAGTAGCGAGCGCGAGATCCGGAAAGTCCCGAAGAAATGAACGAAGGCTTTCGAATTGCGACGGGCTGCGTATGCCCGACAAAATCTCCTGGCGGATCGGCCCGATCAGGAACACGCGGCCCTCGGCGATCAATTCCGTAAGCTCACGAACGACAAGGCGCTGAGAGGGATTCAAATCGACTGGGTCGCGACGCAAACTCAGGGACCACACTGACGTATCAACAAGGGTATTCAATTGCGTTTCATGCGGCGCGCAAGTTTATAGTCGTACGTTTGGTCATAGTCGATGGTCCCGAAGAGGGAAATTATCCGCTGTTGTTTGCGACGCTGAATGTATTCGTCCAGCGCTGCGGTAACCGCCTCTTTCTTGGTGCGGTGGCGCCCCAGCTTTTGGGCCTCTTCAATGAGGCGATCATCGATGGCCAGGTTGGTAGGCATATTTCTACACAATACTCTACACACTGCGCTGTGTGGCGTCAATGATGAATTTGAATCCGACTCCCATTCTTGCCGGTAGTTTCCTGCGCCTCTATAATCTCTGGTCAGGCGACGAATGAGGAGGTTGCGTGCCGGTTGGGACTGCGTTTCATGAGCGGACGAAGGCGCTTTGCGAGAGTTTGAGTTATCGCGAGTGGTCGGGCTACTACACGGTTAGCGTGTATGAGATGCACCACGAGCACGAGTACAACGCGATACGGAACTCGGTGGCGCTGATCGATATTTCGCCGCTGTTCAAGTATCGGGTGACCGGGCGCGATGCCACCAAGCTGGTGAATCGCGTGATTGCGCGGGATATCAATAAAGTGGCGGTGGACCAGGTGATTTATTGCTGCTGGTGCGATCCCGACGGAAAGGTGATTGATGACGGGACCATTACGCGGCTGGGGGAAAACGAATATCGGTGGACGGCGGCGGACCCCAGCTTGCGATGGTTTCAGCAGAACGCGCTGGGCCTGGACGTAAAGATCGAGGATATTTCGGAGCAGGTGGCGGCGCTGGCATTGCAGGGACCCACTTCGGGAAAGTTGTTGCGCGCGGTTACGGACGCAAATATTTCAAATCTGAAATATTTCCGGGTGACGCGGGGAAAGATTGCGGGCGTGCCGGTGGATATTTCGCGGACAGGCTACACGGGCGATTTGGGATTTGAAATTTGGATGCCCTGGAAGGATGCGCTGCGGGTCTGGGATAAGTTGGTAAACGAGGGCGAAGTTTTCGATATTCATCCGGCGGGAATGATTGCGCTGGACGTGGCGCGGATCGAGGCGGGACTGATTTTGATCGAGGTGGATTACACGTCGAGCAAGAAGGCGCTGATCGAGGGGCAGAGATTTTCGCCGGCGGAGATTGGGCTGGGAAAATTGGTGGATTTGAAGAAAGATAATTTTGTGGGGCGGGAGGCGTTGGCTTTGGAGGCCAAGAAGGGCGCCGCACGGGCGCTGGTGGGCCTGGAGATTGACTGGAACGAAGTAGAAGCGCTGTACGAAGAGTTGGAGATGGCGCCGCAAGTGCCTAGCATGGCGTCGCGCGTGGCGGTGCCGGTGTATCGCGCGGGAAAACAGGTGGGGAAGGCGACATCGACGACATGGTCGCCGACGCTGAAGAAAATGATTGCGCTGGCTTGCGTGAAGCGCGAGCAGTCCGCGGTGGGAACGACGCTGGCGATGGAAATGACGGTGGAAGCCGTGCGGCGGACAGTATCGGCGAAAGTCGTGGCGCTGCCTTTCTTTAATCCGGGGAGGAAGACGGCGGTGCCGGTGGTTTAGCGTTGGACTTGAGCGGGTTGCAGATTTCTCGGTTACCTTTGCAAACGGCACTCAGGGGATCCCGGACTGCTGTTGACCGCCGCACCCATACAATAGACCTTGCCGAGATGGGGCGCAGCATGCTGCGCCCCTACTTTGGGAGCAAGTGTATGCCTGCCGATCGATGGGCACAGGCAAGAGTGCCTATGCTACTGGAGGCGGTTGTATTTTTTTAGGACAGCGCGGAGACGGTCATGGGGTAGAGCGATTACTTTGTGATTTTCGATGCCGGTCATGGTTTCGGCGGCGACCATGGCGTTGATGATGGCTTCCTCGGTGGCTTGCACGGTGGCGGCAAAGAGCGGCTCGATTAGCTCGTTCGGCAACATTTTTAGATCGACGACGTGCTCGGCGGCTGCGGCGCCGGAATTGGCAGTTGAAAAGGCGATGAAGATGTCGCCGGAACCGTTCCCGGAGATACTGCCGTCACGTCCAAGGCCGAGTGAGACGCGGCGGGCGAGGCGTTTGAGTTGATGGGAAACGAGCGGAGCGTCGGTGGCGACCACCACTATGATCGAGCCGCGATCGGCTCCGGCGAAGGACGTGGACGCGTAGGCGGCGTCCTCGGGAATTTCCTTGCCGACTGGAACGCCGGCGATGCGGAGATTGGCGCGCGAGCCATAATTACATTGCACCAGCACACCGACGGTAAATGAACCTGCCTTTGATTCGATTTTGCGGGAAGAGGTGCCGATGCCGCCTTTGAATTCGTTGCAGACCATGCCGGTGCCGCCGCCGACGTTGCCTTCTTCGACCGGGCCAGATTTCGCTGTGTCGATAGCGTGAAAAGCGTGTTCGGGCTTCACATGGAACCCGTTGATGTCGTTGAGCCAACCGTCCCAGGTTTCCGCAACTACGGGCAGCGACCACCAGTAACCGAGGGGATCAGGCTGGCCGTGTGAGACGCGCCATTGGATAACGGCATCGCGGACGACGCCGACGCTGTGGGTGTTAGTGATCATTAAGGGACCTTCAAGGAAGCCGGATTCCTCGACCCAAGTGGTGCCGGTCATTTCGCCGTTGCCGTTGAGCGACCACCAGCCGGCGAAGACGGGATCGCTCATGGAATCTTTGCCCCGGGGAAGAATGGCGGTGACGCCGGTGCGGACGGGGCCCTTGCCGATTTGAAGTTTGCCTTCGCCGGAGATCAGCGTGGTGTGGCCTACGGTGATGCCGAAGACGTCAGTGATGGCGTTTAGCGAGCCGGTAGTGCCGTCGAAAGGGACCCCTAGGTCGCGGGCGCGAGGTTTTGCGGGTTCTTCCTTGGCGTGGAGCGTTGCGCCGAGAAACGAGATCGCTATAACGGCGACGATGAAGATCTGGCGAAAAGGATTCCACATTAGTCTTGGCTCCGGACAATCAACAGACAAAAGCGCTCGCCGCGCAAGTCGCCTTGCGAGCGCAAAAACAAATGAGCGACTACGTTCACAGAAATGGGCCGCCGGTTCAAGAGGGAAAGACTTTTTGTAGCGCGGATTGTAATGCAGTTGCAATCAACTGGCATTCTTGCGGGGAGATGGCAAAGGGCGGGGCGAGCAGGACGTGATCGCCGTTGTTGCCATCGACGCAGCCTTGGGTGGGATAAACCAGGACGTTTTCCTCGAGGGCTGCTTGGCGGATGCGCTCGGCAATGCCGTCTTCTTTCGGGAAGGGCTGGCGCGTGGATTTATCTTTAACGAATTCGATGCCGAGAAGAAGACCGAGGCCGCGGATTTCACCAACGTGAGGATGAGATTGCAGCGTGGATAATTTGCCGCGAAGGGCTTCCCCGGTGCGCTCTACGCGATGGAACAGATCCTGTGACTCCAGGTAATCAAGAACGGCGTTGCCGGCAGCAGTGGCTACCGGATGCGCCTGATAGGTGAATCCGTGTTGGAATACCGCGCTGCCGCGCTCGAAAGTTGCGGCAACTCGCGCAGAGGCCAGAGCCGCGCCAAGAGATGCGTAACCGCTGGCGATTCCCTTACCGACGAGAATGATGTCGGGTTCGGCATTCCAGTGTTGGATGGCGAAGGGCTTTCCGGTGCGGCCTATGCCGGACATGATTTCGTCTGCGATTAACAGGATTCCTCGTTGGTGGCAGATTTCCGCGATGCGTTGTACGTAGCCGTCGGGAGGAACGGCGGCGCCGAGAGTAGCGCCGACGACTGGCTCCAAAATAAAAGCGGCGACGCTCGCGGCGTCGTGGCCATTCAAAAAAGAGTTGAGGTCATTTGCACAGGCGATGCCGCATTCGGGGAATGTTTTGGCAAAGGGGCAGTGGTAGCAAAAGCAGGGGGCAATGTGTCCCCATTCGGCGAGGAGCGGCTGGTAGGGGGCGCGGCGCGCGACGTTCCCGCTGATGGTCATGGCGCCCAGCGTGCTGCCGTGATAGCTCTGACTGCGTGAGACCACGCGAAAGCGCGATGATTGCCCGTTCTCGAGATGAAACTGGCGTGCCAGCTTGATGGCTGTTTCCGCGGCTTCGGAGCCACCGGAGGTGAAGTACACACGGCCGTCGCGAAAATTTGCCGGAGCGAAAGCGAGTAGACGCAGCGCCAGATTTTCTGCTGGCTCGGAATGGAATTGACTGGTGTGAGCAAACGCGATTCGCGAGGATTGCTCGGCCATGGCGCGGCCGATTTCGGGTACGCCGTGGCCGATGCTGACGACCGCGGCTTGACCTGAAGCGTCCAGGTAGCGCCGGCCGGATTGATCGATGATCCAACAACCTTCGCCCCGGGTGGCGATGGGATAATCCTTGCGGAAATCTCGGGGGAAGAGGGCGGAGTTGGCAGGCATGATGATTTGCGAATTGTAACAGAGGAGGAAACGAGCGGGACGCACGCACTTGCGATCGCGCTGGGCGGGGCGCAGCACGCTGGACCCCAACGGAGATGAAGCGTGCTAGGCTGGCGGACGTTTTTTGGTGATGCACTTGGCCAAACACAGTCGGGGATTGGTGCGGACGATTGGGCGATGGAGCCTGGCGGCTCTGATGCTCAACACCATGATTGGGGCCAGCATTTTTGGTTTGCCTTCGCTGATTGCGGCGCGGCTGGGGCGATTGAGCCCGATCGCTTATTTCGCAGCATTTGCCGGAGTGGCAGTGATTGCGGCGTGTCTGGCGGAAGTGGCGTCGTATTTCCAGGAGGCGGGCGGGCCGTATCTTTACGCGCGCGCGGCGTTCGGACCGTTTGTGGGGATTCAGATTGGCTGGCTTACCTGGTTGTCGCGCATTTCGGCTTGCTCGGGCGTGGCCAATCTTTTTATTACGTATCTGACGGCGTTTGTGCCGGCGGCGAAGGGGCCGCTGGTTCGTGCGGGGATATTGACGGCGCTCATTGGGCTTTTGGCGGGAGTGAACTATCGCGGAGTCACGGATGGGAAGTGGCTGAGCAATTTCTTTACGATTACAAAGGTGCTGTTGCTAACGCTTTTCGTCACGGCGGGTCTGGGCGTGCTGGCGCTACATCCGGAAATTCGCGTGACCCCGCCGGTCGCGCCGGCCAGCGCAGCCGATTGGTTAGCGGCGGTGTTGCTGATGGTTTACGCGTATGGAGGATTTGAGGCGGCGCTTTTTGCGTCGGGAGAGGCCAGCAATCCACGCAAGGATGCCCCGGTGGCGCTGGCCATCGCACTGGTTACGGCGACTTTGCTGTATGTGGCAGTGCAGTACGTGGTGATCTATGTGCTGGCAAATCCCGCGGCCACAACCAAGCCGGCGGTGGATGCCGCGCGGCAATTTCTGGGACCGCTGGGAGTTTCGCTGGTAGCGGCAGGTACGTTGGTTTCGGTGTATGGATATTTGAGCGCGAACATGTTGCATACGCCGCGAGTGACCTTCGCGATGGGCGGGCGTGGAGACTTCCCTGCTTTCTTTGCGGCCATTCATCCGCGCTTTCGAACGCCACACATCTCCATCCTGACATTTGCGGCGCTGTTGCTGCTATTTTCGGTGGCCGGGGACTTTCGATGGAATGCCACGCTTTCGGCAGTCGCACGCCTGTTTATGTATGGAGCGGTGGCGGCCGCTTTGCCGGCGTTACGACGTAAGAAACCCGGAAGGGCGGCCTTTCATTTGCCGGGCGGAACGGCTTTTGCCGTGACAGCGCTGATCTTTACGGGTTTGCTGCTCACGACCGTGCGGTGGCGCGAAGGCATCGTGGTGCTGGGGACTTTTGCGGTAGCGGCGGCGAATTGGGTTTGGGCGCGGAGACGTGCGGTGGCAGCCGCGACTTCCGAGTAGCGATGCCCTTGGAAACGACATGGAATCGTGACAAACTCCACGGCCTGGCGAATTCGACGCGGATTTTTATCCGCGAAACGAAAGGGAAACCATGATGCGCACTGTTTTGCGGAGCGGAGTTCTGGCCATAATATCGGCCTATTGTTGCGCTACGTACGTTTTCGCGCAGGAAGCGGTGAAGCATGCGATTACGTTTGACGACCTGATGCAATTGCACCGGGTGGGCGACCCCAGGATTTCTCCTGACGGCAAATGGGTGGCTTACGCGGTTTCGACACCGGATATGACCGCGAATCGAAATGCCAGCAATATCTGGATGGTGTCCACCGCCGGTGGCGAGGCCATGCAGCTAACGCAGAGCGGGCATGATTCTTCGCCGATTTGGTCGCCGGACGGAAAAACTCTCGCATTTCTGTCGTCGCGCGACGGAAATTCCCAGGTTTATGTGCTGTCCATGGACGGCGGCGAAGCGCATGCCGTGACCCATTTATCGACCGGAGCCGACTTGGTGAAGTGGTCACCGGACGGAAAAACGATCGCTTTCACGTCATCGGTCTATCCCGACTGCAAAGACGATCCCTGCAACAAAAAACGAGATGAAGAGAAAGAGAAAAACAAGGTGAAGGCGCACGTCTACGAACATCTCTTGTATCGCCATTGGACGCACTGGTTTGAGGGGAAGCGGAGCCACCTGTTCGTAGAAGAGGCGGACGGCGGCGGCGACGCGCGGGACTTGACGATCGGCGCGAATTACGACGTGCCTCCCGACGAGCGCGGCGGCCCGGACGACATTAATTTTTCACCGGATTCCAAGGAGATTTGCTTTACCGCGGTGACCGACAAAGTGGAGGCCATCAGCACGAACGGAGATTTGTTTATCGTGCCCGTCGGGGGCGGCGAACCAAAAAAGATTACCACCAATCCCGGATTCGACGGCAATCCGGTGTACTCGCCGGATGGCCGGTTTATCGCCTACCACGCACAGCTCACGCCGGAGTATGAGTCAGACCGCTGGCGGGTGATGTTGTATGACAGGCAGAATGGCAAGAGCGAAAATCTTAGCGAAGCATTTGATCGCAGCGCCAATGAGCTGAATTGGGCGGCCGACAGCAAGACGATTTACTTCACGGCGGAGAATGAGACGCTGCAGCCGGTCTATGCGATGGCGGCGCGCGCGGGAGCGGAGCCGAAGAAAGTCGTCGCGGATGGATCCAATACGGGCCTGACGATCAGCGCAGACGGGAAAACTTTGTCATTCGAGCGCAGCAGCTTGATGATGCCGGCGGAGTTGTTTGTCGCCGGGAGCGACGGATCAGCGGTGCGGCAAATCTCGCATCAGAATGATGGGCTGCTAGCGAAATTGGAAATGAACGCAGCGGAAATGTTCTGGTTTGAGGGCGCGGAGGGAACGCGGGTGCAGGCCATGATGATCCGGCCGCCGCACTTTGACGCTGCCAAGAAATATCCGCTGCTAGTGCTGCTGCACGGCGGCCCGCAAACGATGTGGTCGAATAGTTGGGGATACCGCTGGAATGCGCAAGCTTTCTCGGCGGCGGGATATGTAACGCTAATGATCAACCGGCGCGGATCGACGGGCTACGGGCAGAAATTCACCGACGAGATCGCCAATGACTGGGGCGGCAAACCGTATGTCGATGTGATGAGGGGGATCGACACGGCGCTGGCAAAGTATAAATTTATCGATGGATCGCGAATGGCGGCGGCCGGCGGATCGTACGGCGGATATATGGCGGACTGGATCGCTACGCACAGCGGACGCTTCAAGGCGATCATTAGCCACGCCGGCATTTACGATAAGTCTTCCATGTATGCGACGGAAGAGTTGTGGTTTGAAGAGCACGACATGCAAGGAACGCCGTGGAGCAACCCGGAGAGCTACCGGAAGTGGGCGCCGATGACGTATGCGGCAGACTTGGGAAAATTCAAAACCCCGACGCTCGTGATCTGCGGAGAGCGCGATTACCGGGTGCCGTACACGCAATCGCTGGAATTCTTCAATACGCTGCAGAGGCAAGGTGTGCCATCGAAGCTGGTGGTGTTTCCCGATGAGGGACATTGGATCTTGAAGCCGCAGAACGCGCAGTTTTGGTACCAGACGTTTTTCGACTGGCTGGCGCAATGGATGAAGTAACGTCACCTGCAGGGCGGCGGGCCGCTAAACCTCGGGTAAAAGGTCAAGCGAACAGGCGCTGAAGCGACCGGCGCAAAAAGCGAAACAGATGGAAGAGCAATACTCCGGCCAGCACCATTAACGAGGCGACGACAACAATCGTTGCCGCAGGATGCGCGGTGGCCATCCAGGTAAGCCAGACCGCCAGGGCATCTTCTCCCAAACTGAGAAACCAATTACTGAAGGGCTCCGGGCTGGTGTTGACCGCGGCGCGAGCACTGGCCTTGGTGCCGTGAGAAGTTAGGGCGACGCCTCCGGCAAGCAGGGCCGCACCCCAACGCCATTCCGGAGGAGCGGCAACGGTCGCGCCGTACGCAAGAAGGGCCGCGGCCGGCGGACGGATCAAGGTGTGCACCGCGTCCCACACAGTGTCTACATATGGGATTTTATCGGCGAGAAATTCGATCGCATAAAGCGCAAGAGCAATTCCCAAGACCCACGGATGCGCGAGCGTTTGCAAAGAAGGCGGCAAGTGAATAACACCGAAACGCTGCAAGAGGCCAAGAGTCGCGATGGTGGCGTAGAGATTCAGACCGGAGGAAAATCCGGCCCCGAGCGCTAGGCCGAGAGTTTGCAGCGGGTTCACAATCTACATGGTAACGCCAGGAAATCCAGCTGTGCGCAACTTTCTGTCTCTCTCGGAGCGACGCTTTCGTTCGATTCTTTCGAGTCGAAATAAATGCTGATAGGAGCGTGGCGGCCTATGTTGCTCCGAGAAGTTTTCTATCCCCGGGACAAAGAAACGCACACTGCCGCGCCATATGCAGAGAGTGGAGCGTGCGTGGTTCCGCAAAAGGCAAGACGCTCAGGAAGGGGATCTCAAGCGCTCAATCTTTCAAGCAAGGGCGCCGGCTTTGCACAACTGCTCTTTCATCCCCGCCCAGCTTTCCCGTGTGGACTCTTCCGGCGTGCCCGCGCCACGCCAGTGGGTCTCCAGGCTGACGGCGAAGTGGTAGCCATCGCGCTTAAGAGCCGCGAACTGAGCGGACCAATCGATGACCCCTCGGCCCATGGCGGCCCAAGCGGGCTCGCCGGCATCGGAAATCCTGGCGATGTCCTTGCAATGGCAATGGCCGATGCGATCCTTAGGCAACAGATGGTAGCCGTTCGGGTACGGAATCTCGCCGCGACCCGCGGCGTTACCGGGATCCCAATTAAGCATGAAGGATGGCGACGGCACGGAGGCAAGAACTTGCGCTGCTTCAGCGCCAGTAGCGGTGTTGCACGCGAATTCATTTTCGAGAATGAGGATCATCCCCTGCTTGGCGGCGGCGTTTGCCGCTTCCGACAGTTTCGCGTTAATCGCCGAACGATAGGGAGCTTGCTCTTCAAGGCGCCAGAAATCAAAACAGCGCACACGATCGGTGCGGAACGCTTTCGCCAGCGCGATGCTGCGCTCAAGGACGTCGGGCTGCTGCTCGTAAGTGAAGTCGGCATTGAATTGCGAACCCTTGGGGCTGAACTTCGACTTGGGCGCGCCAGGCCAATCCACCTTGAACAGCGGGCTGCCGATGTCAGTCACGCGCAATTTATATTTTTCCAGGATGCGGCGGGCCTCGGCGACTTCGCCGGCGTCGAGATTCAGAATATTCTTGTTCCACATACCGCGAAGCTCAATCCACTCCATGCCGAATTCGCGCGAAGCGACTTCGCAGGCACGCCCAAAGTCCTGACTGATTTCGTCATTGATAACCGCGACGCGGAAGGGAGACTTCATACGGTTAACCCCAATTTGTCCTGCAGATATTGTTTGTTGGCGGCGGCAGCTTCTTTCGGGGTGTAGGCGTTGGCGGGAACATCGTCCAGTTCGACGACGGCCCAGCCTCGGAAGTTTATTTTGCTCAGAGCTTCGAAGACCGCGGGAACGTCTACCACTCCGTGACCCAATTCAACGAAGCGATAAGAGTGCTGGGTCGGGCGCTCCACGTCTTTGATGTGCAGAAAGAGCAAGCGATCGCTGTATCTCTCGATCGCTTTGACGGGATCGCCGCCGCCCTGAAAATAATGGGCGATGTCCAACTCCAATTTTACGTAGCGCGGATCCGCAGCAGTCATGATTTGATCGATTTCTTCAGGGCGCTCACCGAGCGAACCCATGTGATTGTGATAGCCAAGCGGGATTCCAAGGTCGGCGGTGCGCTTGCCAAGTTCGGTAAGAGCCTTGCCCAGATGCTTGAAATCATCGGGAATTGCGACACGGCCTTTCGGGCGATTATCGATCACTTGGAGGTACAGTCCGCCAGCATCGCGCAAAAATTTGGCGTGCGCAGTGTGCTCGGCAATGCTTTTCTTGGCGGCGGCAGGGTCGCTGAGCAGATCGCCGCTGGAGAGCGCCACGAACTTCAGCTCGCGCTGGCTCAACAAATCGCGGACGGCAGCAGGACTAGCGAACTCAGCGAGGATGTCGGAACGCAACTGTATGCCGTGAAAACCCACGGCGGCAATGTCATCGATAGCCTGACGATCGTTTCCGTTCCAGGTAATAGACGCGTAGCCGAAATGGATCTCGGAGGGCGCCGGAGGGATGGGTGTGTCGAAGTGGGATAGATCCATTGGGGGATAGAGTGCCGCACTTGCGACCAGCGTGCCGGACGGAAATGCGGTGGCTGCGGCCATCGCGCTCATTGTGCCGAGAAACCGGCGCCGCGGCATGCGATTGCTCATGAATCCTCCTCCTATACTTCGATCTGCGCGTTACCGATCGCCTGGAAAGCTGCTAGGTGCCATATCCAGCGGGACGCGTACGCCGCCATTCCCATGCGCTCCGAACGATGCCGTCGAGCTCGGGAAAACGTGGTTGCCAGTGCAAATCGCGCTTGATGCTGTCTGAGCCCGCCACCAGTACCGCCGGATCACCGGGGCGTCGCGGCATTTCGCGCGTGGGAATCGGGTGGCCGGTCACTTGGCGCACGGTCTGAACGACTTGGCGAACGCTGAAACCGCGGCCATTCCCAAGATTGTAGATGAGCCTGTCGCGCTGACGCAACGCATCCAGCACCAAAACGTGAGCGCTTGCCAGGTCGCTGACATGAATATAATCGCGGACGCAGGTGCCATCCGGAGTAGGGTAGTCGACGCCAAAGATGGAAATATACTCGCGTTGTCCGAGCGCCACCTGCAGAGCAATGGGAATCAGGTGCGACTCTGGAACATGGTCCTCGCCAAATTCGCCAGCGGCTCCCGCAGCGTTGAAATAACGCAGGCACGCATAGCGGAATCCATGTACACGGTGAAACCAGGCGAGCATCTGCTCCACCACCAATTTGGATTCGCCGTAGGCGTTCGTCGGGCGAAGCGGATCCGTTTCTTCTATGGGAGTGCGTTCGGGAGTGCCGTAGAGCGCGGCGGTGGACGAAAATACCAAACGCTTGACGTTGTGCGCCAACATCGCTTCCAACAAGGTAAGGGTGTTGAATGAATTGTTGCGGAAGTATTTTTCGGGAAGCTGCATGGATTCGCCTGCCTCGATGAAGGCGGCCAGGTGCACGACGGCGTCGATGCCATGTTCTTGGAAAAGGCGGTCCAGCGCTGCACGATCCGCGGTATCGGCAACGATCAGCTTGGCACCCGGTGGAACCGCTTTCTTGCTGCCGTGCGAAAGGTTGTCGCAAACGATGACGTCGCTGCCCTTAGCGATAAGCTGCGCCGCAACAACGCTCCCGATGTAACCGGCGCCGCCGGTAACTAGAACCCGATCTGGCATGCGGCCGTGTTCCCCTCCCTGCTTGGAATTTGTGCGCGTACAAAAGCCAGGAGATTACATCAAGAATTGAACGCCAGCGCCAGCGGCGAGCTTAGAGCCGGGCTCATAAGAGAGGTCAGTCCTTTGAGAGCGGCGTCCTCTGAGCGATTGCGGCACGCAGCGTCTGCAAAACCTCGTCCATTTCTTCGGCGTTCTTATATTTACGCCGGGGCCAGAAAAATCCCTTCAAGCCGTCCCCTTTCTTACGCGGTACCACGTGCACATGAAAATGTGGGACGCTTTGGCTGACGCGATTATTGGTGGCGATAAAGGTACCTTCCGCGTGCAAGCCGGACTCCAACGCCGCGGAGAGCATTCGGACATTCTTGAAAATTGGCATGAACAGGGAATCCGGCAGTTCCTGGATCGTTTCGAAGTGCGCTTTCGGAATCAGCAGACAGTGGCCGGGAAATAAAGGTCGATGGTCGAGGAATGCCATCGTCTGCGCATCCTCGAACACCCGAAGACCATCGTCATGGCGCGCAATCTTGCAGAAAATGCAGTTTCCATCGAACGCGTGAGCCTGTCCAGCCATAGGTAGTTCTATCGGTCCATGAAGTTTAATCGCCTAAGCTAGTGCTGCCATGAGACGCGCTTTCCACTTTGGAATGTCCAGGCTCCAACACACGCGAACCTTCGTCTCGCACCGGATGGCATCCGCCCAGGTTTTCTTATTGCGATGATCGGTAGCCACATTCAGGCGATCAACCACGGTCATGCCGCGCGTCAACTCCGTCGCCGTCTCAATCTCCACATAGTGTTCGCTGGAAGAGGTGCAAAGGTCCGGATAAAGCGCGATGCCCATGGCCACGGGATCGGGCAGCGCGATCCCCGGCTGTCCGGTTTGCGTGAAGAACGCTTCCGCTGCCGTGCTATTGCAGCGCATGGCGAATTCCGCGACCGGATTACCAAGCGCCAGTACGCGATCTATCTCTTCCGGGTGCAGCGCCGCCTCTCCGCGGCACAATTGCCAACCCACCATTTCCAATGGCAAGCCCGCATGAAACACAATGCGAGCCGCTTCCGGATCTACCCAGATATTAAACTCCGCCGCCGGGGTCACGTTCCCCTCGCAGCACGGCGCGCCGCCCATCACGACGCAGCGGCTGACCGACCCTGCGAGTTGCGGCTCGCGAAGCAGCGCCATGGCTAGATTCGTGAGGGGCCCAAGCGTGACGATTTCAATTCCTGGATTTTCCCGCACAGTCTGAATCAGAGCGTCGACCCCGTGGCGAGAGTCCGCACCGCGGCGCGCCGGCTTATATCCATGATCTCCGAGGCCGTCGGCGCCATGGAACCAGTCCGCCGTCGCCAGTTCTCGAAAAAGCGGCGCCTCCGCGCCGGAATAAATGGGCACGTCCGAGCCGCAAAGCTCGGCCGTAAACAATGCATTGCTCGTGGCTTGTGCGACGGGGACATTGCCGGCCACCACGGTGATCGCGGCAACGCGAACTTCCGGCGATCGCAGGGCCATGATTAGCGCGACGGCATCGTCCGAAGCAGTGTCCGTGTCGATCAAGATGATTCGCGTCATACTCTTGCAAGCTAGAGGATTTGGGGCACTGGCTCGGCGCACCGTGCGCATCAGCCGCTTTTGCCCTGCGGTATTATAGAGTAGTGTCGAATTCTCCGATAATGCCGCTGGCTGCCAGGCGAAGCACCAAGCGCGTGTTTCTCCTGTCGCCGGCCAATGCCGCAGGCAAGCGCGCGCAGTTGCTCCTGCGCGAAACTGCTGCATTTGAATTGGCTGAGCAACTTCGCGAACGTGGATTGGCCCTGGGAGAAGCGTTTAGCTTTATCAGCGGATTGTATTTTCGCGGGAAGCTCGCCTACGCGAACGCCTTCGCGGCGCCTCCTGCCGGAGCGCCCGGCATATTGATAATCACCGCGTGCGGGGGACTGGTTCCTCCCCGCAAGGTAATCACTCGCTCCGAACTTTCCGAGTTATCGAGCGCTCCGGTAGACCCATCCGAGCCGCGCTACCGGCAGCCGCTGGAGCGCGACGCAAAACGCCTCAAGGAACTCGTCGGCCATGACTGCGAAATCGTTCTGCTTGGCAGCATAGCGACCTCGAAATATGTCGAGCCCCTATCGGCAATTTTTGGCGAGCGCCTCATGTTCCCCTCGCAGTTTGCCGGCCGCGGCGACATGAGCCGCGGCGGACTCATGCTTCGATGCGCCCGCCAAGGACTGGAACTCGACTACATTTCGGTGCTCGCCGCGGAACGGCACGGCCGCAAACTCGCAAAGCTGCCGCTGCTGCCGGCGCGCGAAAGACAAATAAAATGAGCCGAAGCTTCACAATAGATTAAGCGCGGAGCGGTTTTCGCGCCGAACTTGCCCATCGTGCAATCGCAAGGATCTTTTTCGGGAACGCCAGCGCATAAGCTTCTTTAGCGCAGCGACTGGCCAAGCCGACAGGAAGGACGGCTCAAATATCCTCGGCGCGATCAGGGATTTCTGTCATGGCTGCGCCACTTCTGCTCGCTACAGAGCGTAGACAAAGGAGTTGGAGTGATCATCCAGCCAATACTGTACTTGAGGACTCGAAACCTACGCTTCGGATGATCTGGAAATAGCCTCGTTTAGCATGAAAAATGTTCTAAAATCAGGTAGGCGTGCGCCCGTAGCTCAGTTGGATAGAGCGTCTGCCTTCTAAGCAGAGGGTCGGGAGTTCGAATCTCCCCGGGCGCGCCATATTTCAAAGGTCCGACCCGAAACATAGGTGACACAGCGTATCTAAGACATAGGTAACACTTTTGGGCCGAAGGGATTTTTGAGCGGTTCGAGCACCCGAGTTTCCAGATCGAGTAACCCAAATCATAATCCATAAAGGTCACCAGCCAAATGTCGTCGTGCACTTCTTTGATGCCGACCCTCGACCATATTGCAAGGGATTCAATTGCTCGGCGGAAAGTTCAAAATCAAAACTCATGAGTGTCCTGAAGTGAGACAACTTCCGC
>DATGEY010000112.1:0-4907 GCA_035309625.1 Candidatus Acidiferrum sp.
CCGGTGATGGTCTTTGCCGCCCCGAAGCGGTCGCGCTCCTCGTCGAAGAAGGCCCTCAATACATCAATCAGCTCATCGAGTGGGGCACCGAATTCGATCGCGCAGGCACCAAGCTCGCTTTCACCCGCGAAGCCGCCCACAGCCGCTCGCGCATTCTGCACGCTCACGGCGATTCCACCGGACGTGAAATCAGCCGCGCACTGCTCGCCCGCGCGCACAAGCTTCCGCACCTTCACCTGCGCGCATACTCTTTCACCACCGGCTTAATCCTGGAAAACGGCCGAGTCACCGGCGTTCGCTTCATCGACGAAACCGACGGCTCACTTCACGAAGTCCACGCCGGCGCGGTACTTCTCGCCACCGGCGGCCTCGGCCAAATCTATCGCGAAACCACCAACCCCGAAGTCGCCACCGGCGACGGCATGGCCATCGCCTACGAAGCCGGCGCGGTTCTCTCCGACATGGAGTTCATGCAGTTCCATCCCACCGCTCTCGCCATCAAAGGCGCACCGCGCTTCCTTCTCTCCGAAGCTCTGCGTGGCGAAGGCGGCATTCTCCGCAACATCAACCTCGAACGCTTCATGAAGCGCTACGCCGAGGCCCAGGAACTAGCGCCGCGCGATGTCGTCGCCCGCGCCATCGTCAGCGAAATGCATCGCACCAGCGCCGAGCACGTCTATCTCGACATGACCGCCAAGTCCGTAGAATTCCTGCAGAAGCGATTCCCGCGCATCTACGCCACCTGCCTCAGCTACGGCCTCGATCTCTCGACCGACCTCGCCCCCGTCTGCCCCGCCGCCCACTACATGATGGGCGGAGTCAAAACCGATCTCTGGGGACACACGTCCATCCCCGGCCTCT
This sequence comes from Candidatus Acidiferrum sp., assembly GCA_035309625.1. Taxonomy (GTDB): domain Bacteria; phylum Acidobacteriota; class Terriglobia; order Acidiferrales; family UBA7541; genus Acidiferrum. Next base: position 862 of record DATGEY010000112.1, read on the forward strand.
ACGCCGCGGGAGAAACCGCCGACACCGGCGTCCACGGCGCCAATCGCCTGGCCAGCAATTCCCTTCTTGAAGGTTTAGTCTTCGGAGCCCGCAGCGGCCAGGCCATGATCACTGATTATGCTTCCACCTCGAAGCACAAGAACTCTCCCGCCGCAAAGAACAAATCCGCCGCTCTTCCCGGAAGCCCAGCTCCCAAACCCGACGCGCCAAACGCTTCCCACTCGTCCGCGGCAACCCAACATTCCAAATCCGCCGCCTCTGCCGGATCCCCAACCGCGCGCTCAGCCACCGCCTCCCTGGGAACGCCAATCTCCCGATTGGCGTCTTCTGCGTCCCCCGCGCCAGCCAAACCCTACCCCCCCGCCGCCGCCCTAACCCAAATCCGCGACCTAATGTGGCGCCACGTAGGCATCCTCCGCACCGGCAAAGATCTCTCCGCCACCATCGCCGTTCTCGAAAAAATGGAGCTGCCGCACCCGCCGCATCCCGCCCGCCAAGACTATGAACTCACCAACCTCCGCTCCCTCGCCCTCCTAATGGCCCGCTCCGCACTCGCCCGCGAAGAAAGCCGCGGCAGCCACTACCGCTCCGACTTCCCTTACCGCGACGACGACTCCTTCCAAAAACACTCCCTCATCCAACGCTCCAAAGACGTCACCTTCGAACCTTAGTACTTCCCATCAAAAGCTACAATCACGCCCAAGATCAGAAGATTTTGTCGCGGCGTAAGACCAACAACTCCGGGCGAGATTTCCGCGCCTCGAAAAAATCCTCCGCCCCGCCCCCTCGAATCGTCGATCCGGTGTTCCAGTCGCACGATCGCGGTCGCCTTCCGGTACGGCACGCGATATTCCAGCGTTGTCGTATTCGCCTTTACCGTCTGCGGAAAGCCCGTCAGCCTCCCATCGCGGTCCCAATACACTTCCGGACGAACGGTCGCGCTCCAGTGCCGGTTAAACGTCCAGTGAAAAGGCGCCTGCGCGAACATCCAAACCGTCCGCGAACCACCGGGACTAACCACTTTCTCCGTTCCCACGTGATATTCGAAAGCCGTCGTGATCCGGTCAGTCTTCCACACCGCGATGCTGTCCCAAAGGAATCGCCAGTATTGAAATCCGGTGTCGGTCTGATGTGGGCCGAAAAGCACCGTTTCTCTTAACGTCGTGTGCTCCGTCGCCTTGTACGCAATTTGGCCGCCCTCGCTCGGTACGCTGTTCGCATCGGCCAGGTGCCAATACCCGTTGATCACGAATACAGTTCCAGTCAGCTTGCCGGTGATCGGGTAGCTCGCATTCACACCCATCATCAGGTACGGCGTAAAATCCGCGCCCCACGGCCGCGTATAGTTGAGATTATCCTTCGCGTATAACGAGTCGTATCCAATCAAACTGGAAAAGATTCCGCCTTGCACCGTCAGCCCCTTCCACACCGGCATCAGATAAGACGCATCCGTCGGCCCCAAGTGCCGCAGCCACTCCGAACCCGCCAAATTTGGCGCAGTCGCGGAAAATCCGAACACCCTCGAATCCTGCCCGCCTTGCAGTGTCGCTTCCATCCCCCACCGCGAGGTTTCGGTCGCCGTCTTGTGCACATACGCCGCCGCCATGTTCAGGAGCGGTTCATCCACCCTATAAGCCGTTCCTCGGCTTCGAAACAGATCGTTCGAAGGATGGTTGAAGTCCAACAGGTATGCTGAGTCCAGAAATCCGCCGAAACTCCAGACCGGTGCTGCGGGCGGCGGTTCAGTCGCCGCTTGCGCCGCCGTATCGATCTGCGTCACGCTGCTATCTCGAGAGTCTGCCGCCTCTCCCAATTCCTGCGCGAAGGCCATCACACCGCAAAGCTGCGCGATTCCTAGCGCCCCCACGAATACCAATCGCACGAAATGCAATCCGCACCCCCCCGTCATCAATTCCCGTCATTTATCACTCTAACGGTAATGCAGACGGCGTTAGGAATCCGTAAGGCTTAGTCGATTACTTTGTCTGGATTTACCATTCGCTTGGACGGCCGGGTGCCGCACCCTTCGGGTTTAAGGTGTTCAGGCCCATGACATCCTTTACAGATTGTCCCTAGACATCCTTTACACTTTGGCGCGTTTCGCCGGAGGTGAGGGGGATGCCGTGGAGGACTATGGAAGTTCATCAGCAACGCGTGGAGTTTGTTGTGGCAGCGGCGCAAAAATCGAAACCCTTTCGTTCTTTGTGCCACGAATTTGGCATTTCACGTCCGACCGGATATCTGTGGCTGCGACGGTATCAGCGGCACGGCGTGCAGGGGATTGCAGAGCGCAGTCGCAAGCCGCTCGCTAGCCCCGGGCGCACGGACGCGGTTCTCGAACAACGGGTAATCGCGATGCGATTGCGTTATCCCGACTGGGGCGCACGCAAACTGCGAGTGGTGCTGGCGCGAGAAGGTGTTGAGTTGGCGCGGAACACCATCCATCGCATTCTGCTGCGTCATGATCTGGTGAAACAAGTAGACCAACACCCGGCTGCTCTCCAGCGTTTTGAGCGCGAGCAGCCCAATGAATTGTGGCAGATGGATTTCAAAGGACCGAAGGGATGGCCGCAACCGGTCGGTCCTCTGTCGGTGCTCGACGACCATAGCCGCTACGTGATCTTGCTGGCAGCCAACGGCAACACCGATGGCCAACCTGTGCGGGAGCAACTGGAAACAGCGTTTTATAGCTGCGGTGTCCCAGAAGCCATGTTGATGGATCACGGGACGCCTTGGTGGAACCAGCAATCGCCTTCAGGGCGAACCAAACTGTCGCTGTGGTTGATGCGCCAAGGGATTCGGTTGTGCTGGAGTGGCATACGGCACCCGCAGACACAGGGAAAAGTCGAGCGGTTTCACGGGTCGCTGCAGCGAGCGCTGAACCGCAGAGGTTTTCCTGGGCGGGACCTGCAAGCTTGGCTGGACGCCTACCGCTGGGAACACAACCATGTACGGCCACACGAAGCGTTACAACTGAAGACTCCCGCCAGCCTGTGGTGTCCCAGCCGTCGACGCTACAATCCACAACCGCCGCACTGGGAATATCCTTCCGGAGCTTGGGTGCTGAAAGTGGATCCGCAAGGAAGGATCGACGTGAAGGGTCGCAAGTGGAAGATCAGCAAAGTGTTGTGCGGTGAATGGGTGCAACTGGTGGCTATCGAGCACCGCGTGCTGGTCTATTACTGCGCCACCCTGTTCAGGGAGATCGACCTTCAGATGCAGTGCTCGACGATCGTCGCGCACTGGACCGCTCAAACCAAACCCACTCCTATGTAAAGGATGTCCAGGGACAGAATGTAAGGCATGTCTTGGGACTAGACAGTTTTAACCCCTGAGGTCAGACATTCATCTCTCTGGTCACTTATGAGATAGCATTTAGGCGTCTCCAGATTATCCAGCGATCTGAATTCAAGCCACCATCGTTTCCACCGTCTGTTGTGGTCCACTTGACTCATGCCAATGAGTCAGATAGACTCATGGGCATGGCCAAACGCTTGCAAGTCGTTTTGAAGGACCCCGAATACCGCGAAATTCAGCGTGTAGCCCGCTCCCGCCGCATGTCCATCGCCGAGTGGGTTCGCCAGGCTCTCGACATGGCCCGCCGCCGTGAACCGGGTTCTCCGGTAGCGAAAAAGCTCGAAGTCGTTCGTGCCGCAGCTCGCTATGACTATCCCTCGGCGGATATCGACCGTATGCTCGCGGAGATCGAGGCCGGATACGGCTCTGAGACCCTTTCTTGATCCTGGTCGACTCCAATATTCCCATGTATCTTGTCGGCGCCGCCCACCCGCACAAAGCCGACGCTCGGCGCCTGCTGGAAAAATTCATTAGCGATCGTGAACGCTTGGTCACCGATGCTGAGGTTCTGCAGGAGATTCTTCACCGCTACGTGGCGATAAATCGGCGCGATGCCATTCAACCTGCATTCGACGCCTTGCTCGGCGTCGCCGATGACGTGCTGCCCGTGGACAGCTCCACCGCTTTACGCGCCAAAGACATTGCCATGGGCCACCAAAAAATTTCCGCGCGTGATGCCATCCATCTCG
>DATGEY010000113.1:0-31517 GCA_035309625.1 Candidatus Acidiferrum sp.
CGTCAGTACCACCTTCATGGCCGGGGTCGAATTGGTCAGAAAGGGCCTGGCTCAGCCGGTCGGGTCGCTGACCCAGCTGGGCACCATTCGCCTCGGCAAGCGCACCGATGGCCGCTCTCCGCATATCCGGGAGTTCGCTCCCCTGGGTGAACTCAAGGATTTGGTATTCGGCGGCTGGGACATCTTTAAAGACAACGCCTATCAGGCGGCCAGCAAGGCGGGCGTGCTAAACGACAAGGATCTGGAAAAGGTTAAGCCTTTTCTTTCCTCCATTTCCCCGATGAAAGCGGCCTTCGACCGCGAATACGTCAAAAGGCTCGACGGCACCCACGTCAAGAAGGGCAAAACCAAATACGACCTGGCGCTACAACTCAAGGACGACATCGAGAACTTTCGCAAAACTAAGAAAGTTTCGCGCCTGGTCACCTGCTGGTGCGGTTCCACCGAAGTCTTCATCAAGCCGGAAGAGGTGCACTCCACACCGGCCAAGTTCATTGAGGCCATGAAGGCCAACCATCCGGCCATCGCTCCCTCCATGCTGTACGCCTGGGCTTCGGTTACGAGCGGGGTGCCCTTTGCCAACGGCGCTCCCAACCTGACCGTGGATATTCCCGCCATCCAGCAACTGGCCCAAGAGCACAACGTGGCCATTTGCGGGAAGGATTTCAAGACCGGCCAGACCATGATGAAAACCGTCCTGGCGCCTGCTTTCAAGGCCCGCATGCTCGGCGTGGACGGCTGGTACTCCACCAATATTTTGGGCAATCGCGACGGTGAAGTGCTCGACGATCCGGGTTCCTTCAAGACCAAGGAAGAATCCAAGCTTGGCGCGCTCGAGTACATCCTGCAACCGCAGCTCTATCCCATGCTGTACAGCAAGGTCTATCACAAGGTGCGTATCAACTATTATCCGCCGCGCGGCGATAACAAGGAAGGTTGGGACAACATCGACATTTTCGGGTGGCTCAATTATCCGATGCAGATCAAGGTGGACTTCCTGTGCCGGGATTCGATTCTGGCGGCGCCCATCGTCCTGGACCTGGTTTTGTTCCTGGATTTGGCGCAACGCGCCGGAATGCGCGGCATCCAGGAATGGCTCAGCTTTTACTTCAAGTCGCCCATGACCGCGCCCACCTTGTACCCCGAGCACGACTTGTTCATTCAATTGATGAAGCTCAAGAACACCTTGCGCTGGATGATGGGCGAGGATTTAATCACGCACCTGGGGCAGGAGTATTACGATTAGCCGGCGGGGCGGCAGTATCGGAAAAAATGATTATCGCGATTGATTTTTCCGCTGCGGAAAATGCGGATTTCGATTTGACGCTTGGAAACGCGCCGCGATACCTTAGGAACTGCATGGCCGCGCATTTGCCGCCCATCCAAACTCCACCGAATTTCGCAAGATTGTATTTTGAGGAGACTCATGTCGACCGAACTGCGTAATTTTCTGGCGCTCGCCTACGATGAACTCGAGGAAATGAATCTGAAGGCCAAAAAGCAGCGCCAGGATCGCGTTGCGCCACACAAGGTGCAGGAAGAGCGCATCAAGTATCTGACCGATGAGAAGCGCATCAAGGCGGTTACCGTGCTGTTCAGCGACCTGGAAGGCCGCCTGCACATGCTGGACTATGACAAAAAGTTCCTGGTCAAGAGCTGGGACAACCTGACTTTCGACGGCTCTTCGATTCGCGGTTTTACCGCGCAGCGCGAAAGTGATCTTCGTCTGGCCATGGACTGGGGATCGTTCTATTGGGCGCCAGCCGATGTTTTCGGCAGCGGCAAGGTGCTGGTCTTCGGCGAAGTGATCGATAAGGACGGCTCGCCTTACAGCGCCGACATTCGAGGACGCCTGAAGGCTTTTGCCGGAGAGATGCACAAGCAGGAAGGCTACACGCTAAATGCCGCCAATGAGATCGAAGGCTTCCTGTTTCAAGGCGCGGACGCAGAACGGCGCTACAACGAGACGGGAAAGTTCGACTATGTCAACACCGGCGGCTATTACCATTCCCTGCCCGGCGATCCGCTGCGCACCTTTATCGACACCACCGCGGAAGTGCAGCGGGCCATGGGCTTTCAAAATGAGAAGGACCATCCGGAAGTCGCGCCATCGCAATTCGAGATTAACTACGGCTATGGCGAAGTGGTGCAGGCCGCCGACCAGATTCAACTCTACAAATTGATTTGCCGTCAGGTCGCCACGCGCATGGGCTTGACGGCTTCCTTCCTTCCCAAGCCGGTGGTAGGCGTAAATGGCAACGGCATGCACACCAACGTGTCCATCAGCAAGGACGGTAAAAATATTTATTGGGACCCCAAGGGCGAGGAAAAGCTCAGCAAATTCGGCTGGGCCTTTGTGGACCGCATTCTGACCCATGGCAACGACATCTGCCTTCTACTCAACGCCAGCGTCAACGCCTACCGCCGGCTTGACCCGCACTTTGAGGCGCCCAACCAGCTGAAAGCTTCCCCGGTGGATCGCGGCTCGATGATCCGCATCCCCATAGGCAATGAACGCAGCATGCGCGTCGAAGTCCGGTCCGTGGCGCCGGATGCTAATCCTTATCTGGTGATGTATTCGATCTTCCGTACCGGGATCGAGGGCGAGACGGCCAAGATCAAGAACCTGCGCCAGGCGCAACGCTACCTCCCCGACAATATTTATCTGGCGCTGGATAATTTCCGGAAAGCGGAGTGGACCACCAAGCTGCTGGGCGAGGACGTCAAGGGCCGTTACGCCGATCTGAAGCAGGCCGCGGCGGACCGCTGCGCCCGCCAACTGGGCACCTTCGTTAAGGTGCCCGAGGTGCAATACCACCACGAAGTGTACAACCAGTTTCTGTGGAATTTATTCTAGGAAACCGCGAGCCAGGGCCAGGCCTGCCTCGCCCTGAATCGCAATCGCACGCTTCACGCGGTTTGTACCCGCCCGCTCTTGGCATTGACGGCGTCGAGAACGCGCGTGGAGAAAATGAGTGCGGCGCCGGCGTTCATCGAGACGGCAACCGCCAGGGCTTCGGCGATCTCTTCTTTCGTGGCCCCGGCCTTTAGTGCCGCTTCACTGTGCACCACGATGCATCCGTCGCACCGGGTGGTTACGGCGCAGGCCAATGAGATCAACTGCCGCGTTTTCTCGTCGAGCTTGCCGGTTTTGGAATTGGCGGCGCTGAGCATTTGGTAGCCGCGGACCGTGTCCGGGCTCAGCTTCATCAGCTCGCCAAGCCGGGCGCCAATCTCCTTGTGGCACTCATTCCAATCGATCATCATAGGTTTCTCTCCTTCGGCGGGCACAATTTACCTCGCGCGGGTATACCCAACGCTTTCTGGCGGCGCATAGGATTTGTCGGGATTGTGGTATCTTCTTTGATTCGCGCTGACGTCTAAGTCCTGTCAGGCGCACGCCTGCAAAAGCAAACAAGAGGTCATCACTAATGAAGGATTCATACAACGGGCAAACCATCCCCTCGCAGGGAAGGGGTATCGAGTACAGGGGAGGCGAGCTCCGCGTGCCCGACGTTCCGATCATTCCTTTTATTGAAGGCGACGGCACCGGGCGCGACATCTGGAAAGCATCGCGCCGCGTATTCGACGCCGCGGTGCAGCATGCTTATGACGGCAAACGGCGCGTGGCTTGGTTTGAGGTATTCGCCGGCGAGAAGGCCTTCAACACGTTCAAGGAGTGGTTGCCAGCCGACACGGTGGACGCCATCCGCGATTTTCGCGTGGCCATCAAAGGCCCGCTGACGACGCCAGTGGGCGGCGGCATTCGCTCGCTGAATGTGGCTTTACGGCAGATTTTGGATTTGTACTCCTGCGAGCGGCCGGTCCGCTATTACGAAGGAGTTCCCTCCCCCGTCAAACATCCCGAGAAAATGGACGTGGTCATCTTTCGCGAGAACACGGAGGATGTGTACATCGGAATCGAATGGAAGTCCGGCTCGCCGGAAGCCAAGAAACTGCTCGAATTCTTGAACGGCGAAATGTTGAAGGACGGAAAAAAGCAGATTCGCTGGGACTCCGGCGTGGGCATCAAGCCGATTTCACCGACCGGGACGAAGCGGCTGGTGCGCCGCGCCATCAAGTACGCACTGGCGCACGGGCGCAAGAGCGTAACTCTGGTACACAAGGGCAACATCCAGAAATTTACCGAGGGCGGATTCCGCGACTGGGGTTACGACCTGGCGCGAGAAGAATTTCGCGCGCAGACGGTGACTGAGCGCGAAAGCTGGATCGTCGACAATCTGGACAAAAATTCGGCACTGACCGTGGAACAGAACGCCGCCATGGTCGAACCCGGGCTGGAGCAGGCCACCGACGCATTCAAGAAGAGCGTCTACGCCGAAGTGAAGGAAACTCTGGACGCTATCTACCCTACGCACGGCAAAGGTCAGTGGAAAACGAAGCTAATGATCAACGACCGCATCGCGGACTCCGTATTTCAGCAGGTTTTGCTGCGCGCGGATGAGTACAGCGTGCTGGCGACTTCCAATTTGAACGGCGACTATCTGTCGGACGCATGCGCCGCGCAGGTGGGCGGCCTGGGCATGGCGCCAGGCTCTAATATCGGCGACGGCTACGGCGTATTTGAGGCTACCCATGGCACGGCTCCGAAGTATGCCGATAAGGATGTCATCAATCCGAGTTCGGTGATGCTTTCCGGAGCGATGATGTTTGAGTTCTTGGGATGGGGCGAGGCGGCCAAGCTCATCGAAGACGGCATCGCTCGCACCATCCAGCAGAAGCGCGTGACTTATGACCTGGAGCGCTTGATGAGCGGGGCAACCAAGGTCGGTACGTCGGCGTTTGCATCCGCGATTATCGAGAATATGGCAGCACGCGCCGTTGCCCGATAGATTCGCCGGATAAAGATAACGCCGGCGCGCTAAGGGTGCCCTAATTCGCAGAGACGAACAAAAGACCATTGAAAAGAGGGACGGAATGCGGAAGAAGGTAACGGTAGTGGGTGGCGGATTCGTAGGCTCGACGACCGCGCAGCGCATTGTCGATAAGGAATTGGCCGACGTGGTGTTGACCGACATCCTGGACGGGCCTCCCGCCGGTAAAGCGCTGGACATGATGGAGTCGGGACCAATTACGCGCACGGATTCGCGGGGAACCGGTATTTCCACCGCCAACGGAGATTACGGCGCGACGGCCGGGAGCGACGTGGTGGTCATCACCGCGGGATTTCCGCGCAAGCCAGGCATGAGCCGCGACGATCTGTTGAAAGCTAACTACGAGGTGGTGAAAGCCGTCGTCGAGCAGATTGTGCGGCACTCGCCAAACTGCGTCATCATCGTGGTCACCAACCCGCTGGACGCCATGGCTCAAGCAGCTTGGAAGGTGAGCGGCTTCCCGAAGAGCCGCGTGCTGGGCATGGCCGGCGTGCTGGATTCCGCGCGCATGAGCACATTTGTGGCGATGGAGTGCAAGGTCAGCGTGGAGAACGTGCATTCCTTCGTGCTTGGAGGGCATGGCGACGACATGGTTCCGCTCCCGCGTTATTCCACGGTGGCAGGAATTCCGCTGCCAGACTTGCTGCCTAAAGAACGCATCGACGCCATCGTCGAGCGCACGCGCAAAGGCGGCGCGGAAATTGTGAACTTGCTCAAGACCGGTTCGGCGTACTACGCGCCATCGGCGGCTGCGGTCGAAATGGTGGAAGCCATTCTGAAGGATAAGAAGAAAATTCTGCCCTGCGCGGTCTATCTGGAGGGCGAATATGGAATCAAGGGCTTATTCGTCGGCGTGCCGGTCAAACTTGGCTCGAAAGGGGTCGAGGAAATCATTCAGATCAAGCTGACCGCCGAAGAGAATAGCGCACTGCAAAAGTCGGCCTCCTCGGTAAAAGAGCTGGTGACCGTATTGGGCCTGTAATTCGCCGGGCGTGGCGCAAATTCATCAGGGCCGAAGAGCTTTCCAGGTCCTGCCACCAGCGCCAACGTAAAACGGCGTTCAAGAAGGGGTACGCACCGCGTTCGTGCTCATGTCTCGACCCCGGTTTGTCCTTCAACTGACAATCGGCCGCGGCGCGCGTTCATCGCGCGACTCACCGCGCCAAAACGCCTTGCTAATCTCCTGCACTTTGCGCGACGCGACACGCCCAACAATCATTAACGCCGGAGCTGGAAGTTTTTCCTCGCCGGCCAATCGCGCAATGCATGACCAGCGAATCTGCTGCGCCGCGCTGGAAGCGTTCGATACGATGACGCACGGCAAATCGTCCGGCAGTCCGCCCTCACGCAAGCGCTGAGCGACCTCCGCGTAATCCGGTCCCGGCATGTACAGCGCCAGCGTCGTCGTGCTGCCAATCGCGCCCCAATCCATGCCCGCGCCTTCCGTGCCTCGCGAAAATGTGCTAATCACAATTTGCGATGCCGCGCGCCGGTCGGTCAGAGAAATTCCGGCCGCGGCGGCGGCGCCGAGAGCCGCCGTAATTCCCGGCACGACCTCAAAATCGACGCCCGCATCGCGCAACGCCTCTATCTCTTCTCCGGCCCGCCCGAAGACGAGCGGATCGCCGCCTTTCAGGCGAATAACGACTTCATGGGTGCGCGCAGCGGACACCAATAGCGAATGGATCTCTTCTTGAGTGAGCAATTTCTGGCCGCAGCGTTTGCCGACGTCGATCACTTGGGCATTCGGCGCGATCAAGCGCAGAACTTCACGGCTGACCAGCGAATCGTGAAACACCGCGTCGGCTCGCGCCAGCAGTCGCATGGCCTTCACGGTGAGAAGTTCCGGATCCCCTGGCCCAGCGCCGACCAAATACACCTTTCCCATTACGCCCCTCCACGCCCTGCGCGCGGACGTCGCATTTCACGAACGAAGCGCTCGAACATCGGCCGGCTGGCCAAGCGATGCAGCAGAAGTTTCCTGGCATTCGCACTACCCGTGCCTGCGCGCAGCCTTTCGCGCGCCGCGCCCAGCCAACCGAGCCAAAGCTCATATTCGTGGCCGAATTGCTTTTCCAACTGCAAGCGGAGGCGCTGCGCCAGCGCCGGGCTCTTGCCGTTGGTGGAGATCGCGATTTGCAGATCGCCGCGCTGCACCACCGCGCCATAGTAGAAATGGCAGTGCTCGATGTCGTCTACCGCATTGCAAAGGATCCCGCGGGCATCCGCCGCGTTGAAGACAGTTTCGTTAACGCCGGGCGCGGAAGTCGCGGCGATGACCAACTGCGCGCCCTCGAGATCGTCCTGCGCAAACTCCTTCTCACGCCATTCCACCCGCGCTTGCGCAATCCACTGCGCGATGACCGGTGTTACAACCGGCGAGACTACCCGTACGCGCGCCTCTGCCGCAACGAGCCCTTCGATTTTGCCTTCCGCAATGGCGCCGCCACCGACGACCACAACCAGTCGTCCGCTTAGTTTCACAAAAATAGGCAGCAAGCTCATCGTTAACCCTCCACTCCCAACGGAACCGGGCCAGCCGCCGTGTCGCGTTCGACCGAAGCAACCGCCTGCCCAGCTAACCAGCCGCGAATCTCGTCACTCGAGTGCCGCGCGAAAAAGCGCGGCAGATTTTCGCCAGGCTCGCGCAGTACATTGAACTCACGCAGCAACCGCTCAATCGCATCCGGCACTTCCGATGCCGCGCAACGGAACCCCACCGGGCGCGCGATCGACGCGAACTCTCCGACGCTCCCACCCACGCAGAAGTAATAGGCGTCCACCATCCGGCCATCCACCTTCAGCTTCTTCCCTTCCAGGCCGATGTCCGCGATCCAATGCTGCCCGCAGCTGTTCGGGCATCCGGTGATGTGCAGCTTGAGCTGCTGCTGAAATCCGGGCAGCCGTTGATCCAGCTCCTCGGTGAGCCAACGCGCGAATCCCTTGGTTTCGGTCAGCGCCAGCTTGCAGAATTCCGATCCGGTGCAAGCCACTGTGCCGCGCGCAAAAGCGGAAGCGCGCACGGGCAAGCCTGCCGCGGCCAGTTCACCCGCCACTCGCGAAGCGTGTTCGTTGGGTACATTCACGAGCACGAGATTCTGGCCGATCGTGTTTCGCAGGTTTCCGCCGGCGTAACGCTCGGCCAGATCCGCCGCGATGCGCAATTGCTCCGGCGTGATGCGCCCGCGTAGCACATTCGCTCCGACGTACGAAAGCCCCGGCTGCTTCTGGGCATGAACGCCCACGTGATCGCGATGAATATCCGCGGGTGGTTGCTCATCCTCGGCGGGATCGAGCGCAAATCCCAACCGCTCCTGCAACACCGCCAGGAAGGAATCCGCCGTCCAGCCGTGCTGCAGAAAGAGGAACTTCAGGCGCGCGCGTTCGCGGTTTTGCCGCAGTACTTCTGATTCGCGAAACAGCTCGGCCACGCCTCGTACTACCGGGACAACCTGTTCCCAGCGAACGAAAGCGTTCAGCCGTACTCCAAGATGTGGTTCGGTAGATAATCCGCCGGCGACACGCAGCGAGAATCCCACTTCCTGGCCGTGCAACCGCTTCCGCGTTATGGCGGTAAGCCCTACGTCGTTAATTTCGGGATAAGTGCACCACGAGCGGCAACCGGTGATGGAAACTTTGAACTTCCGCGGCAGGTTGTAGAATTCGGCATTGCCGCCAAGACGCCCATCTAGTTCCAGCGCCAGCGGCGATGCGTCGCAATATTCATGCGCGTCAAATCCGGCCAGCGGGCACCCCGTAATGTTGCGGGCCACATCGCCGCAGGCGCCGGTGGAGCTCAACCCTGTGCGCCAGAGCGATTGCAGCACCTCGGGCAGCGATTCGATGGTCACCCAATGCAATTGCACATTCTGCCGCACGGTGATATCCGCGACACCGCGCGCGTGGCGCTCGGCGAGATCTGCGATAGTCCGCGCCTGATGACTGCTGAGGATGCCGTTCGGAATCCGTATACGGATCATAAAGAACGGCGTCGCTTTTCCTTCGCCGTTCTTTCCGCCGACCACTCCGGCGCCGTCGCCCTGGGTGTAGATACCCCATGACCGAAAATATGTTCCCAGCCACTCCGGCGGAATCGAGCCGTGGCCCTGCCGGGCAAAAGCCTGAATCTCGTCGAAATGCTCCCACGCATTTTTTTCGCGCTTCAGCCGCTCGACTCGCTGCGCCTTGTTTTCCTTGATTGCGTCCATGTTCGCCCTGAAAACCGTGCGACAAAACAAAAAACCCACGTTTGCCTGAACTCTGGCAACGTGGGCTTCGGAAACTCTCCTGCTTAACGATTAGGTCCGAAAACTCCTATGGCCAGAGCTGTGCGCCTTGCGACACGCAGCGTTGCGTGCGCAAAAACAACAGCCAGCCTGGTAATAAATGTTCATCGAGCCTTAAGACTACGTTTAGCAACCGGCCAAAGTCAAATCGCCGCCCATGCAAAGAATCGATTGATGCAAAGCAAAAAAGCGATTCTCAAAATCCCGGCTACTGCGGCTTCTTCACGGCCGGCGCTGGTTTAGACGCGGTCGCCGGCACGCTGGTAAGCAACGTGGCGGACTTGATGGTATCCAGCTTGGGCCAACCTTTATCTACGTAAGGTTTCCCCTGCGATTCGATTTTGTCCTGTTCCGGCCCCGAAGTGTCGCCATACTGGTCGTAGAACATGTTGACCACTTTCATTCCGTCGCCTTCCACCACGCCGAATGGCGCGAAGCCCATTTTGTCCAGCCGGGCATTATCGGTCAGATTGATGAACACCTGGGTCGTGCGGGTATTGGGACCGCTGGTGGCAAACGTGATGTACCCCTTCTTGTTGCTCTGGGTCACCGGGTCATCCTTAATATCCGTGGACTTCCAGGCCGTGGTCACTGCGGGATACGCGCTGATCCCGAATTGCGCGACGAAATTCGGAACCACCCGAAAGATGCTCGCATTGTCGTAAAAATGATGCTTCACCAGGTTGTAGAAGCGGTCCGCGCCCAGCGGCGCCCATGCCCGGGTAACAGCAAGGGTGAACTCCCCCCGCGTGGTCACAAACTTCACCTTATACTCCGCCGGGGCCTTGTCCTTCAGCAGGGCCGGCCGCAAAAGCGCGCGATCATAGGCTCGTGCAGTGGTCGCCGCTCTCTTCTTGGCGGCGCCCGGCCCAGCCGCAGCGGTCTTCTGCGCCGCCGACGTTTGCGCGAACGGCGCTATTGCTATCGCCAGCGCCGCAACAATCGCCGAAGCCTTAAGCGAAACCGCGATTTTTCCCGCCTTGTCCCTCGAATTCATCACCACTCCTTAGCCATTAATGTATTTCCGCTTACTTCGCGGAGTTCCCTTCCTTGCTTACCCGCTCGACTTCCCCCATGACCCGCAGCGTATTCTCTCCCAGAATCTTGCGCACGTCCTGCTCGGAATAGCCCTTGCGCAGCAAAGCCTCGGTGATCTGCGGCAATTTCGTGGCATCTTCCATCCCAAAGGGCATATTCGCGCCATCAAAATCAGAGCCAAGGCCTACGTGGTCGGCACCGACCAGCTTCACCGCGTGATCGATGTGCTCGATGATCTTGGTATAGTCTACCCGCGGCAGCTTGCCCTGCCGCACATACTCCCGGGTAATGCGGTCGCCTTCGATCAACTGGCAGCCTTCCTTGCTCCCGCAGCGCTTTTCCACTTCGGCGGCAATGGCCTTGGTAATCTCGGGATCTTTATCGGCGTTCATGAACTCTTCGCTCAAAAATCCCACGTGGTAATTGATCTGAATCACGCCGCCTTTGGCCGCCAGGTCCTTGATCATCTGGTCGCTCATGTTGCGCTTGGCATCGCACAGCGCACGGCAGGAGGAATGCGACGCAATGAGCGGCGCGTTGCTAACCGCCAGGGCATCGTAGAAAGTCTTGTCGCTGACATGGGAGATGTCCACCATCATCCCCAGCCGGTTCATTTCGCGTACTACATCCTTGCCAAAGCCGGTCAGTCCGTTGTGTGCCGCCGTGTCGGTCGAGGCGTCCGCCCACTCATCATTGCCGCTGTGGGTCAAAGTCATGTAGCGCACGCCCAGCGCCGCATACATTCGCAGCACTCCCAGGTCGCTGGCGATCATGTGCCCGCCTTCCACTCCCATCAATGCAGCGATCTTTCCATGCTTGCGGGCGTCGCGAACTTCCGCCGCCGTGGTAACCAGCACGATGTCCTGGGGATACCTGCGGACCTGCTCCCTTACCGCGTCGATTTGATCGAGGGCCTGCTTGACCGCTTCCGCGCCTGTAATCTTGCTGGGAATCCAGATGGAAAAGAAGATCGCACCGAGCCCGCCTTCCTTCATCCGCGGAATGTCGATACTGCCGCTGGCACTGCGTGTTCCCAAATCGAAGTCACCATCCAGAAATCGCTGCGTCGTATCGTCATGGGTATCCACCACGATCGATGAAAAGTGCAGCCTGCGCGCGCGCTGCGCCAGGTCGTCCGGTTTTGGTGTCGCGCCCATCAGCACGCCCTCCGCAACGCACAGCACCGCCGCAACGCTCGCAATGCTTCGCAGCATTTCACCCCGCAGGCTTCCTCGTTTTTAGCGTTCCCCTTGCATTTCGTGGCTCACACGCTCGACCTGCTCCATCACTCTAAGAGTGTTTTCTCCCAGGATGTTCCGTATGTCCTGATCCGAATAACCCTTGCGCATTAGAGCTTCGGTGATCTTTGGCAACTTCGAGCAGTCTTCCATTCCATCTGGCATGGTCGCGCCGTCAAAATCGGAACCCAGCCCTACGTGCTCGGCTCCTGCCAGCTTAACGGCGTGGTCGATGTGGTCCACGATTCGCTCCCAGCTCACGTGCGGCAGTTTTCCCTCGTCCGTCATCTTTTGCTCCGCCGCACTTTGCGCCTTGGCCGTACACTCGATGTCATCGCCGCATTTCTTGACGGCATCGCTGAGCACACCCACCACACCGGCGCCCGCGGTCAACCTGTCGTACGCATCCTTGTACGCCTGATCGATAAAGCTCTTTTCATAATTGATCTGGATGACTCCGCCCTTGGCAGCCAGAGCCTTGATCATGTCGTCGGACATATCGCGCGCGTGGTCGCACAGCGCCCGACACGACGAGTGCGATGCGATCAACGGCGCCTTGCTCACCTCCAGCGCATCGTAGAAGGTCTTGTCGCTAACGTGGGAAATGTCCACCATGATTCCCTGCCGGTTCATTTCCCGCACGATGTCCTTGCCGAAATCGGTTAATCCGTTATGCGCCGGCTTATCCGTCGAGGAATCCGCCCACTCATCGTTGTAAAAATGCGTCAGCGTCATGTAGCGCACACCCAGGTCGCCAAAGATGCGCACCATGCGAATGTCGTTCCCGATCATGTGCCCGCCTTCGACGCCCATCAACGCGGCAATTTTGCCTTGCGCGTGCGCCCGCCGCACGTCCGCGGCCGTGCGGGCAAAAGCCATGTCGTTCGAGAACTTCTTTAGATTCTGATGTATCGCGTCGATCTGATCGAGCGCCTTCTGCACCGCCGCCGGCCCTACGATTCGCCCGTCGATCCAGACGGAAAAGAAAATGGCGTTCATGCCGCCTTCGCGCATACGCGGAATATCGACGTGCCCGTCCGGATTGCGCTTGCCAAGATCGAAATCCTTGGTGAAGAAACGCTGCGTGGTATCGTCGTGGGTATCCAGCACAATCGAGGAAAAGTGCAATTTGTGGGCCCGCTGGGCGATTTCATCCGCCGCCGCACGGCGCATTTTCCCCGCCGCGAGCGTGCAAGCTATTACGCAAACCAAGGCACCAATCCGACGCATGGCTCCTCCACCTGCAGATTGTTCGAGAGAGTTTACCCTACCAGCCATCCCAATAGCGCCTGTTTCCACGCCTGCCGATTAATTTCCGCCAAGGATTCGGTGAGCGGAATTTCCTTGGGGCAAGCCTTCACGCAGTTCTGGGCATTAGCGCAATCCTCAATGCCCCCGCGTCCCATCACCGCCTGGATGCGGTCTTTGGCATGCATCGCGCCGGTTGGATGCATATTGAACAAGCGAACTTGGCTGAAGATCGCCGCGCCCATGAAATTATTGTGGTCGTTGACCTGCGGACAAACTTCCAGGCAGTTCCCGCAAGTTATGCAGCGCGATAACGGATAAGCCTTCTCCTGCACCTCTGGCGCGACGCGCGGGCCTTCTCCCAGGTTGTAGGTGCCGTCGATCGGAATCCACGCTTTCACCCGCTTCAGGCTCTCGAACATGAATTGCCGGTCCACGCTAAGGTCCCGCACCACCGGAAATTTAGACATTGGCTCGATGCGTACGGGCTGCTCCAGTTGATCCACCAACGCCGAACAGGCCATGCGCGCCTTCCCATTGATAAGCATCGCGCATGAGCCGCACACCTCTTCCAGGCAATTCGAATCGTAGGAGACCGGCGTGGTCTGCTGGCCTTCGCTGGTCACCGGATTTTCCGCGATGTCCCGCAAGCAGATGATGATGTTCATGGACGGCCGCCAATGCAGCGCAAATTCCTCCCAGCGCGCCGCGTCTTTCGTGCTGGCTTGCCGCTTGATCTTGAGAATGACTTTCTTACCTTCTGCCATCTGCCGCCCTCAGACAGTTACTTCGCCGCGTCGTACCGGCGCGGCCGCGGTGGAATCTGCGAGATGTCCACCGGGTCGTACGCAAGTTGCACGTCTTGGTTCACCCATTTCGCCAGCGTAGTCTTCAGCCAATTGGCGTCATCGCGCTCCGGAAAATCCGGCTTGTAGTGCGCCCCGCGCGACTCATTGCGGCACAGCGCTCCAAGCGTAATCACCCGCGCCAGAATCAGCATGTTGCCCAGCTCTCGCGCAAAGTTCAGCGTCTGGTTCGACCACATGGTACGGTCGCTTAGATTGATCTTCTTATACCGCGCTTGCAGCTCCGCAAGTTTGGCATTCGCGCTTTCCAGATTCTTGTTGATGCGCGTTACGGTCACATGCTCGGTCATGATCGCGCCCAGCTCTTTCCAGATGGTGATCGGATTCTCCGAGCCTTGCTGGGACACCAGCGCCCGGTTCATGGCTTCCTGTCGTTTTTGCTCGTGCGCGAAAACGCTTGCTTCTACCGCCTCGGTCCCTTTCTCCAGGCTGCGTGCATATTTAACCGCCGCGGGCCCCGCAATGCCGCCGCCAAATATGCAGGATACCAGCGAATTCGCGCCCAGCCGGTTCGCACCGTGATACTGATATTCGCATTCGCCCGCCGCATAAATTCCCGGCACGTTGGTCGCCTGATCTTCCCCGTTTACCCACAGCCCGCCCATGGTGTAATGCATCGCCGGAAATACTTTCATCGGCTCTTGGCGCGGGTCCACGCCCAAAAACTTTTCGTAAATCTCCAGTATGCCTTCCAGCTTGCGGTCCAGCGTCTCGCGCGGAATGTGCGTCACATCCAGGTATACCGCGGCCTGCCCGGCGATCCCCAGCTTCTCCTGATACACAATGCGATGAATCGCGCGCGTGGCAATGTCTCGGGGAACCAGATTTCCGTACTTTGGATACCACTCTTCCAGGAAATAAAAGCGTTCCGCCTCAGGCACGGTTTTTGCAGCGCGCTTCTCCGCAGGATTACGCGGCACCCACACCCGCCCGCCTTCCCCGCGCGCCGATTCGCTCATTAAACGCAGCTTGTCTTCTCCCGGTATCGCCGTCGGGTGCACCTGTATAAATTCACCGTTCGCATAGTCGACGCCCTGCTGAAATAGCGCCGACTGTGCCGAGCCGGTGCACACCACCGAATTCGTCGAGCGTCCGAAAATCGCCCCAATTCCCCCGGTGCAGAAAATGACCGCGTCCGCCGCAAACGTCTTCACTTCCATCGACCGCAAATCCATGGCGCAGATTCCACGCCCGACGCCTCCGTCGTCGATCACCGCCGACAAGAACGACCAGCCTTCCCTCTTCACCACCCGTCCCTCGGACTCATGCCGCCGTACCTGCTCATCCAGCGCGTACAGCAACTGTTGCCCGGTAGTCGCCCCCGCAAAGGCCGTGCGGTGGTACAGCGTCCCGCCAAAGCGCCGGTAATCCAGCAATCCCTCTGGCGTGCGATTGAACATCACTCCCATGCGGTCCAGCAGATCGATAATTCCCGGCGCCGCTTCACACATCCGCTTCACCAACGGCTGATTGGCCAGAAAATCGCCGCCATAAATCGTGTCGTCAAAATGCTTCTGCGTGGTATCGCCTTCGCCCTTCTGATTTTTCGCCGCATTGATCCCGCCCTGCGCGCACACCGAATGCGAGCGCTTTACCGGCACAATCGAAAATAACTCCACCGGAACACCGGCCTCGGCAACCTTGATGGTCGCCATCAGGCCAGCCAATCCGCCGCCTACCACGATAATTTTCGGCTGTCTCATCTTTGTGTCAGGTAGGCGGCAAACGGGTGCCAGTCAAATCGAAAACACAGTACGATCAAAACTCCCACGCAGCTAAATACCACTCCCACCGCCGCGCCCAACTGTCCGGCCGTTCGCTGCGCCCGCACCGTCGCCGCCAGCCCCCATTTGCAGAGAAAATTCCAAATCCCCACACCCAGATGAAACGAGGAGGCCACCACTCCCACCAGCATGAACGCCAGCGCCCACGGATTCACTAATTGCGCAGCCATCCCGGCATACGTAGACATCCCGTGGGTCAGCCAGCGTTGGGTGTAAACGTGCCACCCGATATACGCAAACGCGATCAGCCCCGTATAGCGCTGGAACACGTAAACCCAATTTTTTACCCACGGATATTGCGAAACGTTCGATTCGCCGCGCAGCCAGATATAAACGCCGTAACCGCCGTGATACAGAATCGGCAAAAAAATGAACGCCCATTCCACCAGCACCCGGTACGGAATGGTCTGCAGCTCCTGCGATGTCTCGTTGTATTTTTGCGCGCTGACCAGCGCCGCGCTGTTGGACCAGAAATGTTCCGTCAAGAATGCGCCAACTGGAACAATGCCGCTTAAGGAATGAAGTTTGCGAAGGAGGTAACTGGTTTCAGGCCGGGTTGCCGTGGCAGACATGCCCTCTCCGCCGCGTCATTGCCTGCGCCACCGATGAATCGCGGCAAATTCAGTATAGGGAGTTGCCAAACGCGTTGCAAGTTTGCGCCATTTCCAGCTCACCGCTTACTGGCTGCGCCTTCGCGCAATTTTGTATCCCGCTCGTTTTTTCCGGACAAAACTTTCCCGCGATGCTCGGAATTGGATTGACACACCAAAACCTTCTTGCTACTTTTCCACAGCACAAAATTTTCCTGACGTCACATTCCCACGGAGGCACCGCACACCGGCACCATGGCGTTCGTCGCGAAGAAAATATTTCTCACCAAAGGCGTCGGTAAACATCGCGAAAGGCTCTCCAGCTTCGAGCTCGCGCTTCGCAACGCGGGCATCGCGGCCTGCAACATCGTGCGCGTCTCTTCCATTTTTCCGCCGAATTGCAAATTGATCTCGCGCAGCGAAGGCCTGAAGCACATCAAACCCGGCCAGGTGGCCTTCACCGTCATCAGCGAGAATTCCACCAAGGAACCGCACCGCCTCATCGCCGCCAGCATCGGACTGGCCCTTCCGAGCGACAAATCCATGTACGGCTACCTTTCCGAGCATCATTCCTTCGGCGAAACCGAAGAAGTCGCCGGTGAATATGCCGAAGAACTCGCCGCCGAAATGCTGGCGACCACGCTGAACGTGGAATTTGATCCGGATCTTTCCTGGGACGAAAAAAAAGAGGTTTACCGCATCTCCAACAAAATTGTCCGCACTCTCAATGTCACCCAATCCGCCGTTGGCGACAAGCGCGGCCTGTGGACCACCGTCCTCGGCGCCGCCATCTTGATCGGCGAGGACGACTAACTATCCGGCTACTTGCCGTTCCCGCGCTTGAAATATCCAATCCGTTCCAGCACCGCACCCACAATCAAGGGCAGCGCCACGGTTGCATCGTCAAATACTTCGGCAAAGCGCCCGCCCTCTTCCGGTGGCACAAATTTGCCCCAAGAGACCGCCTCGGTATAAGTGCTCCCACTGAGCCCGCCCCAGTGCACCGGTTCCGGGCAAACGCGCACGCCATAGTTGTAGCGCTTTAGCGGCATCTTGCGGTACCCGCGCCGGGCCAGCAGTTCCGCGTAAACGCCAAATTGTTGCGACCAGTTGCGCGGCACTCCCCCGCCAATTGTAAAAATTCCCATCCGTTTGGTAGCTAGCATGGTCCCCGCAAATTTCTCGAAATCTTCGAACGGATCAAACCGCAAGAGCGGCCGCTTGGCATCTTGCCGAGCAATTTTGTGCAGCGCGAAATCGATTCCTAACTCCGAATCGCTGAATGCCGGCACAAACACCGGCACATTATGTTGATACGCCGATTTCAATATTCCCCGCCCGGGAAATCCCTTGTGCAAGTATTCGCCAATCTTGCGATGCAGCTTCCAGCTGCATACCACTTCCTCCGCATCCCAATTGTTTAAAATCTCATCCATCACGTCTTCCACATGATCCAGGTTGGTCTCCGGTTCCAGCGAATCGTAAACGCGGTTGTACCCCGCTTCGAACAACTCCTTGTCGTCCATCTTCGGGTTGTATCGAAAATGGGAAAGCCCGGTGGCCTCTACCAACCCGTGCGCCATCAACGCGCCGGTCGAAACAATCGCGTTCACCACTCCCGACTCGATCAAATCGCAGAACACCAGCCCCATCTTCGCCACCGTCAACGCCCCGGAAAGCGTCATCACCACGAAACAATCTTTATCGCACGCCATGGCCTCCACAACGTCCGCGGCGTCTCCAATCTGTCGCCCGGTGAACGCCGTATTCCCCATGGCCCGCACCAATTCGTCCACCGTGCGGCATTTCGACAAATCCAGTGGAAACATTGGCCGCAGCTTGTCCTTCACGGGATCATGTAGCACGCGACCCGTGACCGTTTTCTTCCGCTGCTTCGGCATTTTCTCCCCCGGAAAAAATTTGCAACTGTTTTTTATCACGGTTTCAGAGTTTCACGCTTATTTTTTCTTCACTAACGCTTTGTTGCTCCATATACAGAGAATCGACCGCACACTCGCCGCCGCCTGCGCTGGATGTTAAACTAAATTTCATGTCCAACAAATTTACGGTCGGGCTCGTTCAGATGCGCTGCACCGCCAACGCCGGGGAAAATCTTTCCCGCGCGACCGATAAAATCCGTGAAGCTGCGGCGCGCGGCGCACAAATCATCTCATTACATGAACTTTTTCGTAGCCAATACTTCTGCCGCAAGGAAGACGCAGCCCTTTTCGATCTCGCCGAGCCCGTGCCCGGCCCCGTCACCGATGCATTGGCGAAAATTGCCAAAGAAAAGAAAGTCGTGCTGGTGGTCTCTCTTTTCGAGCGCCGCGCCGCCGGCGTCTACCACAACACCTGCGCCGTGCTGGATGCCGACGGCAGCTTCCTGGGCAAATACCGCAAAATGCATATCCCCGATGATCCCCTCTACTACGAAAAATTTTATTTTACTCCCGGCGATCTGGGTTTTCCCAATTTCCAGACGCAATACGGCAAAATTGGCGTGCAAATCTGCTGGGACCAGTGGTATCCGGAAGGCTCCCGCGTCACCGCTCTCAGCGGCGCGCAGGTCATCTTTTATCCCACCAGCATCGGCTGGCATCCCCACGAAAAAAGCGAATTCGGCGCGGTGCAGCTCGACGCCTGGAAAACCATTCAGCGCGCTCACGCCATCGCCAATGGCGTCTACGTCGCGGTCGTCAATCGCGTGGGCTTCGAGGGCCAACCCGCCAACGGCGATTCCGGCCTCGATTTTTGGGGAAATTCGTTTGTGGCCGACCCCTTCGGCCAGATCGTCTCCGAAGCTTCCAACGATAAAGAGGAAATCCTGGTCGTCGAGTGCGACCCCGCCAAGAGCGAAGACACCCGCCGCAATTGGCCCTTTCTGCGCGATCGCCGCATCGACGCGTACGGCCCGATCTTGAATCGCTGGTTAGGCGAATAAGCGCGTGTCATCTCCACCCAACGACTCTACTCCCTTCGAACGTGGTCTCTGGATGCCCGCCGAATGGGAACATCACGAAGCCACCTGGCTCGGTTGGCCGCATGAGAAAACCGACTGGCCCGGAAAATTTCCCGCCATCCCCTGGGCTTATGCGGAAATCGTTCGCCAACTCGCCCGCGTCGAGCGCGTGTATCTTTTGGTGCAAAATCGCGCCGCTGAATCGCACGCCCGCGACATTCTCAAGAAATCAGGCGTCAACCTTTCCGCCGTCGATTTCTTCCGTGTCCCCACCGATCGCGGCTGGATGCGCGACTCCGGTCCCATCTGCGTCCGCAGCGCGGCCGGTGAAGTTGCCTACACCCACTGGCTCTTCAACGGCTGGGCCAAATACAGCAATCACAAAAAAGACGCCCTGGCCGTCACCAACGCAAATAAGAAACTTCAGCGCTTACTATGGCAGCCCAGCTACAAAGGCCGCCGCGTCGTCCTCGAAGGCGGCAGCATCGACGTCAACGGCCGCGGCTCCCTGCTCACCACCGAAGAATGCCTGCTCAGCAAACGGCAGCAGCGCAATCACGGGTTCACTCGCGAAGACTATGCCCACGTCTTCCGCGACTATCTCGGCGTCACCCAGGTTCTTTGGCTGAACAATGGAATTGCCGGCGACGATACTCACGGCCACGTTGACGATCTGGCCCGCTTCGTCAGCCCCACCACCATCGTCACTGTCGTCGAGCAAAATCCTCACGACGCCAACTACGTTCCGCTCCAGGAAAATCTCGCTCTCCTCAAATCCATGAAGGATCTCAACAGCCGCCCCTTCCGCATCGAAACTCTTCCCATGCCAGCCCCCATCTTTTTCGACAACCAGCGCCTCCCCGCCAGCTATGCCAACTTCTACATCGCCAACAAACTGGTCATCGTCCCGACCTTTAACGACCCGAATGATCGCGTGGCCCTCAACTCTCTTTCGGCCCTCTTCCCCGGCCGCGAAGTCGTCGGCATCGCCTGCCGCGACCTCGTTCTCGGCCTCGGCACCCTCCACTGCCTGACCCAACAGCAACCCGCCGGCGCCTGACCTTCCCACTAACTTTCTACTATTGCAGGTGGGCTCGCGTTGCCGTCACCACGCGCCTGCCCGCCGCAGGCAGGCGAAGCGAGGGACCTGCTTTTCTTTTTCTTTCTTTATCCTCCACTTGCGATAGAATGCCCATTCCCAGAACGCACAAGGCTCAACTGTCTCTCCACCTCTCCAAGGAGACTTCATGCTCGCATTGCTACTGCAAACCCACGTTCGCTACGTTCAAATCGAAACTCGCTCTCTTATCGGCTGGCTAGTGCTCGGTCTTCTCGCCGGATGGCTGGCCGGAAAAATTTCCCGCGGCAAAGGATTTGGCTGCATTACCGACATTGTTCTCGGTTTGATTGGCGGCGTCCTGGGCGGGTGGATCTTCACCAAGCTTGGCATCGTCAGCCACGCCGACAGCTTCCTCTACAGCCTCGCCGCCGCCACCTTAGGCGCCGTGATCATCGTCGCCATCGCCCATCTCTTCAGCTCCGGCACCTAACCTTGCAATCCGGCGGTTCAGTTGTCGGGTATCCAGGCCATACGGACGCCTGCGTAGTCTCCGGCAAAATCGCGTATCGTAAAGCTGTTGTCCCGAGCAAAGCCGAAGGACGGCTATTCGTTCCGGCTCTGCGCTATCTCTTGCTTTCCCCACTAAAATCTCGAACATCTCGCCGCTGTGATACGATTCCCTATTACACTGTGGAGACTCCTCCTTCTTGAGCAAACCCGCGCAATCCCTAACCGCCATTCCGCTAGGCGGCCTCGGCGAATTCGGCATGAACATGATGGCCTTGCGATTCGGCGACGACATCCTGGTCATCGACGCCGGCATGATGTTCCCCGAATCGGAACTTCTCGGCGTCGACCTGGTCATTCCCGACACCACTTACCTCAAGCAGAATCGCGCCCATGTCCGCGCCATCGTCTTGACTCACGGTCACGAAGACCATATCGGTGCGCTCCCCTACATCCTTCGCGATCTCAACGTGCCCGTCTACGGCACCCGTTTCACCCTCGCCCTGGTAAAAAAACGCCTTGATGAAGCCGGCCTCCTCCAATCGACGACCCTTCGCGAGGTCATCCCCGGAGGCCGCCTGGTCGAAATCGGCCCCTTTGAGATCGAATTCATCCCGGTAACCCATAGCACCATCGACTGCGTCGCCCTCGCCGTTCGCACTCCCCTCGGCGTCATCCTTCACACCGGCGATTTCAAGATCGACCAGACTCCCGTTGGCGGCGCTCCCTTCGACCTTCACGCTTTCGCGCGCTACGGCCACGAAGGCGTTCTCGCTCTTTTCTCCGACTCTACTAACGTCGAGCGCCCCGGCTTCACCGGCTCCGAGCGCAACGTCATTCCCCGCATCGAAGAACTTTGCCGCTCCGCCCCGCGCCGCGTCATCCTTTCCTGCTTCGCTTCCTCCATCCATCGCATCCAGCAAGTGATCGACATCGCCGCCCGCGTCGGCCGCAAAGTCGCCTTCGTCGGCCGCAGCATGGTCGACAACGTCGAGATCGCTCACTCCCTCGAATATCTCCGCATCCCCGACGGCATGGTCGTTCGCCCGCAAGATATTCGCGGTTTCGATCCCAAGCGCCTGCTCATTCTCGCCAGCGGCAGCCAGGCCGAGCCCATGTCCTCGCTCTCCCGCATCGCGGTGGACAATCATCGCTTCGTCTCCGTCGACGAAAACGATAGCGTCATCCTCTCCGCCCGCATCATCCCTGGAAACGAAAAAGCCATCTTTCGCATGCTCGACCACATGTTCCGCCGCCGCGCCCTGGTCTATTACGACAATTCCGGCGGCACCATTCACGTTTCCGGCCACGCCAGCCAGGAAGAGCAGAAACTCGTCCTACAACTCGTGAAACCGAAATATTTCATTCCCGTTCACGGCGAATATCGCCATCTCTTCCGCCATGCCGCTCTTGCCCATCAACTTGGTTGCGTCTCCGGGGAAATCCTCGTTCTCGAAGACGGCTACACCCTCGAATTCACCGAAGACGGCGCCTACCGCCGCGATCCCGTAACGGCCGGCCGCGTCTGCGTCGATTCCGGCTCCCTCGAAGAAATCGAGGAGGTCGTCATCCGCGATCGCAAGCATCTTTCCGAAGACGGCGTCGTCGTCCCCATCATCGCCATCGACAAGCACACCGGTCGCATGGAGTCGCAACCCGAAATCGTCACCCGCGGCATGTTCAGCGACAACGGTACCGAGTTCCTCGCCGGCGCCCGCGATATCGTCCTGAAAACCGTCGAGCAATCCAACGCCGAAGAAAAATCCGACTGGTCGGTAATCAAAGAAAAAATCCGCGTCGACCTGAAGCGCTACATCAACAAACAAACCTCCAAGCGCCCCCTAATCCTCCCAGTAATCCTCGAGGTATAATCCGCCCCAGCCATCGTAGGGGCCGCGCTTCGGTTTATCCTGAAATAAGGAAGGGCGCGACTCACCGAGCGACGCGCCCACCGAGCGAGTCTGTGTTCTTCCCACATCCTGTTTCCGCGCACGGAATCCTGTGTCGCCAATTCCCGTTCCCCGCTACAATCTTTCTTCCTTAGGAGCCAGTTTTGTCCGCCAACGCCCCCGTAAACTCTCAGCCGAAATCCAGCCAAGCCGCTTTCATCTTCATTCTAGTCACCGTCCTCTTCGACTTCCTGGCCTTCGGCATCATCGCCCCCGTTCTCCCCAACCTCATCATTCAATTCGAAGGCGGCAACATCGCCCGCGCCGCCGCCATCACCGGCTATTTCGGATTTGCCTGGGCGCTAATGCAATTCATTTTCTCTCCGATTCTCGGCGCCTGGTCCGACCGCTTCGGCCGCCGTCCAGTCATCCTCATCTCCTGCTTCGGCCTCGGCCTCGACTACATCTTCATGGCCCTCGCGCCCTCCCTCAAATGGCTGCTCGTCGGCCGCATCATTTCCGGCATCACCGCCTCCAATATCTCCAGCGCCTTCGCCTACGTCACCGACGTAACTCCCCCCGAAAAACGCGCCAAGCAATTCGGCTATCTCGCCGCTTCCTTCGGCATGGGCTTCATCATCGGACCGGCCGTTGGCGGATTTCTCGGCAACGTTAATCTGCGTTTGCCTTTCTGGGCCGCAGCCGCGCTCAGCCTGGCCAACGCCGCCTACGGTTTCTTTGTTCTCCCTGAATCTCTTCCCAAGGAGCGCCGCTCGAAATCCGCCTGGCACATGGCCAACCCGCTCGGCTCTCTCAGTTTGCTCCGCTCGCATCCCCAACTCTTCGGCCTCGCCACCGTCATGACCCTGTTCTATCTCGCGCAGCAATCGCTTCCGGCCGTATTCGTCCTCTACACCCAATATCGCTACGCCTGGACCGAACGTGATGTCGGCCTCGCCTTAGCCGTCGTCGGCGTCAGCACCAGCATCGTCTCCGGCATGCTCGTCGGCCCCTTCGTCCGCCGTTTCGGCGAGCGCCGCAGCGTCCTGTCCGGCCTCACCTTCGGAACGCTGGGTTTCCTGAGCTTCGCCTTCGCCCCGCGTCCCTGGATGTTTCTCTCCGCGATTCCCTTTCTCGGCCTCTGGGGCATCGCCGGCCCTTCCGTGCAGTCGCTAATGTCACGTCGCGTTGATCCGACGTCTCAAGGCAAGCTCCAAGGCGCCATCAACAGCATCCGCGCCATCGCCGGCATGATCGGTCCACTTTTGTTTACCCAAGTCTTGGCCATCGCGATTTCGCCGAGCATCTCCGTCCACTTCCCCGGAGCCCCC
Source organism: Candidatus Acidiferrum sp. (assembly GCA_035309625.1). Taxonomy (GTDB): domain Bacteria; phylum Acidobacteriota; class Terriglobia; order Acidiferrales; family UBA7541; genus Acidiferrum. The sequence goes on from DATGEY010000113.1 coordinate 23,692, forward strand.
TATTTCCTCGCAGGTCTCCTGCTCACCTCCAGCCTGACGCTCGCCGCCTACGTAACTCGCTCCGCCGTGTCCTCCCCGCATCCAACCCCGAATCCTGCCATTTTCACTGACCCTGCCGACGGATCTTGAGAAAATGTTTGCGCCATGAAATGTCGTGGCTGCCGGCCGTTGGCGGGCGCTTCCCCTGCTTTTTCGCTTATTTCGTACCAGGTAAGAGCCCTCTCTGACCCGCGACCCTCTTTCCTCGCGAGCGCATCTGCGCGGACCGGCAACGCCAGGGACCCGATTTTTTCCGCTCTTGAGGTTCTCTTGTTCTATTCTTCCCCCAGGTGTACGATGCCCACTCAACAATGAGTTCGCGCCCAGCGGAGCAAAACAAAGGGTAGCGCTCCGCACCCACCTACGCGCGCGAACCAAAATTAGGAGGCTTCATGGCAACAGCAACCACCGCGATTGAACCCAATGTCAAAGTCAACGCCACCAAACTTCTCATCAACGGCCAATGGGTCAGCAGCGCATCCGGCAAAACGTTTCCGACCATCAATCCGGCCAATGGCGAGGTTATTACTCAGGTCGCTGAGGCTGACGCTCCCGACGTCGATAAGGCCGTAAGCGCGGCCCGCGCCGCTTTCGAGAAGGGCGCCTGGAAGAAAATGTCGGCCTCGCAACGCGGCCTGCTCATGTACAAGCTCGCCGACCTCATCGAGAAAAACGCCGACGAGCTGGCCCAACTCGAATCGCTGGACAACGGCAAGCCTTATCACGTAGCGCGCGCCGCCGATGTCAACCTCACCATCGCGTGCTACCGCTATTTCGCCGGCTGGGCCGACAAAATTCAGGGCAAGACCATCCCCGTCAACGGCCCCTATTTTTGCTACACCAAGCACGAACCCGTCGGCGTCGTTGGCCAGATCATCCCGTGGAATTTCCCCATGCTGATGCAAGCGTGGAAGCTCGGGCCCGCGCTGGCCTCCGGCTGCACCGTGGTGATGAAGCCCGCCGAGCAAACACCGCTCACTGCCCTGCGCATCGGCGAACTCGCTCTGGAAGCCGGGTTCCCTCCCGGCGTGCTGAATCTTCTTCCCGGCTACGGGCCCACTGCGGGCGCCGCCATCGCGCGCCACATGGACGTGGACAAAGTCGCCTTCACCGGTTCGACCGAAGTCGGCCACCTCATCATGCGCGCCGCTGCGGATTCCAACCTCAAGCGGGTCACCCTCGAACTGGGCGGCAAGAGCCCCAATATCGTTTTCGCGGACGCCGACATGGAGAAAGCCATCGAAGGCGCGCACTTCGCGCTCTTCTTCAACCAGGGTCAGTGCTGTTGCGCCGGCTCGCGCACGTACGTCGAGGAAAAAGCCTACGACGAATTCGTCGAGAAAAGCGCCGCGCGCGCCAAGAAGCGCACCGTCGGCAATCCGTTCGATAAAAATACCGAGCAAGGCCCGCAGGTCGACAAAGATCAGTTCGACAAAGTCATGGGCTACATCGACGCCGGCAAGAAGGAAAACGCCAAGCTCGTCGCCGGCGGCAATCGCGTCGGCGACAAGGGCTTTTTCATTGAGCCCACCGTTTTTGCCGACGTTAAAGACGACATGAAGATCGCCCAGGAAGAAATATTCGGCCCGGTGATGTCCATCCTCAAATTCAAGGACACCAGCGACGTGGTCGAGCGCGCCAACAAAACGCTCTACGGCCTGGCCGCCGCCGTCTGGACCAAGGACATCTCCAAGGCCCACGCCATCGCCGACGGCGTCCGCGCCGGCACCGTGTGGGTGAACTGCTACGACGTCTTCGATGCCGCCGCTCCGTTTGGCGGATTCAAGCAATCCGGCATCGGCCGCGAACTAGGCGAATACGGCCTGGCCAATTACACCGAAGTAAAAACCGTCACCGTCAAGCTGTGACGATGCCGCCGGTAGGGGCGCAGCATTGCTGCGCCCTTTCTCGGCACAATTCACACCTGTAGGCAGATTCGCGGTTCCCGGCGGCCGCCGTTACGCCTTCGCCGCCTTAGCAGCGGGCCGCGCCTGCTTGGCCTCCCACCCTCTCCGCAATTCCATGCGTCGCGCCAGCACGTATTCTTTCGCGTCGTCAAAACTCTTGTACACTCGCGTGCCCTTAATCGTGTTGCAGGGGCCGCAGCAGGCCACCAGGTTGGCCGGTTTTTTTTTGCCCTTCTTCGCTCGTGGAACGACAAAGTCCACGCGCATCACCAGCGCATTCTCGAAAGTGGCTCTTCCATCCAGCCCGCAATACACGCAGCGGTAATCGTCCCGCTCCAATATCGCCAGGCTTTCCTTCAAAGTGGTCGGCTTGTCTACTAGGGTGAACGTCGTGATATCCAACGGCATGAGGAACCTCCCAATCGGAAATCCTTGGGGTAGGCTGGGAATAGGCGGATTCCCGATTTGTCTTTTCGTCAAGACCATAGGTCAGCAGTCCGGCGGTGTCAAGCGTGTAGTGGCCCATCTTCAGATTGGCCTGACCGGTCTACATTCGGACGTAGCGCCCGCTTTCTGAAGCGGGCGCTACGCTGCGTGTCGCTAGTTGCCCGCCACCACCGGCAACTCGACAAAGCTTGTGTGGTACACGCGCTGTGTGGCCTTACGATAGTCATCGGGCTTGGCCCAGAAAATATTTTGCACGAAGGTCTGCGGGTTGCGGTCGTACAGCGGAAACCAACTCGACTGCACGTGCACCATAACTTTGTGGCCCGGCAAGAATACGTGGTTGGCGGTCGGCAGATCGAATTTGTAGAGCAGCGGCTTGTCCGCGGCGATCGCTTTGGGCGTCTCCAGACTTTCGCGATAGCGCCCGCGGAAAATATCCGCGGAAATCATGAGTTGATATCCGCCCATTGTGGGCTGTCCCGCGACTTCATCCGGATACACGTCGATTACTTTCACCACCCAATCGGAATCGGTTCCGCTCGTGGAAGCCGTCAAATTTACTACTGGCTGTCCGCTGATTTTTAACGGAGCGGTCAGCACGTCCGACATGTACGCAAGCACATCTGTCCGCCCCGAAGCTTCGCGCTGATCGCTGACCAGCCACTTGCGCCAGGTCTCCCCTCCTGCCGCGTCATTGGTGTGAACCGGACGCGAGACGAAGGGTACTGGCTTCGCCGGATCGGAAACGTATTCCTCGTAATCCGGCAGCTGCGGATGCGCGGTCCCGCCATAGCCTGCACCTTCCCCCGGAAGAACTAGCTTTCGGCCCCACCAAAGACGAACGGGCATCGGCTTTACGGTACAACCGCTTGGGCATCCAGACGGCCAACTCGAGAGGCGCAACCACTTGTCTGTTCCCGTTTCAAACGCCGCCACTGGCGCTACATCCGCTTTCGGCGCGCCATCCTTTAAGTACTGCGCGAGAAAGGGCGCCAAAATCTCGCGCTGGAAATAAAGCCCGGTGTCGCTGCCAAACTTCACCGGGCCCAGCGAGCTGCCATCCCCGATTTCCTGCCCGTGATGCCACGGTCCCAGCACCAGAAAAACTTTATCGTTGCCCGTGTCCTTCGGCTTGATGGCTTTGTACACCGCGGTAGCGCCGTAGATGTCCTCCTGATCCCACAAACTGTGCACGAGCATCACCGGCACCTTCAGCGGCTGCGCGCCTAGAATTTTGTCCATGGCTTGCTGCTGCCACCACGCGTCATAGCTCGGATGCTCCAGTAACTTTCGCCAGAAGCCGACTTGCTCGAGCCCATGCTGCCGGCCCAATTCTCCCGCAGAGCCCGCGGCCATGAATTCGTCGTAATCGTCGAAATGGCTGACCCACCAGTTCGCCGTATTACCTCGCGTGGCTTCTTGCTCATAGATGTAGGACATGCCCTGCTCGCGAAACGCCCCGTTGTGGAACCAGTCGTCGCCCATCCATCCGTCGACCATCGGATTCATGGGCACGGAAACCTTCAGCGCCGGATGCGGATTCACCAGTGCCATCAGCGGCAAAAATCCATCGTACGAAATTCCCAGAATGCCCACGCGCCCGTTGCTCTCCGGAATATTTTTCACTAGCCAATCAATCGTGTCATAGGTGTCCGTCGCATGATCCACAGGCGTGGGATTTAGCGGCCCGCGCAGCGGCCGGGTCATCACGTAGTCCCCTTCCGAGCCGTGTTTGCCGCGAACGTCCTGCACCACGCGAATGTATCCGCCCTCGATGATGACTTCGGTGGCGTTGTCGTACCCGCGCAGCGTCGGCCCGAGGTGCGCGCTGCCGTGATCGGTCTGCGCATTAGCGTCATACGGCGTGCGCGTCAGCAAAATTCCGGCGTTCTTCGCGCCCTTCGGCACAAGGATGACGGTGTGCAGTTTGACCTTGTCGCGCATGGGGATCATCACTTCGCGGCGCACATAGTCGAAGCCGGTGGAAACCGGCTCGAGCCGGGCCGGCGTTTCACTTGGCAACACCGCGGCGTTCGATTGCGACGCACCTGCTTGCGCTCGTGACGCCGTGCAGCCAACCAGTCCGCCAACGCCAAGCGCGAGCAACCCCACACAGCGAATCCCGTTAATGACCTTCATGAATTCTCCCGGTAAAACCAGCCGCGCGATTATATCTCATGCCCCTGGTAACACAGCCAGTCTGGACTGTGAGTCGTTTGCGCCGCGAAATTCCTCGAAGGGCCGCAGACGGCGTAGAATCGGGCCCATGGCTCCGGTGCTTCGCGCTTACGATCCGCGGGACTTTTCTACGCTGTTTCGGCTGGATCAGGCTTGCTTCCCTGCCGGGATCTCGTACTCCAGGACCACGCTTCGCTACTTTCTTTCTTTGCGCTCGGCGGATTGTCTGGTGGCAATGGCCGACGCGCACATCGCGGGATTTATTCTTACCGAGGAAAATCCACCACTGGCGCATGTCATTACGCTGGACGTGGCGGAAAAATCCCGGCGGCAAGGCATCGCCTCCGCTCTATTGGCGGAAAGCGAACGAAATTTAGCGTTGCGCGGTGTGCGCACCGTGCTGCTGGAAACCGCAACCGATAACGATGCCGGCGTTGCCTTCTGGCAGCGCCGCGGTTATGTTGTTGCTGCAACGCTCAAGCGCTATTACCTGGGCCGGCTGGACGCCTACGAAATGCGCAAAATCATGCTCGCCCCTGCGATGGACGGGGCGGTCCAAAAGGAACCCTAGCAAGCATGCCGCTCATCCAGGCGATTGTTCTTGCACTCGTGCAAGCGCTCACCGAATTTCTTCCCGTCAGCAGCACCGCGCACCTGATCCTGTTTCCGTGGCTGTTGCACTGGCAAGACCCCGGCATGGCGTTCGACGTCGCGCTTCACGCGGGAACGCTGCTGGCGGTCATTTTGTACTTTTTCAAAGACTGGCTGAAACTGATCCTATGCGGCGTGGGCCTGAAATATCCCGCCGCTGCGCCGCCAGAAGAGGTCGCGCACCACCGCCGCCTGTTCTGGTACATGATCGTGGGAACGATTCCCGCCGCCATCATCGGCAAACTTTTTCATCATCAGATTGAAGACCAGTTGCGCACGCCTATGATTATTGGCGTTTCCTTGGTGGGCGTCGCCTTGTTGATGTGGTGGGCGGACTCCCGCGCTAATCTCACTCGAAAGATCGAGGACTCCAACATGGGCGACGCCGTCAGCATCGGCTCCGCGCAGGCCCTCGCTCTTTGGCCGGGAGTGTCGCGCTCCGGCATAACCATTACCGCCGGCCTGTTTCGCCATTTCACCCGGGAAGCCGCCACCCGCTTCTCGTTCTTGTTGTCGGCGCCGGTCATTTCCGGCGCGGTGCTCACGGAATTGCCCAAACTGATCAAGGTTCACAAAGCCGGCGGGCTGGATCTTCCGCTCTCCACGCTGGCCATCAGCATTCTCGTTTCTGGTGTGGCCGGCTATTTCGTCATCGTTTTTTTCCTGCGCTACCTGCAGACACGCACGCTCAAAGTATTCATTGTCTACCGCCTGGTGTTTGGTATCATCGTATTGCTTTTGGCTTTCCTGAAGGTGGGTGCGCGATAGCGCCAACGCATCCATCCCGTGGCTCTCAGCCTTCCCCAAAGACTGAGGAGAATTTTGTGCGCCTTCTGACTCCGACCGAAAACAAGCGGCTCAATGAGCTGATCGGTTTCCTGTTCATGATCCTGGCAGTGCTGGTAGCGCTGTCCTTAATCTCCTATTCCCCGCATGACGTGGCCTTTAACGTCTCCGCGCCGCCCGCAGACGGCCCGCTGGCCCACAACTGGATCGGTCCGGTGGGAGCGTACAGTGCCGATTTTCTTTTCCAGGTCTTCGGCTTCGCGGCGTTTCTGCTTCCAGCGGCCATCCTGATCCTGGGCTGGAAGTGGTTTCGCAGCCGAACCATCAATTCGCAACTGGCCACTATTTTCGGCTACGTGTTGCTGCTGCTTTCGCTGCCTTCGCTGCTCTCGCTTTGGCATTTTCCGGAGGTACGCGGACTGCCCCCTGGCGGGATGCTGGGCACGGTTTTGTCCGGCAGCCTGCAGGCTGGATTTAATTTCTGGGGCGCCAGCCTGATTGCCTTCGCCTTTTTCCTTACTTCGCTTTTCATGACCACCAGTTTTTCCTTCGCTGGAACGCACGCCTGGGCGAAAAGCACCAAGGGGCCGCTGAGCGCGGTGGAAAAGCTGGGCCTGCTCCAAAAAGCGCAAGCGCGCTGGCACGATTGGCGCGATCGGCGGGAGCAAGAGAGTAATCGGCGCCGCGTCGAAGAAACTCGCATTTCCGGCCGCAAGCCGGTGAATCAGTTTGGCTCCGCGGCGCTGCCGCCCGAACCGCAAGGCTCGATACAAGTCGCGGATGAGAGCGATATCTTTGACTCCGAAAAGGAAGACGAGAAGCCGCGCGACTCGCGAAAAGTCCCCATTCTGTTTCTCGACGCCGAGAAAAGGGACAAAGTTTCCGCCAGGAAATCCGGCGAGCCGAAGATCGCCAAAGGCAGCACCCATTACAAGCTGCCTTCCGTTTCTTTGCTGCGCGAGGGGGAACGTAGCCAGAAGATCGATGAAGACGAATTAAAAATCCGCGCGCGCGCCATCGAAGACAAGTGCCTGGAATTCGATATTCATGGCCGCGTCACGCAGATCAATCCCGGCCCGGTGGTCACCACCTTCGAGTTCAAACCTGACGCCGGCATCAAGTACAGCCGAATCATCGGCCTTACTGAGGATTTGTGCCTGGCGCTGCAAGCGGAATCCATTTTGATCGAGCGCATCCCGGGCAAGTCCACCATCGGCATCGAAGTGCCCAACATCAACCGGCAAACCATCGCGCTCCGCGAAATCATCGAAGCGCCGGAATTCCTCAATTCGCCCAGCAAGCTCACGCTGGCCATGGGGCGAGACTTGCACGGGCGCATGCGCGTCACCGATCTGGCGGCGATGCCGCACCTGCTGATCGCCGGGTCGACTGGAACCGGTAAGAGCGTGTTCATCAACTCGCTGATGATGTCCATCCTCTATAAGGCCAGCCCGGACGACGTGAAGATGGTGCTGGTGGATCCTAAGCGGCTGGAGCTTAATCTCTACGAGAATATCCCGCACCTGCTCGCCCCGGTGGTCACCGATCCCAAAATTGCGTCGAACGTGCTGCGCAACGCCACTCGCGAAATGGAGAACCGCCTGAAGCTGTTGGCCCAGCGCGGCGTCCGCAACATCGATCAGTACAATCGCACCTCCAGAAGGGCCAGTCGCTCTCGCTTTTTGACGAGACGGAAAACGCCGAGCACAAGCCGCTGCCCTACATCGTCATCGTGATTGATGAGTTGGCGCACCTGATGATGGTGGACACGACCAACGTGGAGGAATCGATCACACGTCTCGCGCAAATGGCGCGCGC
>DATGEY010000114.1:0-8670 GCA_035309625.1 Candidatus Acidiferrum sp.
AGGTTTCCTGCCCAATGCAATCCTGCGCACAAATGCAGAAAATGTAGAAGATCCGAGAACGGTATTCTTGAAAGGGGCCTTTATTGTTGCTTAAACAAGCGCAAGGCTCAAGGTCGGAACTTTCGGATGTTTCCCTGAATATACCCACTCACTAGTGCCACTGCTTGCGTGCATATTCCATTCCACCACGCCATTGCCAATCGTGCACCTCGGCCAACTCCGCCGTGCAACGGCATCTACTCCACCCGCAGCATTGTAGCCGGGTCGATTCGCACCGCGTGCATCACTGGCCGCAGCGCCGCCAGCAACGCTCCGGCGAGAATTGCCAGCGACGGAACCGCCAGCATCTGCAGGTCGGTGGCTTTCACTTGATAGAACAGCGACTCGATATATCGCACCGAAACCATGCCGAGGCCCACGCCCGCCACCGCTCCCAGCAGCACCATCGAAAACACTTCCATCGTCACCAGTCGCGCGATGCCTCCTGCCTGTGCGCCCACCGCAATACGAATCCCGATTTCGCGTCGCCGCTGCAACACGGAATAGTGCAAAACACCATAGAGCCCGATACCCGCCAGCACAAACGCGACAATCGCGAAGAACAGCGCCAGCGTCGCCAGCAACCGTTCCCGCACCGTATGCGACAAGTTGATTTCCATCTGCGTGCGGACACGGCTCACACGGAACTCCGGCCGCGCCCGCGGCACTTCCTGGCGAAGCACACCCGCCAACGCGCGGGGGTTCGAGCCGGACGTACGCACAAGCAAAATCCCTGCACCCTTCTTGCGCGGCAGTCCGCTTCCGTCGATCGAGTGAAAAGGAACATAGAGCTGCGGCAAGATCGGTTCTCGCAAATCGCGGTACCGCACATCCCCCACGAGACCCACGATCTCATATCGCAGGCGCACGTTGTCGTCCATGGTGAGGTCAAACGTCTTGCCCACCGGATCTACACCGTCGAAATAAGTCTTCGCGAAAGTTTCGTTGACAAGCGCTGATCCCGGTTGCGTATCGCTTGCGCGGAAGTCTCTGCCATCGGCCAGCGGAATCTTCATCGCCTCCAGCCAGCCCGGCGAAACGGCGCGCATGTAAGACAGAATCCCGTTGGGTGGCGCCCCGTGAACCGATATAAAGTTATTCCATCCATTGCCTCCAAGCAGCGGCGCATCCGCCAGCGCGACCGTTTCTACTCCTGGTACGCTTCGCAAATGCTCAGCTGCCTGCTTCCAGAACTCTGCGGGCTGGGGCTGTTTCGCGACTGTGTCGAGAACCAGTAACCGGTCGGCGGAAAAGCCCGTCGGCTGATGAGACAACCGTTCGAATGTCTTGACGAACAAGCCCGCGACAAAAAGCACCACAAAACAGAACGCCACTTGCACCGCGATCAGCGCATGCATCAAGCGCCGCTTCGAATGCGGATCCTCTCCACCCTTCAGCGCGCTCACTGGATTCACCGACGAAGCGCGCAAAGCCGGCGCTAGGCCAAAAAGCAAAGTCACACCGAGCGCTACCCCCAAACCAAATCCAAAAACTCGCCAATCCGCGGGAAGCACCAGCCGCGCCGGATTGTCCGGCGGATTGATCATGCTCACCACGAAAGGCCCCGACCACCACGCAAATAATCCGCCCCCGCCCGCGGCTAGCACTGCGAGCCACGCGCTTTGCACCAGCACCAACTGCACCAGCCGTGCTCGTCCCCCGCCCATCGAGACCCGCACGGCCATCTCGCGCGCCCGCGCCGAGGCCTGCGCCGTCATCAGGTTCGCCACGTTCGCGCATGCAATGAGCAGCACCAGTCCAACCAGCACGCCCAGAATCGCCAGCGGACGCCGCGTCTCCGACTGCAAATCCGAAACGCCCGATGCCGCCGGCTCCAGCAACGCCTTTTGGTTCAAGAAATTCTCGATGTCTTCTTTGCGCATTCCCAGGAAGCCCTTGGCTCGCTCTTCTTCGAACGCCCGGGAAGTCGCCTCCAGTTTCTGCCGCATCAATTCGAACGTCGTGCCCGGCTTCTCCGCCGTCCCCGGCTTCAGCATTGCCAAAGTTCTGTGCCAGGTCCAGTCTTTGTGCATGACTGCAGGATGCATCATGGTCGGCACAAAAATATCGACCATCGTTCCCGGCTCCGTCCCGCTAAACGGTGCCTCGGCTACTCCGACGATCTCATAAAGTTCGTTCCCCATCCGGAATGTTCGCCCGATTACTTTGGGATCCTGCCCAAAGCGATGCGTCCAGTAGTCGTAAGACAGCACGGCGTAAGGATGCCCGCCCGGTTTCAAGTCGTCATTTTCAGAGAACACCCGCCCCACTGCTGGCCGGATCCCGAGGGTTGAAAACATCCAACCGGATACGTATTGCAAGTATGCCTTCTCGATCTCCTCGTCCGATTTGTAAGTCAAATCCACCGGCTCCGCGTAGGAAACCGCAATCAGCTCGGCTTGGTTCTTCACCGCAGCGCGCATCAGCTGAAAATCCGGATAAGCCCAGCCATCAAATGTCTGTGGCTTGCCCTCGGGCCCAATCCCCTGCCGCGACAAATCGTAAAGCCGCTCCGGATTCGCCACCGGCAAAGGCCGTAGCAGCACGGCGTCGATCAGCCGGAACGCGGACGTGCAAGCTCCAATCGCCAGCGCCAGCGAAAGAATCGCGGCCGCGGAAGTTATCTTCGTCTTGTTGAGCTGTCGCCAGCCAAAGACCGCATCCGCTCGCAGCGATTCCAGCCACGCGATCAGCCTCACGTCGCGGCTCCCCTCACGATGCCGCAGCGCCGAGCCAAACGCCTTGCGCGCCTCAACGGGATCACGCCCCTGCGCAATCGCCTCCTCAATATGCGCTTCCATCTCTTCATCAATCTCTTGGTTCAAACCATTTCTGCGGAACACATTTGCGATGCGCGACCATACCGACATATCAAGCCTCCGACAAATTCGTTTTCACGCCCAATAAGAATCTATTCCGCCCGCAACATCTCGACCGGATCGATTCGCACCGCCCGCATTACGGGAGCAATCGCCGCTGCCAACGCCGTGAGCAGCACCACCGCCCACGGAAACGCCATCATCGTCCAATCTGTCGCCCTCACCTGATAGAACAGCGACTCGATGAAGCGCAGTGACACCATTCCCACCGCAAGTCCCGCGACCGCTCCAATTACGACCATCAAGAAAGCATCCACGGTCACCAGTCGCGCGATCACGCCTACTTGCGCTCCCACTGCTATCCGAATCCCTATCTCACGCTTCCGTTGCAACACCGAGTAATGCAGCACGCCGTATACGCCCACGCCACCCAGCAGGAGTGCCACGCCCGCGAAAAACAATCCCAAAACGGCCAGCAGCCGCTCGCGAAACGTACGCGCCAGATTGATCTCGGCTTGCGTTCGAATGTTGTTGACGTAAAACTCCGGCCGCGCCCGCGGCACTTCCTGCCGCAGAAGCGAAGCAAGAGCAAGCGGGTTCGCACTATGTGTCCGCACGACAAAAGTTCCCCGCCCGCGCAATTGTGGCGTGCCCGCTGCATCCACGGCACTGAAGGGAACGTACGCCGTCGGCCGGATAGGCAGCCGCAAATTGTCCCGCGACCGAGCATCCTTCACGAAACCAGCAATCTCAACGCTACTCCGCCCGCCTGACGACGCGACCATCTCAAACCTCTTACCGACCGGGTCTTCGCCGCGAAAAAACTGATTCGCGAAGGCCTGATTCACGATCGCCGCATTCGGATACGTCTCCTCCCGCCGAAAATCCCTGCCATCAAGAAACGGAATCCTCATTTCCTCCATCCACCCCGGGGACACGGCCAGCAAATCGGTAAGCACGTCGCTCGGCGCTGCTCCGCCTATCGAAATCTCTCCTACCCAACTTTCTCCGCTCATCAGCGGCCACGTGGTCATCGCCACCGACTCAACTTCCGGCACTTCACGCAAATGCTCCTCCACCTGCTCCCAAAATGCCGGTGGTTGCGCCTGATGCGTCACCGCCTCGAGATTCAGAACACGTTCCGCCGAGAATCCCGTTGTCTCATGCGTCAAGCGATCGAATGTCGCAACGAATAATCCCGCAACAAATAACACCAGAAAACAAAACGCGACCTGCACGGCGACCAGCACGTGCATCAATCGCCCTCTCACCACCAGGTTCTCTCCGCCCTTCAACGCGCTCGCAGGTCTCACCGCCGAAGCCTTAAGAGCCGGCGCCAGCCCAAACAGGAGCGTCACTCCGGCCGAAAGCATCGCCACAAATCCAAACACGCGCCAGTCCGCGGGAAGCGATAATCGCGCGGGATCATCCGGCGGATTGATCATCCCCGCCACACACGGCGCCGCCCACCAGGCAAATAATCCACCCAAAATCGCCGCGAGAAATGCCCGCAACGAGCTCTCCACCAAAACCAATTGCACCAACCGCCATCTTCCCGCGCCGATCGCAACGCGTAGCGCCATTTCTCGTGCTCTTGCCGCTGCTTGCGCCGTCATTAAGTTCGCCACGTTCGCGCACACAATCAGCAGCACCAGAGCCACCAGCACGGCTAAAATCCCCAGCGGCCTCTTGTAATCCCGCTGCAGATTCGATCGCCCCGCCGCGGCGGTATCCACCAGCAATTTCTCTTTGAAAAAAAGCTCCTTCTGTTGCGGCGTTAATGTTAGAAAAGTTTTCACCCGCTCTTCTTGTATCGCGTGGAACGTCGCTCGCAATCGCTCCTGAACCGGTTCCACCGCGACGCCCGGCTTCAGTTGAATGAAAGTCCGCATCCAGAAGTTATTCCAACTCTCCAGTGTTTGTGGGTTTTTCATGGCCATCGGCAAGAAAATTCCTATGCTCGTCCCGGTCTCCGTCCCCGTGAACCGTTTTTCCGCGACGCCAATAATCTGATAAGGTGTCTCGCCGATTCGAACTGTCCGCCCCACAACTGCGGGATCCTTCCCAAACCGCCGCGTCCAATAGTCGTGCGACAGCACCGCATAGGCATGCGCGCCCGGCTCCCCGTCGTCGTCCGCCGAAAACAGCCGCCCCACTGCGGGCTTTACTCCAAACGCGCTGAACATCCATCCCGAAATGAATTGTACGTATTCCCTTTCCATTTCCTGGTCTGAACCGTACGTCAAATCCAGCCGGTCGGCGTACGAGACCGCAATCAGCTCGGCTTGCTCCTTCACGTCCGCGCGCATTTGCCGGAACATCGGATAGGAACAACTGTCGTACGTCATCTTTCCGTTGGGTCCGGTCCCTTCAAACGCAATGACGTGCAGCCGCTCTGCATTCGCGACTGGGAGCGGTCGCAAGAGCAACGCATCGATTAATCGAAACCCCGCCGTGCTCGCCCCAATCCCCAGCGCCAGCGAGAGAATCGCGGCCGCGGAAGTTATCTTCGTCTTGTTGAGCTGTCGCCAGCCAAAGACCGAATCCGCTCGCAGCGATTCCAGCCACGCGATCAGCCTCACGTCGCGGCTCCCCTCACGGTGCCGCAGCGCCGAGCCAAACGCCCTGCGCGCCTCGACGGGATCACGCCCGTGTGCGATCGCCTCTTCAATATGCGACTCCAGTTCCTCGTCGATCTCCCGGTTCAATCGCTCACCGCGTACAACATTCGCCATCCGCTTCCACAGCGACATCTCAAGCCTCCCGCAATACCCGATTCACTGCCAACGTCACCGCCTGCCAGCGCGACTCCTCCGCCCCAAGCTGCTTCTTTCCCGCCGCCGTCAACTCATACAGCCGCGCCCGCCGGCCCGTATCTTTCGTAATCCATTCTGCGCGGATCCATCCCGCCTCCTCCATCCGGTGCAAGGCCGGGTAGAGCGACCCCTCCTCCACGCGCAACACCTCGCCGGAAATATCCTGAATCGCGGTCATGATTGCGTACCCGTGCAAACCTGGCCGCCGCGAAAGTATCTTCAATACAAGCAGATCCATCGAGCCTTGGAGAGAATCGGCCTTAGCCATACTCAGACCTCACCATACATAGACGTCTTAGCAAGAGAAAAGTTCCGTGAAAAAATAAACCCCCACGCATGCCGTCACTCGGCGTGAACAGCCTTTTGCTGGCTAACGTTCTGGCCGTCGCCACTTTTAAGTTTGCGGAAGATGATTGTGGACAAAATCGTGAAAATGCCGAGAACGAGCAACGCCTCATGAATGCCGTGAATCATTTCCGGGGGGTTTGAATGAGCCCGGTTGGGAATGAACAACGCGGTCGTCAGACCCGCCGCCGCAACGCCAAAACTGATAGACAGTTGCTGCATCGTGCTTGCGATGGAGCTTGCGTTGCTCGTTTGTTCTTCGGTGACGTCCGCATAGACCAGAGTGTTCATGCTCGTATACTGCAGCGAAGTGAAGGCCCCATAGCAAGACGCCTGCAGCGCGATGATCCAGACCGGTGTATGGAGCCCAATGGTCGCAAAAAGCAAAAGAAGGAGTCCCAGGATCACGGTATTCGAGACCAGCACGCCGCGGTAGCCGAGGCGGTTTAGAATTCGCGGCAGCATGAACTTCGTGCTCATCGCCGCGAGCGCCTGCGGCATGATCAGCAGCCCGGACTGAATCGGCGTGAAGCCCAGGCCAACCTGGTAGAGGAGCGGCAAGAGGAATGGCACCCCGCCGATCCCCAGGCGCGTGAAGAAGCTGCCGCTCACCGCCGCGCGGAACGTGCGAATGCGAAATAGACTCAACTCCAGCAAGGGAAATGCTATCTGTCTCGCGTGAAACAGATAGCCTGCGATAAGTGACAGAGAGATCGTCAATAGCCCCAAAATCTCGGCCGTGCTTAGCGTGTGTTCGCCGAAGATCTCCAGCACGTAGGACAGCAGCGCAATGCCGGAACCGAAGAGGATGAGCCCGACAATATCCAGCGGGTTGGTTCTTTCTTCGCGGTAGTCGGGCAGATGCAAATAGACCAACAGCAAACCCACGAGGCCTATCGGAATATTCACGAAAAAAATGAATCGCCAGTGCAGGTATCCGACGATTAGGCCGCCGGCAATCGGTCCAAGCATTGGGCCAATCAAGGCGGGAATGGCCATGAAGCTCATGGCGCTGATGAGTTCCGATTTGGCGAACGTACGCACCAAGGTAAGCCGGCCTACCGGCACCATCATCGCTCCACCGCAGCCCTGCAGAACGCGGCACGCCACCAGCAAATGAATGTTGCTCGATATGCCGCAGAGAAAAGATCCGAGCGTGAAGAGGCCAATCGCGGATGCAAACACCCGCCGCGTTCCGAACCGGTCCGCCATCCAGCCGCTGATCGGAATAAAAACCGCGAGGCTCAGCGTGTAGCTGGCCAGCACGGACTTCATGCTGAGCGGCGTTACCCTGAGGGCCTCCGAAATAGCCGGCACCGCGGTATTCAGAATCGTCGTGTCCAGCGACTCCATGAAAAAAGCCACGGCCACCAGCCATGGCAGGAGCCGTTTGCTCGAAGTGGAGGGCTCGGGGGAAACCGAAGTAGAGTTGGTGGGATTGACCGGACTTGTCGCCATGGAATGAAGCAACTACTTTACTAATGAATCAGAGAAATTGCTTACTTCCGAAAACATCCTTTAGCCGCTCCCATTTCTTGCCTCGGGAACCTGTTCTCAAAATTAGAACAGGTTCACTTTCGGCATGTTCGCCAGACGTTCGGCGGAACGGATCATCGTCAGCGAGCCCTGTGGCAAGCATAATCGCCTGCCGGATTGCCTCTCGCTGAGTCTCGAACTTCCGCTCGATCTGCTGTATCTGCCAGGCCCGTAATCACTTGTACAAAAGGCCCGCCCCGCGCCCTTCCTCTTCGCCCCTTTCTTGCTACGATAAAAAGAACCTAGGACATAGTTCCCTTTTGGAGTTGGAACCACTCGCTGGAACAGCGCGAGAGTTGTTTGTCCAAAACAGGTCGCCATCGACGGCGACCGAGGAGTCTGACGTGAAAAAGGCATCATTTTATCTCGCGACGGTCTGTATCGCATCGGCCGGCATGCTCGGCATCCTGCCCGCGTTCGGCCAAGCGCGCGCAACGGCAAAACCGCAAAGCCAGGCTTCTGCTTCTCAGGCTGCGGGTACCTCATCGGCGTCCGCCCCCGGCACCGTTTCCCGCACCACCAAGGCAGTGAACTATCGCCGCGCCGGCGGCGCCACCAAGATCGATTTTAGCGGCACGGAACTCATGCAAGGTGCCTCTGGCGAAGCCAAAGTGGATAGCAAGAGCAACCGCATGGAGATCGAAGCTAAATTCACGGGCTTCGAAGACGCCACCAAATTTGGCCTCGAATATCTAACCTACGTGCTCTGGGCCGTTTCTCCCCAGGGGCGCGCCGTGAATCTCGGCGAACTCGTCCTCAAGAACGGCGCTGGCCAGGTAAAAGCCATCACGGACATGCAAACCTTTGGCATGATCGTCACCGCCGAGCCGTACTTCGCCGTCACGCAGCCGGGCAACATGGTTGTTCTGGAGAACACTTTTGGCCCCGCCACGCAGGGCAAGGTCGAAAACATTGACGCCCAATATGAGTTGCTGGGACGCGGCGTCTATTCTTCTTCGAACACCAAAATCGAAAACGCTATCTTCGGCATTGACCGCAAAACCCCTCTCGAGCTGTTCGAAGCGCGCAACGCCGTTCGAATCGCCCGCATCGCGCAAGCCGAGAAATATTCCGCCTCTTCGCTCGCCAAAGCCGAACAGCAACTCAAAAGCGCC
>DATGEY010000115.1:0-56260 GCA_035309625.1 Candidatus Acidiferrum sp.
GCCGCCGCCTTCTACCTCGCCGATGCCAAGCTTACTGAAAAGCAGCGCCTCCAGGCCTATTCCACCTCTCTAGCCAAGCTGCACCAACAGTCCCCCGACGACGTCAACGCCGCCGCCTTCTACGCCCTCTCCCTCGTCGCCTTGGCCGAACAGCAAGAAGTAGATCCCCAAGCCAACCGCCAAGCCGCCATCGCCATCCTTGAGCCTCTCTGCCGCAAAGCGCCCAATAACCCCGGCCCCGCCCACTACATGATTCACGCCACCGACACCGCTGAGCTCGCCCCCCAAGGCCTGACCGCCGCCCGTGCGTATTCCAAAATCGCCCCGGACTCTTCCCATGCCCTGCACATGCCTTCCCACATCTTTGTTCGCCTCGGTCTATGGCAGGAATCTATAACTTCCAACATCGCCGCCTCCGATTCCGCCGCGAAAGCCACCCAGGAGCATCGCGCCGAGCCACATTACCAGTTCCATGCCCTCGACTTTCTCAATTACTCCTACCTGCAAAGCGGCCAGGAGTCCAAAGCCCGCGCCATGATCAAGGAATTGGCCGAGGTGCCCGGCGCCGATCAGCGATCCATCGCCGAGCATCAATCTTGGTTCGCCGCCCGCAATGCCTTCGAGCTGCATAGCTGGAAGGAAGCCGCCCAACTCCCGATACCGGAGGTCCCGCCCGACTCGCAAGAATCAACCTACCGCGTTCGTGCTATCGGCGCCGCCCGCTCCGGCGACCCCCAAGCCGCCCGCCAGAACTTCGACAAATTTATGGAGATCGCCGCCGAGGAGCAGCGCAGATCCGCCCATCACCGCGACCATGCTCCCGAGAAAAGCGTCCAGCAACTCGAAGTGGAAGCCTGGCTGGCCTTCGCCGACGGAAAGAAGGACCAGGCCGTGACCGCCCTGCGCTCCGCCGCCGATCGGGAAGATGCCGATGGCGTGGACTCCCTCACCATGCCCGCCCGCGAGATGCTCGGAGACCTGCTCCTCGAACTTCAGCGCCCCGCCGAAGCCATCGCCGAATACAAATCCGCCCTCAAGAACTCCCCCAACCGCTTCGACGCCCTGTCCGGAGCCGCTCACGCCGCCCAATTGGCCGGCGATGTTGCCGCCGCCAACGCCTATTACGCCAAGTTAACGCAAATCTCCGGTCCAGCCGCCGACCGCGCCGAACTAATGGAAGCTAAGTCCTTTCTTAACCGCGCCGTAAAAGCAAATGAGCCGGTCGTTTGTCGTCACCTGCATCCTCTTTTCCCTTTTTGCTGTGACCGCTATCGGCCAGACGCCAGCCGCCACCGGTAGACCATAGTGGACCGGCCAGGCAGAGAGAGTGCCAGAGGACCCCCTGCGCCACCAAATTTTACCTTGAATTGAGATTACTGTTCCGCTATACTGCTCCCGTTCGCAAGTGCGTCTCCCCGAGGGGTCCCCTAAACCTAGACCACCATCATTCATCATTGTTCTCGAAGCATTTGTGTCTACTCTCGCTCCCAGGATCGCCGCGGGACATTTCACTACTTCACTACTTCGCGCGAAACCCGCTGCCTCTGTGCAACTCACCGTTATCTGCCCCCTTGGCGTGCCGCACCGGGACCAGCTAACTATCTTTAGAATCAACACTTGCAAAAGTGTATCAAAACAAAGGACTTTATCTACCTTTAGAATCAACACTTACGCAAAAACCGGGGGGAGGGGGAGGCACAAAAATATCGCAACCCTCCCAAAATCCGGTCGAGCGGATACTGACCTAGGGCAGTGGCCCGACTGGCCCAATCCTGTACCGTTACGCCTTTCTAGCACACGGATAGCTTGACAGTCGCAACCAATCTTGCCTAAGCTCCGTCTTACTAGCCACATGCATCCGGATAGATCGCGCTTTCGCATACTGGCCTTGCTTCTCGCCGTTGTTTTCCTGGCGGCGCAGTTCCACTTTTGCGCGGACTTCATTTCCGGCCCAACGTCTTCGCACGTTTGTCCCGTTTGCAACGCGGCCGGCACCGCCGTCGCCGCCGAGTCTCCCAGCGCCACCATCGTCCCCGTTACGGATCGTCTGGAAAGTTTCGCTGTCGTCTCCCGTATTTCGTCCGGTATCTCCCGGGCTATCTCTCCGCGCGCTCCTCCCTCCCGGTAAGTAATCCCGATCCCTGGGTAATCTCGTTCGGCCACTGGACTATTTGTCCCTCTCACAGAAATAAGCGAGGAGTACCGAAATGATGAAAGGATTGGCTTGGGCCATGGCGCTGCTGGCCTTGCCCGCCTGCGTATCGGCGCAGAAGATGCCGCCGCTTCCCCCACCCACCGCGCCAGCCTCCGCGCCGGCTGCGGCACCAGGCGCGTCCGCCAAAATCACGCTCGACGAGGCCATTCGCCTGGCCTTGCAGCATAACCATGCTTTGCAGGCCGCCCGCACCACCATCCTGCAGAATCAGGCGCAAGAGATCACTGCCAACCTTCGTCCTAACCCCACTCTCTCCTGGGACTCGCAGTTTTTCCCGCTCTTCAATCCCAACCAGTTTACAGTCAACTATCTTGAGAACCAGGCTCAGTTCGACGTGGGCATTGGCTACCTCTTCGAGCGCGGTAAAAAACGCCAGCACCGCTTGCAGGCCGCCCGTGACCAGACCGCCGTCACCACCTCGCAGGTGGACGACAACCAGCGCAACCTCATTTTCAACACCAGCCAGCAGTTTATCGCGGTGCTGCTCGCCGAATCGGCTCTGCAACTGGCCCAGCAGGACGTGGATAGTTTCCGGCAGACCGTCGACATCAGTGAATCCCGCTTCAAGGCCGGCGACATGAGCGAGGGTGACCTGCTCAAGATCAAGCTGCAGTTACTCCAATTCCAGAGCGACTTGGCCACCGCCAAGCTGGCCAGGCAGCAGGCCCTCGCCGCGCTCCGCCAATTTTTGGGTTTTGAATCTGTGCCGGATGAGTTTGACGTTCAAGGCGATCTCGACTATCAGCCGGTTCATGGCACCATCGAAGATTTGCAGTTGCTCGCCGCCCGCAGCCGTCCCGACCTCCGCGCCGCGCAGCAAAACGTCACCGCAGCGCGCAGCCAGGAAGCGCTCATGCGCGCCAACGGAAAAAAAGATCTCGGCGTAACCTTTGACTACACGCATACCGCCGGCATCAATAGCGGCGCTTTTTTCTTCAACATCGACCTCCCCATCTTTGACCGCAACCAGGGCGAAATCGCGCGCACTCGCTACGCCATTATCCAGGCCGAGCAGCAAGCCGTCGAAACCGCGCAGCAGGTCCACACCGACGTCACCGACGCTTACCTCGCCGTGCATTCCAACGACGAAATCATCCAGCTGTACCGCGGAGGCTACGTCGACCAGGCCAAGCAGTCTCTCGACATCACCGAATACTCCTACAAGCGCGGCGCCGCCAGCCTGCTCGATTTTCTCGACGCCGAACGCACCTACCGTGCTAACCAACTGGCCTATCGCCAGGCGCTGGCCAGTTACATGACCGCTCTCGAGCAATTACGCCAGGCGGTGGGGACGAGGAACTTGCCATGATTGCACACGCTCCTTCGCGTACCTCTTCTCTCGCCCCTCTCGCCGCCGCGATTTTCTCCGTTGTTGCGGCTGGCTGTGGCTCCGGTCCGGGTGCCTCCGAATCCCAAATGACCTCCTACTCCGGTGGGGAGAACAAAGCGGACACTGCCAACCTGTTTACCGTGCCTCCCGACCAGATGGCTCACATCCAGGTGGTCACCGTCGAAAAATCCAAGCTGGCCCGCGTGCTGCATCTTACCGGCACCGTCGCCTACAACGCGTTTAAGACCACCCCGGTTTTCAGCGCCGTCGGCGGTCCCGTCCAGGAAATCCTGGCCGAGCCCGGTCAAAATGTTCACCGCGGCCAAACGCTGCTCACCGTCAATAGCCCGGATTATTCCGCCGCGCGTTCTGCCTACCTTAAAGCCAATAGCGCCTTTCTGCTCGCCGACAAAAATTACCAGCGCTCCAAAGATCTTTTCGATCACAAAGCCATCGCCGAGCGCGATATGCAGCAAGCCGAATCCGATCGTGCCCAGGCGCAGGCCGACCTGCAGTCCAGTGAGGACGCCCTGCGCGCCCTGGGCATCGCCGATCCGGAGTCGCTGGCTAAAGCGGCCCCCCAGACTACCGGTCAAGTTAAGGTGATCGCCCCGGTGGCCGGCGAAATCGTCGAGCGTTTGGTGGGACCCGGCCAGTTGCTGCAAGCCGGTACCACGCAATGCTTCACCATCTCGGACATGAGTTCCGTCTGGGTGCTGGTGAACGTCTACCAGAACGATCTGGCCTATGTTCACACCGGCGACGCGGTGGAAATCACCACCGACGCCTATTCCAATTCCTTTCACGGAAAAATTTCCTACCTTGCCGACGCGCTCGATCCCAACACGCGGACCCTGCAGGCTCGTATCGTCACCGAAAACCCCGGTTACAAACTGAAAAAAGACATGTACGTCACCGCCAATGTCGAAGCTGGTGCGCTCAAGAACGCTCTCACCGTTCCGGACGCCGCCATCCTTCGCGACAGCGAAAATCAGCCTTTCGCCTATGTGCAAATCAGTTCGAATCAATTCGCCCGCCGGGTGGTCAAGGTCGGTGAAAGTCAGAACGGCCGCATCCTGGTGCAGGACGGTCTGAAGGAGGGAGAGCACGTCGTCGGCGACGGCAGCCTGTTTTTGCAATTCAAGAATTCGCTGCAGCACTAAATTTATGCGCCGCGGTTACCAGCAACTACGCGCCGGGCACGCGCCGCCGGCAAGGAAGGCATCACCCAAAATATTCCCATGATCCATCGCATCGTCCAATTCGCTCTGCAGCAGCGCTTTGTCGTCCTGATGGTCACCGTGCTGATCGTCATCGGCGGCGCCGTTTCCTTCCAGCGCATGCCGGTGGACGCTTATCCGGACCTTTCTCCCCCCATGGTTGAGCTCATCACCCAGTGGCCCGGCCACGCCGCCGAAGAAGTCGAGCGCCTCACCACGCTGCCCCTCGAGCTAGCCATGAATGGCAGCCCGAACCTGGCCGTCATGCGCTCCATCTCGCTCTACGGCCTTTCCGATCTGCGCTTAACGTTCGACGAATCCACCGATCCCTACTTCGCGCGCCAGGAAGTTTTTCAGCGCCTCGCCGACGCGCAACTTCCCTCCGGCGTCACCCCCAGCATGGCGCCTTTATTCAGTCCCAGCGGTTTGGTGTACCGCTACGTGCTGGACAGCCCCGATCGCACCGCGCAGGAACTTCACACCTACGAAGCCTGGATCATCGAGCGCGCCTATCGCAGCGTCCCCGGCGTGGCCGACGATTCCGGCTTCGGCGGTCCCACCATGCAGTACCAGGTGCTGCTGGATCCCGCGCGGCTGTACAGCTTCCACCTTCCGGTGGTTCAGGTCTTGAATGCGTTGCAAGCCAATAATTCCAACACCGGTGGCGGCTTTTACACCCAGGGAGGGCAGTTCTACTACGTTCGCGGCCTCGGCTTGCTGCGCTCCACGGACGACATCGGCGAAGTCGTGGTCGGCAGCAACAATGGCGTTCCCATCCGTGTCAAAGACGTGGCCCAGGTGGTCATCGGGCACGCACCGCGCCTCGGCATCTTCGGTTTTCAGGACAAAAAGAAAAACAACGATGATGCCGTCGAGGGCGTAATTCTCATGCGCCGCGGTGAGCAGGCCCAGAATGTCCTGCGCCGCGTAGAGCAGAAGACGGAGGAGCTTAATCGCACCATTCTCCCGCCCGACATCCGCATCCATCCGTTCTACGACCGCAGCGACCTGGTGCGCGTCACCACCGACACCGTGGAAGGCAATCTTCTCCGTGGCATGGCGCTGGTTCTCCTGGTCCTGATCCTTTTCCTGCTCAACCTTCGCGCCGCCATCGTCACCGCGCTCACCATTCCGCTCTCCCTTTTCTTCGCCTTCGTCTTTCTTCATGCCACCGGCGAAGCCGCCAATCTGCTGTCCATCGGCGCCATCGATTTCGGCATCATCGTCGATGGCACCATCGTGATGGTCGAAAACATTTACCGCGAACTAAGCGAACGCCACGGCACCGATTACAAACTCCACGAAGTGATCTTGCACGCCGCCCGCGATGTGGATCGCCCCATTTTTTATTCCGTCGCCGTCATCATCGCCGGTTACTTGCCCATCTATGCGCTCAGCGGCCCTTCCGGCAAGCTCTTCCACCCCATGGCGGATACCATGACCTTCGCCCTGGTCGGCGCGCTCATCCTCACGCTGACGTTTGTCCCGGTGATCGTATCCTACTGGTTTACGCGCGGCGTCGAAGAAAAGCCCAATCGCGTTTTCGATTGGATTCGCCAGCAGTACAGCGGCCGTCTGGTCTGGTGCCTAAATCACCCCAAGCTCACCTTTCTTTCCGCCATCTTGATCTTCGGCGCTTCCCTTCTTCTCGTTCCGCTGATCGGCGGCGAGTTCCTTCCGCACCTCGACGAAGGGGCCCTCTGGGTTCGCGCCACCATGCCCTACACCATCGGTTTCGACGAAGCCGCCAAATTCGCTCCCCAGGTCCGCGACGTCCTCATCCAATACCCCCAGGTTACCGTGGTGGCGTCCGAACTCGGACGCCCGGACGACGGTACCGATCCCACCGGATTCTTCAATTGCGAATTTTATGTCGGCCTGAAGCCCTACGACGACAAGGCCTGGAAATCCGGCGCCATTCGCACCAAAGAAGAACTAAGCCACGATATTGAGGGCAAGCTGGGCCATTATCCCGGCGTCATCTTCAACTTTACGCAGCCCGCCGAAGATGCGGTGGATGAGGCCCTGACCGGATTGAAAAGTTCATTGGCCGTCAAAATCTTTGGCCCCGATCTGGACGTGCTCGAGAAAAAAGCCCTGCAGATCAAAAACGTCCTCGATAAAACTCCCGGCTTTACCGAACTCACCGTGGTTCGCGAACTTGGCCAGCCCAGCCTGATCATTGACGCCGATCGCCAGAAAATTGCCCGCTACGGCATCAATGTCGCGGACGTCGAAGCCGTGGTGCAGGCCGCGGTGGGCGGACAAACCGCCACTCAGGTGGTGCAGGGCGAAAAACTTTTCGATCTCGTCGTTCGCATGCAGCCCCAATATCGTTCCAACGCTCACGAAATCGCCAACCTTCTGGTGCCCGCGCCCGGCGGCCAGCAGATTCCCCTATCGCAGTTGGCCGATATCCGCGAAGCCTCCGGGGCATCGTTCATTTATCGCGAAAATAATTCGCGGTACATCGGCATCCAATTTTCGGTCACCGGCCGCGATTTGGAAGTCATCGTGCAGAATGGGCAAAAGGCGATCGCCAAAGCAGTACAGCTCCCGGAAGGCTATCGCCTGGACTGGGGCGGCGAATATAGCGAACTCCTGGAAGCCAAGTCCCAGCTGTATATCATCGGCCCGCTCGCCGTTTTTCTGATTTTCCTGATCTTGTTCGCGCTCTACGGCAATTTCAAATTTCCTGTGGTCATTGCGCTCGGTGTGGTTCTCACCCAACCGGTCGGAGCCTTGATCGCGCTGAAGCTCACCCACACGCCCTTCAGCGTTTCCAGCCTCCTCGGGCTTCTCGCCCTGCTGGGCGTCTCCGTGCAAACCGCGGTCATCCTGGTGAGCTACATTAATAAGCTGAGGAACGAAGGCAAGGATATCCGGGAAGCCACGCTGGAGGCCTCGCTGTTGCGCTTGCGCCCCATCATGATGACCGCGCTGGTGGCGTGCCTGGGGCTGCTTCCCGCGGCCATCTCCACCGGCGTGGGCAGCGATACGCAGAAACCATTCGCTATCGTGGTGGTTGCGGGTTTGCTCTCCCGCTTGCTGCTTGGATTTTTTGTGAATCCGGTTCTGTACGAAATGGTCGCCCGGGAAGGCGATGTCCTGCAAGTCTGATTTCTCGACGGCTCAGAAGTCTCGTCGCAATGTTTGCGAAGGCGCTTACAGTTCCGAAGTTACCGGAAACTGCTCCGCCAGTGGGCTGGCGGTGTCTAACACTACCGCCTTAGTGGCCAGATCGAAAATCTGGTATTCGCCAGGCCAGAACGATTGCAGTTGTTCCACCCGTGATTTGGCCGCGCTCAATTCCGCGGCGCCCTCCAGCCAGAACATCGCCTTCTCGCTTTCTCTTCTGACGATGTCATACCGCCGGCTTGCTTCGAGTTCCATTACGATAGCTCCCCTTTGATTTGGCCTAAAAAAATTTACCACCGCTTCTCTTGTTTGTCGCTGGCAACTTTCTGCGCCACCTCTGCAGATTTATGGTCGTGAGACGATTTCGTTTGGCTGGTGACGATGGTTCCGCTACCCACCACTCGCCCGCGTTCGCTGAACACCACATATTGCCCCGGCACCTCGGCGCAGAGTTGTATGATCCGGCTCTTCGCGCTCTCCAGGTCGGCCACGGTTTCCACCCACGCTTGGCCGCCGTTTTCGTCGCGCTTGAAAATGTCGTAAAAGAGCGTGCACATTAAGGAGATGCCCTCTCGTGTCCGACACTACGCTTCCGGGGGCCGGGGGCAATTAGGTAAACGCCGGATTTGCGATGCGGGAATCCCTTGGTGGTGCTGCCCCGGCCTCTCAAGTCAATCCTGTATTGCTTTGCCGCGAAAAGGGTGTAAGTTCCCGGTACCGGCTGGAGCGAGGTCTCCCTGTCTCGTGACAAGCATCTTCGTCGTTGATGACAATCAGTTGATGCGCCAACAGGCGCTGCGCTTGTTAGAACAGCAGGATTCCTGGCAAGTTTCCGGGGAAGCGGTAAATGGCAAGGATGCCGTGAGCAAGTACCGCGACTTGCTCCCCGACGTTACCATCATGGATTTCGAAATGCCGGAGATGAACGGGCTGGATGCGGCTCGGGCCATCCTGCAGGACTACCCCAAGGCCGCGATCCTAATGCTTTCCGTGCACCTTCCCGGGCAATTGGCGATCGAAGCAAGAAAAATAGGCATAAAGGGCGCGTGTCCCAAGTCCGAAATGTGGTGCCTTCCCGACGCCATCCGTGCGTTGCTGCGCGGCGAGACCTACTTTCCTCATTAGCTTTTTCCAAGACCCAAAATCACTTGCCGGTTCTGGAAAGCAGGGAACGCCCTGCCCTGATGTGGTAAAATAGCTTTTCCCAAGCTGGTTCAGGGAGCGCTTACCGCATGAAATTTGGAGTAGTTGTCTTTCCCGGGTCCAACTGCGATCACGACGCGTTCTACGCCATCGGCAACATCCTGAAAAAGCCTGTCGAATTTATCTGGCATCAATCGCAAGATTTGGCCAATTGCGACGCCATTGTTTTGCCGGGCGGCTTCGCTTATGGCGATTACCTCCGCACCGGAGCCATCGCCAGCTTTTCCCCGATCATGAAATCGGTGGGCAAATTCGCGAAAAGCGGCGGCATGGTCCTGGGCGTGTGCAACGGATTTCAGATTTTGCTGGAAGCCGGGCTGCTGCCGGGCGCCATGATGCGCAACAGCGGCCTGCGCTTTATATGCCGCCACGTTCATATCCGCGTGGAACAAACCGACACGCCGTTCACCAACGCCGCGCAAAAAGGAAAAATCCTGGAAATTCCTATCGCGCACAGCGACGGCAATTACACTTGCGATGCCGCCACCGTCGCGGATCTCGAGAAAAACCGGCAGGTCATTTTTCGTTACACTACGCCGGATGGACTCGATGACAACGCCGGCAATCCCAACGGGTCGACAGCCAACATTGCGGGTATCTGCAATCGCGAGCGCAACGTGGCCGGGCTGATGCCGCATCCGGAGCGCGCGGTGGAGTCCGTATTGGGTTCCGCGGATGGCCTGGTAATTTTCCGTTCCATGGTCGAGGCCCTGGCCGGCGCGGCGAAGGCCACCGCTTGATTTCACCGACCCTGCGCCCCATCGATTCTTGGCGTAAATATGGCTACCGCTAGCACCGAGATAAAAATTACCCAGGAGATTGCGGCGGAGCACGGATTGACCGCGGAGGAATACGCGCGGGTGAAGCAGATTTTGGGGCGCGAGCCGAACATCACGGAATTGGGAATTTTCTCCGTGATGTGGAGCGAGCACTGCTCGTATAAATCGAGCAAAGTACATCTGAAGCGGCTGCCCACGCGCGGCAAACTGGTGGTGCAAGGGCCGGGGGAGAACGCCGGCGTCGTGGACATCGGGGACGGGCTGGTGGCGGCGTTCAAAATCGAATCGCACAATCATCCGAGTTACGTGGAACCGTTCCAGGGCGCGACCACCGGTGTGGGCGGGATTTTGCGGGACATTTTCACCATGGGCGCGCGTCCGGTGGCGGTGCTGGATTCGCTGCGCTTTGGGCCGATCGTCGCGGGTAACGGTGTTACCGATGAGGACGCCGCAAAGAACAGGCGCATTCTCGATGGCGTGATTCGCGGTGTGGCACACTACGGAAATTGTTTTGGCGTGCCGACGGTGGGCGGCGAAGTCAGCTTCGAGCCCTGCTACTCGCAGAATCCGCTGGTGAATGCGCTGGCGCTGGGGATCGCGAAGAAGGAAGATTTATTTTTCGCCAAAGCCCACGGAACAGGCAATCCAGTGATTTATGTGGGCGCGAAGACCGGGCGCGACGGCATTCACGGCGCTTCGCTGCTGGCTTCCGCCGAATTCACGGAAGAGTCCAAGCAGAAGCGGCCGAACGTGCAGGTTGGCGACCCCTTCATGGAAAAGCTGCTGCTCGAAGCCTGCCTGGAAGCGATGCAGACCGGCGCGGTGGTCGCGATTCAGGATATGGGCGCGGCGGGGCTGACCTGCTCGACAACGGAGATGGCCTCGCGCGGCGGCACCGGCATCGAAATCGATCTGGCCAAAGTGCCGCAACGCGAAACCGGCATGACACCGTACGAAATCATGCTCAGCGAGTCGCAGGAGCGCATGTTGCTGGTGGCCGAAAAGGGACGCGAGCGCGAAGTTCTCGAGGTGTTCCAGAAATGGGGACTGGACGCGGTCGTGGTGGGCGAAGTTACCGAGGGCGGACTGCTGCGGGTGAAAGATCACGGCAAGTTGGCGGCGGAAATTCCGGCGCATCCGCTGGCGGAAGAAGGACCGGTATACCGCCGGCCGATTGGGCAGCCGCCGCTGCGCAAAGAATCGCCGGCGGATTGGTTTTCCTTTGGAGCTGACGGGACGGACCTGACCGCGAACTTTTTGAAGCTGCTGGGCTCGCCTGCCATCGCATCGAAGCGCTGGATTACCGAGCAATACGACACGAGCGTGCGCACCAATACGCTTGCCGGGCCCGGCGCCAGCGACGCCGCGGTCATTCGGATCAAAGACCCGGAAAGCGGCAATGTAAAACGCGCCCTGGCGCTTTCCACCGACGGCAACGGGCGCTGGTGCCAACTCAACCCGCGCCTTGGCGCGATGCACGCGGTGGCGGAAGCGGCACGCAACGTGGCCGCTAGCGGCGCGCGCCCCATCGCGGCCACCAATTGCCTCAATTTCGGCAGCCCGGAAAAACCGGAAGTGATGTGGCAATTCAGCGAAGCCATCGACGGCCTGACGGTGGCCTGCAACGAACTCGGAACGCCCATCACCGGCGGCAATGTCAGTTTTTACAACGAGACGCTGGGCAAGTCGATCTACCCGACTCCGGTGATTGGCGTGCTTGGCGTTCTTGAGGACGCCTCCCGCGTGCTGAAGATTGGTTTCCGCGAAGAAGGAGATGCGATCGTCGTGCTTGACGGAGCAGCGCGGGCGTCCGGGGCGCAGCATGCTGCGCCCGTACCAGAGATGAACCGCGAATTCTCGTCCAGCGAATATTCAAAAACAATCGCAGGCAACGTGGCAGGCGAGCCGCCGGCAATCGACCTGGCCGCCGAGAAGCGCCTGCAAGATTGTCTGGTGGCGCTGGCCGTTAGCGGAACGGTAAGTTCGGCCCACGACATAAGCGACGGAGGCATCGCCGTGGCGCTCGTCGAGTCCTGCTTGGCCTCCGCCGTGGGAGCGCGGCACGCTGCGCCGCAGCTGGGCGCAATGGTTACTTTGCGCGAGGACCTCGGCCCGGCCGAATCAGCCCTGTTCGGGGAACGCGGCGCCCGCGCCATCGTCTCCATCAGGCCAACTTTTGTTGCTCAGCTTCTGCAGACTGCGAGACAATACGGTGTAGCGGCCCAGCAAATCGGCCAGGTCATCCGCGGGGATACCTTCCGCATCGAATATAAGGGGAGCGCAGTGATCGAGGGATCCGTGGCCGAGCTGCACGACGCCTGGGCCCATTCGCTCGAACGCACGCTCAAAGTTCATTGATCGCGATCACGGGGGAAATGAAGCCAAAACTCGCTTACGCCGACGACCGTTTTCATGACGAATGTGGTGTGTTTGGCGTGTTCGGGCATGAAGAGGCGTCGAAGCTGACTTATCTCGGCCTGTACGCGCTACAGCATCGGGGGCAGGAATCGGCCGGAATCGTTTCCAGCGACGGCGCCGAACTGCACTTGCACCGGGCCATGGGCGAAGTCGAGGAAATTTTTACTCCGCCGGTGCTGACGGAACTTCCCGGCGATCTGGCAATTGGCCACACGCGCTATTCCACCGCGGGCGACAAGGCGCTGCTGAACGCGCAGCCCATCGTGATCGATTGCAACAAGGGCAAAGTGGCGCTCGGGCACAATGGAAATCTGACCAACGCCGCCGAATGGCGCCGCCGCCTCGAGCACAAAGGCTCCATCTTCCAGACCAATAGCGACACGGAAGTAATCGTGCACTTGCTGGCCCGCTCGCAAGCCCGCAATCTTTCCGGCGCGCTCGGCGACGCCCTCAATCAAGTTGAAGGCGCGTACTCGCTTCTGGTGCTGACCACCGACGAATTGATCGCGGTGCGCGATCCGCGGGGTTTCCGCCCGCTCAATCTCGGCCGGCTGGGCAATGCCTGGCTGGTGGCCTCGGAAACCTGCGCTTTCGATCTGCTTAACGCGCAATATGTTCGCGAAATCGAGCCGGGTGAAATGGTGCGCATCTCGCGCTCCGGAATCGAGTCCATCCATTTCGCGCCGGAAAAGCCGCGCCAGCAATGTATATTCGAGCACGTTTATTTCGCGCGTCCGGATAGCATTATTTTTGGGCGCTCGGTCAACGAAAGCCGCGAAGCGCTGGGCCGCACGTTGGCCAAAGAACATCCCGCGAGCGCCGATATCGTTGTGCCGGTGCCGGACTCCGGCGTTCCCGCGGCCGTCGGCTACGCGCTGGAATCCGGAATCCCCTTTCGAATGGGCCTGATTCGCAATCACTACATCGGCCGCACGTTCATCGAGCCTTCGCAAGCCATCCGCAACTTTGGGGTGAAGCTGAAGCTCAACCCTATCCGCAGCTTGATTGAAGGGCAGCGGGTGGTGCTGGTGGACGACTCCATTGTGCGCGGCACTACCAGCCGGAAAATCGTGCGCATGGTGCTCGAATCCGGCGCCAAGGAAGTGCACCTGCGCATCAGTTGCCCGCCCACGATTTCGCCGTGCTACTACGGCGTCGATACGCCCACGCGGGAAGAATTGATCGCCTCCTCCAGCACGCCGGAGGAAATTTGCAAATATATCGGAGCCGATTCGCTGGGCTACATTTCCCTGGCCGGACTAAAGCAAGCGGTAAACGATACGCAAGGCCACTACTGCACGTCCTGCTACACCGGCATCTATCCGACGGACCTGGTGCAATTGGAAGTCGGCAATGGCACGCGAAAGACGGAGGGCTCGTCCAACGGCGGAGCCCAAGAGGGCTCGATGGAACATCCCGTGGCGGTGGAACATGAAATCTGAACCGAAGCGCAACAAAGAGGAGCAGCCTCGTAACGTTCCGGTGGGCCAGAAGGTACAGCACGAAATCATCGCCTGGTTCTGGGTGGCGCTGGTTTTTTTGCTGATTAACGGCACTATCGGCCAGGCCCGCGTGATTCCCTCCGGCTCCATGGAGAACACGCTTCTCATTGGCGATCACTTGATCATGAGCCGCATCGGCTACGACGCTGGGGTGCCCTTCACCAATTGGCACGTGCCGCTGTGGCGCAATCCGCATCGCCAGCAGGTCGTCATTTTCAAGCCGCCCTTTGCGCCGGATACGCCGGATTATGTCAAACGCGTGATCGGCCTGCCCGGAGATACGATTGAGATCCACGACGGCGCCGTGTGGGTGAACGGCCAAAAGCTCAAAGAAAACTACACCATCGGCCGCACCGATCCTTACGATTTGCGCCAGCCGTTCAAGGTTCCGGACAATTCTTATTTCGTGATGGGCGATAACCGCGGGAACTCGTACGACAGCCGCTTCTGGGGTCCGGTGCCGCGCAAGGACATTATCGGCACGCCGGTCATGATATACATGTCGCTGGATGTCCCCCCGGACGCTTGGGAGCCGGGTCAGATTCGCGAGCGCTTCTTTGCGTACGCCAATGCGCTGGTGCATCCGGGCTTGGTGCGCTGGAGAAGGTTGTTCCGGACTTTTTAGGCCGACTGTTCCCGGCAAAAGCAGACAGGTGTTACCGAACCCCGCCCGGCGACACGCAAATATTCTCCCGAAAGAGAACGACAGGTAGATTTGTGCGCCCTTGTTGCCAAAAAACGCCGGCAGGCCGTTCATGAAATACGCCGATGCCGGGGTGGACATCGTGCTGGCTGACGCCGCCAAGCAGCGCATCCGCCACCATGCCAGCAGAACCTTTACGCCGGGAGTGCTCGGCGGTATCGGAGGATTTGGCGCGCTGTTCGCGCTGGACAGCAAGAAATGGAAAGAGCCGATCCTGGTTTCGAGCGCCGATGGGGTGGGAACCAAGCTGAAAGTTGCCATGGCCACCGGAGTGCACTCCACCGTGGGCGGCGACCTGGTCAATCATTGCATCAACGACATTCTGGTGCAGGGCGCGGAGCCGCTGTTCTTTTTGGATTATCTGGCCATGGGCAAGCTGGACCCGAATGTGGTGGAGCAGCTGATCGAAGGCATGAGCCGGGCTTGCCGCAAAGCGGGTTGCGCGCTGATTGGGGGAGAGACCGCGGAGATGCCCGGGTTTTATCCGCCGGGAGAATACGACCTGGCCGGCTTTATCGTCGGGGCGGTGGACCGCAAGAAATTGCTCACCGGCAAGAATGTGAAACCCGGCGATGCCGTCCTTGCGCTGCCCTCCGCGGGACTGCACACCAATGGCTATTCGCTGGCCCGCAAGCTGGTGTTCGAAGTGGCGAAATTAAAACCGGACACGTACGTCGCGGAAGTTGGCAATAAAATCGGCGCGGAACTGCTGAAGCCCCATCTGTGCTATGCGCCAGCGCTCAAGGATATTGTGGGGCATGGGTGGGTTTCCGCGCTGGCGCATATCACCGGCGGGGGAATTCCGGGGAACCTGCCGCGCGTGTTGCCCTCCGGCGTGCGCGCGGAAATCGATTTGACGGCTTGGCCGGTGCCGCCAATCTTCAAGTATCTTGCCAAGCTGGGGAAAATCGATCCGGATGAGCTGCTGCAATCGCTCAACATGGGCGTGGGAATGATTTTGATGGTGCCGCCGCAAAACGTAAAAGCGGTGGAAGCGGACCTAAAGCGCCGTCGCGAAAAATTCTTCCGCATTGGGCGCATCGAACGCGGCGACTCCGGCAAAGCGCGCGTGAAGTTTTCCGGTTCTCTGGCTTTATAGCTTCCCTCGCATCGTCAGACGCCAGGTTTTAGCGGCGCCGTGATTTCTTTGGCCTGGCTTTCGACTTTTTGCGCGGTCCAGACTTTTTGCCGGAGTGCCGCGCCGCGAGTTCGCGGCGTTTGCGGGAAGCCCAGCGTGGTTTGTTGACCTGGCGGCCGCGGGCGATGCCCAGGCCATCGGGCGGAACATTCTCCGTGATGGTGGAACCCGCGGCCACGTAAGCGCCATCGCCGATGCGCAGCGGCGCGACCAGCGTGGAATCGCTGCCGATGAAAACGCCTTTGCCGATGTGGGTCGGATGCTTTTGGAAGCCATCGTAATTGCAGGTGATGGTTCCGGCGCCGATGTTGGTCTTGGGCCCCACGCTGGTGTCGCCGAGGTAAGTAAGATGCGGAACCTTGGCGCCTTCGCCGATCGTAACTTTCTTGGTCTCCACAAAGTTGCCCACGCGGGATCCGCTCTTGAGGTGCGAGCCGGTGCGCAAGCGCGCGAACGGGCCCACGGTGACATGGTCGTCCAGGCGGCTTTGCGCAAGCAGCGAGTGGGCTTCGATGACGACATCGTTGCCCACGAGTACATCGCTTAACACGCAGCCGGTGCGGATGGTGCAGCGCTCCCCGATCTTGGTTTTGCCCAGCAACTGCACGGCGGGCTCGAGCAGGGTGTCCTGGCCGGCGGTCACGTCCGGATCGATCAAAACGGTTTCCGGGAGCTGAATGCTGACGCCTTGATTCATCAGCGCCGCGCGTTTCCGTTCCCGGAAAATGGCGTCCACCTCCGCCAAGTCCGCGCGGGTGTTGCAGCCCAGGGCTTCCCGCGGGTCCGGAGCGACCTGAGCCAGCACCGTTTCGTTCTTCGAAGCCAGCACGGCAATCGCGTCGGTGAGATAAATTTCGCGATGCTTGTTCTGCGGCTTGACCTGGGCCAGCGCCGGCCACAATTTTTCCAAGGTGAAGCAATAGATACTGGAATTTATTTCGTTGAGTTCGCGCTGCGCGTCGGTCAGTTGCGATTCCTCAACGATGGCTTGGACGGCGGTTTCCGATTTGCGCAGAATGCGTCCATAGCCGCTGGGGTCGCTGACCACCGCACTTAGAATGGTGGCTGCGGCATTGGCGGCGCGGTGCGCGGCAATCATTGACCGCAGCGTCTCCGGGCGGATCAAAGGCGCGTCCCCGGGCAACACCAGCGCAATTCTGGCCGATCCCAATGCGCGCCGCGCTACCTGCATGGCGTGTCCCGTACCGGACTGGGGCTGCTGCAGCACGCTTTCCGCGTCCAGCGGTTGCACCACCGCGGACACTTGTTCGGATTGATGACCCACCACCGCCACGATTTTCCTGGGCCTTAGCGGAGCGCACGCGGCAACCACGTGGTGGACCAGCGACCGCCCTCCGGCACGATGCAAAACCTTGGCCAGGCTGGACTTGAGCCGCGTACCTTTTCCCGCGGCGAGTATGACAACGGCGAGATCGTTGGCGGGCATAAGGACCTCATTCTGCGGGAGCAGAATCAATTTCGCAATGCATCGATTGTCGGAATGGCCTCAAAGTGCTCAATTTGTGGCGGAAACCGGGGTAAGCGTGGCGAGGTGCACCTCGGCTTCCTGGTGAAGGGCTTCCTGCGTCGTGATGGTCCAGAGGGAAGGGTCGGCTAGCAGGCGGCTGACCAGTTGGGTATGCAGGGCATGACCCGCCTTGTGGGCTTCCACCCGGGCCAGCAACGGCGGGCCCACCAGCGCCAGATCGCCAATCAGGTCCAACGCTTTGTGCCGGCCAAACTCGTCGGGAAAGCGCAATGGACCGTTCATCACCCCGTCGGAGGTGAGCACAATGGCGTTTTCCAGCGAGCCGCCGCGAATCAGGCCCATGGAGCGCAATGGCTCGATGTCTCGCTCAAAGCAAAATGTGCGGGCCCGCGCCAGCAGGTGGCGGAAGGTTTCCGGGCTCACCAGCATCTCCACTTCCTGCTGCCCCACCAGCGGATGCGGAAAATCCACGTAGCAGCGAACGCGGAATTCGTCGCAGGGATAAATGCCGATGCGCCGATCGCCTTCGACAACCTCCAGGGGCCTCAAAACCTTGAGGAAACGCCGTTTTCGGCGAAGCTTGCGTAGGCCGGCGTTCTCCAGCATCTGCATGAACGGCTCGGCGGAGCCGTCCAGTATGGGTATTTCGATGGAGTCGATATCCACGAAAACGTTATCCACGCCACAAGAGTAGATGGCCGCCAGCAAATGCTCGGTAGTGGAAAGCAGCACGCCTTGCTTCATCAAGCTGGTGGCGTAACTCACGCGCGCCACATTGTGCCCCTGCGCTTCGATGGAGAAATTATCCAGATCCACCCGTCGAAACACGATGCCGGTGTCGGCCGGAGCAGGGACCAGACGAATGTGTCCGAAGACTCCGGTGTGCAGTCCCACACCTTCGGCTGAAGCCGGTTTTGCGATGGTGGTTTGAAGCATTGACAAGCCAATTCTAGCATATTTGTCATGCAAGTAGCCTTTTGTTTGTGCAGTGATATCAATGAGTTATGGAGTTATTTGGAGGCGGGGTGGATTTGGTGTGGTTATTAAGCAACATTTCTGAAGTTGCCTGTGTCTTTCCGGCACGACCCGTGATGCTCGACCGGTCAAGGCTTCCTTTCTCTCTGCGTCTGCGTCCCATATCTTGCGTGATATACTGGAATTCACAGTCAATTGTGGGCAAGGTGAGCGATGAACCGAGCATCTCGTATCGGCGTGTTAGTGGCTTCCGTGGCAATCTTTTGCTACGCGGGAATTGGGCACGTCCTGGGACGTACGCCGGACGACAAAGCTTATAAATCGCTAACGGTGTACGGCGAAGTTCTCCAAAAGATCCAATCGGACTACGTGGACGAGCCAAACATGCACTCGGTGACCGCCGGTTCCTTGCACGGTCTGCTGGAATCGCTGGACGCGCAATCGAGCTACCTGACGCCGCGGGAATACGCGGAATATAAGCAGAAGACGCAGAACGCCGGCACCGGCGAGACCGGTCTCAACCTGAGCAAGCGGTTCGGGTACATCATTGTCATTAGCGTTTTGCCGGATAGCCCGGCAGAAAAGGCGGGAATCCGCAGCGGGGACATTTTTGAATCGGTAGCGGGATTCACCACCCGCGATATGTCGGTGGGCCAAGCCATGAATCTGTTGAACGGTCCGTCCGGCAGCGGGGTCAAGCTAGGCGTGATCCGGCGGGGACGCGCCCAGCCGGAAGATGTGGACGTGGTGCGCCAAAAATTCGCGGTGCCCAAGCTTACTGCGCAGAAGACGGAGCCCGATATTCTTGCCTTGCGGGTCGCCTCTTTGGATCCGGGGCGCGCGGATGAAATCCGCAACCGCCTGGCGGATGCCGACAAGCAAGGCATTCACAAGGTGGTCCTGGATTTGCGGGAATGCGGCCGCGGCCCGGTATCGGAAGCTGTCAATGTCGCGCGCCTGTTCCTTCCTTCTGGAACGATTGCCACGCTTCGGGGGCAGACTATCTCCGCGCAAACGTTTTCTGCCGAGCCGGGCAAAGTGGTTTGGAGAAATCCGGTTTCCATTTTGATAGACGGCACCACTTCGGGAGCGGCGGAAGTTTTGGCGTCAGCCATGGTAGCTAATCACCGCGGGGACGTAGTGGGCGAGCGCACCTTCGGCCTGGCCTCCGAGCAAAAGCTGATTACTTTGGATGACGGCTCGGCATTGTTCCTGACGGTAGCCAACTATTACAACGCCGGCGGCAAGTCCATTCTGGACGACGGCGTCACGCCTTCGGAAGTGGTTCGCGCAGCGGCTGATGACGATAACGATGGCGGCGACGACTCGTCGGCGTCCCCCAAGGAAGAGCCTTCCGGGCCGCGCCCGCTGTCTCCAGAAGATGCGGTGTACCGCAAGGCTCTTGAACTGCTGAAAGCGCCGGTCAAGAAAGCGGCCTAATCGGCGGTGGCCAGCCATCCCCGATGGATTCTGGCCCGATTTTTTCTTTTTTTCCTGTGGCTGTTAATTGCCTTGGGCGGCGGTTGCAAAAAAGCGGCCCGGCCTTCGGCGCAGGACATTCATGCCATAACCCGGGAATTTGTAGCGGCGCTGAAGAACGCTGCTCCTGCGGAAGTGCGCAGCGATCTCGGCGCTTCGGATCAGGATCCCGCCAGTTTTGATTCCATCGATGTTTACGTTCGGGCGGATTCCGCGGCCTCGGCCAATGCCACGGTGGCGCGCATGTTGCGGGCGATTAACGGGGTGGCCAGTCGAAGGCGGCTGAGCCAGCAAAGCCCGTTGGAAAGCCGGGAGGGCCAGTTGTATGTCTACCGGCGCGCGGGCATGGTCACACACCGGGTGCATTTTCACGAGCAGATCGAGGCTGGCGGGTGCGAACAGCCTCCCGCCGGGTCCAAGGGCGGACCTCGGCTAGCCATCATTCTGGATGACCTGGGAAATGATCGCGCAGCGGCGGACGCAATCTTCAAGCTGCGGTGTCCAATTACCATCTCCGTGCTGCCCAATCACGCGCATTCGATGGAAATTGCCCAGGAGGCGCAGCATCGCGGCTACCAAGTGATGCTGCATCTGCCGATGGAATCCACCGGCAACGGGCGGCCGGAAGCACGCGAACTGCGCCCGGGCATGACGGCAAGCGAGGTAAAAAAGATGGTGGATGAGCTGCTAGAGGCGGTCCCGAACGCCGCCGGCGTCAACAACCACCAGGGTTCGCAATCCACCGCGGACGCGGCGCTGATGGAGGAATTGATGCCGGTGCTGCGCGAGCACAAGCTTTTCTACGTGGACAGCCGCACCACCGCGGCCACGGTGGCTTATGACACGGCAGAGCGCCTGGGAGTGCGATCCGGATTCCGCAACGTTCCTTTTCTCGACGATGTGGCGGAGGTAAACGCGGTGCGGAGGCAGTTGCGGCTGGCTTTGCGCGATGCGCGAAAAAAAGGCGATGCCATTGCGATTGGGCATCCGCATCCCGCCACGCTGCAAGCATTGCGCGAGGTTCTACCGGAAGCGAAGGCGCAAGGGGTGCGACTGGTTTTTGCCTCGGAAGTGGTGCATTAGTTTTCCCGCGAGTGTGGAACAGCCAATCATGGCCGTGTTCGGACGAACAGCCGACGCGTCTCCATATAGGGAAACGGCTCAGTTGTCTTTTTCCGCTTCCTTTTCCTTTTTCTTTTCTTCTTTGTATTTCCTGCTGCCCACTTCCGAGAAGCGCTTGTCCAAGGCCGCCTTGGTGAAGAAGTTTTCGGCAAAACCGGGATTGTATTTGCAGGATTGAAAGAACACCTGGTTGATGCGGCGGCCGTCGCGGTCCAGGGTAATCTGCAGCGGGGTCTGCACACCGTCCATTAGCTGATAATTCGTGAAAATCCGGACTTCCACGCTGCGATCCGGCGAAGTGTCGTCGGCCAGCGTGGTGATGGTGCGCACCAGTTGATGCGTGGTGCGGTCCACGGCCAGGCGGAAGTCGCGCTGCTCGGAATCGACCATCTCCACCCAATCCACCGTCTTCAAATCCACGACGTCCGTGCCGCCAAAGCGAATGACCATGCCCGGCTCATTCCGTCGCAAGCGCAGCAGATTGTTCACATCGCGCTTGGTCTGCTCCTGAAAATCCGCCACCGCGGCATTGCTCAGTTCCGAAACGCCGCCCCGATCCAGAGTCCAACCCTTATCGCCATTGTAGATGTTGACGATCACACCTTTTTTTGCGAAGTCGGTGCGATTCTTGTCCGGGAAACTCCAATACACCTTGAAGTTGGTGTATCCAGTCATTTCGCCGGCATGCCCAAACTGCGCCAGCCGCCCCTCGCATTCGCTCTCGCGAACGTCCAGATAGGTGGGGCCGCCGAGGGCGGTGATGAGCTGGTCCAGAATCTGCTTGCCCTTGGCGGCGCGCTCCTCCGGCATCATGTTGTCCGGATTTTGCGCGCGCGCAAGTTGCGCGGTCAGGGCCGCGCACACCACACCCAGCGCGAGAATCCTGGCGAAATCGATGGCCGACCTCAGCCGCACAAGACCGCGCCTCCGTTTACATTGATGATCTCACCGGTCATGAAGTTGGCCAGGTCGGAAGCGAGGAACAGAATCGGGCCGGCGATTTCCTCGGCGGTGCCAGGGCGGCGCATGGGAATGGCCGCGGCGATGGCTTTGCCTCCCGCTTTGGAGTTGATGACGTCGTTGGACATGTCGGTGGCCACCCAGCCGGGCGCCACGCAGTTAACCAAAATATTGTGCCGCGCGAGTTCGGTGGAGAGCCCCTTGGTGAAGCTGATGATCCCTCCTTTGGAGGCGCCGTAATGGGTATGGAAGGATTCTCCGCGCTGCCCGGCGGTGGAGCTGATGGGAATAATTTTGCCGGATTTCTGCTTGATCATCTGCGGCACGGAGAAATGGATGATGGAATAAACGCTCTTCAGATTGACGCGGATCATTTCGTCCCACTGTTTTTCGGTCATTTTTTCAATGGGCAGGTCCTCCATGTTCCAGACGCCGGCGTTGGCCACCACGATGTCCAGGCGGCCCAGGCGGGCAATCGCGAACTCCACCAATTTTTTATTGTCGGCATGGCGGCCGACGTCTGCTTTAAAGGCTTCCACGCGGGTGCCATGTTTGCCGGCTTCCTGCTGCACCTGGTCCGCGGCGTCCTTCGCTTTGTTGTAATTGAAAACGACGTCGGCGCCGGCTCGCGCGAACAGCTTGACCGCCGCTGCGCCAATCCCCCGCGATCCACCGGTAATCAGCGCGGCCTTGCCAGCCAATGAAATCATCATCCCCCCAGCAACGAAAATCGAAAAAAGAACAAAAAACGAAACTCGATAAACGGACTGCGAAAAGGGGCACCGCCCCGACGAACCAGGCTAGCCCTTTTGTATTACAACCTTGCGAGCGTTCCGGGCGGCAAGTACAAATTCGGCAAACAAGCGCTCGGCGGCGTCGTTGCCAAACATTCGCTCCGGGTGCCACTGAACACCCACCACCCAATTCGCGTCACCCGTCCATTCGACGCCTTCGATGGTGCCATCGGCGGCGTGAGCCGTGACGCGCAGACTCTTTCCCGGCGTTGCGATGGCCTGGTGATGCGAGCTGTTTACTTCGCCCCTCCTCCCACCTGTGATGGCCGCTAGGCGACTGCCCTGGTCGAAAGCTGCGGGATGGCGCGGATCTTCTTTTGGTTCTGGAACAAGGTCTTTTTTTCGGTGCGGGACGGTTGTGCCGGTCTCTGCTCGCAAGTCTTGAATCAAAGTGCCACCCAAATAGACATTGAGGAGCTGGCAGCCGTAGCAGATGGCCAGAACGGGTTTATGCTCGGCAAAGGCGTGCTTCAGGACCGCCCGGTCAGCCGCTTCTCGAGCCAAATCTGCGGGTGCCGACAGACCCCGGTCCACCACTCCGTATTCAGCCGGGTCTACATCCGCAGGGCTGCCCGGCAGCACGAAGCCGTCCAGGGTTGGCAGAGCGTGATCGAGCTCAAGCGGATTCGACAGGGGTAGCAAAACCGGCTCCCCGCCTGCCCGGCGAACCGCATCCTCGTAATTCTTGAGTTTCGGGCGGTTCCCCTCGGCTTCTTCCTGGGAAGTGCGCCACGGGATGCCCACGCGCGGGCGAAGGGAAGTACGTCCAGATGTTGTTTCCGGGGACATAGAACCTTAAATCGTAGCATTCGCGAAGGAGCAGCGGCAACACACCCGTCCTTAGGACGGTGGGTCAGTTTTCGATTATCCGATTAATCGGGAGTTGAAGCCCTTCTGCACACCAATTCGATTTTCAGAGTTTTTGCATTCGGTGGCCCTTGGGCAGTAACCTGTCTTCGTTTTGGTGAACCGCATGGACGAAACAACAGCATTCCACACAGCTGCTCGTAGGTATTGTGAAGCTCGGTTTTCTGAATGGGTCCGAGTCTACGAAGACCTGCAAAGCAAAGAGAATTGGCAAGTTCAAAATCTATTCAAGCCGGGGTGGGATTACTCGGAGGTAGCCTACAAGACTTTTCCACGCTACAGGTTCGCCAAAAACACTCGAATCGAAATCGAGCGACTGCACCCTGATTCTAGAATGAACCTCCCAGAAATCCGGGACTTCCTCATCGCGGCCTCGGCAAAAGCGGCGTCAGAACTTCAGAATGAACTCAAAAACAGATTGGCGCAGGTGGCGATTCGTGAAGAAGCGGAAGACTTTAGGGTGTACGTCGAAGCCTTGACATCTGCGGATTTAGTGCACGTCGAACCTCTTCCCCATAGGCGTGT
The DNA here is from genome assembly GCA_035309625.1 of Candidatus Acidiferrum sp. Classification (GTDB taxonomy): domain Bacteria; phylum Acidobacteriota; class Terriglobia; order Acidiferrales; family UBA7541; genus Acidiferrum. The sequence goes on from DATGEY010000115.1 coordinate 23,858, forward strand.
TCTAGGGAAAGAGGAGAGCGAACGACTTTGGAATGGACTCAGAAAGACGTGGAGTATCGAGGATGGCCATTGGTTCCCTCTTAAAGAGGGAATGCTACCTCCAAACACTTTGGCCTTTCACACTGACTACTTTCAAAGTATCAACGGTGAGAGCATCCTTCGGGATGCTTTGGAGAATCGTGGTGTTTCGACAGTCTTCCTGCTTCATGAGTTTGGTGACCCAGAATACGAAGTCGAACTCGGGATTTATGAGCCCGGTTATTGTGACGGCGGCGAACAGTATTCAACCTCTGAAGGCACAGACTGGATAATCTACGCATCACATGAATCTTAGATTACCGTCGGGGGCGAATGGATAATTAATGTATTTCGCCGGTTGCACCCCGAGTGTGCCCGTCTCACTTACAGAGGTCCCTACTCGACCCCCGACCTTCGTGGAACTTGGGAAACAGGCTAGTACGCAACAGGAATGGTTCGCCAGAATCTAGCTAAGTCCTGATTAATGGGTACTACTTGAGAAAGCCACGTTCGCGATTTCTGGTCAACTCCTGATTAACGCGTAAATCGGAAACTGGCCCACTGCCGTGCTTTACCGGCGAGCCGAAGCAGAGTGCCGCAACACCGCGTCGAGGCCAAATTCCGGCCGATGAAAATAGCTGGGAAGCTCGCCGAGCCGGGAAGCGAGTTGCTCAGGCGAAGAGGCGCGTAGCGTGACGTGGCCGAGTTTGCGGCCGGCGCGTGCGGATTTGCCGTAGAGGTGCAGGTGCGCGTCGCGGACGGTTAGAACCTCCGCGGAGTTGGGCACGTCGCCGATTAGATTGAGCATGACCGAGCAGCCGACGGCGTGGGTCGAACCTAGCGGCAGGCCAACCACGGCGCGCAGGTGATTCTCGAACTGGCTGGTGATTGCGCCCTCGATGGTCCAGTGGCCGGAATTGTGCACGCGCGGGGCAATCTCATTGGCCAGCAGCCGCCCTTCGTACTCGAAAAACTCAATGGCCAGCACGCCTACGTAGTTGAGGGCGTCGAAAATGCGGCGCGCCGCATCTTCGGCGCCCTGTTGCACGGCGCGATCGAGCTGCGGGGCTGGCGCGAGCGATAAGCGCAGGATGCCACCGCGGTGATGATTTTCCACCAGCGGGTAAACGGCGGTTTCGCCGGTTCGCCCGCGCACCGCGAGAATGCTGAGTTCGCGAGTGAAAGGGACCAGGCGCTCAAGAATGAATCCGGCATGTTCCGGCGCGCCATCTTTACCGTCCTTCGCTGCAAGATTGGCCGCCGTCAATTCGCTCCTGGCCCTATCGGCGTCTTCGGCATTGCGCAGGCTCCATTGGCCTTTGCCGTCGTAGCCCATGCGGCAGGTCTTCAGAATCGCGGGCAAGCCGATGTGCTTGATCGCGCCGGCAAGCGCCACGCCATCTGCGACCGCGGCAAACTCGGTGGTGGCGATGCCCAATTGCTGAAAGAGCCGCTTTTCGTTGAGGCGATCCTGGGCCACTTCGAGAGCGGCGGGAGGTGGGAGCACGGGAACGCGTTCGGCAAGGAAGCGGGCGGTTTCGACGGGCACGTTCTCGAATTCATAGGTGACCAACTCCAGCCCGGCGGCAAATTTCGCCAGCGCGGAGCGATCGGTAAACGGCGCTGTAATGCGGGTGGCGATGCGTCCTACCGGAGCTTCCGGGGAAGGATCCAGGAAACGGAAATGAAGACCCAGCGGATAGCCGGCCAGGGCGAGCATGTAGCCGAGTTGTCCGCCGCCAAGGATGCCGATGGTCACGAGCGCGTTCCCTTTTTTCCGGGCGCGGAAGTCGTCGCTATTCCGAGCGTGCGGGCTGTGGCTCTCGGATCTGGATTGGCGAGGACACGTTCGGTCTGCGCACTGCGGAACTTGCGGTACGCTTCGCGCACCTGCGGATGTTTGGCGCCGAGCATGGCTGCGGCGAGCAGGGCGGCGTTAATCGCGCCGGCCTTGCCGATGGCCATGGCGCCTACAGGGACGCCGCCGGGCATCTGGGCGATCGAAAGGAGCGAATCCAGGCCCTTCAGGGCTTTTGACTCCACCGGGACGCCGAGCACCGGCAGCACGGTTTTCGAGGCAGTCATGCCCGGGAGATGGGCGGCGCCGCCCGCTCCGGCGATGATGACCTCGATGCCGCGTTTTTCCGCGGACGAGGCATAGTCGAAAAGAAGGTCGGGCGTGCGGTGCGCGGAAACCACCCGGGTTTCATGCGGCACGCCCAGTTGGTCCAGAGTGTTTGCCGCGTGCTGCAGAGTTTCCCAGTCGGAGGAGGAGCCCATGATGATGCCGACCAGCGGCGCGTTTTCCGCGGAATTCGATTGTTTAGCCATGCTCATCTACGCCCACCGAAGGGAGCGGATATTTTACGGGTTTTTTCAGCGCGCCGCGACCTGGCCGCGCTGTTTCCAAGCGTGCCGGAGCTGACCGACTAGATAAAGCGAGCCGGTTACGAAAATGGCGTCTTGCGGCTGTGCTTTGGAAAGGCAGTAATCGAGCGCCTGTTCGGCGTCGACGATAACGAAGGTGCGCGCCGCGTGATGCGCCGCAACTTCGCTGAGTTGAGAAGCAGAGATGGCGCGAGAGGTGCGCGGCTCCGTAAAGACGACCTCGGCTGCATAGGGGAAGAGTATCCCGGCGATTTCGTCGACGGCTTTATCGCGAAGAGCGCCATAGATGAGGAGAATTTTGCGGCCAACGAAACTCTCTTTCCAGAAGGCCGCCAGTTCGCGCGCGGCGCCGGGATTGTGGGCGCCATCGACATAGATATCGGGTTGGGACTGAAGCTTTTCCAGGCGTCCTGGCCAAACGGCCGCGGCGATACCTTGTTCGATGGCGTTCTCTGGGATGCGATACCCGCGCATGCCGAGGGCGCGAGCGGCCGCCAAGGCGTTCATGGCATTGTGCAACTGAAAGCGTCCTGGCAGACGGGGGGCGAGAGTGGCGGACCATCCGGAGGCGAGCTCGGTGATGCGGGCGCGAGCGCAGCCATTTTTCACGATGGGAGGGTCCAGGCGGTAAGCGGTAGTGGTGTCGATGACGGGACAACCCAATTCATCGGCGCGAGTGAGAATGACTTCGCGGGCTTCGGGGCGCTGCTCCGCGAGCACGAGCGGGATACCTTTCTTTAAAATGCCGGCTTTTTCGCCAGCGATTTCCCGCAGGGAATGCCCCAGGAAATTCTCGTGGTCAAAATCGATGCGGGTGATCAGGGAAATCGCGGGGGTCAGGATATTGGTGGCATCCAGGCGTCCGCCCAGCCCGACCTCGAAAATTCCGCAGTCCACGCGGGCTTGCGCAAAATAGTCAAAGGCCATGGCGGTGACGCACTCGAAATAAGTGGGATGCGCACGAAGCCGGCCGGCGGCGAGGAGTTCTTCGATGACGGGCTCGATACGCGTGAGCGTCTCCGCAAAATCGATATCACTGATTTCCTGGCCGTCCACGCGAATGCGTTCGTTGATCTTTTCCAGGTGGGGCGAGGTATTCAGGCCGGTGCGGAAGCCGCTGTGGCGGAGGATGGATTCGAGGAAAGCGGCGGTCGAGCCTTTGCCATTGGTTCCGGCAATGTGTGCGGAAGGATAGGAGCGGTCGGGTCGGCCCATGCGCTCGGACAATACGGTGATGTTCTCCAAATCAAATTTGGCGGCTGCGGCCTGGGTAGGCGCGGCCAGTTCCCTGCCGAGTGAGAGCAAATACCGCACCGCAGCGTCGTAATTCACGTTCGAGGTACCTTGTGAGAAATCTTGCGGTGCACTTCAATCCAGCTGAATAGTTTCGGACTCTAGATTTTATCCAACAGCTCGGCGACGTTTGCAAGGTTATCAGGCAAATTCAGAGCTTGCCTTCTTGCCAGTTCGTAGAGATCGGACAACACCTCGAAAATTTCTTTTCTCTTAGGGTCCGAAAAATAAATCTCTTCCTGCTCTTGTATAGCAAACAGAACCCTTGAAGAAGATTGAGGTTTCATATTTAGGCCGTAGCTGTCACCTTCCTTCCAAACGCTGAAGGTATATTGACTATCGAGGTCACAATAAAAGGTTTCCGAGCGCCGCCCTTCCAATTCAATCCATGTCAATTTGCCAGCTTTAGTCTTTTCAAGCAGTTTCGCGGCTAATTCCTTGTACTCCAGGGGTTCGATCATTGGGCGCTCCCTTCCAACTGTTTCAGCAGCTTGCCGGACTCGTCTGCGAGCAGCACAACGACGTCATGGCACGATTTTAACACTTTCTCAGTCAACTCGACATCGACAGCGATGGTCGGTGCGGAAACGGCTTGCGAGATCTGGTCCAGCTTGCGAGTCACCTTGTCAATTCTCTCAGGACTGTCGTCCAAGAAAAACATCTTCCACCGGTGCCGAGCTTGCGCGACGCCGGCCAGGAGGTCAGTGCTTCTAAGCTTGGCGGCTTCAAATTGCTTATTTTGCGTGGAGCGAAGCAGTTCTTTGGCCATTTCGCTCAACGCTCGAAGTTCTTCGCCCGCATCGCTCCTCCGCACGGCCTCTCTTGCCTCGCGGGCGGCCTCAGTTGCAGCTTGCGCTCGTTTCGCTGCGCGATAGGAATAAAATAACCCGAAAACACTGAGGATTGCACCACCGATGCTGGCGATGCCAGCTGCCATTTCCATGGTAGCTTTCCAATTGAGATCCACGTGATTCACCGCTGCGAGCGGGAAGTATACCAAATGAGAAATAAATGTACAGTTAGCTCAGGAGCAGGTCAAAGGAATTGGCAATGAAGCTTTTCATTTCTTTGCGGGGAACCACGGCGTCCAGGAAGCCGTGCTCCAGCAGGAATTCGGAGCGTTGAAAGCCCTCGGGGAGTTTCTGGCGAATGGTCTGCTCGATGACCCGGGGTCCAGCGAAACCAATCAGCGCGCCGGGTTCGGCGACGTTGAGATCGCCAAGCATGGCGAAGCTGGCGGTGACGCCACCGGTGGTGGGATCGGTCATCACCGAAATGTAGGGCACTTTCGCTTCGTCCAGCTTGGCCAGCGCGGCCGAGACTTTGGCAAGTTGCATCAGGCTGATGGTGCCTTCCATCATGCGGGCGCCGCCGGAGCAGGAGACAATGACCAGCGGCTGCCGGGTGTCCAGGGCCAATTCAATGCCGCGGGTCACTTTCTCGCCGACTACCGCGCCCATCGAGCCGCCAATAAAATTGAACTCCATGGCGCAGCATACGATAGGGCGGCCATTGAGTTGGCCTTCCGCGGTGATGATGGCGTCGCACATGCCCAATTTCTTGCGCGCTTCGCGCAGGCGGCTGGCATACGGCTTGGTGTCCACGAAGCGAAGCGGGTCGGTGGAAGTCATGCGCGCGTCGTGTTCGGTCCAACGGCCGTCGAAAAGCATCTCCAGGCGTTGCTTGGCGCCCATTTTGAAATGGAACTGGCATTTGGGGCAAACCAGAAGATTGGCCTCAAGATCCTTGCGGAAAACAATAGTGCGGCAAGACTCGCACTTGACCCACAGGCCTTCGGTGCGCACGCGGCGCTCTTCCGGCGGGGTGGGCTGCTCAATGGATTTTTTGTCGCGCTTAAACCAAGCCATTAGAAGTTCTTAGTCGTTTGTACGAATCGGTACGCGGGTTCTAGTAGTCGATTCCTCGCTGAGCCAGTATACCCTTGGTGTAGGGGTGTTTCACCTCGCGCATCTCGGTCACCAGGTCGGCCAGTTCCACTAACTTGGGATGGGCGTTCCTGCCGGTACAAATCACGTGCACCCGCTCCGGACGCCCGCGCAGCGCATCCACCACCTCGTCCGCGTCTAACATTTTGTAGCCGATGGTGTAGTTGATCTCGTCGAGTACCACCAAATCATATTTTCCGCTGTAGATGGCGTCGCGGCCAGCCAGCCAACAATCGCGGGCCATCTTTATATCTTCGGGATCGGTTTCCGCGCCGCCGACTTTAACGAAACCGCGGCCCATCGGGCGTATTTCAAACTTGTCGTCGCCCAGCATTTTGGCGGCATCCAGCTCTCCGTAATGCCAGGAGCCCTTGATGAATTGGACCATCAGGACGCGAAGGCCTTGCCCGACGGCGCGAAATGCGGCGCCCAGGGCGCAAGTGGTCTTGCCTTTGCCTGGCCCGGTGTAAACGATCAGCAATCCCTTTTCTTCCGGCATTCTGGTTTCGATCCGCAGCGAGATGAAGGTGGCCGGCAACGTCGCAGTGCCGCAGGCTACGTCGCAGGCGATTGAACAATAGCGCGATAGAAGGCGAGCCGCAAATCTCGGCTCAGTCGAGTTGCAGGCGCTTGGCTAACTCTGCGGCAATGGCGGCGATGTGCTGCCGGGTTGCGGAGGGCAGCGCGGTTTTGGGCTTGGCCTGGGGGTCGTGCAAAACAATCCACAGACCTGGGCGATAAACTTCATCGTCTCCGGGGCAAATGGCGCCGGTGAGTTGGGCCAGCTCCAGGGGCGAATCGCGGACCAAATCGAGGCCCGGATGATGGATGGTAGGCTGGGCCAGGAGTTCCATCAGAATGCCGCGGGTGTCGTCAACCAGATCGCGAAAACCCTGGGAAACCAGGATGGCGTCCACGTCGCGAGGCGTGGGCTGATCGGTTTGCTCCAGGTCGTAGTCGGGAAGCGGTTTGTCCAGCGCGATTTCAATGGAGGCGGACGGCTGATTTTCGTCGGGCACGACGCGAATGGACATGGTCAATAAAGTTGTACACCAGCAGCGGCTGGTTGCGATAGAGGGTTAGCGGCCGCGGCAGGGCAGGCGTCCCATAGCGGCGGGGAAACAGATTGGCGGCAATAGCAGATGGCAGTCGGGCGATTGTGTTATTTTGTTGGCAATCGAGTGGGGCGGAAATGGAGTCCACGTGCCGGCGATAGAGACACCGCCAAACCTGGTCCGCATCAGCGGATCCACATTTAGCCTGAGAGTGATTGCGGCGGCAATTATTCTGCTGTTCTGTTACTACGCGCAGGGCGTGGTGATCACCCTGTTGCTTTCCATTTTGCTCGCGTACTTTCTGGATCCGGCGGTGGAGCTGTTGGAGCGCGTGCATGTGCCGCGCACCATCGGCTCAATGGCCATGGTGCTTATCCTGATCGCGGTGTTGGGCGCGGTGGGCTATGCCCTTGGGGAACGCACGGCGGATTTTGCGGCGAACTGGCCGAAGTATGGCGGCGTGCTGAAGCAAGCAGCCAATGCGGTCGAAGGGAAAATCAACGGACTGGAAGGGCGGGTGACGGACCTGGGAGCGGACGCGGGCAATGCGCCGCGAAGCGAAGCGCGCTCGGAGCCCGGGATCGTGCACACACTCATCTTGCGCAGCATAGGATCGTTGTATGCGCTGTTTCTGGAGGTGACGTTCGTGCCGTTCCTGGTGTTTTTCATGCTGGCGGGAAAACGGGAGGTGTGGCACGGAACGCTGCAGCTGTTCCCGGTGGCGCGGCGAACGCAGGTGAAAGAAGCGTTGGAAGATATGCGCGAAGTTTTGCGGGATTACCTTGCGGGTATGACGCTGGTGACGCTGACGGTGATTGCAGCGAGCAGTCTGCTGTTCTGGTGGATGGGGATCGATTACCCGATTCTCACCGGAATCGCTTCAGGTCTGCTGAATATGGTGCCGTATATCGGCGCAGTGATGGCCTGGTTGCCGGCGTTCCTGATCGCATTGGCGAAGTGGAAGACGATTGGAAATTTCCTGTTAATTGCGGCGGGGTTGACGGCGATTCATGTACTGGCTCTGAACTTGGTCGCGCCGCAACTGGTGGGCCGGCGCGTGCGCCTGAATGCTGTGGCCATCACCATCTCGCTGTTGTTTTGGGGATGGGTGTGGGGCGGCATGGGCCTGATTTTGGCGATACCGATCACCGCCACGCTGCGCGTGATTTGCGATCATACCGAGTCCTGGCGCCCCATCGGGCGCTGGTTGAGCGCTTAAGGAATGATGCAAATGAAGCGCGATTGGGGATACCTGTGTCTCGCGCTGGCCTTGGTTTCCCTCGGCAGCGCGCCAGCGGCGAACGCGTGGGGTTGCCGGGGCCATGAAACCGTGGCGGCCCTGGCGGAAAAGCACCTTACAACCCAGGCGAAAGAGGCGCTGCTGGCATTGCTCATCGCCAACCCGATTGATCCGCAATTGAGGCGCTACTGCGGGCAAACCGGCGCGGATCCATTCGTTGACGCGTCCACCTGGGCCGATGATGAGCGCAACCGCGAGCCGGCTACGGGGCCGTGGCATTACATTGACATTCCACTAAGCGTGACACAAGGTCCGGCGGAGAAATTCTGTGGGGCGCAAGGTTGCGTTCTGCAGGCCATCTCGGATCAGCTTGCGATTCTGAAAGACAAAAACGCAGCAGGCGCAAAACGCGCCGCGGCACTTCGATTTATCATCCATTTTGTGGGCGACCTGCACCAGCCATTGCACGGGTCGACCAACAGTGATCGGGGCGGGAATTGCGTGCCGGTAAGATACTTATCGCGCAATCCGCATCCGAGCCGCAATTCCTACGTTCCTAATCTTCATCATATTTGGGACACCGAAATCCCGGAAAGTCAGATGCAAGGAGCGGATCCCGGAGAGTTTGCGGAAACATTGGATGCGGCATTTCAAGGATTTTTCGGCGCCTGGCAACAGAATGGGATGCAGCTGGATGCATGGGCATGGGAAAGCCATGATCATGCGGCCGAAGCGGCTTACGGCGGATTCAGCAAAGCGGTGGCGGTCGAACCGGGCGTGGCCGTCAATTCCTGCGCGGATGACAACAACATCGGTCAGCGGATGCTACACAAACACTTGGTTATTGATGAAGCTTACCGGCAGCAGGCAGGTTCGGTGGTCGAGGAGCGTCTGGCGCAGGCGGGAATTCGGCTGGCGATGATCCTGAATGATGCGGCGAAGGGCAGTTTTTAGCGTCCCCGGGGTCACAGATCCGACCGTCCCCCTGGGAAGGGGGTTGCCTTTCCGGCGATTGTCATCGTCGTGTCTATTGCCATGACCGCCTGGGATTGGTAGCCTTTCGTTGTTGGGAAACCAGCAGTCTGCGACACCCGTCCGGCCCGGCCCTCTTGCCAACGGGAAACCCTGAGTATTCGACGAACTCCCTCCCAGTTCTGAAAGACGAGACGTATCGATGCGGCCCAGCCTGCGGCCGGAGCACGTACTTGCCACCATTCTGTCCTCCACGAAGGAGGGCCTGCTCTCGTTTTCCCTCGAGGGCATGATCGAGTCGTGGAGCAGCGGGGCCCAGGCGCTCTATGGATATAGCGCCGAGGAAATCACCGGGCGGCCGATAAACCTGTTGTTGCCGATCTACGAAGTGCCAGCTCACGAAGAGTTTTTGCAGGCCGCCAAGGACCAGAGTTTGCCTTATCGTGAAAGCGCCGAGCGTCTCCGGAAAGACGGATCTCGAATTCGCGTGACGGTGAAGCGATTTGCGGTACGCAACGAAAGCGGCGAGGTCAGCGGATTTGTAGAAACCGCTCGCGCAGAGGATTGGCATGGAGCGAGCCGCGGGGAGGACGCGCAGCTTCGGCCATTAATGGAACAAATGCCGGCAATGCTATGGACCACGGATTGTAATCTGAAAATCACCTCTAATTTCGGGGCTCCCTTTGGACCGCCCAACGGGCATGCCAGGAATCTGGCGGGGAAAACGCTTTATGAATACTTAAAATGTCAGGATCCGCACGCCGCGCCGATTGCCCATCATGCCGAGGCGTTGCGAGGCTGCTCTTCCTCTTTCGAATACCATCATGGGAACCGCTATTTTGCCGTTCACCTGGGCCCGCTGCGCGGGGCTTCGGGAGAGATCACCGGATGCATCGGGGTAGGCATTGACATCACCGATCGAAAGAGGCGCGAAGACCAAATTCGATACCAGGCGACGCATGACGCGCTGACTGGCCTGGCCAACTACCGCGAATTTGTGGAGACGCTGGAGCACGAAGTGCGCCGCGCGGAACGCAGCAATAAGACATTCGCGGTGCTCCTGCTGGATCTGGACGAATTGAAAGCGATCAACGACCGATACGGTCACCTGGTGGGGAACCGCGCGCTGCGAAGATTATCCGGCGCGATTAAGGATCACTTGCGGACGACGGACCTGGCGGCACGTTACGGCGGCGACGAGTTTGCGGTGGTACTCATCGATGCGGATCCCGGCATGGCCAAACGGATCGCAGAACGCGTAGACCGGGCGATGCGGCAGGCGCCGGAAGACCCGCCGCTGACCGTCAGCATTGGCATCAGCGTATACCCACAGGACGGACGCAGCGCCTGCGAGTTGTTAGAAGCGGCGGACCGGCATTTATACCGGCGCAAGAAAGTTGCGCACTCCCAGAGTGTCAGTGCGGATTGACCCTACCGAAGACGGCGGCTTGCCACCGGCGGCCCGTATCTCTCGAGTTGATTGACTTGGACGGCAGCGCAGCCTAAGATTCGCTTCATCTGCCAGATAGGATGCGAACCCTGCGCTTTCTTTCTGGCCGATTCTGCATGATCCCCGGCGGTGTACGTTGCCAAGCTCCGTAGTGTCGCATTACCGGCTATTGAATCCGCTGGGAAGCGGCGGAATGGGCGTAGTCTATCGCGCGGAAGACACCGCGCTGGGCCGCACGGTGGCGTTGAAGTTTCTCTCCTCGCAAATAGTGCAGGACCCGAAACGCGTGGAGCGTTTTCGGGATGAAGCGCGCACCGCATCCTCGCTGAACCATCCCAATATCTGCATTATTTATGAAGTCGGCGAGCAGGAAGGCGAGATGTTTATCGCCATGGAGTACGTGGAGGGGCGCCCGCTTTCGGAATCCTTGCGCGAAGGAGGAATGGCGGTGGAAACGCTGCTGCGGTACGGGCGGCAAATCGCCAGCGCTTTGGAGCATGCCCACGAGCGCGGCATCACACACCGCGACCTGAAACCGGCCAACGTGGTGGTGACTCCCAACGGCACCGCGAAAATTCTCGATTTTGGCCTGGCTAAACGGAACGATCCTGAACAGATGCAACGCAAAACGACGCACGGCCTGGTGACGGAAACCAGCGTGGGACTGACCGGGACGCTGCCGTACATGTCGCCAGAGCAGCTGGAAGGCGGCGAAACCGGGCCGCGCAGCGACATCTGGTCGCTGGGCGTCATGTTGTACGAGATGGCTTCCGGCACGCGGCCATTTCGAGGAGAGAACCTGTACCGGCTGTGCACCGCCATCATTCAGGAGCCCATGCCGCCGCTGCCGGACAATGTTCCAGCCGGGCTGGCCGCGGTGATCAAGCAATGCTTGCAGAAGGAGCCGGCGCGGCGCTATCAGCGCGCCAGCGAGCTGCGCGCCGCGCTGGAAGCTCTAGAGATCAGCGGCACAGCCGTTGCGCTTCCGGCCCCTCCGGAGAAAACCGCGATTGCGTGGAAACCGCTATGGGTTCCCTTGGGCTTGGTCTTCTTGCTCGCGGGCGTCGGGCTGGGCCTGCTTTTGCGCGGTGGCAAAACGACCACGAGCGCTGCCAAGGGCGGCATCAGCGTTCCGGAAAGGGTGCAGTTGGCGGTTTTGCCGCCGAGCGGAGGAGCTGGAGCGGAAGACAGCGCATTTAACGATGGACTGGTGGAGACGCTAACGTCACGGCTTACGGCGTTAACCGACAAGCATCCCCTGGCGGTGATCCCTGCCAGCGAAGTGCGCGCGCGCAAAGTGGCTACGGTGGACGCCGCGCGAGCCGAATTTGGCGTGAATCTGGGGTTAGTGATTAACGTGCAACATGCTGCTGGACAAGAGCGGGTAAATTACTCCCTGGTGGATGCGGGGTCCCACCAGCAATTGCGCGGGGGAACCATTACGGCGGCTCGGGGGGATCCGTTTGCATTGCAAGACCAGGTGTCCGAAAGCGTGACGCAAGCCCTGGAACTGGAGCTGCAACCGCAAGAGAAGCGCGCGTTGGAAAAGCACGGCACCACGGAACCGGCGGCCTACGATTTCTATCTGCAAGGGCGCGGCTATTTGCAGGATTACGGGCAGAGAGAGAAGGTCGAAAGCGCAGTGACCGTTTTTACCCGGGCAGTGCAAAAGGATCCGGCTTTCGCTGCTGCCTACGCCGGATTGGGCGAAGCTTACTGGAGGAAGTACGAGCTTACGCATGAAAGCGAATGGGTAAAAAAGGCTGCCGATTCGTGTCAACAGGCCGCCAGCCACGACAGTTCGGTGGCGGAAGGGCACGCGTGCCTGGGTTTGGTTTATCAGGGCACCGGAAAGTACGAACGAGCTGGGGAAGAGTACGCCAAGGCGGCAGCGATCGAGCCCACGCTGGATGCAGCGCAGTCCGGGCTGGCCCGGTCGTACGAAAGCTTGAACCGTTTGGACGAAGCCGAGAAAGCGTATCGTGCGGCGATAACGTTGCGGCCGAATTATTGGGCCGGATACAACCGCCTGGGCGCGTTTTATATGCGCCACGGCAAATGGGAGCAAGCGGCGCAAATGTTTTCGCAGGTGGTCGAATTGGTCCCCGACAGTTTCATCGGCTACAGCAATCTGGGAGCGGTAAGGCTGCAGCAAGGGCGCTACGCGGAGGCGATTCCTCCCTTCGAACACTCCCTGGACATTCGCAAGACCGGCGATGCGCTCTCTAACCTCGGAACGGCTTATTTTGCGTTGCGCCGATACGCCGATGCCGCGAAAGAGTACGAATACGCGGTAACCTTAAGCCCCAACGAGTATGTATTGTGGGGAAATCTGGGAGACGCCTACTTTTGGACCCCGGAACGCCGGTCGGACGCCACCGGAGCCTATAACCGCGCCATCGGCCTCGCGTTAGAAACTTTGCGTGTAAACGGCCGCGATGCCGCAACGCTGAGCAGCATTTCCTTGTACCACGCGATGCTGGGCGAGCGTACCGCCGCGGTCGATTACCTGAACCGTGCGCTGGGTATCGAACCGAAGCGCCCCGACTTGCTGTTAAATGCGGCGATTGCGTATCAGCAGCTCCGAGAAGAAGATCGAGCGCTGGATTTTCTGGAGCGGGCGGTGGCGGCCGGGCTTCCTCCCCAGTCATTGCGAGATTTGCCCAATTTTGATAGCCTCCGCGACAAGCCTCGCTTCAAGAAGTTATTCCCCCAGCAGTGAGCAAGGTTTCAGTAAGGAGCACCTCATGAAAGCCCCAGTTTCCAACCCCCGGCGGCGGTTTCTACCGGCGGGTCTAACGCTATCCGCCGCGCTGCTTTGTGTCTCGATGTGGCAGGTTGCTTGCGAAAAACCCCGAGTAGTCGGAGATGTTTACACTTGTAAGGACCGGACCATCGATGTCGATGCCAACGCTTCGACCGGCGTCGATCAGGATACGATCGTGGTTTGCGGCAATCACAAGGTGAAATGGAAAGAAAAGAACCAGGAAAACTGGGAAGTACAATTCCTGGTCTCGCCGTTTCAACAGGGTGAGAAAAAGATCAAGAAGGGGGACCCGCCGCCCAGCGCCGTCGCACCGCAATCCGCGGATACTGCCTTTAAGTATTCGATTACCGTGAACGGGCAAGCGCACGATCCGCAGATCATCATCATGGGTGGCAGTTAGTCTCGCTGGACCTACGCGCGGCTCGCGTGACGGATGGAATCGACGATGGCCCGCGGATCGGCCGCGTCTTGAAACAAGCGGATCGCTGCTATTCCTGCAGCGCCCGCAGCGCGGCACGCTCCGGTAGTCTCGACTGTTATGCCGCCAATGGCCCACACTGGTACGGTTATCGCCCGGCATACTTCAGCTAACCGCTCTACCCCCTGCGGCGCGCCAAACTCCTCTTTTGACGGCGTGGCGAATGTCGGCCCAAAAAAGATGTAGTCCGCGCCACCGCGCTCCGCGACGCGCGCCTCCTCCAGCGAATGGCAGGAAACACCTGCCAGAAAATCTTCAGCAACCACGCGGTTCCTCTTGGCGTCTGCAATGATGCGCTTCGCTTCTACAATGGGCAGACTCCTATGGCCCAGGTGAACGCCGCCGGCGCGCAGGGCAATCGCAACATCAACACGATCATTGATCAAGACGCGAAGGCTCGCCGGCGATGTCCCGCTGACAGGAAGGGCCTCCTGCGCCAGGGCTGCGAGCTCCTTGGGGGGCAGATCTTTCTCACGAATCTGAATCCAATCCACACCAGAGACAGCTATCTCTCTAATCTTGTGAATCAGAGTGCTCAGCGACGGTTCGGCAGCGAGAGCGCGACGATCCGTTACATAACAAAGCAAAGGAGAGGAGCCGCGCCCCGGCCGCAGATCACTCTGGGCGCGCACGGGAGGCCGCCGAGGGCGGAGCGGAAACGGGGTCCGGCCCGATCATGTTGATCGCCACAAAGATATCCAGGATGCCCACGCCGCTGACCGCGCCGCGAAAGGCAGGATGCAGCAAAATGCGCAGTAAGGACGGGAAGTGACTCAGAAAGTAGTTCTTCTCCCAGATGGAAGTCCACGGGAGATAAAACAGGATCGCGCCCATGATGCACAGCACGACCACCAGCAATGCGCTAAGCACTCTATTCATGGAAGGACGGTTGGCGCGAGGGAGCGACGCCACATTAACGGATAGGCTTCTGAAGAGCAGCGATGCGCTCGCCAACATCCCGATAATCGATGTTCATCGCGTAAACCTGGGAAAAACTCTTCAGCGCCGCCACCGGTTCCCCCGCCGATTCTTGGGCCACGCCCAAATCATACCGCAATGCGAGCGCACTTTCCGGGTCCAGGTCGGGAGTGTGCAGCGCACGGTCGTACCAGATGGCGGCGACCCCGGGTTGTCCTTTTTCCATGAAAGCCAGCCCTAAAAGCGTGCAGCACTGCATGGTGTAACGGAACGCGCGGCCGCGGTCCGTGGCCTTAGCCACTTTCTGAAATTCGCTGATGGCTTCTTCCAGCAAACCCATCTCGCGGAAGGCAATGCCGAGGTTGTAGTGCGTCTCGAGATCTTCCTCTTCCGCTCCCATTTCGCCCAACTCGGCGCGGAAATCATCGAACACTTCCTTCAGCGGGCCGCTCTCCACGTTGCCAGACGGAGGCGGAGGGGTCGCTGCCGGTTTCGATTTGTTACCTTGCGCTGGCGCTTGGCCGCGTTTTTGCGGCGGCGCGGGGCCCGGCGGGGGCCCTCCCAAACCCAACTGATCGATTTCATTGGCGAGGTCCGCAAGAAATTGGTCGGAGGCGAAGTTGCCATCCGTCGCGGCGGGCGCCGCACTGTTCTGATGCACCGGTTCCGGCCGGCGAGGCTCAGGTGTGCGAGTCGGCGGTTCCTGCGCGTGCGCGGGAACCAGCGGTTCGGCATCCAGAACCAGCTCATAATCCTGCTCGACCTCGAACTCCGGCTCAGGATCCTTGGCTTTCGGTTTCTCTTTAGCCGGAGGATTTTGCGCGGACGAGCCCGCCGGAGCCGGTGACTCCCGCATGAAGGGCTCGTCGATCGCCTCTTGCCGCTCGAAGATTGAAGCGGTTTCGTGGGCCTCGCGGCGAATAGAAATCTCCGGCAGGTCCTCCACTGCCGGCGCCTCCGTAGAACTCTCCGCAAAGGGATTGGTATTTTCGTGGACTGCGGCTTCCATGGGAACTTCAAATTCCGGTGCGGCATCCTCGCCAGCCGCGGGCGCTTTCGCTGCCGTCTCGGCGGGGCGGGCGTCGCTCAACATGGACGCCCATTCGTCGGACAGGTCGACTTCGTGAACCTCCTGTGGGGTCGGCGCGTCGCCCTCGGCGCTGGCCACCTTCTCTACCGCGGGCTCGGGCGGGGGTGGCGCAGGCTCGGCCGCGGCTGGTTGCTCTCCCGCCAACTCCTCGTCCGTCAAGCCGGCGGCCCGTTGGAATCGTCGGCGAAGTTCCTCAAACCGTTCCGCGCTGTGGACGTCTCCCCGCGAGGTATGGATTTTCTCCAGTTGGGCGGCCAGCTCCGCGGTGCGGCGATCGTCGCCGGCGCCCAGAACAAAATCCAGCAGCTTCTCGAGAGTCGGCGCGTGTTGCGGCGCGCGACGCAGGATCGCTTCCAGCAAACCTATGGCTTTCTGGGTCAGCCCATAACTGGCGAAAAGATCGACGTCGGTCAGCGATTGGTCGATGAATTTTTGGGTTTCGTCATCGAGCGGCGTTTCCGCGGCGCCCTCGGCTGGCTTAGCCCTTACCTCCGGAGCCTCCGCCTCGCTGGGTAATCTGGCAGACTTCGGCTTGGCCAGCTCAACCGGAGAATTCTCTTCTTCTTGATGAACCGGTTCAGGAGCCTCTTCCGTGACATCGTGACCCAATTTGCGCAAGACCTCATTCAGCTTCCGCTTTGGGGCATCGCTGTCGGGCTGGCTGGCGACCAGTTGCTCGAAGACTTCCTTGGCCCGGTCATATTTCTTACGGCTGGCCAGCGCATCGCCCAGGTGCGCCAGCGCGTCCGCCAGGCGGAAGGAATCACTGGTGCGGCCATAAAACTCCACCAGCCATTCCAGCGGCTCGATATGACCTGGAAGCCGGGCTGCCAAGTCGCTCAACAACCGGCCCACGGGCTCGTGCTCCCCGGCATCGACCATGGGGATACGAATGCGCGCGAGCAGTTCCATGGCTTGCTCGCCCTGATCCGCTTGGAGCAGCGCCTCGGTTATCTTATGCGCGGGGCCAAAATTCTTGGGATCTGCGTTAAAGACCTTCAAAGCCAGCTCTGCGGCGTGCTCCCAGTCGGAGTTTTTCAGGTACATGTCGAGCAGCAGTTCAGTCTGCTCGCCGCCTTTATCCAGATCGGCGACCTGCTCCAGGGCCTTGGCCGCCGATGTTACATCACCTTTGGAAGAATGGATGCGGGCCTTGACGATCACCGCCGCCATGTTCTTGGGATCGAGTTTCAAAGCTCGATCCGCAAGCTTTTCGCACTCCCCAGAATCGCCGCGCGCCAAGGCGCGCTGCGCGGCGGAGACATAAGCCTCAATGGCGTCGGCCGTTTGGCCCATGGCAGTGTAAAGATCCGCGAGTCGAATCTGGATGCGCAGGTTGTCGGGTTCGGCGAGCAACAGCTTCTTCAAAAGCGCCACGGCTTCCGGTTGCTTGTTGTTCTTTAGATGGATTTCCGCCAGTTGCAGAAACAGCGGGCGCGCCTCGCTCATCACGCCTTGCTGCACGTAGAGGTCTGCGAGCTTTTCCAGCGGGCGAATCTCTTCCGGGGCCAGTTTGGCGATGCGCTTGTAAACGGCGATGGCCTTGGTCAGGAAGCCGTCGCCCACGAAGATCTGCGCCAGCCGCTCGAAATAATCTATGGCCTGGAAGGTTTCGCCCTGCCGGATGTACAGCTCCCCGATGGTCATCAGGGTGACTTGATCCTTGGGCTCGTACTTGAGGATTTGCTGATATTCCGCGATGGCCTGCGGAACCTTGCCCTGGTTCAGTAGCTTCTGCGCGGCTTCAACGTATTTGCTTTTGCTATAGGCCATTCGTTGACTCAGACACAGCGCCACCCGCGCCCTGCAAGGAGAGGAATATCCTCTGCGCCCGAAGGGATAGAGGCAGGCAGAAGCTGTGCTTGCTTACGCTAGCAGGCAGGGAAAAGCCAAGTCAACGAACGCAGATTTCCGTGTGAGCAGCCAGTTATCCCCGTTGGACTTAGGAACAGCGCGGCGAAAGACAGGCGAAGCGCAGCTTAGGGTAGCTGGCGCTCCCGGGGTAGCCCGATCAACGGTGATCAAGGAACAATCGCGTCCGGCAGCAGCGCGATCTGTATGGCTCCGGCGGACCAGCACCCCGCGTCTCGAACTGGCGCGAAGGAGTGCCGGTGCAGGGGAGTGGGTCCGTGCTGGCGCAGGGCCTCCAGATGGTCGGCTGTGGCGTAGCCCTTGTGGCGCGCCAGTCCGTACTGCGGGTAAACCGCATCCCATTCTTCCATGCGCCCATCGCGGTGCGTTTTGGCCAGGATGGAAGCGGCGGCGATCGAGACGCTGCGACAATCGCCCTTGATGAGCGGCTTCTGCTCGATCAGCACGTCGAGCTGCAGGGCGTCGATCAGCAAGTAGTCCGGTACTATGGCGAGTTGCTGCAGCGCCGCGGTCATAGCTTGACGGCTGGCCTGGTAAATGTTCCACGCGTCGATGCGTTGCGCATCGATCTCCGCAACGGCCCAGGCCAAGGCATGCTCGCGAATCCTTTCGGCCAACTGCCCGCGGCGTTCCGGGGCAATCTGTTTGGAATCGTCCAGCCCCACGATGCGGCGGTTGGGATTCAGAATCACCGCGGCGGCAACCACGGGCCCGAACAGCGCGCCGCGTCCGGCTTCATCCAAGCCGGCGATACGCGTCCAGCCCTGCTTGCGCGCCGCTCGCTCGAAACGGGTGGAGCAGAGGCGGCTCATTTCGGCCGCGATTTTAGCATGAGAGCCGAAGTGGAAAATAAGAAGCTCGGCAGTACGTGAGATTATTCGCAGGCAGGCCAACGCTGACGCAAATGAAAAGCCCCGGCTTAGCCGGGGCTTCTTGCCAAACTGATCTGCCAAAACCGATCTAGGCCTTCGTTTCTGTTCCCGCAACCGCGGCTGCGGCGGCCGGCGCTTCCTCGCGGTCAGCCCGCTTGATGCGCGCTGCCTTGCCGCGAAGTTCGCGCAAATAATACAGCCGCGCGCGCCGCACTTTGCCCTTGCCCACCACCTCGATCGAGCTGATCGTCGGCGAGTGCAGCGGAAAAATACGCTCGATACCCACTCCAAAGCTTACCCGGCGTACCGTAAATGTCGCGCCCGAAGCCCGTCCCTTTTTCGAAATCACCACGCCTTCAAAAGCCTGCAAGCGCTCTTTTTCTTTCTCGCCGTCGCCTTCCTTCAGCCGCACGTTCACCCGCACCGTGTCGCCAGGCCGGAACTCGGGAAGGTCTTTGCGCAGTTGCGCTTCATGTAGTTTCGCGATTACCGGATTCATGTTCCTATTCCCTGCAGACCCACTCGGCGGGGCCAGCACACCAAGGCAAACCCCAATTATAAGCAAATCCCCACCAGTTACCTAACAAAATCCCACTTCCCGTTTAATGGCTAGGCCCACCTCTCCCCAAAGACGACACGGGATCGCTTGGCTAGCACCTCGGGCTATTGCGTCAACTGCATTATCGGCGCCACGGAAGGCACGCCAGAACCGTTAACCAGGAACAGCATGTAATAGCCCGGCGGTGCGGCGAAGCCGTCGGCAGGTGAGAGCAGGGTGAGACCGCCCGTGGCTTGCTGGAACGTAACGGGCACGAAACGGGCGTTCTGATCGAAGAAGTGCGTAACCGCGCCGGTGCGAATTAACACAGCGCTGGTGATGGTTGTCGCATCTGGTGTGGCCACAAAAAAATTAGTGGCGAAATGGATTTGCGTCGGAGCTTGCGTAATGGTTGGGCGCGTGCCCTTGAACAGATATGGTGGTGAATAGAATTCGGCGCTCAACTCATCGGGCACATTACCGAAATCCGATCCCATGCCAGATTCGAGAACGCGCCCGTCTGGCAGCAGCAACGCCGTGGAGTGATACTCGCGCGGTGTGTGCATTGCGGCCATGGTGGTCCAGGTTTGCGTTTGCGGCGACCAGAGTTCGGCGGCGTAAACGGCGTTGCTGATGTTCCCGCCGTTCTTGTCGGTTTCCCCTCCAGTAGCCAGGACCGTGCCGTCCGGTAGTGTGGTGAGATTCAAGAAGCTGCGCGGATAGGCCATGGACGGAACCTGCTGCCACGCCGGAGAGGGCTGCGTGGTGTCGAGCGTGAACGCTGTATTGGAAGATGGCCCGGTAGTTTGACTATCCGCCGCACTTCCGGACTTAAGTATTTTACCCGGCGAATACATGGTGGCGCTGCCGCCGTCGACGATTCGGGAATCGAGGACAGTCCAAGTTTGCGCGTTAATGTCGAGCACATCGGTATCGGTGGCGACTTCTGTGCCGCCTGTATGGATGATCCGGCCGTCCGCCAACTGGAACATGAAAGGATAAGTTTCGAACGGATTGTTAGCATTGGTAAGCTGTGTCCAGGTATTCGCGACGGGATCATAAATTTCCGGGATACCCGCATTGGTGTGATTAGTGGTCTGCCATCCGGCGGTCACCAGGATGCGACCGTCCCACAGGGTGGTTGCGGTTGGATACCATCGGCGGAAAGCCATGGGAGGAACCGCGGTCCAGGTATTCGTGGAGGAGTCGAAGATTTCGGCATTGGCGATACCGATGGTACTGCTACTTTGCCCATATCCTCCCACGGCGAGCACCCGGCCATCGCCCATGAGCGCCCCGCCCGAGCAGAACAGATCGGTCGAAGTGGGAACGCTGGTAAATTTATTGTTCACATAGTCCCAAACCGTAGCGGAGCTACCGTCCTCGTAAAAGAAAAGGGTGTTGTTCTTGAGCAGCAGAAGGTTCACAGCAACGGTGGGAAGAGTAACCGGAGCAGACCAACTGCCGACAATGGCAGCATTCCCAGAATTATCCACCGTGACCAAAATGGGGGCGGACTTAGCGCTTAGGCCCGCGGAGTCAAACACCGTGGCGGACAATGTATGCAACCCGGCGGTCGCCGTCGTCGTATCCCACGTTAGAGAGTAAGGCGGCGCGGTGACTTGCGAACCCAGATTGCTGCCGTCCAGCAGAAACTGAACACCTGTGATCGAGGAACTCAGGTCCGAAGCGGAAGCCGACACAGTGGAATTAGCGGTCACTGTGGCGTTCGGTGCGGGAGACGTCATGCTGACGTTTGGCCCGGTGACGCTAGCCTGGGATTTAAACGTGGCCATAAGAGCGCTCCACGTTCCACTAGTTTGCGTAAATGTTGCAGCCGCGCTCCCGGCAAAGGTTTGGATTTGGTATTCATCCAGATCGCCGTTTATCAGAGAGATAGGAGTAAATCCGGTGCCGGCGGTAGCGGTATTGAAAACCCAACCGTAACCAAAGATTAGCTCTCCATTTGAACTCGTCGTCCGGGAGCCACTCGACACACTTGTCCCGGACCCGGTCGCGAACGCTGTGACGTCCAGCGAACCAGTGGTCGCGAGGCCGGACCATTCGGAGACATGGATTTCCAGGGCTGCCGTTCCGGAGGGAACAATTGTCACCGTGTTGACGCCGCCCTTGCATACCGGCACGTACCAGATGTACAGCGTGACATTCTGCGTGGTGTCTGTGACTGGACCGATCGCTGCCGAATAAGAATTGCCCAGGCTATCTGAAATCGACAAATTAGTGGCAGGACGCGCGGCGCTCCCGGCAACTATCAAAAAATTCCCGCTAGTGTTGCTGGCGGTGAATGCCACAGACATACTGGCCGTGCCACTGTTATTTCCGTTGCTATTGGCTTGCACCAACTGGATGCCGGAGGAGGGGACCGCTTGAGCGGTGAAGTTGATCGAGGTAACGTTGGCGCCGTTGACCGTGACGGTCTGATTTGGCGGCGTAAACGTAAAACCATTTTTGGTCGGTGTTAGCGTGTAGGAACCATTAGCGAGTCCGCTGAACGCATAATTGCCATTGGCGTCCGCAGTGGCGCTGCCTGATCCTCCGCCACTGAGAGAAACAGTTGCGCCGGAACCACTAGCGGCAGGACTGACTGTGCCCGAGATGCCATAAGTGATTGTTCCTCCGCCGCTGAGCGAAGGCAGGACCTCGGCGATGGAAAGGTTATACCGGTCGCTAGTCGGCGCCGTGTCGTTGATGGTCACACTGGTTCCGCTTACCGGGGTCGTCGTGCTTTGCATCTGGACCCAATAGGTGTCGCCGCTAGGCGATAAGTCTTGATGCACAAGTTTTTGTCCTGATCCCGGCGTTCGCGCGATGGCATTGTCCCAATCGTTTCCCACCCCAAGCACCCAGGAGTTGTTCCGCGTGGTCAAAAGACTAGCCGTGGGCGCGCCTGAGGAAGCGTTGGCCCCGCTGACCGCACCGATGGCGCCAGATCCATTGGTGCCCGAAGTATCGACACCTGTAAAACTCAACACTGTGATGGAGGATTGAACGCTTTGCGACAGCGTCGCGGTCACAGTAATATTGGTCAGAACCGCAGGCGCGAAGGCTCGCCATATCTCCGCCGTACCTTGTTGCGCGTTGGTTCGTTTGACCAGAACCCAAATCAATCCGCCGCCGGTAACCCCACTCACGGTCGTGTTTGTGCCACCCGTGTCATCCGTCGCAACAAAAGCAAGAAGCAGTTCATTTCCAGCCGCGGTTGAGAATGCCGCAGAGGTCAGGCTTGAGGTAGCGGTGGAAGCGTCCTTAGAAGTATTGACGTCCATGGCCAGCACGCTGGGCTGCGCGGCTTGAGCGGTGAAATTTACTCCGGTCAAGTCCGCGCCATTGATGGTGACGACTTGATTCACCGGGCTGAATACGTAGCCGCTCTTGGTTGGCGTCACCGTGTACGTGCCGTCGGCCAGATTCGCGAAATTGTAATTGCCGGAGGCGTCCGCAGTCACCGTCGCGACGGTCGAACTATTTTGGACCAGCGTTAAGGTTACGCCGCTGCCGGCAGCGGAGGGGCTAACTGTCCCTGAGATGCTCCAGCTAGTCGCGGTGGCCGTGAAGACCGGCAAAGATACATCGGCGCCGTTGACGGTTACGGTCTGATTTGTAGGACTGAAGGCAAATCCCGCCTTGCTCGGAGTCACGACGTAAGTGGCATTCGCTAAATTCGGGAAAGAATAGTTTCCTGAAGTGTTTGCGCTTACCGTAGCTACCGTGGTGCCGTTCTGCGTCAAAGTAACGTTGGCGCCGCTGCCGCTCGCCGACGGAGTGATGGAACCGGAAACGGTATAGGTGGGAGCCGGGCTGGCTGTAAATGCGGGAACCGTGATACTGACACCGGCTACGGAAACCGTTTGTGTAACAGGGCTAAAAACAAACCCGGCTTTCGACGGCGACACCGTGTACGTGCCGTTAGCGACCGCGCTGATGATGTAATTTCCGTTGGAATCTACCAAAGCGCTGCCCACGGTCGTGGAATTCTGGCTTAACGTGATGGTTGCGCCCGTGCCATTCGAAGCCGGGGTAACCGTGCCGGAGACGGTCACCGCGCTCGCCGTGAAACTGGCCGTCACACTGGCTCCGCTGACGGACACCGTCTGGGTGCTTGGGCTAAAAGCGAACCCAGGCTTGCTGGGCGATACGACATAGGTACCGTTCGCGACGGCGGAAAAAGTATAGTTTCCGTTGGAGTCCGCTATGGTGCTACCGATCGTCGTCGAATTCTGGCTCAGGGTTACAGTTGTGCCGCTGCCGTTAGCCGAGGGCGTAATGGCGCCGGAGATGGTTACCGCCGCGGCCGTGAAATTGGCGCTCATATTCGAGCCGTTTACGGTGACCGTTTGGCTGCTCGGACTAAACGTAAACCCGGCTTTGCTCGGGGTCACCGTGTAAGTTCCGTTCGAAATATTTGCAAAGCTATAGCTTCCGGTGCTGTCCGCGGTGGTGCTTGCTATCGTTACGCCGTTCTGTGACAGCACAACCGATGCTCCACTACCGCTCGCGGAAGGTGAAATCGCTCCGGACACGGTAAACGTCGTTCCGCCCGTTCCTGACGGCGGGACAACCTCGACGATGCTCAAATTGTAGCGGTCCCCGGTGGGTGCTGTGTCATTGATCGTTACGCTGGTGCCGCTTACCGGGAATGCACTGTTTTGCATCTGCACCCAGTAGGTGTCTCCCACCGGTGCCAGGTAGGAATGCACGATGCTCTGACCGGACCCCGGCGTTCGCGCAATCGCATTGTCCCAATCGTTTCCTACTCCGAGCACCACCGAGCCTGCTCGGGTGGTCACCAACGTTGCCGTCGGAGCTCCCGTCGAAGCGTTCCCTGTTCCGGTCGCGCCGATCGCACCCAAGCCGCTCGAGCTTGTGTCGACCCCGCTAAAACTCAACACCGTGAGCGACGACGCTACACTTTGCGACAGCGTGGCCGACACCGTGACGCTGCTCAAAGTGCTCGGCGAAAATGCCCACCAGATTTCCGACGTGCCCAGCTGCACGTTCGTCCGCTTCACCAGCGACCATACCAGGCCCCCGCCCGCGACCTTCGTCACCGTGGTGTTGGGCGAACTGGTGTTGTCCGTGGAGATAAATGCCAACAGAAGTTCGTTCACTGCGGTGGTCGAAAACGTGCTCGTGGTGACCGTGGCGCTGGCCGTTCCTTGATTTTTCGAAATGTTCGCGTCAATCGTCACCGCGCCCTTTGCCGGCGCGCTCAGGATTGCCATGGCCACCAGGGTCAACTGCGTTAGCCGCAAAATCCGATACGTGCCGCCGTTCATGTCGACTCCTGTCAAGATGCGGGTTTGCAGCGGGTAAAAAAAGGCGTGCGGAACCCAAGTTTATACACGCAGAGGGGACGGTATCAAAGCAAGACGGATGGCGAAATCACTATAAACCCAACCCGAGCATGCTCAGGTTTGAGGGGACACACCGGCGCCATCAACTCGGTGACCGGACAATACCGCAAGTACGATGTTCTGTCAATCTAGTTAATGTTGTGTGGAAGTCTCGAAAAACGGCTAAATCCCCAGCTTTGCCATCACTCTTAACGCTGCACTGCGCTTGAAATCGCTCTGCGCCTTTGCATCACGCTCGCCGCGAAGCGCTCCATCTCTTCCAGTTGCGGGCTGAATTGCAGCAGCAGCAAATCCACTCCGGCGGCCTCGAACTGTCCCACCCGCTCCGCCACCTGCTCCGCTGTGCCCACCAGGCCGGAGCGCAAGCCGCGGTTCGAAACCGAATAATCTTCCAACGAAACGCGCTGCTCCAGCTGCGTTCCGGCCAGCCACTGCTGGTAATTCGCATATCCGGCGGCCGACTGCTGCACATCCGTAATCCGTCGCAGTTCCTCCTCGGCTTCCCGCTCCGTTTCGCGCACAATCGCATAGCCCGCAACACCAAACTTCAGCGGCGGCAAATTGCGCCGCGCCCGCCGTTCCCGCAAATCCGCAATCTTTTCGCCCACTCGTTCCGGCAGATCGCCATGCATCAGATACGCGTCGCATTTCTCCGCGATCAACTCCTTCGCCGCCGCCGATTCTCCGCCCGCATATAGCGTCGGTCGCGGCTTTGCCACCGGCTTAGGCTCCAGGACGTTGTCTTCCACCCGGTAATATTTCCCGCTGAACGAAAAATGATCCTGCGACCACACTCCGTTCAGAACATCCAGCCATTCGCTCGTACGAGCGTAACGATCGTCATGTTGCTCAAATCCAACGCCGTACTTCCGCGCCTCATCCGCCCACCACGAGGACACCACGTTCAGCGTCAGCCGCCCGCCGCTGATGTGATCGATGTTGGCCGCCTGCTTGGCCAGCAGCGCCGGCAAATGGAATGTCGGCCGCACCGCCACCATCAACTCGATCCGCTCCGTCACCCCCGCCAACGCCGCCGCCGTCGACCACGCATCCAGCGAAGGAGCTTCCACTCCCTTAATGTCGTTCAGATTCAGCTCGGCGATCAGCGTTACGTCAAATCCCAATGGTTCGCTGCGCTGCGCCAGCTTCTTCACATACTCCCACGTAGCTTCCATCCTTTCATCCGCAACGTTGCGCAGCCATCCGCCGAATACCGGAAGCCAATATCCGTATCTCATGCTTTTTCCCCCGCCGCCACCAACCGCGCCGGCTGCTTTCCTTCATGAGCGCGCGCTTCCTCAATCAAAAAATCCGCCAACCGCCCATACGGATTGAATCCAAGCATGCGTTCCGGATCAGCCACAAAATTCGATAGCGCATTGATGTCGTAATACATCTGCCGCTCGCTGCGCTCATCGATCACGTACTCGACCCCGCCCACTTCAATCCCCGCGTTCTGCATGATTCGCTCGACATCCGTAATCACCTGCCGCGGCGCATCATAAACTTCCACCGTCATTCCCGTCTTGGGCGCATCCACCGGGCACGCGATCCGCGTCAACTCCTCGCCTTTCGTGTTCTTGCAAATATCCGCCGGGCACAAATCGAATGTCTCCCCGGTAATGTGAATCTGGATCGCATACAAGAATTTCCCGCCCAGTACCTCCACCCGCGTGATGATCCCATCCCGCGCCGTGAAGCATTCCTGCACCAACGCCGTGTTATCGATCCCGAACAGCAAGCTGCCTTCATCCACCGCCGCCTGCAATTCGCTTCGCGATGAAAATTTCTTGATCCCCGCCCCGCTTCCTCCAATATTCGGCTTCACGATCAGCGGATACCCCACCGCTTCCCCGGCGCTCACCGCCTGCGAAGGGTGATGGATCACCCGCGCCCGGGGGTACGGCAATCCCAGCCGCTCGAGCAGCGCGGCCTGCAGCGCCTTGGACGTCTCGTGCGTGAAAGCTCGTGACCCGTTCACCACCCGCACGCCTTTGTCTTCCAGATGCTTCAGGTAATTCAGCGTATAGAAAATTCCGTGCCCCACCCCGCGCTGCCACGCCGAAGGGCTCATGCGATTGAACAACAGCGAATACTCCCGCTCCGGCGAACCCGCGTCGTACTGGTGATAACGCGCGTCCAGCTTCAGCCAGTTCACCCCGCGCGCATCCATCTGCTGGAACAGCGGCACAAACCAGTTGGGCTGCTCGTAATAAATCGCAATCGGCTTGTTGCTCTCGTTCCCCTTCTTGCTCATCGTCTCGCTCATAAACTCCGCCACGCTCCGCCAAATTCAAAAGAAGCCGTGCCACACATTCTTTGCGCCGTATTTATCCTCGCGCCAGCAGATCCGGGCGGTTGCGCCGCGTCTTCTCCAGCGCCGCGCCCCTCCGCCATTTCGCTACTTCCGCATGATTTCCGCCGATCAGTACTTCCGGCACCGCCCACCCGCGAAACTCCGCCGGTCGCGTGTAGTGCGGATAATCCAGCAAAACCGCTAAGCCATCGTTAGTCGCCGTCCTGGGCGGGTTTTTCCCGTGTAGCGCCGCAGCATGCTGCGCCATTCCGGAATCCCCCGCGCTGAACGATTCATTCTGCGCCGAAGCCTCATTCCCCAGCGCCCCCGGCAGAAGCCGCGTCACCGCATCCACCACCAGCATCGCTGGCAATTCCCCGCCGCTCAATACAAAATCCCCCACCGAAATCTCTTCCGTTGCCAGATGCTCCGCCACCCGCTCGTCCACCCCTTCATACCGCCCGCAGATAAAAATAATCCGCTGCAATCCCGCAAGCCGCCGCGCCGCTTCCTGCGTAAATCGCTTCCCCGCCGCGGACAGCAAAACAATCGCCGTATTGGATTCCCTTTCGGCTGCCCCCGTTGCATCTCCCACGCCGCGCCCCAGCAGCGCCTCCACCGCTTCGAACAGCGGTTCCGGCTTCATCACCATGCCTTCGCCTCCGCCGAATGGCCGGTCGTCCACCGTGCGATGGCGGTCCTTGGTGAACTCCCGCAAGTCCTGCACTCGCACCTCGATCAAGCCGGCCTCCCGCGCTCGCCGCACAATCCCGTGCTCCAGCGGCCCCGCGAAAAACTCCGGAAAAATGCTAATCAGGTCGAATCGCATGCGCGCTCAGTCTAGCGTATTTCTATGTCGTGGAATCCAGCCCGGTATGCGCCTGCGGCAGCCACCCTGCCCGCGGTGTTCCTCACTTCTCGTTCAGCTCGCGCAGCCCTTCCGGCAGTTGCACATCGATGCGCCGCGCCGCCGTGTCGATCCTGGTGCAAATATCTTCCGCCAGCGGAATCAACAGTTCGCCTTCGCGCGTATCCACCACCAGCAGCGGCGTTCCGGCCACCCCTTCGCCCGTAAGCTGCACGTCGGTGACGCTGCCCAACAACGCCGGCGCTGTGGCCATCGCGCATGGCGAAGACGCCACCGGCGAAGCTCCCGGCGCGCCCGCGAATACTGCGCACCCCAGCAAGTCGGAAAGGAAATAGTGTCCAGCGGGCAGGACCACCCGCTGTTCGATCGGTAGCAGCACATCCAGGCCGCGAAATTTTTCCGCCTCGGAAATTGAGGCGCAATCCGCGAAGTGAAACACCGCCTGCCCGCGATGATTCTGGCTCAGCCAGCACCTTTGCAGCGCCACCCGCCGCGGCTCGCCGCGTCCCGCCTGGCCGAGAAAAACCTCGCGCAGCTCGGTCAGCCGCTGCGGAAAATCGGTCAATAATTCCGCCGCTACTTCACCCTTGTTCCCGCGCGGACCAAGGATACGCGCCACCGCTACCCACCGCTGCGGCGCCCCGTTCACTATTCCAGAATTTCAAGCGTGAACCGCTTGCGCACTTTCATTCCCGCCGCACCCAGCAGCGTGCGCACCGCCTTGGCCGTGCGGCCTTGCCGCCCGATCACTTTGCCAAGATCTTCCGGATGCACGCGCAATTCCAATATCGTAGCTTGCGAACCCTCGACGGACCGTACGTTCACTTCCTCTGGATGGTCCACGAGCGCCCTGGCGATTGATTCCACCAGTTCCTTCATAGGGCACCTCGAACGCGATTTTCTTCGACTACGTACATGAGCCTGGGAAAAGGCGCCCTGACCAGGAAGAGGGTGCACAAAACCAGAAATTCTTGAAGGCTGTCGGCTGAGACCCGCGAACCCGCCGGACTGGCTTACGCGATCTTTTGCGAACGGATGAAGCTGCGCACCGTGTCGCTGGGCTGCGCGCCGACGCCGATCCAATACTTGATGCGCTCCGCATCCAGCTTGATCTCCGCCGGCTTTTTCAACGGATCGTACGTGCCCACTAGTTCGCGAACTCGACCGTCGCGCGGCCGCGTTCTCTCGATCACTACCACGCGATAAAACGGTCTCTTCTTCTTGCCAATCCTCGACAGTCGAATCGTCAGCACTAAGCCATTCCTCCGTGTACCATTCTAGCCCTTCCCGGCTCCGCCCGGCAATGCTATTGCCTCCTAACGGCTAGTTTATCTTGCCATCCCCGGACCTCAGGGCGCCGAATCCTCGTTTTTCGGGTCCTGAATCGAATCCAGTGACCCCTACCCAGCTCCGTCCTCCGCACTCCCGTATCGACTGTATTTGCCGCTCCAGGCCTAAAGCCGGCCTCGGCTCTGCTCGTAGCTACAGCATGTCAGCCCGTGCCGTGGGGCAAAGCGCATATCGACCTGTCTTCTTCCTTGCGTTAACCTCGCTCTTTGCTCCATTAAGGAGCGAGAATAATTCACAACCATTAGGAGTCATATGCAAAATGATAATCGGGTATCGGGAGCGCGCGAGGACAATGTGACCGGGGCCATCGAAGCCCAGACATCGCAGGTTCCGTCCTCCGCGTATTTGGGGTTCGCGCTGGGGTCCATGGCCGTCGCCGCCATTTTGAAGATTGCCGGCAAGCACCAGGGCGCGCTCTTTGTGGGACAGTGGGCCGCGCCTTTTCTGCTCATGGGCGTTTACAACAAAATGGTGAAGCAGCACGGTTCCGATGCGGAAAGCCATCAAATCGCTCAGGCCGCGTAACGTATAGCAAAGGGATGAGCCTGCGAGGGGTGGGGAAGAAGAGTCTGTGTGGCAACCTTTTTTTTCGTCAGGGCACGGCCTTTAGCCGCGCCGTAACGGACGCAAAATCAAAAAGGCTTTAGCCGCTGAGGGCTTCGCTCTCGAGTTTTCACACAGACTCAGAAGCCCACTCAGCGGACGCCGTAAAAAATATTCGGCGAGTTCCTCGGAACTACAATCGAAGCGCGGACGTCAGGCCGCACCCTTTGCCGTTTAAGGGTGCGGTTTTTGCTTCATTTCTCTTCAAACTGCACCTCGCTCGTTCGTCTGTGTACATTTGGGTAGTGAAGAGATTTCTGATAAACCGTCCACTTGAACCTGGACTTGCCGCGGAAGACGAGCTCGGGTCGGCTATTCATATGGCTGCGCCGTTTTCGACACCTACCTCAGTCAGGGAACAGCGTGAGCACCAGCCCAATCCTCGGCCAGACGTTGAGCCTCCGCAATTTCCTTGGGAGTCATCTCAAGCTTCAGCCGGTCAAGAGCCTGTTGACTGTCTTTGTATCCACTTCGTTGGGCTAACAAAAGCCACTTGTAAGCTTTCACAAAATCCTTCGTCGTTCCCAGCCCGATCCCGTACAGCGCGCCAAGGTTGTGTTGCGCTTTTGCGAAGCCCTGATCCGCCGCCTTCTCGTACCAAATCAAAGCATCCTTGTAGCTTTGCGGCAAGCCGACTCCGGTCTGATACAAAATGGCGAGATTACATTCTGCCTCGGCGTTACCGTGCGCGGCGGCCAGCTGCATCCACTTTGCGGCTTGCGTCGGATCTTTCTGAACCCCACTACCCGTCAGGTATGCACCTGCAAGGTAGTTTTGAGCTTCAAAGACACCCTTCTCAGCAGCCGTCGTATAAAGCTTTACGGCCCTTGCTTGGTCCAGAGGCACTCCAGTTCCGTGCTGGTAGAGAGAAGCCAAATTGCTTAGGGCAGAAACAGAACCGTGACTCGCAGCACGGCCATAATATTCAACAGCTTTGGACAAGTCTGGTTCCACTCCTTGCCCGTGTTGGTATATAACACCGAGATTAAACTCTCCGTCGCCGTTCTTTTGCCCTGCGGCCTTTTCGAACCATAACTTTGCTTGCTCGTAGTTCACCGAAGTTCCTTCGCCCTTATAAAACATAATTCCGACCTGCGTCTGTGCCTCCGGTAGCCCTTGTTCGGCAGCATTCGTGTACCACTTTAGAGCTTCGGCTTTGTCCTGCGGCAGACCCAGTCCGTTTGCGTATCCGGCCGCTAGCCCCATCTGGCCCAGTGCGAATCCCTGTTCCGCAGATTTTCGGAACCACGAGGCGGCTTGCTTATCATCTTTTGGTACACCGCGACCGTAAGCGCACCGAACCCCCATGTTGTATTGCGCTTTCGCGCTTCCGTTTTCGGCAGCTTTCAGGAACCACTTCGTCGCCTCAGCGTCGTCGCGGCCTAGGCCTTTACCAATGGCGTAAAGCGAACCCAGAACATACTGACCCTCAGCGTTGCCCTTCTCAGCGGCAAGGCGAAACCATCGGATCGCTTCTGCGTCGCTCTGGGTAACTCCCCGTCCACGCAGGTACGCATCTCCAAGCTTGAGTTGTGCGTCTGTGTTGCCTTGGTTTGCCTGAGCAGTTATTGCAGCAATGTCATCTGGCGGACTGGAACGTGTAGACCCATTTGTCTGGGCAAAACACGTGGATGCCACGAGCAAGAACGCTATACCACGTGCAATCATGGACGCAATTCTAAGCGAGATAGTCGTCATTTGCGAAGCGCCAGCGTAATTGACCCGGAGACTCGCACCAAGCATCGACCCATGCCCGCATACCGCGCTGGAGAAAAATACTTCTTCGTTCTGAACGTTTGAGTGTATTGCGAAACCTTTTCCCGGGCCCTCCGGCACTGCCACATTTCCGATCTCGCTCAGCAGTTTGTGCACATCCAGCGGCCGCGTGTACATCGCCAGCTTCCCGTCCGCTGTGCGCGGCCACGATTTCTTGGGCCGGTCGCAATACAGTTCTACGCCATTCTCGTCCGGATCGCGTAAATAAATGGACTCGCTCACTCCATGGTCCGCCGCGCCATCCAGCGCAATCCCCGCCGCCAGCGCCGCCCGCGTGGGATAAACAATCGCCGTGTGATACAGCCCGGTAGTCCCCGCCGCAGGTGGCGACCCGCCCAGGCTCTCCCAGGTATTCACCGCCAGGTGATGGTGATACCCGCCCGCCGAAAGAAACGCCGCGCCCTCCCGAAACCGCTGCATCACCTCAAATTCCAGCACCCCGCAATAAAATCCCAGCGCCCGCTCCAGCTCCGCCACCTTCAGATGCACATGCCCAATATGCGCCCGCGCATCGATCGCATAAGCCGGACTCGCCTCGCCTCTCTTCTTAGAAAGCGCCATACTTCGCCCCTTCCCTGCGGCTACCGCCCCTTCCCTCCTGTAGCGGTGCCCCATGTGTCGGGGTTACACGCGGGTGTTCGCGTTCGCTAACTATTCCCGGTACGCAAGCCAATTTTGCACCGCCAGCCGTGTCTCCTGCCGAATAAATCATCGCCAAGCTCCTCTGTGGCACAGCCATTTCTGGCTGTGCGCCGTTAACTCCGCGCAATTGTTGGTCGGGGACAGACGGGATCTTTGGCATTTTGCGCGAGGGGACTACGAAGGCGGGCTATTGCAGCCGTAATATAGCGCACTTTCTACTAAACCTGCGCCGTTCGCTGCTGCTAATAGCTGTTCAACCCCCAAAATCCACCGTTCGCTGCTTTTTACTTTACCTTTAGAGTAAACCCGCGCTACCCTTCCCCATGGTCGCCCCAGTCCCGCCCAAAATCTCAAAGCTACACCTTGATCGTCTCGCCCCGCCCTTCCCGTTGTGTCCCGGCTCAATGACTCCATCCACCTCTCGCCCCTCCGCCTCTAAGCCTAGCCTCTGGAGTAGCTTGCAGCCTCTTGCCTACCCGGAGCCTCGCACGCAACTCTCTTGCCCGTTTTTTTGCCTCTCCTTTCCTTTGTTTTCAATGGTTTACAGCCTATTTTTGCAAAACACCCGGGGTGGCATACCCCCTTCCGCCGCGAGT
>DATGEY010000116.1:0-30674 GCA_035309625.1 Candidatus Acidiferrum sp.
GTACATCTACTGAGTTACCCTGTCAAGGTGTTCTTTCCGGCTGGCGGTTCAATCGAGGGAACCACAGGCGAGCGAGAAGAGTTTTCCCTCGTTATCTTTCTATCCGGGGGTTAGTCGCAACCAATGGCTGTATCGTCACAACTCGAAACTTCAGCACATATCGAGCGGCACTACGCCGTTACGGAAATCGCTGAGATGTGGAATCTGAGCGCTGATAAGGTTCGCGAACTTTTCGAGAATGAGCCTGGTGTGCTTGTGATTGGAGAACGGAGTCCACGCCACAAGAGGCGGTATGTTACGCTGCGCATTCCCCAGACTGTGGTTGAACGGGTTCATCGTCGTTTATCATCGAAGTCCGGCGTCCGTTAGGAGTCTTCCACAATGCTGACCATCTATCGCCGTCATCGCAAAGACTGCAAGCAACGCGCGAAGGGGCGGAAACACCGCCACTGCCAGTGCCCCATTTGGGTTGACGGAGCACTCGGCGGGAAAGAGATGCGTGAGTCTCTGAAACTCCGCGACTGGCAGCGAGCGCAAGAGATGATCCGCGAATGGGAAGCCGAGGATCGCCGCACAGTCCAGCAGGAACAGCAGGTCACGATTAAGGATGCTCATGCGAAGTTCATTGCCGACGCGGAAGCGCGGAAACTGAACACCGCCACACTAGACAAATACCGCCTACTTTTCCGACAGCTTGGCGGTTTCGCGGAAACATACAAGCTGCAATTCCTCAGGCAGCTAGACCTAGACGCGCTTGCGACGTTTCGCGCAACGTGGACGCAGGGGCCGCGCACAAGCCTCAAGAAGCTGGAACGACTCAGGGCGTTCATGCGCTTCGCCGAAAAGAGAAAATGGATTGACGACAATCCGGCGACTGAACTGAAAGCTCCAAAGGTTCCCAACAAGCCGACAATGCCATTCACTCGGGAAGAGATGATTCGCATTTTTGCCGCGCTTGAACCTTACGGCAAGAGCGCGGGCGCTCGCAACGCGCGACGCCTCCGTGCTTTTGTTTTGCTGCTGCGGTATTCGGGATTGAGGATCGGCGATGCAACCCAGCTTGATGCAAGCCGCCTGGACGGAAACAAGCTACTTCTGCACACGCAAAAGACTGGTGTACCTGTTTACTGTGTTCTGCCTGATGTGGTCGTTGAAGCGTTGAACGTGGCACCACGCTCAAGTGAGCGGTATTTCTTCTGGACAGGCGCATCGAAGGTCCACAGCGCAAAAGGAAAATGGCAACGCAGATTGCAGCGTCTTTTTGAATTCGCAAAAGTCCCCAAGGGTCATCCGCACCAATTCCGCGATACGTTCGCCGTCGAATTGCTGCTCGCGGGTGTTCCTCTCGATAGGGTCTCAATTCTCCTCGGACACAGTAGCATTCGCATAACAGAGCGCCACTACGCGCCATGGACACGTTCACGCCAAGAGCAAATTGAAGCCGATCTCAGGGCCGCTTGGAGCAACGATCCCGTGATTGGAGAGGTACACGCGGGGTACACGGCGAAACGCGCCGCTAGAACTCCTGTGTTATCAAGAAGAAGGATTGGTAGGGGCGGTGGGGATCGAACCCACGACCTTCGGCTTAAAAGGCCGCTGCTCTACCACTGAGCTACGCCCCTGTGGTCAAGATTTTCCATTGTAGCATGGGGCAGCACAGGTCTCGACGGAACGGCATCCCTACGGAACGGCATCTCTGGCCAGGTGCGCAACGCCCCGGCAGTAAGTAACTTGGCTGGGATGCGCTGCCACAGCCAGCACCAAAAGACGAGCCGGACAAATCCGAGTGCGCCGGTGAGCCTCGGCGCCACAATGCAAATAGACGACGCGCCGGCGCCACGGTTCGCCTGTGCGTTGTTACTTCTAATCTTCCAGGGTTGGCAGTGTCTTCAGGACTTCCGAAGCATTTGGACGGTTTATCACCGCTTCATCCTTGCGGATCTTTCCGTCGCGGAAGACCAGCACGCGCTTGGCATATTGCGCGATGTCATGTTCGTGCGTGACCAGCACAATGGTCAGCCCTTGGCCGTTCAGATTCTGGAATATCTCCATGATTTCGACGGAGGTGCGGCTGTCCAGATTTCCCGTCGGCTCATCGGCCAGCAAAATCGATGGGTGATTCACCAGGGCGCGGGCCACAGCCACGCGCTGCTGCTGTCCTCCGGACATCTGCGAAGGAAAATGACGAGCGCGGTCGGCCAGTCCGACCATGGCCAATGCTTGGGAGGCGCGGCGCCGGCGTTCCTCATTATCGATTTTGGTGTATAACGTAGGCAGTTCGGTATTTTCCAAAGCGGTGGTGCGGGCCAACAGATTGAATCCCTGAAACACAAAACCAATTTTCTGATTGCGAATCAGGGCCAGCGCCTTTTTGTCGTGCTGCGAAACGTCCGTGCCCTCCAGCAAATACCGGCCCGAACTGGGCTTATCCAGGCAGCCCAGAATATTCATGAACGTCGATTTGCCGCTGCCGCTGGCGCCCATAATGGCCACGAATTCGCCGCGCGCAATTTCCAGGCTGACCCCGCGCAACGCGTGCACGCGCGTTTCGCCCAACTCGTAATACTTATGGATTTGTTCGATCTGGATGACCTGGCCGGCCGCGGTGCCCGGCCGTTCGGTTGACTTGATGATAGGAGCGGAGTCCATGTGCGGGCTGCGCAGGTCCCGTTAGCGCCGCAGGGCGCCGGGCCCTTGGGTCTTGGAGGCGACCGAACGAATGACCACATCATCCCCCGGTTTCAGCGCCCCCTGCAGGACCGCGCGCACTTCGGTGTAGGCATGGTCGGTGATTCCAATGGCGATCTTGACCGGCTCCAGGGTGTTATCCAAATGGACCTTCCACACGATGGCGGTTGTCGCCTTGGGCGCTCGCGGAGCAGCGCCCGGGGCGGCTTGTGTGGCGCCAGTTCCGGATGTTTCGGTCTTGTCCCCTTCTTCGATTCCATATTGTTTGAAGGTGGCGAGAACTTCTTCAGAGGTCATGGGCGGCTTGTAGCGCAGCGCGGTGTTGGGCACCTTGACCACATTTTGCACGGTATCCACCGGAATGGTTACGTAGGCGGTCATGCCCGGGAAAAGCTTGAGGTCCGGGTTAGCGAATTCGATGATGGTGTCGTAGGTCACCACGCTTTGCACCATGGTGGCGTTCATGCGCACCTGGCTGACCACCCCGCGAAAGGTGTCTTTCGGAAAAGCGTCGACCTTGAAGCGCACCGGCTTGCCGACCTTGATGTTGCCCACGTCGGATTCGTCGGTCTTGGCGTACACCCACATCTTGGTGAGGTCTTGCGCAATGGTAAAAATGGTGGGCGCTTGCAAAGAAGCGGCCACCGTCTGCCCCACATCCACGTTGCGCGCCACTACCGTGCCGTCAATGGGCGAGCGAATCACCGTATAGTTCAGGTTGGTCTGCGCCACCGTCACGGCCGCCGCTTTTTGCGTAACTTGCGCCTCCGCTTGCGTAACGTTGGCCACCGCGCCATTCACGCCCGCATTCGCGGAATCAGAATTTGCTTTGGCCAAGTCCAGTTGCTGCTGACTCATTATCCCTTCCCGGGACAGGGTCACGGTGCGGTCGAAGTCCGCCTTGGTTTGCACCGCGCCGGCTTTGGCTTTTTCCAGATTGGCTTTGGCCGCCGCCAGATTGGCCTGGGCATTCTCCAGATCGGCCTGCGCCTGCAGCAGCGCCCCTTGAAACAAAGCGGGGTCGATCAGGGCTACAACATCGCCCTTATGCACGCGAGAGTTGAAATCGACATTCAGCTTGGCGATGGTACCGGACACCTGCGAGCCAACTTGCACGGTGATTACGGCGTTGATGGTGCCGGTGGCCTCCACCACGTCATCGATCTCGCCTTGCTCCACTTTGGCGGTGAAGTGCTGAACCTGTCCGCCGCGATTCAGGCCAAAGGCGGCGAACAAACCGATGGCGATCAGCAAGCCGGCCAGAACCAGCCATTTATTTTTTATTTTCATTCGGTTTTCGACAAATCCCCGATGTGGCTTATTCGTATCGCAACGCTTCGATCGGATCCAGCAAGGATGCTTTGCGAGCCGGGTAATATCCGAAAAACACGCCGACCGCTATGGCGAAAAACGCCGCGACGGCTACGGACTCGAGGGACATCTGGGTCTGCCAATGGAGCGTCTGCCCCACCAGATAGGATCCCAGGATTCCGAAGAGAACTCCCGCCGCGCCTCCGACCAGGCTAAGCAGGATGGCTTCTCCCAGGAACTGGAGCTGGATGGCTTCTTCGGTGGCGCCCACGGCCACGCGGACGCCGATTTCACGGGTGCGCTCCGTGACGGAAACCAGCATCACGTTCATGATTCCGATGCCGCCCACGATCAGGGATACGGAGGCGATGGCAATCAGAAGAATCGTCAACGTCTTGCTGGCGTCCAGTTGCGCCTGAATGATGTCTTCCGGATTGCGGATGTTGAAATCATCTTCCTCCTCCGGGCGGAGATGGTGACGATCGCGGAGCACCGCAGTGGCTTCCTGGCCGGCCATCTTGACAGCGTCCTGGGAGACGGCGGAGCACAAAATATCGTCGAGCCAGGTGATGCCCTTAATTTTCTTCTGCGCCATGGTGTAAGGCAGGATTACGGTGTCGTCCTGATCACGTCCGTCGAGGGACAGGCCTTTGGGATGCAGCGTGGCCACCACTTTGCACGGAAGATTATTGACGCGGATGACCTTGCCGATGGGATCTTCCACGCCAAAAAGTTGCTCGCGCACGGTGCGCCCCAGGGCGCAAACGTCGGCAGCGCGGTCTACGTCGTCCTGGGAGAAGATGGCGCCCTCATCCACGTACAAACGCTTGATATCGAAATATTCAGGGCTGACCCCGCGGTAGGAAGTGTGCCAGTTCTGATTGCCGTACACGACTTGCACGGGATCATCGACGTTGGGAGAGACGCTCTTAATGAGCGAGACTTGATTTTTTATGGCGATAGCGTCGGCCACGACCAGGGTCTTAGTGTCATGGGTTCCGGTGCGCACACCATTGACCGCGCGGCCTCCCGCTTCGATCCACACGAAGTTGTCGCCTAGATTATTGAGTTGCTGCTCCACGCGGGCCTGGCCGGCCTTGCCGATGGACACCACGCAAATCACCGCCGCGATGCCGATGGTGATACCCAGCACGGTTAACACGCTGCGCATCTTGTTACGCAGCAAGGCC
Source organism: Candidatus Acidiferrum sp. (assembly GCA_035309625.1). GTDB lineage: Bacteria > Acidobacteriota > Terriglobia > Acidiferrales > UBA7541 > Acidiferrum. Next base: position 5,190 of record DATGEY010000116.1, read on the forward strand.
ACCACCGCGGAACGCAGCAAAGCCGCGCGATTCACGAGCTTCCTCCATCACGGTATTCTTGCCGCGCACAGATAAATGCACGATAAATGGACGATGCGCATGCTCAAGAGGCTTCGGCGGGAAGCGAGCGCGGACGCTTGCGCTTCCACTCATAATCCTTGCGCAGGCGGGCTTGGTGTTTTTTCAGTTGCGCTTCCAGCTCAGCAAAGGCTTGCTTGCAACTGGCGCGGACATTGTCGCCGGTTCCGGTGGCGTGCAGCGTGCCGGTGGGCAAGGATAGGTTCAGCGAAAAGGAAAGCTCCTGATTGTGCGGATTGCGGGAAAAAGCGCCGTGCAGCTGGATCAAGTCCGGTTCATAGCTCTTGAGCAAGCGCTCCAGCTTCTTGATATGGCGCTCGTTTTGTTTTTCGACCGCTTCGTGTGCGTCCACGTGCTTGTAACTGATGGAACGTTTCATGTATGCACCTATAGGAATGACTGCTGGAGGGAGCAACGGCGACGCAGATAATCTTTCCGCACCGCATTGTAAGGAGAGCATAACAACTGGTGCGCCCGGCGGCAATCGGGTCCGCGCCGGTGCAACATTTCGAGGTCGCGTTGACACCGCGGCGCTGGTGCTCCTACTCTGCGATGCGGCGACGGACGGATCGGCGCGGAAAAGATGCAGGGCCGCGCGGACAGCGCACTTCGGTACGGATTCATGACTGCCATCAGGGTGGGGCCGGCGGGTTGGTCGTATGCGGATTGGGCCGGGTACGTGTATCCGGCGCCACGGCCGAAAGGCTTTCACGAAGCGACATACCTGGCGCAATATTTCGACACCATCGAAATCAATACGTCGTTTTACCAGCCGCTGAACCCCGGCCATGCGCGGCTGTGGGTGCAGCGGGTTTCCGCAAATCCGCGATTTATGTTTACGGCCAAGCTTTGGCAGAGGTTTACGCATGATCCCAGCGCGACCGCCGAGGAGGAACGAGCGGTGCGCGCGGGCTTCGATGTGTTGCATGAGGCAGGAAAGCTGGGCGCGGTCTTGCTGCAGTTCCCTTTCGCATTTCATCGCACCAAGGAGACGAGCGCGTATCTCAGCACGGTGCTGGAACGCTTTGCCGATTACCCGCTGGCGGTGGAGGTGCGCCATGCCAGCTGGAACGATGCGGAAACGTTTGCGTTGCTCCGCGAACGTCGCGCGGGCTTCTGTAACATCGATCAGCCGGTGATCGGACGCTCGCTGGAACCGACGTCGGAGACTACATCGGCGATTGGCTACGTTCGCCTGCACGGACGGCGGTACGATACCTGGTTCAGCGACGATCCGGAAATTCCGGCGCACGAGCGTTACAACTATCTTTATCCGGCGCAGGAGCTGGCGCCGTGGGCTGACCGGATACAGGAGGTTGCGGCGAAAGCGGCCAGGACTTTTGTGATTACCAACAACCATTATTTGGGCAAAGCGGTGGTCAATGCCCTGGAACTGATCAGCATGCTGAAATCGAGCAAAGTGCAGGTGCCGGAGCCGTTGCGGCTGCGCTATCCCGAGCTGGAAGGAATCGCCAGCAACCCGCCGGAATCCCCCACGCTGTTTCCGCTGCAAAAGTGAAGGAGCACCCCCCTCCCCCCGGGGTTCCCCATAAGTGCAGATTCTAAAGGAGTTACGGGCACATTCTTTGGAACTGCGGATTCTAAAGGACTTAGCTTACTTCTTCCGGCTTGCTGAGATCATTTCTTGGCAGTTTAGGCGGACAGCCAAAGTGGCTGTCCTACAGTGGGAGGTGCTGAACGCAATTGTTTACGGAAACATGTATACCACTTCGTACCAACAAGTCAAGCAATTATGTTCACGCCTATTCTGTCCTAAACAAACCAAAGGGGTTGGCCGTTGTAAATGAAGGAGTTGTGATCTCCACGCCCACAAGCCGACGCTCCAGGATCCCGCGTATGGAGACGCAGACGCAAGGAGGAAACCGGGACACAGCGGGAACGCAGGTACTAAAATTGGCAGTGCCACATTACTTCTTGAAGAGGTCCTCGAAGGCCTGGCGGGCGTCGTTGTGACGCGGGGGAGGCAGCGTGGAAGCGGCGGTAGCGCCCTTCTGGGTGTAAGACGTGGGAGCGGTGTCCTTTTCGACGGTGGTGCGGAATTCGTAAAATTTGCAATTGTTCTTGGCGTCTTTGGGGGTGATGCGCTCAGGAATCGGTTGGGTACACTCGAACTGAGCGCCGCTGTCGAAGAAACGGCATTGCTTACAGCTGTGCAGCTCGAAAGCGCATTTGGGGCATTGGCCGTTGGGGTCGAAACCGCCGGTGAGTACGGCGCCACAGTTGGAACAACGGGCGCGGGTAACGGTGCCAACCATGCGCGGGGTGCGCGGGCCGAATTGATCGGCGCGGGGACCGCCTTGCGGCGGTTTGCGGTCATGCGAGCGGTCTTTTTTATCTTGCTTTTCCGCGTCGCGATAGCCGCGGTGACTATACTTTCTATCCACGAAAACCTCCTACTGCTTGTCTAGCTGCCGTATGAACGGTTACTACGGTTACTAATGCTGCGGGACCCTTTTTTTTAACGCGCCTTGCGGCGCTTTGGACGCGCTGCCTGGCATGCGAGCCTGGGCGCGGGCCTGCAAGAGCTGGCGCACTCCCACTACACTACTGACTTGTATCCAATCGGATTGCTACACTCGACCGTTACGCAATCTTCCTCAAGGCTTTAACGAACAGGATTGCCGACGGTCCAAGCAGGAGATGGGACATCTATGTTTTTAGTCCTGTGGGAGTTCGAAGTCAAGCCGGACGACAAAGAACGTTTTGTACAAGTCTATGGTCCCGGCGGTGACTGGGATACCCTATTTCGCAGCGATCCGAATCATGTGGAAACCAGACTGTTCCGCGACATAACTCGGAGCAATGCGTATCTCACTGCAGACTACTGGCGCACCCGCAAAGCGTACGAGGAATTTCTGGCCGTTCGGCGCAGCGAGTATGAAGCGCTAGACGCGGCTACCGAAAATCTGACTCTAAGCGAACGACACCTCGGCTCGTTAGAGAGTGATGCAGCATCGATCAATTGCGAGCCCAAAAGCGGACCAGCCCATCAGGACCGAGATCGGGTCTGACAAATTGATGCGGGCGGCCTTCTTTGCGTAACACCGCTTCCGCTGCCAGATACCCGCTACGCACGGCGCCTTCCATGGTGGCCGGCCATCCGGTGTCGGTCCAATCGCCCGCGAGGAAAAGCTTCTGCAAGCTAGTTTCTTGTTTGGGACGCCAGCGGTCAACTCCGGGTTCCGGGGAAAAAGTCGCTGCTGCCTCTTTGATGACGGTGGCCTTGATTAGGTTGGCGTCACGCGCGAGAGGCAGCGCCTGGCGAACTTCTTTCAGGCAAAGATCAATGATCTCCTGCCGGGGCTTCTGCAACAAGTTATAAGACGCGCTGACCACCAGTTGCAGGTACTGCCCTTGGGGAGAATTTTTGGCGCCGCCACTTAAGGAGCCGTACAGGGCGGTTTTGTTGAAAATCCACTGGGTAGTGGTATCCAACAGGGTGACGAACGGTTCGCTCATGACTTGGCGATCGAACCACAGATGGACGCCGGTGATGGGCGCGCACTTGAGCATAGCGAGATTGCGAAAGGAGGCATTGCGTTTCAGGCCGTCGGGAAGCAAATCGGCAACGGCGGTGTGGGGCACGGCAAGAACGAAAGCGTCGGCGCGCTCTTCCCGTCCGGCGTCGAAGTGCACGGCGGTGACGACGCCGTTTTCGAGATGGAGGCGGCGAGCGGGGGCGCGCAGGTTCACTTCCCCGCCCTTCTGCTCGATGGCTACGCGGCAGCCGTCATAGAGTTCGGCGAGCGGAACGGTGGGAACGCCCATACGGTAGCCGGTTCGATTGGAGAGAAAGGCTTTCCAGAAAACGTCGATGCCATAGCGAGCGTCAGTTTTGTTCAGTTCTTCATCGAGGGCGCTGACCAGGACGACGCGCCAGAAGCGTTCGATAGCGCCCTTGGTTTGATGGCGGCGGCGCAGCCATTCGAGCATGGAAATGCCGCCATGCTGGTTGACGTCCCAGGTGCGGCCATTGGTCTGCAGGATATTGAGCATGGCCCAGGTGATGGAGAGCTTGTCTTTCAGCGTGAGCGGGGCAAATGCAGCGAAGGCGCCGGTCATGTGGAATGGCGCGGGGAGCATGCCAGCGCGCATTTCGCCGCGGCGGCCCTGGGGATCGAGAAAGAGAAGGCGGTCGAAATACTTGATTTTTGCGGAGGCGCCGACGCGGGCATAAAAGTCGTCGAGATTGGTGCAGCAGCCGAGAGTGACGTGCTGGCAATTATCGACGTGCTCGCCATCGGGCAAGACGTACGACGTGGCGCGGCCTCCGAGGAACGGACGCTGTTCAAACAGGCGAACGCGCCAGCCGGATTCAGCCAGCGCGACGCCGGCCGCCAGGCCCGCCAGCCCGCCGCCAATCACGATCACGTTTTTCAAGAATGTTCTCTTCCGTCAAGCGCGAGAAGCGCGCTTTTGCGATGAAAATCAACTTTTCGGACTTGGCCAGACGCACGCGCTGGCCGAATACGGCGAAATCCAGGTCTTCGATGCGCGCGAGCAAAGCACTGTAGGTATGAACCAGCAGCCAAAGAGCAGGACGGCTTTCCGGTTCGACGAGATGGAGAAGCGCGGCGCCTTCCTGATAGCACTGCCATGCGCGCTGGGCCTCAAAGCGCAGCAGCTCCCGCACGCCGAGGGTAGGCGCGTTGCGCGCGAAGTCTTCCCGAACGACGTTGTACAGGGCGAGATCCTCATCCGGGAGGTAAACGCGGCCCATTGCGAAATCGTCGCGCACATCTCGGATGATGTTGGTGAGCTGGAAGGCCAAGCCCAGCTTTTCGGCGAGGTCCAGCGCGCGAGCGTCGCGGAATCCGAAGACGTGGGTGCAGGTCAGGCCGACGGTGCCCGCCACGCGGTAACAGTATTCGCGAAGACGATCGAAGGTGGAATAGGACCGAACGGTCAAGTCCATCTCGGCGCCGGAAATAAGATCGTGGAGATAGCGGGCGGGCATGTTGTAACGGCGCATGGTGTCGACCAGTGCGGGTAAGACCTCGATCGCGCTGGGCAGTGCGGGCGAATTGGCGCACGCGTTGGCGTTGACGGCTTCATCGAGAGCGGCGCGCCATTTAGCGAGGCCGCGCTGTTTGGCGGCCAGGTCCTGGCCCTCGTCGGCTACGTCGTCAACCAGGCGCATGAAGGCGTAGAGCGCGGCCAGGCCATCGCGGCGCTTTTTGGGCAATAGAAAAAACGCGTAGTAGAAATTGCTGTGAGAGGCGCGGGCGATGCGATGACAGGCTTCGTAAGACTGCGCTACGAGTGGATCGGTAGGTTGTTGCGGCGCGGTTACCACGGGCTTGGGATCCTTGGCCACTAGATGAGTGACCAGGGCGCGGCCAAGCAGGCGTGCTTGCTTAGCTTTACCGATGGAAGGGCGGCGGTGCAGCGTGTTATAGCCGGACGATGCGATGGCATCGAGGACGGCGAGGCCGCCGCGGGTGAACATTTCGAGATCGACGCTGAGGCTGGCGTCAACCATTTTGGAAAGCGGCGCGCCTTGCGAGAAGAGTTCGCGGGTGCGGGAGATTACATCTTGCATCAACTGGACGTACCGGTCGCTGAAGCGACGCTCGACGATGTCGGATTCGGAGACGCCGTGGGCGGCGGCGATGTCAAGAGGGATGTAGATACGGCCTATCTCGAGGTCGCGCGCCACATCCTGCCAAAAATTGGCGAGCTGGAGAGCGGTGCAGGTGGCATCGGAGAGATGCTGGCGCTGCTCATCGCGATAACCGCACAGATAGAGAACGAGGCGTCCGACAGGATTGGCGGAGTAGACGCAATATGCGATGACCGCGTCCCAGGTGGCATAACGCTTGACGGTTTGATCCTGACGAAATGCTTTCAGCAGGTCGGCGAAAGGCTGCCGGGGGATATCTTTGGCGACGATGGTTTGGCGAAGCGCGATGAACACGGGATGCGAGGGATGAGCGGCATAACAGGCGTCCAATTCCTGCTCCCACCAATCCAGGAGTTCGAGGGCGCGTTGCGGGTCGCGAACTTCGTCGCCGAGATCGTCGGCCCAGCGGCAATAGGCGTAGAGATTGTAGAAATGCTGGTGCAGCGCCTTGGGGAGAAGCCAGGAGACGACGTTGAAATTTTCGTAGTGGTGGGTGGCCAGCCAGCGGGTATACGTTTGCGCAGCCTCCGGCGTGCAGCCCGCGGGAGGGGCGTTGGCGGCGATTTCGAGTTCGTTGGGGCGCAGCATGGTTTCCTTTGTTGCGGTAAAAAACGATCCTCGACCGTGGGCTGTTGCGTCAGGCACCGGGACGCCGGGGCGTTTTTGGCGCACCGAAACTACCCACACCACAAGATTTGTTCAACATGGCTTCGCCGCCGACCTGGGCTGAAACCCCTTTTTGATTTGCAATTGCCGCGGCACTCGAACGTCCGATCCCCGAGGCTTCCACCGAACTCAGCAACGGAAATGCTCACATCTTGCTGAAATGGGGCGCAACCTGCTGCGCCCCTACGATGAAAATGGTCACGGACGGACGGCAAGCTTGATTTCGCCGCTGCGCGATTTCATTTTTTGGAAAGCGTGGGGGAGATCGGCCAAGCGAATCTCTTCGGTAACAAAATCGTGGGCGAGAATGTCGCCGCGGCGGATGGCTTCCAGAGCCTCGCGAATGAAACGCGGAGTGTGGTGGAACGGGGAGATCAGTTTAATCTCCGAATAATGAATGGCAGCCGGCTCGATTTCGACGCGGGTGCCGGAAGGCAGGCCGCTGAAGAAATTTACCACGCCGCCGCGCCGCACCATGGCCAGGGCTTGCTTCCAGGTGGCGGGATTGCCGGCGGCTTCGACCACGGAATCGGCGCCGCGGCCGTCCTCGGTCAAATTCCTCACCGCGCCTACCACGTCGCGCACTTCCGTGACATTGATGGTGGCGATCGCGCCCATTCGCCGGGCCACCTCGAGCGGGGCAAGACGGCGCGCCAGAGCGATGACGCGGACGCCACGGCGCGAGAGCATACGGACATATTTCAAGCCGATGGGCCCGCAACCGATGACCGCGGCGGTGTCTCCGGCGCGCACTTCCATTTCGTGAATGCCGCGCAGCACGCAGGCAAGAGGTTCCACCAGGGCGGCGCTGCTGTCGTCCACGGAGTGCGGGACTTCCAGCATGTTCTCCATGACGATGCGCGCGGGGATGCGCATGTATTCGGCATACGCGCCGTTGTTGAAAAGAAGATCTTCGCAGAGATTTTCCTGGGCGCGCCGGCAATAAAAGCAGCGCAGACAGGGCGCGGAATTTGCAGCGACCACGCGGAGCCCAAGGCGCCAGCGGGGATCGGCGCGCTTGCCGACAGCGGCGATCTCGCCGACCACTTCATGGCCGAAGACAGCCGGCGGCTGAATCATCATGGCGTGGTAGCCGCGCTGCCAGACTTTGAGATCGGTGCCGTCGGTGAGGGCGACGCGTACGCGCAGCAAGACTTCCTCGGCAGCCAACGGGGGGACATCGATTTTTTCCAGGCGCAAGTCCTCACTCCCGTACAACACGGCGGCCATCATTTTGGAAGGGACCGGAGCGTGTAATACCGCTGCGGCCTCTTCGCCAATGAACTCCGCTCTCTTGGGGGTCGTGGTTCTCATGAGTGCGTGATCAAAATCTTAAGAGATTGAGCCGTGGGCCGCGCCGCAAGATCCAGCGCTTGCTGAATTCTATCCAACCGGAAGCGATGAGTGACAATGTCCATTACCGGAAGTTTCTTATGTAGCACCAGAGCTGCCGCAGTGTCTTGGATGTCAACCGCGGCGCTATAGCTGCCCAGGATCTCCTTTTCGTCGATCCCCACGGCGGCTGCGGGAAACTCGATCGTGGTGACCGGGTCGTTAGCGGCAAACAGCAAGACGCGTCCCCCTGGGCGCGCCGCCGCAAGCGCGTCAATCACAATCGCGGGATGAGCCACGGCAACTAATACGGCGTCGGCTCCCCGCCCTTCGGTCTTGGCCTGTATGGCAGCCACCAGTTTACCATTGGTTGGGTTAAAGGACTCTATGGCACCAAGCGTGACACTTTTGGCGCGGCGCTCGGCGATGGGATCGCTGGTGAAGAGGTTGGGTGTGCGCAGCTTGCTGACCATCAGAAGTTGCAGGCCGATGGGGCCGCAGCCGATGACCAGCACGGTTTCGTGGGCAGCGACGCGGGCCTTGTCTACGGCCTTGACGATGGTGTTGATGGGCTCGATGAAGGTGGCTTCCTCGAAGGTGACATCGTCGGGGAGCGCGATGATGCCGCGCTCGGCGACCCAGGGCATGGCTTTTACGTATTCGCCGAAGCCGCCGCCGTTTGGCTGGAAGCCGCCGGTCAGGCCGGTGGTTTTGTATTGCTTACATTGCGAGAAGAGCCGCTTCTCGCAGTAGAAGCATTTGCCGCAGGGCGTGTGATGGAAGCTCATGACGCGATCGCCGGGCTTCCATTGGGTGACCCCAGGGCCGGCGGCGACGACGGTGCCGGCCAGTTCGTGTCCGAGGATTTGCGGCGGCTCAACGTAACGCTGGAAGATTTTTTTTATGTCGGTACCGCAGACGCCGCAAGCGGCGACTTTGATGAGCACTTCGCCGGGGCCGACTTCGGGTACGGGGACTTCTTCGACGCGTACGATGCCCTTTTCGCGGTAGACCCCGGCGCGCATGGTTTTGGGAATGGGCCCGAGGGTACGATGCGCACGGGTGGTCGATGCAATGGCGGTCATCGGACGGCAACTCTTTCCCGTTTTGCCTGGGCTTCCGAGGTGCTACCGTCCAGAACTTCGAGAAATCGATCTAGAAAATCCGCCAGAGCGGCCGCAGCAGCCCTAGTTTTTGAGCCGAATTCAATAAGGGACGGAATACGAAAAGGGCGGCGCAAGAGGAAATTCATCAAAGGCAGCATGCGGACGTGGCCAGCACCATCAATAATTTTCTCGATTCCTGACGGTACGTGGTCCTCGTGCGCATCGCTAACTGCGCGCACGGAGATAGCCGGAATTTTTGAACCACTCACGATTTGAAGAATATAGTAGCTTTCCATGTCTACGAAATCAGCAAACGCCGAGAGGGAGGCTTTGCTGGAGGCTTCGGAAACAACGTGCGTTTCAGTGACGAGCATGTCCTTAACCTGAGCACCCGCTTCTTGGGCGAGGCGCACCAGGTTGGAATTGCAGTGAATAACATCTCCACCGGTGCGAAGGGATAGCGCGCGGGCCGCGACGACGTCGCCTGAGTGCAGGTCCGGCGCAAGTCCTCCTGCAAATCCCGAAGAGATACAGACGTCCGGTTGAAGCTTAAGCAGGTCTCGAAGCACGTAGCGAGGGCGATTCACGGTCCTACCCGTCTCCCAGCCAATACCAGTTATAAGTACATCCACGTAATTTCCCAGAACAACTCCCCTGCATAGCTGATAGCTCCGCATGCCAACGGGAGTGGGCATCTCCACTACATCGAAAGAATGTCTGCGGCGCCATGGGGCGAATTCGGCTTCGACCGCGAATGTGACGAGGACTTTCACGTAATTGTTCAGATGCCGGGGCCTGGCTCGACGCTACCCATACTACGCGTGCATCGCGCCACGCTGGAGCGCAGCTTGCTGCACCCCTACAAAGCCGCAGCCGCGTGCACTATGCGCCGCGCGCGCCGGGCCGAGACGTAGCCATTGGCTTCGTACCAGCGGACGGCCCGCTCTAATGCCGCCGCCACCGAGCCCGGGCGGAAACCCAATTCGCGTTGGGCTCGCGAGCAGTCCACGAACATGTTGTGGCGCGCGATCTTCACCCCTTCGATGGGGATTTGCGGCTGGCGAAACGTGAGCCGCGAAAAAATGGTGTTGGCATAGGCGGCGCTGAGGGCCAGGCCGTGCGGGATCTTCATGCTGGGCGCGCGCAGGCCGGTGATTTTCGCCAGCGTGTCCAGGACTTGCTTGAGGGTAAGGTTTTCGGCGCCCAGCAGGTAACGCTCGCCGGCTTTGCCCTTCTCGGAAACCAGCAGATGTCCGGCGGCGCATTCTTCCACGCCTACGAAATTCAGGCCGGTTTCGACGTAACCCGGCATCTTGCCGTTGAGAAAGTCGACTATGATTTTCCCGGTGGGAGTCGGCTTCCAATCCCAGGGACCCACCGGGGTGGTTGGCATGGCGATAATCACCGGCGCGCCATTTTTTGCGGCCTGGAGCACTTCCTGCTCGGCGAGCCACTTGGAGCGCTTGTAGTGCCCGACCATTTCGTCCAGGCGCGCTTCGGTGGCTTCGTTGGGCGGCTGCGCGCGGTCGACCGCGATGGTGGCCACCGTGCTGGTGTAAATGAACTGTTCTACACCGGCGTTTTCCGCCGCAGCCAGAAGATTCTTTGTGCCGCCCACGTTGCATTCGTAAATATCCTTGGAGCGCCGAGCCCACAAGCGATAATCGGCGGCCACGTGAAAGACGCGCTGGACGCCTTTCATGGCGCGCTCAAGCGAAGCGGGGTCGCGCAAATCGCCGGTGACATACTCGAGCGAGAGGTCGGAGATGGCCCGATTGTGACTGGAGGGACGCAGCAGCACGCGCACCTGGTCGCCGCGCGCGACCAGTTGCCGCGCAACGTGACTTCCCAGGAAGCCGGAGGCGCCCGTGACCAGAGTAGTCATTCGCTTGGCTAAAACCCGCTGCGCAGGCGGAACTCGCCGGGCTGAAATGTGAGTGCGCAATACTGCTGCGCTTCTTGCGCTTGGTTGCGAAAGCGAGCCAGCGCATACAAGGGGAACGAATTGCGGTACAAATGATATTTTAAATAAAAAACGCAGGGAAAGCCGGTGCCGGTAAATTCGTCTTCACTCCAGGAGCCGTCGGAGTTTTGCTGTTCGACCAGATAGGCGGCTGCGCGCTGAATTGCGGGATCCCCAGTCTCGGCGCCGGCCAGCAGGCCGATGAGCCCCCAGGCGGTTTGCGAGGCGGTGCTGTCGCCCTGGCCCTTGGTGGCGGGCTCGTGATAACTGCGCAGGGATTCGCCGAAGCTGCCATCCGGCTTTTGCACGGAACGCAGCCAACGCACGGCGCGCTGGCAATATTCCTTGGCGGTCAGCGAGACGGTTTCCAGCGCGCGCAGCACGCCGCTGGTGCCGTAGACGTAGTTGACGCCCCAGCGTCCGAACCAGGAGCCGTCTTCGCACTGATCTTGCAACAGAAATCTCAGGCCCCGCTGCACAGCCGGATGATCGGCGGGCCAGCCGTAGCGGCCCAGGCATTCGAGTACGCGCGCGGTGACGTCGGCCGTCGAGGGATCGATCATCGCGTTGTGGTCGGCAAACGGAATGTTGCAAAGAAATGCCTTGTTGTTGTCGCGATCGAAGGCGCCCCAGCCGCCGTCGCGGTTCTGCATGCTGAGCAGCCACTGGATGCCGCGGCGCACCGCAGCTTCCATGCGCTTGGGATCGGGAAATTTTACGCGCTGCAGGGCCATGAGCACGAACGCGGTGTCGTCCACATCCGGATAAAAATCGTTGCGAAACTCGAAGACCCAGCCGCCCGGCTCGGCGTCCTTGTTCTTGACCTGCCAGTCGCCCGCGCCGAGGACTTGCTGCGACAAAATCCAATCGGCGGCTCTGACCAGCGCCGGATGATCGGGAGGCACGCCCGCTTCCTCAAGCGCAACCATGGCGATGCAACTGTCCCACACCGGCGAGACGCAGGGTTGCATGCGAATGCTCTCGCCATCTTCGATCTCGAAGCGGGAGAATTCGCGAATCTCGCGCGCCGTCAGCGGATCATCAGGTCCGTGGCCGAGGGCGATCAACGCGAAAATGGAATTCATCATCGCCGGATAAATCGCGGCTAGTCCTTCGGTGCGCTCGATGTGCGTGAGCAACCAGGATTTGGCTTCGCGAAGGGCGCGCTGCCGCAATGGTTTCCACGGTAATTTCTCGTAGAGCTTCAGAGCGCGGTCCAGCGCCAGAAAAAAGTTGCGCCAGGAGAGCCGTTGCTCGCTCCAGTCGAATGCCGCCTTCTTATTGGAGATATCGCAGAAAAGTTCGTCGACGTGGGCGCGCTCCGGCAGACGCCAATCCGGCCGCACCGCGGACAAAATAGCCATGGGTATGACGATCCCGCGGGTCCAGGACGACATCTCGTAAATATTGATGTAGAACCAGTTCGGCAGCAGCATCAGCTCCGGCAGAATCGCCGGCACCAGATCCCATCCGACCGCTCCCACCAGCGCGAGATAAAAGCGCACATAAGAGTTGGTGCGCTCCAGGCCGCCCAGACGGTGCACCGTGGCGCGCGCCTGCAACATGTGCGGCGAATCGGGCGCATCTCCCGCCAGTTTCAACGCGAAATACGCTTTGCAAGTGGCGTTGAGCTCCGACGGGCCGCCAGGATAAATGCTCCAGCCGCCGTCTGCCAATTGCCGCTGGCGCACATAGTTGGCCAGCTTAGCGATGCGCTCGGGATCTGCCTTGCCAAGAACGTGCAAATAATAAATGTAATCAGATTCGAGGGTGGTATCTGCTTCCAGCTCGCCGACCCAGTAGCCGGCCTCCGTTTGCAGAGACAGCAGGTGATTCGCACCGCGTTCAATGGCCTGCTCAAGGCTCTCCAGGCATTCCAGAATCCTGGAAGAGGCCGGCGCGCCTACCGTAACGGGTGCTTCCAGCCCGCGCGTACTCGTAGCCAAAGTGAATCCCCCAGTGCCATTTCAGCCTACAAAGCAGACGCCCGGCGAACGTTATGGCAAGCGCCTACTGTTTTGCGGATAGCGTCGGTACTACTAAATTATCGCCGGGGGGCAAGAATGGGTCAACCGCTAAGATGCCGTGGTTGTCTACAGGCAGACACTTGGTGTGTCACGGATGATGTCTTGCACCTGGTTCCGCAGGCCCGGCGGCAATGCTTCCCCTTCCTGCTGCACAAACTGGGGCTTGCCGCGAAGAAGCTGCAAAGGCAAAAAGTCCCATGCGTGCGTGCCGCTTGCGGTTAGCAGCGGCTGGCGAAAAACAAAAGCGGAAGCGCGGTCCATTTGCAATTTTGCGGACTCCTTGAAGTCCCGCTTGGACGGATCGAGCACCATCAGGTAGAGAGACGGCTTTACGAATTGCAGCAAAGTGTTGCTTTCCAGGATCACGCGGTAAACTGCGCCCTGCTCCTTTTCGACATCGAGCAGAGCGCTGCGCAGCAGCGGCATGCCCTCGGCAAGGAATCCCTGTTTGGTCCTCAGCCAGAAGGAGCGGCGCGCGCCCGCGGCCAGGAACCGCCCGCTGTCGGTTTCATTTGGCCGCTGTTCCCAGCTGATCGCGCAGATATGTTCATCCGGAGCGCAATCGCAGTTCGCGCCATTTTGGGCGCAGACTCCGTGCCCATACTGCGTGATTTTCCCGGCGATCCAATTCTCCTGGGGAAACGCGGCAATCAAATCGCACACCAGTTGCGTCTTGCCGATGCTGCGGGTGTGCCCTCCGACGACGATGAGGTGATAGCGCATACGCCCTTATTTTCTTTTCTGTTGGGATGGCCGTGGCGATCGTTTGGGCGAACTTTCTTTCTTCCCCGGCGTCATCAATTTTTTCTCCACCTGTTGGATGCGCGCGCCAAGCTCCGGAAGGCGCGCGTACCAAGCATACGCTTCTTTAAATTTGGAGAGCTCGCGCGCGGGGGTGCCCCAAACCGTCTGGCCCGCGCGAATCGTTTTCCCGTTGAGGATGCCGGCTTGCCCCCCGGCGATAACGCCATCTTCCAGTGTGCAGTGTTCCCCCAGCCCCACCTGCCCGCCTACCACAACGTGGTGACCCAGCGAACAGGAACCGGAAATGCCGGTTTGCGCCGCGATCACGGTGTGCGCCCCAATCTGGACGTTGTGCCCCACGTGCACCAGATTGTCGATCTTGACGCCTTCCGCGATGCGGGTGTCATCCAGCGAACCGCGGTCAACGGTCGTATTTGCGCCGATCTCCACGTCGTCGCCAATTTCCACGATGCCGGCTTGCGGAAACTTCCAATAGCGGCCTTGGCCATAAGCATAGCCAAAGCCGTCCGCGCCAATGACCGCGCCGGCGTGAATCTCCACCCGCTGGCCGAGGCGCGCGCGGGCGTACAAGGTTACGTGCGGATGAATCCGGCAGGATTCCCCGATCCAACATCCCGCGCCAATCACGGAATGCGCTCCAATCTGCGTGCCTTCACCGACGTGCGCATCTTCTCCAATCACCGCGTAAGCGCCGATGCTTACGTCTTTTCCGATGCGGGCCAGTGGCGCAACCAGTGCGGTGGGGTGAATCCCCGCGGCAATCGGCGTAGGCTCGACCAACCGTGCAGCGGCCTTCGCAAAAGCCAGCTTGGGATGCGGGTGCCGCAGGATCGTCTTTCCCGGAATGGCGATGCCTTCGCCGGCGATCACACAGGCGGCCGGCGACGCGGCGGCACGCCTGGCATTTTTCGCCGATTCCACATAAATCAGGTCGTGCGCGCCGGCGCGTTCCGGGGCGGCCACCCCTCGGAGTTCGACGTTGCGGTCGCCCTCTAATTCGGCGCCAATTGCCCCGGCCAATTCTCCAGCCGTCTTGGTCATAAGGACTCTCTCCGTGCGCTGTATGCGCTCCCCCTCCGTGCTACTACGCTCTGCCGTTTCAGTAGAGTTCCGCTTCGCCCTGCGGGCGGGTCTTCCACCGCGCGTGCACCCAGACCCATTGCTCGGGGTGCTGGCGGACAATATCTTCAATCACTTTCGCAAATTTCTGGGTGTTCACGAAAACGTCCTGCTCGGTGTTGCCGGTGCGGATCAGCTCCACCGGCGGCTCAAAGCGCAGGCGATACTTGCCGATGCCGCGGTCCCAATAAGCGTAGCCCGGAACGACCGCGGCTTCGTTATGCAGCGCAACGCGGGCGATTCCCGTCGTGGTACACGCCGACTTGCCAAAGAAATCCACGAACACGCCTTCCTCCGGCATGGTGTTTTGATCGGCGAGGATCCCCACCGTTCCCGCTTCCTTCAGGATCTTCAACAACGCTCGCGCCGATTCATTCTTAAAAATCGGCCGGTTCCCGGACAAGCCGCGGTAGCGATTGACCAGCGCATCGACCCGCGCATTGTCGAGCGGCCGCGCCATGTAGTGCAGCGGAAAACCATACAAGGCGTGCGCAAAGCAGGAAAGCTCCCAGGCCCCGATATGTCCGGTGAGGTACAGCACACCCTTGCCGCGGCGCTGCCCCTCCAGGAAGTTGTCGTGTCCGTCGAGCACCACGATCTCTTCGATATTCGTGCGCGTGTATTTCGGGAAATGGGCGAACTCGGCGGCCATCCATCCCAGGTTCCGCACCATCCCGCGAATCACGGCCTTTCTTCGGGCGGCGTCCCACTCCGGAAACGCCAGCCGCAAATTAAATTCGGCCGTACGCCGCAATTTTGGCAGCATGACATAGAAAAGCCGCGCCACCCGCGCCGCGAATGCTCGCGCCCAGTGGCGCGGCAACGCACCCAGCATCTTCAAGATCGCCCACACCGCGGCGTACTCCAGCCACTCTTTCATTCGTCCCCGTAACCACACCTTGCAGTAAAGCAAGTATCCTACGCGCTGACGTTCGCGCGCACCAATGCTAGACTCACTGTTTCGTGACCTCTTCCACGGACATCGCTGCGCCGCCAAGTGCCAACGGGCTGCCCGCCCGCATCGGCTGGGCCGTGCTGATTTGCGCCACCTTGTATGTCTGCTACTTCAGCCATCTCGGCGCCATCGGTTTTGTAGGACCCGACGAGCCGCGTTACGCGTGGATTGCACGCGACATGGTGGAGACCGGCGACTGGGTCACCCCCCGTCTTTACGGCAAGCCGTGGTTCGAGAAGCCACCGCTCTTTTATTGGGGGGCGGCGATTTGCTTCAAAGCTTGCGGTGTGAGCGAGGCCGCGGCGCGCTTGCCCAGCGCCATTTCCGCCTTGCTGGCGACGTTGGCGCTCGCCTGGCTGGCGTGGCGCATCTACGGCGCGGACACCGCACGCTGGCTGCTGCTTTTGCTCCCCACCACCGTCGGCATGATCGGCTTTTCCCACGCCGCCGCAACCGACATGCCCTTCAGCGCCATGTTGACCATCGCCATGGTTTGCGCGGCGGTGGTGCTGGAGCTCGCACCGCATGAATCTTGCGGACCTGGGGCGCGGCATGCTGCGCCCCTACGGAGTGACCCCCATGCCACGCGGCGGCGATGGTTCGCACGGATTCTGTTTGGATTTTTTCTTGGGCTTGCGGTGCTGGCCAAGGGACCTGCCGGCGTTATTCTCTGCGGTGGCGCCATTTTTTTCTGGGCGCTCTTCACCAAACGCTGGCGCGACGCTCTCCGCCTCCTGCATCCCGCCGCAATCGCAGCATTCTGCGTCACCGCTTTGCCCTGGTACATCCTCTGCGCCCGCCGCAACCCCGATTTCTTTCGCATCTTCATCATCGAACACAACTTCAAGCGCTACCTTACCCCCGAATTCCAGCACATCCAACCCTTCTGGTTTTACATCCCCGTTTTGCTGGCGGCACTCCTGCCCTGGACAGCAGGATTATTTTTGGTCTTGGCGAATGCCGCTTCCCGTGCCATGCCGAGTTTTTACTTTCTGTCCTTTGCCCTGTTTTCCGTAGCCTTCTTCACCATTTCACGTTCCAAGCTCCCGGGTTACATTTTGCCGGCCGTGCCGGCCTTCGCGTGCCTGATCGCGACCGCCGTCGCAACCCGCCGGGGAAAACGAATATTGGCCGCAATCTCGGCCACGACGGCCGCCGGTCTGGCCACTGCGATCTTCTTCTATGCTGCTCACCGCGCTTTGGGAACGGACATTGTTCCAGCGCCTTGGACGGCAAATGTTGAACTCTCGCTTTTCGTCGCCGCATTGGTCGCAGCGATACTCGCCATCCGCATGGCATCCGCGGCTCTTTGCGTGCTACAAATGGGTATTGTCCTGGCGGTTTGGTTTTTTTCCAGTGGATTAGTTTGGGTCGATCCGCTTTTTTCGGCGCGAGGTGTGATCAACACCAGCCGCGAGAGCCTGCGCTCTCTGGCCGCCGCCGATATCGCGGTGTATGACCTGCCACGCGGAATTCACTATGGCCTAAATTTTTACTTGCGCCGCGAAATGCCTGAATGGAGCCCGGGCAATAGCGACGCTGTGTTCACCTCTTATAAAGGGCAATCAGTATTGACGAAGGCCGGTTATCAGTGCCAATCGCACTTGGTATTTCCCGCAGCGATTCTGTGTCGAGCAAAGAATTTAACGGCTGGCGCTGCCCGTGGCGGGAAGGTGCAGTAAGAAATAGCTGACCACGCGATTCTCGTACGCCCGTTTGTCGGCATCGTCCATATCCACAAAGTTGCCGTGCAGGATGGTCACCTGCTCCTTCGGCTCCGGCGCCTTCTTGAACATGCTCTGGGTGATGCCGGCCAGCTCCGGATCGTCGGCTGCTTCGATAAACAATTTAGGGACACCGGCTAGCGTATCGAACTTCCAGCTTAGCGCTTTCTCTCCGCGATATTGGTGATTGATCCAGTCGAAGCTGACTTCCGCGGAGCGCAACATCAACGGAATGCCGGCCAGGCCCTGCTTCTGCACTCCAATCCTGACCATCTGGTCCGGCGAATCGTAAACGGAATCCAGAATTAGCGCATGCACGCGCTTGTCGTTTTCGGCTTCGCGTAAGGCCGCATACGCTCCCAGGTTGTAGCCCCACAATCCAAAATTATTGGGATCGACGTCACTGCGGCGGGCCAGTTCATCCACGGCCGCGCGCACTTCATCCGCTTCGTGATACCCGAACGAAGTAATACCGTCATTTTTCCCATGGGCCGCGAAATCAAACACGAACACGTTGTACTGGTGGTCCTGCAGCGCGGAGACCAAGGTCAGCAATTCGCCGCGGCTCGAACCGTAACCGTGGCACAACACGATGGCAGGCGCACCCACCAAACCGGGGAAGAACCAGCCTTCGCGATGTCCTCCGCCGGGCACCGAAAACAACACCGTATCCGGGCGGCCTGGAAAACTGTCCATATTGATTTCGCTGCTGGAGCGCTGCGGCTTCACGATGCGGTAGACCACAAACCCGGCGATGGCGGAGGTGGCCACTACCGCAAAAAACAGCATGGCCAGAACACCGGTCAATATTTTGGTGTACCACTGCGTCGGAAATCGAAACTCATCAAGAATGGACATTCGTACCCGCGCCACTGGGCTGGCGTATAGCCCGTTTTCGATTCCTCACACGAAATATTTCTCATCCTAGCACGCGCCCTGCGCGCTCCATTTCGGAACTGGCCGCCCTGTGTCGCATGCAGTAGCACTGCGCGTCCCTCAGCGTTCCGCTTTTCGCGTGGGGCTTGCGGAATCGGCTATGATTGAGCTGCGCTGCTGCGCCGCCTTTCGATGAATATCCTGGACCTTCGCCAAACCAGCGTCCGCCAGCTTGAGCCGCTGCTCGAGGAAGAAGCGCGCCACTGGCACGATGAATTGCATTGGGATTACCGCGGCGCGCTGGACCTGATCAAACGCTTTTTGGAGGCGCATGCCTTGTGCGGATGCGTGGCCTTTGAACACGGTTCAGCAGCCGGTTACTCCTTCTACGTTCTGGAGGAGCAGAAGGGCCTGATCGGCGGCCTGTACGTCTCCCCGCGTTTTCCGCAGGCCGAGATCGGCCGGCGCTTGCTCGAAGAGATGCTCTACTCCATGCGCGCGCTTCCGCAGCTTTCCCGCATCGAAGCGCAGTTGATGCCCTTCGGCGGCCCGGTGGATCATCCTCTCCGCGAGCAAGGCTTCAAGCTCTACACCCGCCAATTCATGCTCCTGGATCTGCAGAAAGACAATGGCGATCAGCGCGCGGCCGCCTCTTCGGGCATGCGCATCGACCGCTGGAACGATCGCTTTTTCGACCCGTGCGCCAAGCTGATTTATTTGTCCTACGCCAATCACGTCGACGGCGAAATCAACGATCAATACCGCAGCCGGTCCGGCGCGCTGCGCTTCCTCAAGAACATTATTCTCCTCCCCGGTTGCGGCCAATTCGTGCCCGGCGCCTCGCTCGTCTTGCGCGAACCGGGCGGCGACGAACTCATCGCCGCCGTGCTGACCAGCGAAGTATCCCCTGGCGTCGGCCACACCACCCAGATCTGCGTGCTGCCCGGATATCAAGGACATGGCCTGGGCCGCATGCTCATGCAAAACTCGGCCGAAGCCCTGCGCGCCCTGAAATTTCGCGAATTAACCCTGACCGTCACCTCGCAAAATGTTTCCGCCGTCCGCCTCTACGAAAAGCTGCACTTCAGCACCATCCGCAGCTTCACCGCCGGCGTATGGCCCAGGTAGCTGCAACAACCGCGGCGCACTTCTACTGCCTCACCTGCGCCGCGCGATCGCCGCGTAAACTTTTGCCGCTCATCCAAACCGGCGAAATCTCCTCCAGAATTCCGGCCAGCCTTCTCGCAAATTGCGGCACAGCAGAATGTCCGGATGGTCGCGGGATTCTTCGTTGACCACGTCGTATCGATTGGTGTTTTTCGCCGCCACCCTACAGCTGGAAAAAAGTTTTTCGGCTTCGTCGAGATCGAATCCGACGACGATCACCGTTTCGGGTGCCGGCTCGGTATATCCGCGATACCAGAAAGAATTGGTCCCCGCCATGGCCCGCGGCAAACCGTAGCCTGGACCGTACAGATTTAGCGCGCCCGCTTCTCCATAATTGCCGGTCAGGATTCCCGTGCGCTTCTGCTCTTCGGCCGGGAGTTGCTGATAAACTCTCGCCACGTTTTGCGCCAGCTCGGGCCAGCCTATCTCTTCACGAAATTGGTCGTGCACTTTGCTGGTAAAATTCCACACGCTCGACCCCATCGGAGCCACCGGCAGCACGATCAGACTGAACATCACTCCGCCGGCCGCCACTCCAGTCCATAACGCCGCCTGCGCCGTTCGCGAGCGCCCCGGCGATAGCCTCCGCAGCCATTGCCCCCACAGCGCGCTGCCCGCCGCCAGCAAGACCGGATACATCGGCGCCAAATAATAGAATCGCGCCTGGGCCGCCACAAAAATGGCCAGCGTGGCTACGTACGCCCAGCCCAGCAAACGATAGCGCCTTCCCTCATCCCGCACGAAATAGAACCAAAGGCCCAGAAACAGCAGTGGGATGGTAAACGGGTTGATGCACAGCAGCAGTTGCTCCACTAGAAAACCGCGCGTGCGTCCCTGGCTTACGTCTCGAGCGTGAATGCGCTTGAGAAATTCCAGTGAAATAAAATGATGCTGCGCTTGCCAAACCAGGTTAGGCAGAAAGAGGATCAGCGCGACGGCCACTCCAGCCCATAGCCACACACTCGACAGATACCTTCTCGCCGGCGTTAGCAGCACACCACCCGCCACTCCCACCGCGAAGAACGCCATGGTGTACTTCGTTTGCATGCCCACGCCAATGGCCGCGCCAATGGCCAGCCACCAGCGCGCGTTTTCGGTCTTCAGCAATCGCACCAGGAAATAGGTCAGCAGCACGCACCACAAATAATCGAAGGAGACATACTGAAATACGGCGCCCTGCGCCAAAGATACCGGCGAGACGCCGGTCGCCACCGCCGCCAGCATCTGTTCTCGCCTGCCGCCTCCCAGCTCTTTCGCGATCAGGCCGGCCAGCACCATCGCGGCGCTGACCGCCACCGCCGCCAGCACCCGAAACCCGGCCAACGATGTCCCGAACAGAAGGAGTTCCAGCCGCGCCAGCAGCGGCACCACCGGAGGATAAACCACAAATCCCCAATCGAGGTGCCTGGCGTCATCCAGCGTTTGCAGTTCGTCGCGGTGAAAGCCATATTGTCCGTTGGTCGCCGTGTGAATTACGACGCGAACAACGGCCAACACCACGAGCAGCCCGACGTCGCTCGTTAGCCACGCGGCTACGCCGCTCCTGCCACGGACCTGCGTTGGACGCCCGCCGTCCCCTTTCGGTGTGTCGCGCTCTCGCAAGGATTTCTTTTCCGGCCGCAGAGTGTAGCGGACTTGCCGCAAGCCCACAAATCCGGTCAGAGCGCGGTCCATCTTGTATCCAGGGTTTGTGGAGCAGGTGTTCGGGCTCGCATCCCTGGTGATCCTGCTGGACGCCGGCCTTCCTCTTCGGCAATTTCTCCCACTTACGGTATCCTATCGGCTTGCCGGTCATGCCCGAACCCATCCTGCAGGTAGATAATTTGTTCAAGCGCTACGGCGATGTGCAAGCCGTGCGCGGCGTCAGCTTCAGCGTCGAGGAAGGCGAGGTCTTCGGCTTGCTGGGCCCCAATGGCGCCGGGAAAACCAGTACCGTCGAAATCCTGGAAGGTTTGCGCAGCCCCGATAGCGGCTATGTGCGCGTTTGCGGCCTCGATCCACAGGTCAGTTCGCGCGAGCTGAAACACGACATCGGCGCTGCGCTGCAATCCACTGCCCTCCCCGAAAAGTTAAAAGTGATGGAAGCCTTGCGGCTGTTTGCCGGATTCTACAAACGCCGCCGCGATCCCGAAGAATTGCTCAAGCGTTTCGGCCTGGAGGAGAAACGCAACACCCATTACGGCAAGCTTTCCGGCGGCCAAAAGCAACGGCTCGCTCTGGCCATGGCTTTGCTCAGCGATCCGCGTGTGCTGTTCTTCGACGAGCCCACCGCCGGCTTGGACCCGCAAGTCCGCCGCGAAATTTACGACATCATCGAAGAGCTGCGCCGCGAGAAAAAAACCATTCTCATGACCACGCACTACATTGAAGAAGCCGAACGCCTGTGCGACCGCGTGGCCATCGTCGACCACGGCCAGGTGATCGCGCTCGGCTCGCCACGCGAGCTGAAGCAGCGCTCCGGAGGCAAAACGCGCATCGAGGTAAAACTGGCCAAGCCGGCCGCAAACGGCACACTGCAAACTTTGGAGGGCGTCGCCGACGCCCGCGAAGTCGGTGGCGCCTACGTATTGCATACCCAGCGTCCGCCGCAAGCCATCGTCTCCCTCGTCAAACATCTGGAAGCCGAGGGCAACGAACTGGTCAGCCTCGAAATCGCCACGCCTTCCCTCGAAGATGTCTTCATCGAAATGACCGGAAGGAGGCTACGCGATTGAGCAATTTTGCCAGCCTCACCCGCATGCGTATTCAACTGGCCTTGCGCAACCGGATGTTTTTCTTTTTCAGCGTCGTCTTTCCCATCGGAATGTTCTTTCTGTACGCCGGAATCTTCGCCAAAGGCAATCCGCGCGTCGTAAGCTTTTTTCTAGGCCCGGTGATCGCGCTCAACGTGATGGGCAGTTTCTGGGGCTTGAGCGCCATGCTGGTCACCTTTCGCGAACAGGGCATTCTCCGCCGTTTTCATGTGACTCCGGTCACTGCCGCCGACATGCTGGCTTCCAGCATCCTGGCCAATTATTTGCTCACCCTGCCAACCGTTTTCATCGAGTTGCTTTTCGCCCGCCTGATTTTCCGCGTCCAGAATCTCGGCGACCTCTTTTCTCTCCTCATCCTGGTGACCGTCGGCACCGTCTCCTTCGCCTCCCTGGGGCTGGTGGTCGCCAGCGTCACCAACACCATGCAGGAAACGCAAGTCCTCAACCAGCTCATCTGGCTCCCCTTGATTTTTCTTTCCGGCGCAACCCTTCCCATCGCCTACCTGCCTAAGGTTGCGCAGAGCGTTGCTGTATTCCTTCCGGCCACCTATTTGGTCACCGGTCTGCAAGGCGCTATGTATTCTTCGTTCCCGGTCTGGAAGCTGCTCACCCAAATTCTCTCGCTCTTCTTCTGGGCCGTCCTTACCTTCTTCGTCGCCGCGCAGCTGTTCCGCTGGGAGCCGGAATCCAAAATCCCTCGCAACGCCAAGCTGTGGGCGCTGGCCACCGCTCTTCCCTTCTTTTTCCTCGGCGTCTGGGAAAACAAGAACGGCCAAATCCTGACGCAAGCGCAAGCCGCCTACCGCTCCCTGGATCAACCCGCAAAATCCGATCAGCCGCCCAAATCCGATCAGCCTTCCATGGGCACGCCCCATCCCCAAAAAGCCGCCCCTATCAGCACTAACCCCCAATGATGTAGGGGCGCAGCACCGCTGCGCCCCACCTCGGCAAGATTTCAACCCCTATCCCATGCAGTTTCCGCCCCGCGCCAAACTCGCCCACGTTTCACGCCACCAACCGCCAAATTGTCTTTCTCTCCGCGCCCTCCGGTACTTCCCTCCAATTGACGCTTCTCCACCTCTCCCGTATTCTGCAATGGCAACGATCCGAGGAGCGCACATGCCCATCAACAAAACCGAAAAAATCTGGCACAACGGAAAATTCATCAACTGGGACGACGCCACCCTCCACGTCCTCTCCCACGTGGTCAGCTACGGCTCCGCGGTCTTTGAGGGCATTCGCTGCTACGAAACCAAGCAAGGCCCGGGCATCTTCCGCCTCCGCGAACACATGCAGCGGCTGATCAACTCCGCCAAAATCTATCGCATGGAGCTGCCCTACGCGCTCGACGATTTCTGCAATACTGCTACCGAGCTGGTGCGCCTCAACAAGCTCAACTCCTGCTACGTCAAGCCCATCGTGCTGCGCGGCTACGGCGAAGTCGGCGTCAATCCGCTCAGCTCGCCGATCGACATCTACATGGCTTGCTGGTCCTGGGGCGCCTACCTCGGTCCCGAAGCGCTAACCAAGGGCGTTGACGTCGGCGTCAGCTCCTGGACCCGCATTTCTCCCAACACTCTTCCGGCCATGTCCAAAGCCGCCGCCAATTACATGAATTCGCAGCTCATCCGCATGGAAGCCAGCTTCAACGGCTACGCCGAAGGCATCGCGCTCGACGCCGATGGCCATGTCAGCGAGGGTTCCGGCATGAACGTGTTCCTGGTCCACGACGGCACGCTTTACACTCCGCCCTTGGCCACCAGCATCCTGCCCGGCATCACCCGCGACACGGTCGTGAAAATCGCCGAAGACTTGAAAATCCCGGTGAAGGAACAGGTCATCCCCCGCGAGATGCTGTACATCGTCGACGAAGTCTTCTTCTGCGGCACCGCCGTCGAAATCACACCCATCCGTTCCGTCGACCACATCCAGGTGGGCAAAGGCGTCGCCGGCCCCATCACCCGTAAGCTGCAGGAAGAATTCTTCGCCATAACCAGCGGCACCAGGCCCGACCGCCACAACTGGCTGACCCCGATAAACACCCCAGTAACCGCGGCAACGCGTTAGCTCCCGTAGGGGCGCAGCCAGCTGCGCCCCACCTTGCTCAGATGTAAACGCGGAGCCTCCCCATTTTCCCCTGGTTTGAGCATCCCTGCCTCTGCATCCCTCCCTCCGCATCCCTCCCTCTATATCTCTCCCTCTACTTCCCGCCCAGCCTCCCGCGCTTTTACTCTTTCACTCGTCCCCGCTTGCACTCTTCTACTCTTGCCGTCCGTCTTCGGCTAGAATCTCCCCTCCATGTACACCACCTTCCAAAAGTTCACCGCTGAATTTCTGGGCACCTTCGCCTTGGTTTTCTTCGGTGCCGGCGCCATCTGCGCGGACCGCTATCTGCAATCCTCCGGCGGCATCGGCGTTCTCGGCATCGCCCTGGCCCACGGTCTCGCCATGGCCATCATGGTTTCCGCGCTCGGCCACATTTCTGGCGGACATTTCAACCCCGCCATCAGCATCGGTTTCTGGGTCACCAAGCGCATCGGCACCCTCGAGGTTTTCCTTTACTGGGCCGCGCAAATCCTCGGCGCCATCGCCGCCGCCTTCCTCCTCAAAGCGGTCATCCCGGAAGAAACCTGGCGCGCCGTCGCCCTCGGCACCCCCGAGCTAGTCCGCGATTTTTCCCGCCTGTCCGCCATGCTCCTCGAAGCGGTCACTTCCTTCTTCCTGGTGCTGGTCTTTTTCGCCACCGCGGTCGACACCCGCGGCGCTTTCCGCGCCATCGCCGGCTTCGGCATCGGCCTCACCATCACCCTCGGGATCCTGGTCATCGGCCCCTTTACCGGAGCCGCCATGAATCCCGCCCGCGCCTTTGGACCGGCCCTAGCCTCCAATCACTGGACCAACTGGGGCGTTTTCTGGATCGGCCCGCTCGCCGGTGGCTTCCTAGCCGGCCTACTCTACGACTCCCTCTACCTCAAGAAATCCGTTTAGCGCCAATCCTCTCTGCGCCCTCTGTGGTGGACGCTTTTAGCTTTTAGCTTTTAGCTTTTAGCTTTTAGCCCCCAGTAACTACCGCGCAACCACGCTGTGCGCGCATCTTGTTCGACCCTCCCGCCAATGCTAACGTCGAAACGTCGCACCCTGAGCGGAGTTCACACGAAATGTCACTGAGCATTGACGATCTCCTGCGCCGCGCGGTCGAAAACAAAGCCTCCGACTTGCACCTCAAAGTCGGCAATCACCCCTATCTGCGCGTCGATGGCCTGCTCACCGCCATCACCGACGTCCCGCGCATCACCCCGGAAGAAATGCT
>DATGEY010000117.1:0-103962 GCA_035309625.1 Candidatus Acidiferrum sp.
ATGAACGATCCCGCCGACAACGCGTTGTTTTCCGCCGCGCTGGCGCCGCTCCAAGAACTGGCCCTTCCGGCCAGCGGGACGGTCGTCGTCAGCCACAGCAAATAGCTCACCTGGTAGCCGCCCGAAACCGTCGCGGTCTGCAACCAAATCACGCGCTTGGCCGGAGCCGCGGTGCCGCAGGTTGCCGCGCAGGCCGCTCCGCCGGCGAGCGTGAAGGTGAACGTCGTCGAGGTTGGCACCGAGGCCACCACCCCGCACACGTTGTCCGCCGACGCCGACGACCCGGCGATGCAGAAGCCGCTGGGCAGCGTCGCGGAAAGCCCGTGCGCCGATAGTGTCGTCACCGTGAGGATATTTCCAGCCACTGTTACGCCGGTGATCGCAACGGGCGTGGCGGTCGCCGCGAAGATTCGCGGCGCGGAGAACAACAGCAACAAGCTCAACAAAAGTTTTTCCATCCTCTTCTCCTTTTTCTACAGTCCGGTCGTCTCGATCCAGTCAAACGATACGTCGCAACTTCCGCCCGTCAGCGTCACCCCGTTCAGATTTACCGCAAGCTGCTGCGCCGTTCCACGCAGCACAATCGATTGCCCGTACTTCGGCGTCCAGACATAAATGTCATTGGGCGAAGCCGTCCCCGGGGCCAGCGCCCCCACCTTCATCGGCCAGATGGCCCCCACCAGCGTGCCGGTCGTGGGATTCGCCGTGTAACTCAGCGGCGCGGAAACCGCGGCGGAGTTGCTGGAATCAAGCGGCACAACGGTCATCGCCGCGGACGTTCCCAGGGTGTCCGCCGTCGAGCGCTTCAGCAGTTGCACGTCGATAATTCCCGCCGTCGTCTGCGTGCAGCTCAGTTGCACGCGGGTCACGATCACCGTGGTCGTCGCACCGCCCGGAAGCACCGCGATGTCCGTCGGGCTCGCCGCCGGCACCAGGCCCTGCTTCGCCGCATGAAAGGTGGAAATGTTCACCGGCATCAGGCCAACCAACTGCGTTCCATTGAGGTCCGTGCGCAGCGCCACATCGCGTCCCGCCGTCGCCGGGGAAGGCAGCTGCGATTGCGCGATGGCTGGAAGAACTCCAACGCGGTTGGCCGCCGCCGCCGCTCCGTTGTCCGCGAGCAACGCTGGCTGATTCGCGGAAGTGGCGGCTCCGGCGGGCAGCGGCAAAGACGCCACGCTCACGCTAAACGGGTCCACCCCCGTCGCTACGATCTGCGCGCCGCGCGCCGTCGCTTGAAAATCCACGCGCTGCCCGGCGGTCACCGTTGGCTGCGCAGTGTTGAATATCCCGCCGATCTTTATGGGATTGCCGGAGTCCGCAGCCGCGGAAGCCACGTTGCCCTGCGCTTTCGCGTTTCCACCGGTCAGCGTCGCATCCAACGCCAGCGATCCGCTGGTGCCGATATTCGCCGTAACCGTTGGCGAGCCCACGTTCACCCGCAAGCCGCCGGACGTGTCGCAGGAAAGCGGATCGCTTTGCGCCGTGGTGTACGTCGGCGCGGAGGTGGTCGCCGCGCAAAGCCCCAGAATCCCTTTCTGTCCCGACGTCGTCGAAGCCTGCGCCACTTCCAATCCGGTCACGCTCGCGTCGGTGGCCGCGCCGGCCGGCAGCGGCAAACTCGCCGCGGTGATTGCCGTCGTCGGAGCCGCGTCCACCGTGACGTGCAGCGCGCCAGCCACGGCCTGCTGCACCGTCATTTCGCTTGGCGTGGGAGATGTCGTCGCGGTGATGCGGATGTTAGCCGTGCCCGTCCCGGTAATCGCCGGGTTCAGCCGCACGCGGAAATTCGAGAAAGCAGCGACATTGCAAAGCCACGCTTTATTGGTCGCCGAAAGCGCGAACGTGGTCTCCACGTTTGCCGTGTCCACGCGGTCGCAGGAAATGGGGAAAGAAAAATTTCCACTGCCATCGTCCGCTTCGAAATTCAGCGTCCCGCCGGTCATGGTGGAAGTTGCCCGCAGTGTCACCGCCACCAGCGACATATTTGGAACCGTGAGCGCAGCCGTTGCCGCCGTGTCCACCGCCGTAGCGCTGGTCCACGCCGCGGTCACCGCCGTCCCGTTGTTCCAGCTCACCACCGGATCGGCGAACGCCGGATCCGCGGCCGCGCCGCCGGAAATCAGCACCTGGCCGGAAGCGCCCGCGGCAACAGCCGCCGGCGAGCTGGTCCCGTTGCCGACATAAAGCTGATGCGCTGCCAGCGTAGCCAATCCCGTTCCGCCTCCGGGCACGGTAAGCACGCCGCTCAGCCCCAGCTGTACGTCTCCGCCCGCCGTATTCGTCTGCGTCAGGGTCAGGCCATTCGTCGCCGCGCTGCTCTTCAGGTTCAGCGCCGTTTGCGAGGAATCATTTACTCCATTCGTCTGCAGCGTCACGCCGCTTCCCGCGCTCGCCGTCAGCGTGACCACCGTGCGATTGTTCGCAGAGTCGTCGGTGACGCTCGCCACCGCCGTTCCGGTGAATTCCACCTTTCCGCGCTGCGTTTGGTCCAGCCCGCTGGCATTTTGCACGGTCTGGTAAAACAGCGTCGGCGTCCCGCTGATTCCGGAATACGCCGGCTGCGCGCAGGTTGGCGCGGCGTCCGCGTTCAGCGCCGTCGTAAACTGGTTCGCGGCGCAGCTTCCCACGCCGCCGGCCGCCAGCGTGGAATACACCACGTCCGTTCCATTCGATTTCGGATAAAGGTTGGCGGCCCCGATCGCCAGCCGCGCCAGCGCAGGCGTCGCGTTCACCGTCAGCAAATCGCCACGCGCCGTCAGCGCCGTCAGCGCCAGCGCCAGGGATCCGGAAAGATTCGAGAATGCGGGCTGCGCGCAAGTCGGCGCGGCGTCTCCGTTGTCCGTGGTTTCAAACTGGTTCGCGGCGCACGCGCCCGTCCCGCCCGCCGCTCCCGTCGACCCCACGATGTCTGTCCCGTTCCACTTGAAATAGCCGCCCGAGCTGGCCGGATGCGCCACCCGCTGCCAGGTCGGCGTGAGCCCGACCGCCGCGATCACGTCGCCCCGCACCGCCGCCGCCGCCGTGGTATCCCCATGCGCAGAACTCAGCAGGTTGTGCGCGCTCGGTGCAAACGTGGAAGGCAGCCCGGAAAGTCCCGCGTAGGAAACCAGCGCGCAGCCTGGCGCCGCGTTGCGCGTAAACGCATTGGCAAATTGATTCGCCGCGCAGCTTCCCACCCCGGAATACGCGGATGCCAGCCCGGCATCCGTCAGCGCCCCGGAAAGCGCAAGCTGCTCGTTGCCCAGCGAGGGGTTGGAGGGTGTGATGGTCAGCCCGTTCACCGCCGCGCCAGTTTGGAAATTCAGCGTAGTTTGCGACGCGTTGTTGAGGCCATTGGTTTGCAGCGTCGGGCCGCCGCCGGTGCTCCCGGTAAACGTGCAGTCCGTGGTCAGCGTCACGGCGTTGTCCACGCATCCGCCGTTGACGAAGTTCACCGTCGTTCGCGCCGTCAGGTTCGCGCCCGAACTCTGCACCGTCGAATATCCTATATAGGTAGGAGCGGTCACGCCCGCGGCCGCCAAAGATCCCCAATCGATCGAAGCCTGTTGCGGCAGCGTCTTGTCTTCCGTCCAGGTTACGCTCTGCACCCGGCCGTCCGGAGTCGGTGACAGCGTGATAAACGCGCGAGTCACCAGTCCCGCCGGGGTGCAGCCCGCGTTCGGAACCAGGTCCACTCCCGCGGCCGCCGTATAATTGTCCACCAGCGTGCCGTCGCCCTTGATCCACCCGCGCACCTGCTGCGGCACGTAAGTGATCCCGCCGCACAGGATCCTTGCGGGCTTGTTACCGGAAGAGTCGAAAGGCTGGAATATAATCGTTCCGTAGACGGGCGTCGCCCCGATGGTGGCCATCGCCTTCAGCCCCGCCGCCGATGGAGTTTTTCCCTCGGGAGTTTTGAACGTGCCGGTAACGTGCGGAATGGTCTGCGCGGAAGCTTTGCCGGCCAGCATCGCCGCGCCGAAAAGAAATACGAAAACGAAAACAGTCTTCTTCATTGGATCTCCGCTGTGCAAGCGAAGATCCCGCTCGACCCTGACTTCCCCCATGTTAACCCGAACCCGCCACCCAGTCCCCGGTGAATCTTTTGCCGGGTAACGGCCCCCTCATTCAGTCAGTCAACAAAATTCTCCGCTAGGAAGCTTTCCTCCTCCTGCCCGGCAGCGCCGCGTTCAGCAGGTCCCGCAGCTTCGCCAGCCTTCTCAGCAGCTCGCTCGGCGCATCCTTGCAGATGCCGGCCTCCACCAGCCCGCTCACCAGGTCGACGTAGTAGGAAGCCTTCATCCCCCCGGAATAGTTGTTCACCGCCATCTGCTTCTTGGTCAGCGTCTGCCCGCGAAAACTGTACATCGCCGCCTTGATCGCCACCGGCTCCGTCCCGCCGCCCGGAAGCGATCGGAACGCCGTCCTGCCGGACATCATCCGCTCAGCGCGCTCCTCCGTCATGCGCAGCGCGCGCAGTCCCGTCTCGCGCTCGATTCCCAGCTCCTGCATCCGCAGCAGGCATTTCGTGCGCTCGAACGAGCTCAGGTCCAGCCCATGCGCGCTGTTCAGCTCGATGGCCGCCAGATACATCTCCGCGTCGCTGCCGTACTCGCGGAGCTCGCACCTTATCTTGCTGTCGTCGCCGAAAATCTTCCGCCATCCCTTCCAGCGGTGCGTTCCGTCCACAATCCTTTTGGTCTTGCCGTCCACCACGATGTGCGGCAGCGCTTCCCCCGCCCGGATGGCGTCCGCGATCCGGTTTACGTGCATCTCCGAAATCTGCTGCCGGGGATATAAGGTCTGGTCCCAAATCAATTCGGTTACCGCCAGTTCCACTACGTTTGAAAGATCCGTCGTCATCGCTCGCGTCCCTCCTCGATTTTGAAATGAAACTGCCCCTGCCTTGCCACGCGTTGCCGTGCCCTGCCGTGCCGTCCCTCGCCATGCCGCGCCGCGCCGAGATCAAACTCGCGTTCGCTCCTCGAAGACCTTCACGATAAATTTGCCGAAAGGCCCCAAGCGCTGCGGGCGAAAATCTCCCAGGCCGATGCGCCTTCCGGCCTCCTCCAGCATCGGCAAAAGGCTTCCCCTAACGTCGCTGAAGGGGAAATCCTCGTCGACCAGAAGAACGAAGGAAAGCCGCCAGGGAAATAGTTTCGCGCGGGAGCGCAGTATCCGGGCTCTTTGGACCACAACCTGCCTCACGTCGATTTCGTATTCTTTGGTCCCGAACGGGATCATGTCCGGAACGATTTCCAGGCTTCCCGCAACAAAGGGCCTGGGATTGATCTTGCCCTTTTTGAACGAGAACGAAACGTTCACCAGCGCCGAATGGACGGCGTAGGAGGGGAAAGCCAGCGAATCGCCGTCTGGCGTCCAATAACAGGCATCCAACGCTTCCTTCTCCGGAGTCGGTATCGTTTTCTTGCCGGCCGCCGATTGAGCCTTCATCGCCGCCGGATTGTGCAGCAGTATCGGTTTCGTCCCTTCAATCGTTACGTCGAACGTTCTCATTTCCCCCGCCTCCTTTTGAAATGAAACTGCCCTCGCCACGCCTCGCCTGGCCATGCCTCGCCTGGCCAAGCCTCGCCTGGCCTCGCCTGGCCGAGATTTTTACGTGCGCATCCACACCGGCCGCCCGTTCGCGCACTCGCGCTCGCGCGGCTCCGCGTACGGAAGTCCCAACGCCTTGAAAATTTGCTCTTCGTTCTCGGGCCGCACCCGCATGTTCACGCTGCGCTGCTCGATCGGTTCGTACTGACCGGCCAGCTCCAGCCCGGAGCCGTCCGCGCTCAGCTTTCCGCCGCAGCTCTTCGCCCGCGAAGCCATCCAGATGTTGTGCTCCGCCGAGCCGGTCCGAATCAGCAGCAGCGTCGCCCAGGTCTCCGGCGTGGCCAGATAAATGTCGACCGCCAGATCGCGGTCGTAAGGAACCATTGCGTCATACCGGGCATAGACGCGATTCTCGGCGCCATAGATCCCGCGAATCAGCTTCGTGCCTGCCGCCAGAATCTCCCCGAACGTCGCTTTCGCCTTGGCGTAGAAATCCGTCATCGCCACGTCGTCGGTAACGCCCAGCAGCGTCTCGCTCGATTGCATACGTGGCACCACAACCAGATCGATGTCCTTCACCATCGATTTTCCGCGCCGGATCGATCCCGCAATCTCGATGCGCTCGCACAACGGCCGCAGCCACTCGACAATCTCCTCCGCCCGCTTGCGCGCCTCGCTCAGCCCAATCACGCCGTTGCCTCCCTCTCCGCACGCTGCTCTGGAGCCGCGGAACTCCGCGCCAGCCGCCGCGCCTTCGCCCCCGCGTAGAATCCCTTGCCCAGCCCCTCCCGGCTAGCTCGCTTCGCGCGCCGCGCCGCGTTCCGCCGGTCGTTGTATTCCTTCAAGCAAGCCGCGCAGTACACCCGCGCGGTGGTCGCCCGGCCGCACCCGGAGCAAGGCCGCGCGGCCATATCTTTTTCTTCCTCCTCCGTAGGCGCGTACGCTGCCACGCGAATGCATCCAGGCACCGGGCACTTCCAGGACTTCCGCGTGAACAGTTTCCGGTTGACGCATCCGCTCCGCTCCTGCTGGCCGGTCTCATCCGCGCCGTCCGGATGCACGATCCACGATGGCGGCTTGCTCTCCACCAGCGCCATCTCCATGGCAATATGCACCCCGCATCTCGGCGCGTTCATGCTGGCTCCTTTTTCTTCGCTCGCTCGTGAGCCCCGTAGTGCTCAGGCAAAGCGTGGCCGCGGCTGTCGTCTTCTTCGATCAGATTCCATTTCCGGCACTCCCTCAGCCATCGCAGGTCGAGCCGTTCGTCAGCCTGCAGCAGTCGCTCTGCATCCCTCCTTCGATAAGCGCAGCCGTTTACATTGTTGGAAGCGTCGAAAGGCAGCCCGGTAATTCCCTCGATCAGCGCGGCCAACTCGTCGACAAATTGCAGATACCGGATATGAATGAACCGCGTATAGCGGCGCGCGTAGTCCGAGCGAAACCAGCAGTTCCATTTCGGAGTGAAAGCGCCGTAGCGTTCACGCCCTGCAAGCGGTGCGCCGCAGTTGGCAACTTCCACGCCTAGGTCCTCGTACGACGTGAAACCGTTTCCATCGGCAACTGCGTCGCCCAGCCACAGTGTCCACATCTTGTGCGGCTGTCGTTCGAGCTGATGCCAGCGGAAGCCGTTAGCCTTCAACCACTCTTCGCTGAGCCGCAGCCGGGAGTCGTCAAAGCTCACGCGGCCTCCTTCGAATCTTCCGCGTCCAGCTTCAGCATCGCCTGGCCAAACAATTTCGCCACGTCGCTCTTCGAGGTCAGCGCGCGGATGCGCCGCAGCAGCGCGTGAAACTCCCCGGCCAGCGGCTGCACCGCCAGCTCCAGGTCCTTCGCGCTCACGATCAGGAAGTAGCCGTATGGCGCCATGCGCAGCGCTCCGATGGGAATCTTGAACAGCAGCACGAAGGTTCCGATCGCTCCGCAAATTTGCCGCCGCGCGTGTTCGCCCCACAGCATCCGCGCCTCTTCCGCAATCACCGCCGCGCGGATCGCCCGCTCCGCTCCCTTGTGGCTGGCAATCACCCGCAAAATCTCCTTGTCCTTCTCGTCCAGCAGATGCGAGCGCAGCGCCGCTTCCACCCGCGCGTCCAGCTCCCGCCAGCGGTCGTACGTGCTCCCCGCCGCAAACTCCGCCCCGAGTTGAAGCTGCTCGCTCATTTGGGTTTGGGCATCACCACCCAATCGGGCATCACCGGCGGAAAATCCGTTACCCTCGAATGCCTTGGACAGAAATGTCTGTTAGTGCCGACCGTCTTTGCGCACTTGACGCAGATCTTCGCGTCGCAGGTGATTGGCTCACCACCGAGCGTTCGTCCAATCTCGAAGTCGCAGAGCAGCGTAGCCGTGTGCGTGCGGCCATCCCATCGGAAACGGTGCGGGCAGAATTTGCAGCGCGGCTTGCCAGCCGGCGCATGCTTCACGATAGCTACCGTTCCGTCCTGGAGCTTTACGTATGAGCAGGGCATCGCAGTTTCCTCACTCCAACCTCCGTCGCTCGAAATCCCAGTGGTTGATCTTTCCCTCGAACGGGATATTGGGCGCCCACCAGTCGATCATCTCCGCGAAGTCGTCGAATCCATCGCTGCGCGCCAGCAGCTCCTCTTCGTTCGCGCCAAGAACTACGTCGTTTACGCGCACAACAAAAGCCGTTCCGATCATCGATACTTCAATATCCTCCACCTTCACGCACGGAGCCCGGAAAATCAGCATCGCCCCGCGCGTCCGCAATCCGGTATAGAGGTGCATGATGTCGCCAGGCCGGTCCTCAACCTTCCGCCGCGCGCGGATCGTGAACCGCTTCCGCCCGTCGCGGATCATCGGCACAAACCGCGGGTCCTCGTTGTACAGCCCCATCAGTTTTCCGCCTCGAAAATCTCGTCCACCAGCTTCTCTACTTTTTTGCGGTCCATGCCCTTCCGCGTCTCCATCGCGCGCTCGACCCACGCCTCGCGCGTCCATCCGTTCATCGCCTTCATCTCCCCGCGGATTCGGAACACCGCGAGGGGGCAAAGATCGTTGCGCGCCATCACTTCCTCAGCGCTTCCACCACGGACTTCGTCAGCTCCGCCAGGCCGCCGCTGCTGATCTGCGCATCCAGCAAGATGAACCGCACGCGATTGCCGGGAGCATCCGCGTCCGCCTTCGCCGGCGCCGTCGCAATGGGCGCTGCCGGCTGCGCCACGGCGACCTCCGTTGTCGGCGCCTCCTTCGCGGTCCTCGCCAGCGGCCGCCGCGTTCTCTCCTTCTTCACGAGAGGTTTTCGCGCCGTTGCCGCCGATGATGCGCACTTTTGCCCGCTCTGCTGCCGCGATGGCCGATGCCTCTCGATCTCGCGCTCGCGCGCACGCTCGCGATCCCGGAAAGCGGCGTCGCCGCGGCGCCTCCGCGCCCATTTGCGCTTGTAGCCCCGCCGGTCGGCGGCCACTTTGCCCAGCCCGGTCGGCTGCGCCGGCTTTCCATCGAACCTGCGCCGCCCGCTCATGCCGCCGCCATCGCCTTCGCTGCCTGCCGCTGCCCACGCACATACGCTTCGTCGCAATCGCAGCAGCGCGTGCGCCCCTCGCGGTTCACGAACCAGGTATGCGGCTTGCCGCAGCAAAAGTGCGCCGGCTCCGCCAGCAGGATGTGCACCCCGCCGTCGTCGCGCACGTTCCAGAACTCCAGCCATCCAGCCATTTCCATAGTCACGATCCCCTCCAGGACCGGATTCTTGTAAGCCATGTCCCACTCCCCCCCGCGCTGCCCGTTCTCCCGTCAGAAAAAGATTCCGCTACCTCCGCGCGCCGCCGCAGCCGCCAGTCTGCGCACTCTCCCCTTCCGCCACATCGCCGCCAGCTGCTGGATCAGGAGCCGGAAAACCAGGAAGTAGATCAGCAATCCCCCGCAAAGCCCGATAAACAACCCCAGCGGAACGCCAAACAAAATCGCGCACGCCGCTTCCGCAACGAACACCAGCAGCCGCCATATATCCGTCAACAGTCGCGTCACGCTTCCCCCCTGGCTACTGCGATCCGACCCGAGATCCCCGCATCTCCTGAATCCGGCTGACGATCTGCGGAACGCAGTAGCGAAAGCTGGTCACCACCGCGCCGCGCTCCGCAGCGCCCTCGAACGCGCGCTGCACTCCGATGAGAATGTCGTTCAGCGGTATGCGCAGATCCGCCGCCCAGCGCCGCACGATCTCTTCCTCGGTGGGCTCTCGGGAGTCGCCGGGCTTTGGGCGGTAGTACAGCTCCGTCCGCGCGTGCCCGGAATCCTCCAGCCAGGCCAGGAAGAATTTGCGGATCTCCGCAAACCGCTCCTGCGCCGTCTTCTTGTCGCGGTCCACTGGCTCGCCCATCTCCGCTCAGTTCTCCGTCCCGGTCAGCACGCCGGACATTCCCTTCAGGTTCGTCACCGTGGCCGGCACCGGCGCGGTGTACTCGATCATTCCGTACGGCACGTCGTTGCTGTCCAGGACCCAATAGCAGTAAATGCTCCCCGGCTGCACCAGGCCGTCGGTGAAGGTCAGGCTCGATGAAGCCGTGGCAAGCCGCACGAATTTGGTCGGGCTGGAGCACACGCCATTGGCGCGCAAAAAGGTGTAAGTGGTTCCCGCCGGCGTTCCGGAATTGGGCGCCACCGTGACGGTGATGGAAGGCGAAGGCGGAGTGGTTTGCGGCTTCGCCACCGTCAGCCAGCCGCAGCAGAGCAACAGCGTCACGCACAACAAAATCGGGTTCTTCTTCATCGTTTTCTCCCTTTCAGTTCCGTCCGTAATCGAATATAAATTCCGCCGTCGTCGGCTCGTCAATCCGTACTAGCAGCAAGATCACCCGCCATGACGCCGTTAGGCGCCTCGCCGGAGCGACGACCAGGCCGATTCCCCGGTCGGGATCGATGACGTTGGTGTAGCCGTTCTCAAAGATCACCCTCCGAGCGCTCATGCCGCCTCTTGCTGCTGCTTCCGCTTTTTCACTTCCAGTTGCGGAGCCAGGTCCTTCACCCGCACCGCGCGCGCAAACAGCGACCGCAAATTGCGCGGCGCGCGCTCCGGCAGATTCCCGTTTAGCAGCTTTTCCGCGCCGCCGGCCAGCACGAAGGATTCCACCTTGCGAAACAGTTTCGGAAACAGACGCCCCGCTCCCGCGCGCAAGCACGCCGCCTTGATGCGCTCCGCCGTTTTCGAATCCACGCTGATCTCCGTAGGCTCGGTGACCCGCAAGTCGAATTCCTCGCCGGCCAGCACCTTCGTCTTCGTCGCCCGCGGCGGGTAGCTGCCTTCTTCCTGCACCCGGGCGATGATGATGTCGCGCAGCGCCTTCAGCTCCTGCTCGGCCATGTCGCAAGCGGCCGCCTTCTCGATGTATTCCTTCGCCAGGCCGTCCACCGTGGCGCAACTAATCGTTTCGGGCATCCAACACTTCCTTTTCTTGAAAATCGGCCGGGAAAAATGTCTCGGCCATCAAACGCGCCGTCACTTTCAGCGCGCAATCGATCCCGCAGACGTGCCTCGCGCCCTCGATCTCCGCCAGGACGTCGTCCCACTTCGAAATCACGACTTCGAACATCGGCGCGCCAGGCATCGGCTGAGCCAGATGCAGATCGTGCTCGGCGGTAGTGCCGTGAATGTCGCAGCGAAGGCAGTTCTCTTCGCGGCGCACGATCATCCAGTGATTCGTGTCCCTGGCGCGCAGCAGCTCACAGCCAGGCGCGTCGCACTTCCAGGGATTGGCAAGTTTGCTCAAAGGTTGAACCATCCGGCCGCTTCCAGTCCCAGATAAATCAACACCGCCGCTGTCAGTCCCCCCAGCACGCATGCGATGAAAAGCAGATCACCCCCGTACTCCGTCCAGAAATTCCTCCACCAGCCGTTCTTCCTGGCCGCCTGCGCCCGCCGCCGTTCTTCGTGCCCGGCCAGCTCCTGTTGCAGCACGAACGCCTGGAACTGTTTTTCTTCGCTCTCGGTCATCAGCGCCATCGCCGTCTCCTTTTTTCACCCGCGCCCTCAGCGAGTGATCCGCCACTCGTGATACATCCACACCAGAAACCACCACAGCCTCATGCAGCACTCTCCGCCACGCTCGCGAGTTTCTTTTGCTGCCGGATGTATTCGAGCAGCCGCCGGCTGGAGTAGTAGGTCCGCGAAGTGGGCTTGCCATTCGCGTCGATGAAATACGGATCGTCCACCGTGCAGCGGTCCAGCAGGATTTTTTGCTGCTCTTCGGAAAGCTTGGCCGGTTTGCCGTTGCCAAACGCGCGGCTGGCCAGCGTGAGGATCTCCGGCTTGGACATGCCTTCGAGCTGCACGCGGTGCGCGAACCGCGAAAGCATCTGCTCCAGCCGCGGCCGACGCGCCGGGTGCAGGAATTCGCGCAGCAGATTGTGGCTGCCGGCCAGGATCACGCCGCAGCCGCGCCGCTCCTCGCGCCGGGTCATGTCGTGAATCTCGCGCACGCCTTCGAGCGCGTCGACGTCCAGGTGCTGCGCCTCGTCCAGCACAATGGCCGGGAGATGCGGCCGCGTCCGCATGGCGTCCAGCACCGCGCGCCGGCACGCCCAGCGGAAGCTGGAGCGCACTTCGATCCCCGCCGCTTCCGCCACCCCGCGATAGAGCTGCGTCAGCGTGGTGCGCGGCCCGCAGTACATGTAAATCACCGGCCGGCCCTTGGCGCGGAACTGCGTGCAGAGGTTTTCCAGCACGTAGGATTTTTCCGAAGAGGGCGGCCCGTAAACGATGGCGTTGATGCCTTCGTCGACCGCGTCCTCCAACCGCTCCCGCAAAATCTGGTAACTCCTGGTGCGCAACATTTCCGGCCCCCGCATCTCAGTCCTCCACTTTCACATCGCGAAAAACGTCCGCATCTTCGGCCACCGCGTCGGAAACAAACGCCGGCTGCAGCAGCCGCCGCGGCCGCGCATCCGGCAGTTGCGCCCGGCGCGCCGAGCCGGGCGTTCCCCGTAGCGTTCCATCCGTCCCGGTCGACACGCCCGCGCGCTCTAGCAGCGCCTCGCGTTCCGTTTTCCAGCCCTGGCTGGTGGCCATCGCCTGCAGCGACGCCAGATATTCGCCATAGCCCTTGCGCAGCGAGCGCTGCCGCCGCATGTTGCCCTTGATCTGGTCGCGCGTGATCTGCCCGTTCGGGCACTGCGCCACGAACTCCTTCACCCGCAACTCGCCGATGAACTGCATGGTCTCCGGATCGGCGGCCGTCGCTTCCTGCAGGTTGTAAGGATCGCGAATCACGATCACGTCCCGTCCCTTGCGGACGTCCATGGCAAACAGGCTTTCTTCCGTCGGCTCGTAGGTCATGTTGTCCACCCGCACGCAGCCGCCCTGCGTCACCGTCCGCGAGGCGCGCTCGGAAAGCAGAATGTCCAGCACGCGCGGATTTACCGGAACCCGCGCGCGTTCCGGCCGCTGCCGCTCCATCACGTCGTTGGGCCTGCGGTGCCGCAGCGATTCGAGCGGCGTGTCGTTGTACTCCTCGATCCACCGGATGGTCGCCGCGATAAACGCCGCATCCGTCGGCAGCGGCGTGTCCGCGCGCTTGCCAGCCAGAAATTCTTCGTGCTGCTTTTGCGCCAACTCCGCGCTCTCCGGCCGGTTGCTGGGCTTGTTGCCGAGGTAAGCTGGGCGCCAGAGCACGTCGAAGCGTTTGGACCAGCGCGCAAACCAGGATTCGATGGGCTTGGAACGCGGATGGAAGGGCAGGGCGCTGGTGACGCCCACGCGATCTCGCGCCAGCAGCGCCGTCGCTTCCTGCGAAAGAGTGATGGCTTCGATGTCGCGCCGGACCTTTTTGTAGTCTTCGCCGTTGTCCCAGTAGAAATTGCGCGGCATCCCGCAGTTCAGGATGGCCATCCGCAGCGCGGAACTGATCGTCCGCGAACTGGGCGTCGGCGCGAAGCAGAAGCCCACCAGCTTCCGCGAACCCCAGTCGAAGATCGCCGTCATCCACACGCGATACGCTTTGTCCGCCGGCAGCTCGGCGAAAAGCGAATTGCGCACCATCACGTCGAACACGCGATGGTCGGAAACCCACCAGTCCATCACCGGCACCGGGCCGCGCTGCACAAATGGCGAGCAGGTCGATTCATACTCCCGCTTGCCCACCCGCCCCAGCACCTTCACCGGCTCGGGCAATCCGCGCAGATAATTCCTCACCGTGGCGTAACTCGGCGGCTCGCCTTTTTTCTCCAGCTTGGGCCACTCGCGCACCAGCGCTTCCCACGACATCTGGAAGGACAGTCCCTCGCGCAAATATTTCCCCTCCACAAACGCCGTCGCCGCCAGGTGCTGTCCGAAAAACTTCCACTGCCCCTTGTCTTTGCGAACGCGGTCCGCCAGCGCGGCGTAACCGTGAGTGTCGAAGCGGTCCAGCCAGCGGAATAAAGTGCGGGAGGAAATCGGAGGGTTCTGCTGCGCGGCAAGGTAGGCAGCCAGCTCGTTCAGGTTGGAAATCACGCGCCCATCTCCGACGCGAATCTTGGGACGATGCCCGTTGGTGTTCTTGCGGAAATCCAGCAGCGGCGAGATCGCCCGGTAGCGCACATCGACTTGCGGCCGCAGCTCCTCGGGAACCGAAGCAATGGCCGGCTTCTCGGCCGCCGCGGCGGGAGCCGACGCGAACAACGGCAGCGTCTGCGCCGGCACAATCGCGGTCTCGCTGACGCCGCCCTGCGCGTATTTCACCTGCGCCGCGGGCGGCAGCGAACTCAACAAATATTCCCGCTCATGCTTTCCGTTGCGGCCGCGCGTCTTCGACACTCGCGATTGAATCTTTCCTTGCGATGCCAGCCTGCGGACGTGCTGGGGCTGCCAACCCGTCAGCTCTCCAACCTGGTCGACACTCAGGGCCATCTCCGAAAGTTTTTGCGCGTTGGACATTTTGAGCGCCTGCTGGGAATCAGGTCTCTCAGCTAACGACGTTGACCTCCGAGTGGGATGGCGATGCCGAAAAGTTTTGCAAGCGGCCAGATCACGCCGAGCTTGTCGAGGTTGAACAGATGCTCCGGGCGCGGCCCGATGAAGTAAGCCAGCGCGCACCAGGTCGCCGCGCCGGCCAGAATGAAGATGCGCATGGCCCACTCGCCGGGCCGCACCATCCCGATGGCCAAATACCCAAAGCCGAAAATCAGGAAGAACATTCCGCAGCAGCGCCACAGATACAGATCAGCGCCTTCCGCGGCCGCGGAAGCGAGCAGGAAATTTGTCCCGACCACCACGGCTGCCCAGCAGTTCATCGCCAGAAGCTTGGCGATCGGAGACATCGAAGCGTTCAGTACCGCGAAGCGGCATGCAGCCATCGCCATCAGCAGCACCGCCGCGGCTGTCGCCAGGTGAGAAAACGCCAGCCGGCGTGAAGCGATCCAAAGCGCCGGTGCAGAGCACAGCCAGGTGGGAAGCAGCAAAATGAAAAACCGCACGGCGTATTCGCGAGACTCGATCGGCCAGACCTGTCCGAGGAATAGCGCGGAGACGGAAAAGATCAGCCACACGCACAAAAAGAAAAACATGGCGCAGCGCTGCCCCGCCATCCCGACCAGCGTCATGCGCAGCAACGCGATCAGCAGGAACGCGTTGGGCAGCAGATGGAGTCCGTATCTCATCCCGCCACCTCGCGAGGAATCACAGCGGAGCTTCCGACGCGTGGGACCTGCCATGATTTTGGCGCGTGAGCTGCGCGCCAGGCGCGAGACAAAAGGTTCGCGCGATGCTCAGCTCGCAGGCGCGCGAATTTTCCACGGAACACGGCGACCAGGCGCCCACCCATGCTTCTCCTGACGCGCCGATACCGAACCCCGTAGCCGCGAAACGGACCGCGCCAGTAACTGTCGTACGGCGGTGCAAGTTCGAAGATCATCGCTTCGTCTCCGGACACGGCAGTTTCACCGCGCGGTCGCTGCCGAAAAGATGTCGCTGTTCTGGAACGAAGCGCTCAAGGTGCCGGCGCTTTTTACTCTTGGCGGGCTTAGACTTCTTCGCGGAACGATCCTTGCTGTTCCGAAGGGAGGTCTTCGATGCCACCGCTTCCTCCGTGGCCGCCGTTGGACTAGCGGCTGAACGGCGCGAGCCCGGCACCGCGCCCCCTTTAGCCGCAGTACCGGACCCGGACCTTAGGCGCGCGCCGTGCCTGGAACGCGCCTTTCCCTCGTGCTTGCTTCTGAGAGAACCCCTAGATTTTGTGCGTCCCCCGCTGCCGCGCATCAGAGCGCTCCTGTTTTCCCCGAATGTCCCGCTTGCCCGGGACAGAAAAAAGGCCGTAGCCTGCCCGCTCGCACTTCCTTCCGAAAGGTGGAAACGATGGCATCCAGCACATCGAGCGTCGTCCAGGGCCGGCCCAGCTGCGTCAGAATCCCCTGGAGAAATTCGCGGTTCTCCTCGCAAAGAAAATCGAGCGAGAGAATCTGCTTCACGCACCACGCGCAAAATGGCCCTAGGTCCTCGCGATCCGAATTGGAAGTCTTTCGCTGCCGCGCCGCCTCGCCTGCCCGCGCGTGCAGCTCCAGCTCCAGCGAAACGGACACCCGCTTGCGCATGTCCGTCCCCATCAACATCGGCGCGCCAAGCGCCGCCCCCGCTCCAGAATTCATGCCGCCCTCCGCGTCGATGCCTTCTCGATGCGCTCCAATTCCGCAACCAGCGCGGCTAGAACGCGTTTCGATTGGCGCTTTCCCCGTGCAACACGTCCGACGTGCGTGCGATCTAGGCCCAGCTCCCTGGCCACTCTGGTAAGCAGCCCGCGATACCGCAAAGCCTTGTGGAGGCCTGCCGTGATAGCTTTAGTGCGCGCACGATTCGTGCTCATACCGAATAGTGTTACGTAACGGCGTTCTGTATGTTAAGGGGAATCTTAAGCTCTGTGGAGTTAGCAAAACTCATCCGCGATTCGCGAGGAAAGAAATCCCGAGACGCCCTCGGCCGTGAGACCGGTCTGACGAGCAAGGCGATTGAAAACTACGAGATCAGGGGACGGCAGCCGGAATTACTCCCGCTGATCAGGCTTGCGCTCGCAGCGGACGAGCCGTTCCAGTCCCTTCTTCTCGGACATTTGCCGGAGGAAGTCTGGAAAGCGGGGGCGGCCATGATCGACTCGGTGTGCAAGCGGCGTGGACTTGACAGACCTGATACTATTATCGACGCTCTTCGTGCAGGACCTAAAGTTTCGTCCCC
Source organism: Candidatus Acidiferrum sp. (assembly GCA_035309625.1). GTDB lineage: Bacteria > Acidobacteriota > Terriglobia > Acidiferrales > UBA7541 > Acidiferrum. The sequence continues at coordinate 16,694 of DATGEY010000117.1, forward strand.
TAAGGTCCTGATTGATAAAGAAACGACTGCCGTGCAGCGCCAGACCTCCGGGGCCCAGGAGATTTACGCCGATGAGTATCAATCCCCGCAACACCAGAAACGGAAACATCGTCGTTCTAAAGCTTCGTAAAAAAAATCCCGGTAGCTTCGCGCATACCATCTACCAAGAAGATTTGGAGCGACTGCTGCTTCGCAAGAAAAAAGCGCGTGAGGCCAACGAGGAACTAAATGAAATCGAGGACTATATCGCAACAGCTCTGCGCGCCGGCGCGCACGTCGAGGATGGAGTGCATACGGCTGAACTGGTTCCGGTAGACCGCTCTTCGTTTCGGGTCAGAGCTTGCAAATATTTCCGGCTGTCAGTCCGTTAAAGTAAGGGGTAGTGGAGTGGGGGGGGAATTATGGGAGAGTTGGTCATCTGGATTGTGTTGTCGGTCGCCGTCGCAGCCTACGCAGGCAGCAAGGGCCGGAGCGGCGCAGGATTTTTCTTTCTTTCTCTTCTACTCAGTCCGTTAATCGGTTTCATTTGGGTCGCCGTTGGCGCGTCAAATCCTCAAGCGATAGGATTGCGGAAATGTCCGCAGTGCGCGGAGTGGGTAAGAGGCGAAGCGCTGAAATGTAGATTCTGCAGCCATGACTTTTATTCAGCGGCTGCGGCTAGCTCCCCGGCAGTTATTGCTCCTCTTCAGGAAGGGAAACCCCCTGGAGAAAGCTCATCAGAGCCATCGCTTAAGTGGCTCGGAATCGCGGGCTTAATTGCTGTGTTCGCTCTTCTGGTTTTCTGGTCGATCCGATTCTGGCCTGCGGCGGTGCCCGGCTCAGTTCATAGCGTCAGTGCCAGCGAGGACTCGGCGATCGCGGCAATGCGCGGCGCTTCGACTGCGTGCATCGTATACGCTTCGTCCTTCTCTCACGGCTATCCTGCGAAGCTTCAGTATTTAGGTCCGTCTGTGACTGGAAAGAACTCTGAACTCGGGTTCGGGTTAATTGACGCTGATCTGGCCTCCGGCGCGAAGGCTGACTATCTGTTTCAGTACACGCCTGGGAAACGGGTGCGGGGAGTCGTCAAGAGTTTCACGCTTATCGCTCGTCCTTCATCCGGCTCGGGGCGAAGCTTCTACGTCGATGAAAGTGGTGTGGTCAGGTCCAGTGCCGCTGGTGATCCTGATAAATTCTCCAGTCCAGTTTGACTATGCACGAGTGCGCGTTGGATGCGCGTTGGATGCGCGTTGGATTTCGGCGCCACTATACAGTGTTCGCTGGATAAGTCCCTGACCGTTCATGCAGTTACGTAAGGTGCCGTCCACCCAATGGCAAATGCGCGCTGGATTTCACTGCGCGCTGCCGTAAGTAGCGTGTTTTCAGTGGCTGCATGCGCGTTGGAACGCCGCCACTGACATCGAGCGTTAGCATCGGGCGACCTCTCCGCCGCCATCAGCAGCAACAACAAGTCCAATCCTTCCCTACTTTTCGCCGCCACCCGCCTCCCTCCGCCGCATCCCGCCGCCACTGACACCGAACAAACAAAATACTATACCCGCAAATTTGGGAAGGCACTCTCGCGTGTGGGACCCGAGATAAATTCGCCGCTACGATTTGAGGGCTGGCGCAGCATGCTGCGCGGCTACAAAGAAAAACCCGGGAAGAACGAAGGTGGAAAACAGCTTGCACACACCACTCGCAGAAGCCCTAGCGGGTTCGGGATGAGAGAAGCAACCGCCCACGGAAAGCCCCGCCCTCAGAACCTGAGCACGGGGCACTCTCTGCGCTTATGGCACGGTGGAAACCCGCTAGCGTCAGGCAGGCCGTGCTCTGAGGCTACACGTTTAGTTGCTTCCGGAGGCGGCCGAGCCGCTCGCGGTGGCGGGAGTGGTTTGCTTCTTCATGGCCACTTGCACCGCCGGCTTGGCGGACACGGGAATGGTGAAGATATGGTCGGTGGTTTCGATCTTGCTGAGGATGCGCTGGCTGCCATCGTACGGGAAGCTCAAGGTTGGTTTGCCTTGGCTAGCTGGACTGACTTCGCTGGCCACCAACAACACACCCGCGCGGTTTTCAAAGCTGGTGAGCGACAGTTCCGCGACATCGCCATCTTACGCGACGGATTCGGTAGGTACCTGCCGGGAGTGTTTCCCCCGCTGCTACAAATTCATAGGGGATGTTCACATTGACTTGATCGACGGTTTGGGCCCGGCCGGCAGCTGCCAACCCAGCCAGCACAGAAAATGCGGACAAAAATCGAACGTAAATTGTTTTCATTACTTCTCCTTTGTTCTCGTTTGGAGTGTTGTTGGGATCACCGCTGCCTGGGGCACCGCGCCGCACGAGCCTCGACCAGCAATCGTTCAAACAATCATCCTCAAAACGTGTACGCTTCCTTGGACGCGCCTGGGCGTTAGCGTGGTAGAGGGTTGGCGGTAAACGCTGCGTAAAGCTGCTGTCACGGGAATGGCGTAGCACGCGGGCATTCTTGGGGAGATAAATCCGCCGGTACGATTTGAGGACTTGGCGCAGCATGCTGTGCGGCTGCAAACGCTTGCCGGTGTGGTTTGGCGGACCCTCAGGCCCAGGTAAATCGATTGAGCTGGCGAAAAGAATAAAAATGTGTGGCGTTTGGGGCGAGTTTGCGATACAACGTCGGCAACAAGTTTTTCGCCTGCGTGCAGCAGGCAGGTTCGTGGGTTGCAGACAGCGAAAGCCCAGCTCGCCGTCGGCAACGTAGTTAGCCGCGAACCTAGCTCGCCCACCGTGGCGGGTGGGTCGGATGATTCCGGAATGACGAAAATTCGGTGCGTGTCGTCGGGGAAGAGCTGATCCCGCTCACCGCCCCGCAAAGTGCGCAAGCGGGTTCGGAATAGCAAGCGCGAGCGAGGCGTTTGGCGCCGGAGATAACCAGGTTCCTCGCTGCGCCGGGAATGACCCATGGGCGGTGAAGGCGGCGGCGATACGGGCACGACGGTAGCGTGCTCCTGCGAAGGCGCTGCGGGTTGGGATGCGGGGAGCTGTACTGAGGGACAGGCGAAAGGGCGGCGTAGCGTTGGTGTTTGAAATGCGCACACATAAAAAAAATCTAAAAATACTCTTGACAGAAAAGCGTCCTTCGCACGATACTCCCGTCGCGCCAGTTACACTGCCTTCCCCCCGAAGCACGTTCCGACGTTTCCTCTCCTATCCGCACGCCGGAAAAAGTCAGCGAGGAGTACCGGTGTCCGCACAAACAGAGAAAGAAGCTGTTAGTTCGTTAGAATTGGATAGGGAAGTCATTCGCTGTAAGACATGCGGTTTAGTCCAGTACCGGACGCGCACGGGGAATTGCCGCCGTTGCGTGCGCGCCTTGCCTCAGCGTTTGGAGTTCCTGATTCCTCCCCCGGCAGCAGCGGAGGAAACCGGCGCTGAACCAGCCCAAGAGAAATTTGCCAATCGCGAGACGGTCGAGAATATCGGGCAGCGGATCCGCCAGTTGCGCGAATCGCGCAGCATGACGCAGAGCCAACTGCAGTCGCGCTCGAAGGTGTCGCGTTCTTATCTGTCGCGCATCGAGAGCGGCCAGATGACCCCCAGCCTGGGCACTCTAGAGAAAATCTCCGAAGCGCTGAACGTGGGGCTGAATCGTTTCTTCATCCCGGAATCCGACGGCGAAGCGCTGCTGGAGGATCCGTTCATCCAGGGATTGCGGCCGTTCCTGCGGCAGTTGGATTGGGAACAGTGGCAATCGATATTGAAGAGGCTGCAGGCCATCAGCGATCACGTTGGTGCGCTGCCGACCAATCTCCGCCCTATCGGTAATCCGGCGCGGCTGCCGCAGCCCGCGTCGGGGAATGGCAACGGCAATGGACACAGCGCCGCCGGCCCTTCCAATGGACATGCGCTCGGGCATGCGCATGGTCATCCGCAGGGCTACCCGCTGCGGCGCCCAGGCGCGCCCTTCGCCACTCCGGGGAAGCCGGCGCTCCAGCGTTCCTTCGCGCGCTAAAAGAGAACCGCGAAAAATCGAAACTCGCAAAAACAACAAAGCGCGGCGTGACGAAAATCACGCCGCGTTTTTGTTTTTGCCCGCTTGTGTGTTTTATCTTTGCGCCGCTGGTGACGATGCGGCTAAAACTTATCTCATAAATAATTTCGTGGCGGGAATGCTACAAACACCTGAATAACGGGAACTCGCGGAAAGTGATGATTTGGCTGGGTTTCGACGGGTTTATATTTCTGAGTCTCGTCGCCTCCGCGACCTGGGGCCATTTATGAGATGGCTTCTAGTCGCGCGCCACGGACACCTTCGCGGTAGGCACTTCGATGCGCATCAGGCGATGACTGGAGTCGAGGAACAGCAGCACTTCCAGGTCGGAAGTGGTCACCCGCAAACCGTCGTAGGATTTTCCGCTGGCGCTGGCCGCGCCGGTGGCCTCCACGCTGACGGAGCCCGGTGTCAACTCCTGCGGAATCAGCACCGGAAGATTCTGCGCGCCGCGCTTGGACCAGTCGTAGACCCGCGCCAGCACCGCGTATTGGTAATACAGATTATTATCCAGCACGGCGATCAGCGGCGTGCCGAAGGCCATATCCTGCTCGAAGGGCCGCGCGCCCTGCATCTGCAGGGTGATCTTGGCGGTGCCGTTGGCGAAGACGATGTGCGCGCCATTGGTTTTCTCCGCCTGCGAAGACCACTGGTAGCTGATCGGGGCGCCATCGGCGTGCAAGTTGAGCGCGCCGGTCACGTGCGCGGCCGGCGCATCAGGAACCTGGAGGTCGGTGGATTCCTGCTCGGCCCACCCGTCCGGAGTGGGCGAAATTTCGAAGTTCTCGCGCCCGACGGTTTGCCCGTTGAGCTGGATGGTGAATTTACCTTTGTCGGGACTGAAGACCGATGCGCGCTTTTGCGCTTGGGTCGCGAGGGAACCGAGCGCGAGTAGGGCCACGCCCAGCAGGCCAAAAGCTATGTTAGAGAGGGCAACTTTGCGGATCATGGAAAAAGCTCCTTCATGCTGCAAAGGAAGTTTGCCACAGCAGCCGTGGGACGGCGGGAGATCAGCGGCGGCTGCGCTCAGAGGGTTACCCGCGATCAAGATCTGAGGCTATTCCACAAAGAAGCGCGCCTCACCGGCCCCGGCCGGAATAATCCCTAGGCGCAAGATTTCAGCGACCACCCGGGAGGGTTCGCCAGAGCTGTCCACGCGGTAATCGGCTTGCTGGTAGAACGGCAGGCGTTGTGCGTAGAGGGCGCGAAAGCTGGGCTCATCGCGGAAGAGCGGGCGGCCGGTCATGGTCATGCAGCGGGCCAGCAAAACTTCGGGTGACGCGTCCAGCCAAATCACCGGGACGGCAGCGGCACGAAGGAATTCCGGCGCGCCCGCTTGCGCGTAAGTTCCGCCGCCTAACGCCAGGACAATGGATTCCTTGTGTTCGAGGGCGCGGCCCAGGGCGGCCCGCAATTGATCGGCCTCCAACTGGCGAAACTCTGTCTCGCCCAGGCGACTAAAAATTTCGGAAATGCGCAGGCCGGCGGCGGATTCAATGCGATCGTCCAGATCGACAAAGCGCCAGGCCAGCTGACGGGCCAGCAGCATGCCCACGGTGGTCTTGCCGGAGCCCATGAAGCCGGCCAGGCAAAACATCTGCGTTCGCGATTGAGGCGGTCGCGGAGGAAATTGCGTCATCTGCGGCCCTTAGTATAAAGCAGGTCCGGTGGAAGCCGACTATCAGGGCCACGCGCTAGTCGCGCTTGAGGATGCGGATAGTACCGCTGTAAGAGGAAAGCTCGACTTTGGCGAGGCCGCTGCCGACGGTGCCAAACAGGCCTTTGGTGAAGCGGGAGGCCATATGGCGGACCCCATGGGAATCGGGCTTGAGATAGGCTTCGGCCTGATTGTCGACCATGCCGGTAGCGGTCTGGGCTTTGAGATCAAAGGAATCGTTTCCGGAGAAATGAACTTCCACGGTGCCCTTGCCGCTTTTCATGGTGTAGATGCCGGTGCGAATGAAATCTCCGTCAAAAAGAATGTTGCCGGACATGGTGAAGAGACTGACATTGGTGAGGCCGGGCTGCAGCACCTGGGCATTGCCGCTTACCGAATTGAAATCCAGTTTGCCGGCGCATTGCGCGCAAACCAGCGAACCGCCGGTGGTGCGTACCACGATGTAGCCGGAAACTTCCTTCAGGTGGATATCGCCGGCGACGCTCTGCAGCGTCATATCGCCGATGACCTGCTCGACATAGACGAGACCGGTCTGGGTGCGCAACTGCAGCTCCGTTTCTTCCGGCACGGTCAACTGAAAATTAGCTTCGAGCTCGTTGGCGGGAGCGGAATTGTCCAGCACGCTGGCGGTGATATCGACGCGCTCGTCGGCTTGCTCGGTTTCAATGCCAATTTTGTTGGAAGCTTGGGTAGCGGAAACGATCACTTCCGGATTTTTTGAGGATTTTACTTCGATGCGGCCATTGGCCACGTTCTGCAGCACCACCACCGGGCGGCCTTTCACCGTGAAGCGCTTTTCAAAATGTTGAGGGGCAGCTTGCGCAGAAGGGAGAGGCAGGAAAAACACTCCCGCGGCTAAAACCGGCAGAATCCCGCGACCCGTTATTTTCGAGCTCATGTCAGTTTTCGTTCCCCCCGCGTTCCATCATTACGGAAATCAATTCCGCCTTTTGCTGGTACGCCCCGGTCAAATATTCACGCGCCAGGTCGTCTTGCGGCTCCTCTTTGACGCGCTGCTCGCAATCGACGATGAATTTATCCACGATGTCCAGGTTCTGGCGGAGGGAAACGTCCACGCGGGAGCTGCCGGCGAGTTGCATGGCCGGCAGGTCGGCTTCGTCATTGTTCAAGGTGAGGCTGGTGTCCTGATAAAGATTATCGTATGCGTTGCGCGCCTCGGTGGGTTGCGGACCGGGGCGTTGGATCTGCAAAGCGCCAGCAGCAATGATGAGCAAGCCGAGCGCAGCCCCGGCCAGCACGCGCGGGCGGAAGGCATCCGAAAAACTGGCCCACCAGGAATTCCGACTGGCCACGCGGATGATCCGTTCTTCTTCCAACTGCGCGCGCAGCGCGGTCCAAACCCGGCGCGGGGGCTCGACTTCCGCTGGAAGCAAATGAGCGGTAGCGACGATGGCGGTTAGGTCAGCAACGAAACTCTGGCAAGAACTGCAGCCGGCAAGATGCGCGCGGGCCGACTCCGGCACGGGCACAAAACCTTGCTGCTCGAGGACCACTTCCACTTCTTTACACTGCATGGCCGTTTACTCCGCGACGCGCGGCTTGGGAATTCCGCTCGGCTCGACCCCGAACGAATCCTAGCGCGGTGTCCGCGTTTACCGTCTGCACCCCGGAATTTCGCCTATTGTAGCTCAATCGCTATTCCCCGTCTGCGTTTTGGCCGCATGCCGTTCCTGGCGCGCCTGCTCGCGAACTTCCTCGCGCAAGAGATCGCGTAGCCTGGTGCGGGCCTTGTGCAGTTGCGATTTCGAATTTCCTACCGAACAACCCATAATTCCCGCGATCTCGTTGTGCTCGTAGCCTTGTACGTCATGCAAAACAAAAACGGTGCGGTAACCCGGTGGCAACTTATCTATCGAGCGCTCCAAATTAACTCGATCGACCGCCCCGCTCAGCCGCAAATCCGGCGCGCCTACGTCTTTCCTGGGCCCGCCGCCATCCTCGTCCGGCTCGGTAGTCTCTTCCAAGGAGGCCACCGGAAGAGCCTTCTTGCGCAAGCGCATCAGCACCACGTTTACGGTCATGCGGTGCAGCCAGGTGGAGAACGCGGATTCGCCGCGAAACGTCGCTATCTTTCGGAAAAGCTGCAGAAACGCTTCCTGCATCAGGTCTTCGGCGTCGGAAGGATTGCTGACCATACGCAAACACAGTGCGTAAACCCGGCGACCGTGCAGCTGGTACAGAAACTCAAAAGCCGCCGCATCCCCGGCCTGCGCCAGGCGTATAGCTTCCGCTTCCGTCAGCGACCTAGGCTGCGGAGCGTTCGATGCAATGGGATCGCTTGGTCTATTTCGGGCCAACGGTCCAATAGCGACGCATCCACCCGTTCGGATGCGCCGGATACCCCCTGGAGTTGTCTTCGCAGCGGCCCGCATAACCAAAGAAACACCCTGCGGACCTTTATTACTCGTATTACTCGGAGCGCTGCAGGCTTAGCAGGCTTGGCTATTGTCCCCCGGTTAAAGCCATACGTCTAGCGGGGATTGGGTGCGCTTCGGCAGGGAGACGCAACTGGGTATGTATTATTTTCTGGAAGGCCTTCAATTGCTCGTCAGGCAGCACGACAATGAAAGACTTCAGGAGCACAATGGCCTCGCGCAGGCAGGTGTTGAGGTCATAGTGAGCGTCGTCCAAAGCCCGCCAATCAACCGAAGGAACGGCGGAACTGCCCGTGGCAAGTCCGGAAGCAACCTCAGCAAGGTTTTTTCGGATGCTGAGGACCATCTCTTCGAGCGTATCGATTTTATGAAGAAACTGCGAACGCTGGGTGAACAGCACGCGGCTCAAGAGGTCACTCATGCGCGCAGTACGTTGCTCTCGCCATCCTCGAAAATTGGCGGCCTCGAGAGGTACCGTGTTTGGAATAATGCCAAAGTGCCTGGCATGCTCGCCCAGGACGCGCAATAGACACTCTATGGGAAGCGCCAATCGCGCGCCCACGGCTGGAATAATCACTACAGCCCGGCAAGACTGCTCCAATTTGCCGATGCGCCGCAGCTCCAGAACTTCGTTGAGTGAGACGCTGAAGATGCCGTAATGGGTTTCGAGCTGCCGCACGCAATCATCGAAGGCCGCAGCCTTGGGTGGCGGTAGCCAACTGCTCCAGTCCTCTTGGACGGACGAACGTCGGGAAGGATGGGCTGGGGGGCAAAACCGCACTAGGGCCTCCTAAGTCGGGGGAGTATACCAAATTACGTACTGGGCTCGGGAAGGATTTATTAATAAAAGCTAATGCCGTCTATTCGACCTTTCGTCGCCGTCGTTAACGCGGAAGATTCGCCTGAGTTGACGCCGATGTCCGACCGGAAGAACCGGCAGCTTGACATTGAAAACAGTGACCTTACGCCGGCCCGTTTCCCGGCGGGGCCGGCGAGCGCGGGGGCTGCCGTAGGGGTATCAACTGGCAGGGCTGGCGGGGGTCTATGTTGTAACTGCCGCGTTCTTGCCCTGCGGAGGCGCGGGCCGCTATACTCGCCTGCACTAATGGAAAGGATTTTCCATTGCAATTCGAGCCGCGCGATCAATTCGAGCAGCGTCAGAAAAAACTGGGTCAAATCCAAGCGCTGGGTTTTCCAGCGTACCCGCATGAATTCCGCTGGACCGACGCTGTTGCGGATCTGGCGACCCAATTTGCCGCTACCCCGGGGGCAGACCTGGAGGCTAACCGCCGGGAGATTCGGGTTGCCGGGCGCATCGTTTCCCTGCGACTGATGGGTAAGGCTGGGTTCGCGCACCTGCAGGGGGCCGGAAAGCGCCTCCAGATTTACGTTAAAAAGGACGTGGTAGGTGAACGCGGGTTCCAACTTTTTCAGTTGCTGGACCTTGGGGATTGGGTCGGTGTGCGCGGACATTTGTTTCGCACCAAGACCAACGAGCTTTCCATCTGGGTGGAGGAGATTTTTTTCCTGTCAAAAGCGTTGTTGCCGCTACCGGAGAAGTGGCACGGCTTGAGCGACGTGGAGCTGCGCTACCGGCAGCGCTACCTGGATTTAATCGCCAACGAAAAATCGCGGGAAATATTCGTCACGCGGGCGCGCATCATTCAGGAATTGCGGCGGTTTTTCGACGCGCGCGGTTATATCGAGGTAGAAACACCGATGATGCATCCGCTCCCGGGTGGAGCGGCGGCCCGGCCTTTTGTGACCCATCACAATACACTGGACCTCGATCTGTACTTGCGCATCGCTCCGGAGCTGTACCTGAAGAGATTAACGGTGGGCGGTTTTGATCGCGTATATGAGATCAACCGCAACTTCCGCAACGAAGGGATTTCCACACAGCACAATCCCGAATTCACGATGCTGGAGTTTTATGAGGCTTACAGCAATTACCGCGACCTGATGGATATGAACGAGCAACTTTTCGCCGAACTGGCGCGAAAGATTATCGGATCCACCAGCGTGCGCTACGGGGATGTGGAACTGGACTTTTCCAAATTTGCCCGGTTCTCGATGCGCGAGGCCATCGTGAAATATTGGCCGGAAGCCGCGGGCAACGCTCCGACGATTGCCGAGCTGGCGGCTCCGGGAGGTTCGCGGGAGGCCGCCGGGCGTTACAACATCTGGGCCAAGAACACGGGAGCGCCGTACGCCGCCTCCAAGAAAGCTTTGAGCGATGGCGAGTGGACCGGTCTCTTGTTTGAGACCATGGCCGAAGATAAGCTCGTGCAACCAACGATTCTGTATGAATTCCCGACCGATATTTCCCCCTTATCGAAGCAAAAACCGGACGATCCGAGCGTTACGGAACGCTTTGAAATCTATGTGGCGGGCATGGAGATCGCCAACGGCTTTTCCGAGTTGAATGATCCGTTGGAACAGGAGCGGCGCTTTCGGGCGCAAGTAGCGCAGGGCGGGGAGGAAGTCCCGAAGCAGGTCGATTGGGACTATGTACGAGCGCTTTGCCATGGCATGCCGCCCACGGCAGGAGAGGGGATCGGCATCGATCGTTTGACGATGCTGTTCACCGACTCGCCATCCATCCGCGATGTCATCTTGTTCCCGCAATTGCGTCCGGAGATAGCGTCAAATCCGGAACAAGGCGCGAATCTCTGACGAGCCTATGAAATTTGAATGGTTCGTAGCACGACGGTACCTGCGGTCGCCGTACCGCCCGGCCGTGCTGCGGCTGGTGACCGCATTTTCAGTAATTGGAGTGGCCGCCGGCGTCGCCACGCTGGTTATTGCACTGGCCATGAACACCGGATTTCGCGAGACGCTGCAGGATCGCCTGCTGGGCGTTACCGCGCACGTATCGCTCACCAAGCCGGGGGGCAGCGGCATTCGCGACTATGATGCGCTGGCGCAGAAACTTTCCGCGATTCCCGGAGTGCGCTCCATCACACCGGCGGTGTACCAAACGGTGTTGCTGACTTTTGCCGGCGAGGCTCGCGGCGTGGTTTCCAAAGGAATCGATTTGCAGCGCGAGCGGCGCAGCGACGAAGCGCTGCAACGCATCCTTGCCGGAAACCTGGATTTCTCGCGCGATGCCGACGGCATCGATGGCGTGGTCATCGGAAAGCAACTGGCGCAGGAGTGGAAGCTCTCCCCGGGCAGCTATGTAACGCTAACCAGCCCGCAAGGCCGGCTGACCCCGTTTGGCATGCTGCCGCGAAGCCGGCGCTTCCGGGTAGCGGCTGTTTTTGACTCCGGCTTTTACGATTACGACGAAAATTGGTGCTTCTTGAGCCTTCCCGCGGCGCAAGCCCTGTCCGGAGTCGGGGACCGCGCCAGCGTGCTGGAATTTCGACTGCATCATCCGGAACAGGCCGAGGAGATCGCGCGGAAATCAGAACAGGCAGCGGGCCCGGGTTTCGCCGCGACCACCTGGATGGAGGAAAATCGCGCGCTGTTCCGCGCTTTACGGCTGGAGAAGCTAGTGACCGCAATTTTCATCGGGCTCATTACTTTTGTGGCCGGCCTAAATATTCTGGTGGTGTTGTCCATGACGGTGACTGACAAGGCTCGCGATGTGGCCGTGCTGATGTCGATGGGCGCTCGCCGCCAGCAGATCCGTAGTGTTTTTCTTTGGCAGGGCATGGCGATAGGAGCGACCGGCACGCTGGCGGGCTTGTGCCTGGGCTACGCGTTCGCCTGGACCGCGGGGACATGGCACCTCATACCGCTCGACCCGCAGGTGTATGCCGTGCCGTATGTTCCGTTTCATCCCGGCGTGCTGGACGGCGTTTGGATAGCGGTGGTGTCCATGGGCATTTCGCTGGGAGCCACGCTGTTGCCGGCGCGGGCCGCGGCGCGTCTGCTGCCGGTCGAGATCCTGCGTTTTGAGTGAAGGAGAATCGTGGAGAAGGGCGTGAATTTTACCTCAGAAGAACGTTTTTCCTGCGGAGACACGGCTTTGGTGCGCGATTTGCTCCTAACTTCCGTGTGTGGGCGTGCAATCGCGTTCGAGGCCAGGTGTCTGCCTCGAGCGGAAAGCAGCTCAGCTTAAACAGTTGAAATAAAAGCAATTAAACGCTTAACGAAGTGCCCGTTTTGGGCCGGTCTTGCTTCCGGGCAAGATTGCGCCATAAATGGGAAGCAGTTGGGTCACCGGAAGGCTTTGCCGGCGGGGTCAAGGCACTGGAATTGCAGTTGTTGCATCTAAATAAGTGGGCATGAGGCGGGAGATGCGGCTCCGGGCGGGGCGCCGGAGCGGACGCGGATGAATTCAGAATCGAATCCGGGGCTGGACCCAGCGGCGGGAAGCACCGCGGCCTTGCTGGACGCGCAGATTATGCTGGAGGCGCGCGGTTTACGAAAAATTTACGGCATCGGTGCGCGGTCTTTGACCGTTTTGACCGATGCCAATTTAATTTTGCGGCGGGGAGAGATGGTGGCGATCGTTGCGCCGTCCGGAGCGGGCAAAAGCACGCTGCTGCACCTGCTGGCCGCGCTAGACACGCCAACGAGCGGTGCAGTATACTTCGACTCCAAGCCCATTGAAACGAATCAAGACACCACGGTTGCCGAGTTTAGAAATCGCGCCGTGGCATTTTTGTGGCAGCGGCATCAGTTGTTGCCGGACTTTACTGCCACGGAAAATGTAGCCATGCCGCTGCTGCTGCGAGGCGAGGCTTTTTCTCCCTCGATGGCGACAGCGCGCAAATGGCTGGCGGAAGTCGGTCTGGAACAGCGGACCGAGCACCGCGCAGGGGAGCTTTCGGGCGGGGAACAGCAGCGCGTCGCGATTGCCCGGGCGCTGGTGATCCGGCCCGCGGTGCTGTTGGCTGATGAACCGACCGGAGACTTGGACGAGCAGAATGCTTGGGCCGTGTTCGGGTTATTACAGGAGTTGCATCGCGCACATCAGCTGACGTCGCTGATTGCCACGCACAATCTGGCGCTGGCAGCACGTTGCGACCGGGTTTTGACTTTGGAGCACGGAGTTCTGCGTACTCGCGCGGTTGCGGCCGCGGCGACAGGGGCCCCGGGGGAGAAGCGAGCTAATCGTGTTTGAACGGTATACAGAGAAGGCGCGACGCGTAATTTTCTTTGCCAGGTACGAGGCCAGCCAGTATGGCAGCCCGTACATCGAGACCGAGCATCTGTTGCTGGGCTTGATGCGCGAGGACAAGGCTTTGGCCAACCGCTTCCTGCGCCAGCAGGGCTCCATCGAGTCGATACGCAAGGAAATTGAAGCGCGCATCACCATCCGCGAGCGCATTTCCACCTCGGTGGAGGTGCCGCTGAGCGCGGAATGCAAACGCATTCTGAATATGGCGGGCGAAGAAGCCGAACGCCTGGGTGTGAAGCATGTGGGCACCGAGCACCTGCTGCTGGGAATTCTTCGCGAAGAAAAGTGTTTTGGCGCGGAGATTTTGATGGAGCGCGGGTTGCGGCTTTCCACTTTGCGCGAGGAATTGGCGCGCACTTCCGGGGAAAAGACCACCGCCGCGCGTCCAAAAGAGACCTCGCTGCTGGCCGAATTCAGCCGGGATTTGACGCAGGCGGCCTCCGAAGGTTCGCTGGATCCGCTGGTTGGGCGCGAGGGCGAGGTGGAACGCGTCATTCAGATTCTGTGCCGCCGCACGAAAAATAATCCGGTGCTTATTGGGGAGCCCGGGGTGGGCAAAACCGCCATCGTGGAGGGCCTGGCCCAGCGTATTTCGGATGGCGACGTGCCGCCCTTCCTGGCGGACAAGCGCATCCTTTCTCTGGATCTGTCCCTGATTGTCGCGGGGACAAAGTATCGCGGTCAATTCGAAGAGCGGTTGAAGACCATCATGAAAGAGTTGATGGAGAGCCAGAACGCCATCGTTTTTATCGACGAGTTGCACACCCTGGTGGGAGCGGGTTCGGCGGAAGGCTCCTTGGATGCCGCCAACATCTTGAAGCCGGCGCTGTCCCGCGGAGAAATCCAATGCATCGGCGCGACGACGCCGGGCGAATATCGCAAGTCGGTGGAGAAGGATCGTTCGCTGGAGCGGCGCTTTCAATCGGTGAAGGTGCCTGCGCCCAATGAAGAAGAAGCCGTCCAGGTGATCACCGGCGTACGCGAACGGTATGAAAAGTTTCACGCCGTCAGTTATACGGACGATGCCCTGCGCTACTCCGTTTATCTTTCGAATCGCTACATCCCCGACCGCTTCCTGCCGGACAAGGCCATCGACTTGATCGACGAAGCCGGCGCGCGCGTCAAGCTGCGCCAGGCCAGCGTGCCGGAAGAAGTAGGCGAAGTGCAGAAGCGCGTGAAGTTCATTACCCATCGGATGGAAAGCGCCATCGCCGCCCACGAATTCGAGAAAGCGCGTTTCTACTCCGAAGAAGAGCGCAAGGAAAAAGAAAATCTGCGGGGGCTGCGCGAGCGCTACAAGCTGGACGACGCCTCGACGGGTATCGTGACGCGCGAGGACATCGAAGAGGTGGTGTCCCGCTGGACCGGCATCGCGGTTACTTCCATTAAGGAAGACGAGCAGCAGAAACTGCTGCGCATCGAGCCTGAGCTGCACAAGCGCGTCATCAGCCAGGACAAGGCCATCACCGCTCTGGCCCGCGCTATTCGCCTCAGCCGCGCCGGTCTCAAGTCTCCCGCGCGTCCTGTCGGCTGCTTCTTCTTCCTAGGGCCCACCGGCGTGGGCAAGACGGAAGTGGCCCGCCGCCTGGCGGAATTTCTGTTTGGTTCGGAGAAGTCGCTGGTTCGCTTCGATATGTCCGAATTCATGGAGAAGCACTCGGTATCGAAGCTCATCGGCGCCCCTCCAGGATATGTGGGCTACGAAGAAGGCGGTCAATTGACCGAGCGCGTTCGCCGCACTCCTTATTCCGTGATTCTGCTGGACGAAATCGAGAAGGCCCATCCCGATGTCTTCAATATCCTGCTGCAAGTTTTTGAAGACGGGCAGTTGACCGACGGCCTGGGCAACACCGTTGATTTTCGCAACACCATCATCATCATGACCTCCAATCTCGGAGCCCGCCATCTACAAAAGCGCACTTCCATCGGCTTCCAGTCCGGCGCCGATGAAGCCGGGCTCAAGAGCATGGAAGACCTGGTGATGAACGAAGTAAAGCGGGCGTTCAATCCGGAGTTTCTCAACCGGCTGGACGAAGTCATCATCTTCAACCCGCTCGGCGACGACGACCTGCTGCGCATTATCGATTTGCTTGTGGGCCAAATGAACGATACGCTCATCCACCGGCAAGTTCAGATTGTCGTATCGCCGGAAGCACGCCAGTGGATCCTCGAAAAAACGTGCGCGGACCGCAGTTACGGGGCGCGTCCTTTGCGGCGGGCTTTGCAGAAGTATGTGGAAGACCCGTTGTCTGAGGCGCTCATTCAGGGTGGCATCCAAAGGCCAGCGACATTGCAGATTTATGTCGCGGGGGAAGGTCTTTCGTTCCGTCCTGTCGGTGAGGCAACCCCGGTCGTCCACTAGGGAATCTGACACCAACATGTGTGGCCCCGGTGTGTTCGGGGTAAACGCACGGCCGGCCCACACCGGGTTCGGCGGGAGAAGAACATCTTGGGTTTGGGGGCGCGGCCTTGACCACCTCGGTGGCCGCTCACACAAGAATTCCTTTGTCGTTTGGGGTTATGCGCGTCGGGCTCTCAGCTGCGTTGCTGGTGTTACTATTCGCATCTGTCTTGGCCGCCGCGCCTGGCAACTCCCACGCGGCTGCATCGCCGTCTTCGTTTTCCTTCTCTTTAGATTCAGATCATTCGGCAAAGGTTACGCCTTCCGGCCCCGGCAGCTCTGCCCCATCCTTCCAGAATCCCCCGCCAGCACAGCCCGGAGCGGTGATCGACAGCATCCGTTTCCTTGGCAACCGCCGGGTGCGCAGCGACACCCTGAAAGCGCGCATCTTCAGCCGCGATGGCGACCCCTACAACGAAGAGACTTTGCGCCGCGACTTCCAGGCACTGTGGAACACGCAATTTTTTGAGGATGTGCAACTTCGCGTAGAAGACTCGCCCGCCGGCCCCGGCCACAAAATTGTGATCTTTGAGGTCAAGGAGCGGCCGGTCATTCGCCGCATTCGCTACGACGGTATTCACTCCGTGTCCGAATCCGACATTCTCGATCGCTTCAAGGAACGCAAGGTTGGCCTCACGGTGGAAAGCCAGTTTGATCCCACCCGCATCAAGAAAGCCGAAGTCGTGCTGAAGGAGTTGCTCGGCGAACACGGCCGCCAGTTCGCGAAAGTTACCCCGCAATACGAGCGCATCGCCGCCAGTAACGCGGTCATCCTGGTCTTTAAAGTGGAAGAAGGGCCCAAGGTCAAGGTCGGCCGCATCAGTTTCACCGGAAATCACGCGTTCAGCAGCCGCAAACTGGTTCGCGCCATGCGCCACGACCGCCCCTATGCCATTCCCCTGTATTTCGCCGAGATTCCGGTTCTCAGCAAAACCTACGACCGCGAAAAGCTCAACGAAGATCTGGAAGTCGGAGTCCGCGGCCTTTACCAGGACAACGGTTACTTCAAGGTGGTCGTCAATGCGCCGGTTCTGGAGAATATCGACACCCAGGGTTACCGTCTCGGCGTTCCCCTCACCGGCCGCACTCACGGCAAAGCCGTCAACATCACTATCGCGGTCGAAGAAGGCGACCGCTACCGGATGGGCACCCTCAAAATCGTCAGCGCCGATCCGGACAAAGCGCTTTCCCTCAAGGTCGACGCTCTCAAGGGCATTTTCCCCTTGCACGAGGGCGACATTTTTTCGACCGCCAAGATCCGCAAAGCGCTGGAGGATTACACCAAGGCCTACGGCCAGTATGGTTTCATCGATTTCACCGCCGAACCGCAGACCGACATCGATGAAGCCGCCAAGCGCATCGATATCACCATGCGCTTCACCGAAGAGAAGCAATACTACGTTCGGCGCATCGACTTCGTCGGCAACACCACCACCCGCGACAAAGTCATCCGCCGTGAATTGCTCCTCGATGAAGGACAATTGTTCAACAAGCGCGCCTGGGAAGTCAGCATTTTGCGGCTCAACCAGCTGGATTATTTCGACCGCATTGAAGAAGACAAGGCTGTCGAGATCAAGCGCAATCAAAAAGAGGGCACGGTCGATCTGACCCTGAAGCTAAAAGAGAAGGGCAAACAGTCCATCGGCTTGCAAGGCGGGGTGAGCGGCTTCGCCGGGACCTTCATCGGCCTTACCTATCAGACCAACAACTTCCTCGGCCTCGGCGAAAACCTCACGTTCTCCGCGCAGGTCGGCGACATTCAGCGCAGCTTCATGTTCAGCTTCACCGAGCCGTATTTGTTTGACCGGCCCATCTCCACCGGTTTTTCCCTGTTCTCCAGCCGCTACAGTTTTGACCAGGCCCGCCAGGAAGCCCTGCTCCTGGGCCAACAGGTCAGCATCAATCCGCAATTCGTTCAAAACTACAACCAGGATAGCGATGGTTTCACCCTGTTCGCCAGTTATCCGCTCAAGAAATTGTCTTTCGCGCGCCTCGGGGTTACTTATGGTCTCACCCGCACCACCATCACCCCTTTTAACGATGCTTCCCGTTTCCTTTTCGAGGATATCCAGTTCCGCAGCGTTGCCGGCCCCAGCGCGCTCAATGGCATTGTCTCCAGCACGGTGACTCCCACCATCACCTACAACACCGTGGACAATCCCACCAATCCGCGTAGCGGCAAAAGCTACTTCTATTCCCTGGGCTTCACGGGCGGGCCCCTGGGCGGCAACGTCAATACCGTCACCAACGTGTTTGATTGGAAGTATTTTCGTCCGATTCAAAAGCGCCGCAACGTTCTGGGCTTACATGCCACCGGCGCTTACACCACCGGCTTTGCCGGGAAGGAAGTTCCGCCATTTAGCCGCTTTTACATGGGCGGCGAAAACGATATACGCGGCTACGATATCCGCTCCATTTCTCCGGTTACTTTCATTCCCCAAGCCTCGTCGCAGTTTATCTCCTTTCGCGATCCGACCGCGGGTGGCGCCCTCCGCTCTTTCAGCATTCCGGTGTTGACCTACGTGGCCACTTTGCCCGGTGGCGACGTGCAAGCCGCGGGAAACATCGAATATCGCATTCCCATCGTTGGGCCGGTTACCGCCGCGCTGTTCTTTGATGGCGGCACCGATGGCATAGCCCGCCCCAGCGCCATCAAGCTCGATCCCACTGGTTTCAGCACTCTCCTTCAACAATTTCCGCTGGCCAACGTGCGCCAGCAGCTTTCCATCGCGCCGAACACCAATTTCCGCCTGCGGGGTTCTACGGGCATCGAGTTCGTGGTGCAATTGCCCATTGTGCAGGCCCCCTTTCGCGTCTATTACGCGTATAACGTGCACCGCCTGTATCAGCAAATTGTGGCCCCGACGCCGTATATCGATCCCAACGAGCTTAGTTTTCTGAAGAACGCGTTCAACGGAATTGACCCGACCATTTTTCCGCTGCAGATCCAGCCGCAGTTGAACAATATTATTAATAATCCAGGGCGGCTCGAATACTTCGAGCCCAGGACGACCTTCCGTTTCACGGTTAGCCGGACTTTTTAGTGAAGCGCGAATTTTCAATTTTGGGCGGTTGGCAATCGATGCCGGGCGGCATTGCCGGAGATTCGCGCCGGCGCATGGCGCGCCGTTATGTTGGGGAGGCAAGAGGAATGAAGTCGAGAAGGATTTTGTGCAGCGTTGCGCTGGTCATCGCCATAGCGAGCCTGTCGATGGCCGGCTGCGGCGGCGGCGGCAACACCGCCAACGTGGTCACCGTGACGGTTACGTCCTCCATTGGGACAACGATTATCCTTGGCCAGGCCGCCACCCTCACCGCCACGGTTACCGGCGGAACCGGCAGCAATACCAATGTTAATTGGCAGCCCTGCCAGTTCACCACCACCCCCACCGCCACTTCCGGTACTACCCCCACTCCCTCGAAACCTGCGGCCTGCCCCACCGACGGCAGTCTCGGCGTTCTCTCGAATCAGGAAGCCACCGGCACCGCCACGTATACGGCCCCCACCAAAGTTCCCGATCAGACTAAATTTCCCGGACTGCAGATCGTCATCACCGCTCAGTCTCAGCAAGACACTAGCAAGACGGGCAGCATCAACCTGGTTTTGGACTCTGGTATCGGCGTCACCCTCACGCCCGTTACCGCGACGGTGCCTACCAATGAGCAGCAACAATTCGCTGTCGTTCTGACCAATGACCTTCAGAGCCAGGGTGTAACCTTTCTGCTTACTCAATCTACGCCCACTGCCACGATCACCGTACCCAATCTGGCCACCTGCAGCCCGGCTTGCGGCTCCATCGCCCCCAGTGGGACAAACGGCGCGATCTATACCGCTCCAGCTTCGATCCCCACCGCATCTACCCCTGCGGGCGCCAGCACCACGCCCGCCAATGTCACTATCGTAGCCACCGCCAAGGGCGATAACACCCGCTTCGCGACCGGTACCATCACCATCATTCAAGGCGGTCCCATCACCTTCAATGGTATTTCTCCTACCATCGCTCCTCAGGGTGGCGTGCTGTGGGACGTCTATCTCAACGCCCCGAATATTTCTTCCGCTTCTATCATCACGCTCACGGATCAGAATGGCGGCACCAAATCCTTCACCTCGGCTTCCGGGCAGGTCAAGGTCATTTTTCCCATTCCGACCGGGACCACCGTAAATCCTCCGTCCAGTGGCGCGCGCCTGCGCTTGCTGGAGAATGATCTGGGAGCCGTAAATACTGCTAATCCAACCGCGCCTCTTACCTATACCTTCTCTGTCACCGATCCCGGCCAGCCGGTAACGCAAACGCCGGGAGGACAATTCACCCTCACCTTGATGCCGGTGCGTCCGACGGTGGTCGCTTCTTCCCCGACCGGCGTCGTACAGGGAGCATCCGCCGACGAGTTTCCGCTCACCATTGATGGCGGTTACTTCGGCCCCCATGGGACGTTCGCTAATGTCCTTTTTCAAGGGAACCAGATTCCGCAAGGTTCTTCGTCCAATGCGCGCCGTCTTTCGACGGTTTTCCCCAGTAGCGCCATCGGACCTCCGGGCCTCTATCCCCTGTCCGTATCGCGAACCGCAACTCCGCTGCCCAATCCCAACAATCCAGCGGTGTCCACCATTTCCGTTTTCCCGGATTATTCGGGAGGGCCTCCGGCAACGCCTCCGCAATCCGCCGCCATTGCCGCCGGCACCAATCCCAGCGCGATCGATATCGATACCGTGCTGGGTATTGCGGTTGTTGCCGAAACCGGTTCCAATGCCGTGCAGTTTTACAGTATTGGCAGCGGCACCCTCTCCGCTCTTGGCGGTCCAGTCGCTGTGGGACAGATTCCGACCGGGGTCTCGGTCAACCCCACCAATCACTCGGTGGCTGTAGTGAACTACGGAAGCCAGAGCGTTTCAATTCTTCCCATTCCGGGGGCGCCGAATCCGGTGGCCCCGGCAACCGTCGATATTTCGGGAGCTTTGCAGGGGCAAGTTTCACCAGCACCGCTTCCTTATGCGATCGGAGTCGACCCGGACACCAATCTTGCCCTTGTGGCGTACTCTTCCACGTCCATTTCCTCCATTGCCAACCTTGGCTTTATCTTGAATCTCAACCACGGCGCCAACGCTCCCTTTGGCTGCCTGGCTAATTCCGGGCAAACTCCGCCTTGCCTCCTCTCGCAAGTCACGCTCAACACCGGCGCTTACCCCCAAATTGCCATGGCCCCGCACGGTCATGTGGCGTATGTGGCACCCGGCGGTTCCGGTGTGGTCAACGGTGTGGACGTAACCAAACCTTCTACCTCCGTGGCGATCAGCACTCTTTCGGTTACGGCCGGGATCGTTACCGTGACCACCACCGGCAACCTCACCGGTCTCGTTCCCGGGCTTCCCGCGACGGTTCTCATCGCCGGTGTGCCCGCGCCCAATACCAGCGGCAACCCCACCAGCGTCAATTTCAATGGCGTGTACTCCATCGGAATTGCGAGCAATAACTCGTTCAGCTACTCCTTGAATACTACCGCCAGCGGTACAGCCAATGGCGGAACCGTCTTCTACGGCAGCCCCAATGTGGTTTTCGGCGGCGTTTCCTCCACGACACAGGGCATCTCCATCAATCCGGTATCCCAGACAGCGGCTCTTGCCGACGCCAACGCCACCGGCACCAACGGGCCAGAGATCGACATTCTGAATCAGCTGGATCAGTCGGTTTCGTCGATCAGCTTTTTTTCCGCCTGCACCGCGTTCACGGTTAGCTGCACCAATGCGCCAGAGTTGCTGCACACTACCGGAATCGCCTGGCAGCCGTACACCAATTCCATCGTCACATTTAATCCCGATCAGCAAGTGGTCTCCATCTCCGATCCGGTGACGCGAAAGAGATACGCCATCGTTCCGGTGAACGGTCCCAGCAATGCCACGCTGAGCGTTCAGAACGGCACCACCGGATCGCTTCGGCTATGGGGCGGCGTCGCTGTCGATCCCGCTACCAATCAGGCTATCGTGGTTGAATCTGGCGGTACCTCCAGTCCGGGGCAATTGGAGCTCATCAACCTGGGCACCTTCAAATCCACCGAAATCATGCAGGTAGTGGTGCCCAGCCCCACTCCCGGCCCCGGCATTATCGGCGGCATCCCCAACGCTCTTGTGCCCCAAGGTACGCTCACTTCCGCGAGTGATTTGGCTGGGGTGCAGATTTTCGGCTCCGGCTTCGTAGCTGGCGCGGAAGTACGTTTGGATGGCACGCCACTTCCGTCCGGCAACGTGCAGGTGGTCGGTCCCAGGGAAATCGACGCTACCATTCCGGCCGCGTTCCTTTCAGCACCGCATGACTTCGCTCTCGACGTTATCAGTGGCGGCGTGCAGTCCAACGCTACGGATTTCATCGTCATAAAAACCGTGGACATGAGCGCGACTTGCACCAGCGGACCGGCAACACCCAGTTCTGTGGCGATTACCGATCAACTTGCCGAAGGGCCGTTCTCGCCGATGGCGGTGGTCACCAACAGCGGCTGTAACAGTATTTCGACCATCGACATCAACCCGGTTAGCGCAACATTCGGCTCCGTTATGCACACTATTCCGATCGGTACCACGCCTCAGGGCATAGCCATTAGTTCGCATCTGGGGATGGCCGTGATTGCTAACAATGGCGCAGGTACAGCTTCCGTTGTGAACCTGTTGACCAATGCCGAGGCGGTTCCGGACGTGGCGGTAGGAACGAGTCCCATCGGAGTCGCCGTAAATGAATCCACCGGCGTCGCGCTGGTGGCCAATTTTGGCTCCAACTCCGTGTCCGAGATCAACCTCGGCCTTTTGTTCGGATCCTCTCCTCCGACATCTCTTACCGCCGCCACCATCGGTGGTGTGCAGGAGCCCATCGCCGTGGCGATCGATCCCGATCGCGGCACCAACAATCAGGGACTTGCCGTGGTTACCGGACTGCAACTCCTTTCGGGTTCCTCTCCGGTCGGCGCTCTTTATCCGGTGGATATTGGCTTGGCTAGTCCGGCGCTGAGCACTACGATTTCCATTGGAAGCGTCAGTTCGTCTCCCACCGGAATCGTATTCAATCCCGCGGTATCCACGGGAACCTCCAATCCCGGCCTGTTTTATGTCAACTCGAGCGGCGCCAACATCCTCTCGTCGTTCAATCCGGACAACGGCGCGCCTACGCAGACCACCGTCGGAATCAATCCGACGGCGTTGGCCGTCAATCCGCAGACTGGCGCGATTCTGACGTCCAACTTTGCAGGGAAATCGGCATCCGTGGTGGACACCGTCTCCAGCCCCATAAAGACGGCGCAGACCCTGGGCCTGCCGGGCTCGGCGCAGTTCGGCGTGGCTATAGACTCGTTCACCAATCTGGCTGTGATCGTGGATCAGGCTAATAATCGGGTGCTGCTGTTCCCGATGCCAAAGTGAAGTAATTTGGCGCGTGGGCCGCGGTAGCGCAACGCGGCGGGACAATTTGGGAAAATCCCGTGAATTGGCGCTTTCTATTGCGGGGTCGTTAGGGGTCAGCTATACTGCAAAATTTGTGTGACAGCCGTGGAACCTGCCGTGGAGCCGGCAACGCCGCCTCCCTGGCGCTCCGTTGCGATTTTCGGTCGGTTTGAGAGTTGGGTTTCGAGAAATAAAATTTACAGGTTTTTCGGAAAGAAGGAGAATAAAGTGAATTTCAGAATGATGACCCGGTCGGGGTCGCTAAGAAAGACATTTCAGGTTGCAATGATAGCCGCCGCTTGCATTTTGGCGGCCAGCCCGCTGCGCGCGCAAAATGCCGCTCCTGGTTCGGCGACCGGTTCGAAAATCGGCGTGATCAATGTGCGCCAGGCTATTGCCAGCACGGCGGAAGGCAAGCAGGCCGGCGCGGAATTGCAATCGCAATTTTCCGCGCGCCAGAGCGAGCTCGAAGGGCTGAACAAGCAAATTAACGATTTGCGGCAACGCATGGAAGCGGGCTCGAAGCTCAGCCCGGAAGAGCAGGCTCGGCTGCAGCGTGAGGGCGAAACCAGGGCGCGGCAACTGCAACGCAAACAGGACGAATACCAGGAAGACGTCAACGCCGCGCAAGCCGATGTGTTCGATCGCATCGGGCGCAAGATGATCGACGTACTCGATCGCTATGCCCGCGAAAACGGTTACGTAGCCATCCTGGACAGCTCGGCGCAGAACACCCCGATTCTCTTCGCGTCCACCAACATCGACGTCACCCAGGACATCGTCAAGCTGTACGACCAGGCTTACCCGGTGAAGGGTGGCGCGCCCGCTTCCACCGCGCCAGCCACGCGGCCGGCACAAAAACCAGCGGCGCAGCCCCCGGCCGCTAAGCCGCCGCAACGTTAAACTGCAGCGGCAAACTTAGCCGCTGTTACTTAAGTGTTTTTCCTTACGCCTCGGAGTTTTACTCCGGGGCGTTCTGCTTTCTTTCGTGCTCTTTCCCCTGAGTTGCTTTCCCCGAACTTGTTCTTACTTTTGCATGCGGCGAACTTGCGGTTTTGCTCCTCATTCTTAGCGGCGCTAAATACCCATCCATTCGCGGCGGGTCAATTTTGTTCCTGGGTCTCCTTGGGAGCCGAGAGCGAATGGGTGGTATCCACGGAGAACAGCCCGTAGTTCGTCAACGTATGCCGGTGGTGATAGCGTTTGCCGTGCAACTCCATGAACATTTCGCCGTACCACGGGAGCCACAGCGTGGTTTTTCCGTGCTCGAATTGAACAGGGCCGTAGTCGATGATCAGATGATCGCGGTCGAGCCCGATTTGCCGTTGCGGCTCGCGCAGATCGGTTTCCATGTGCAAGACATCGTAACTGTTGGCGGAAACCCACACGCGGCCCTTCAGCGGCATGGGAAACACTCCGCGGTTATTTCGCCAGGTCCGGATGCGCGAAGGAACGCCAGCGCGCTGCTCAAAGCGAATCTGCCAGGCGGGCTGGCCGCGCCACTGGCCAAGCCCTTCGCAGGAATAGGCCAGATCGGGTTCGTATTGAGGCTCGAAAACGTAGATGCCCAATCCGATTAATCCTTTGGAAGCCAACGAAGTGGGGAACGATTCGAGATTTTCGCCGCCATCGCGCGATTCGTCGAGCAGCACATCTCCATTCTTCAAGCGTTCGACGAAAACCAGGTAACTGAAATTGTGAGCTCGAATCGCGCCGGCATTGCCGTTGGCATCGATTTCCTGGTGCTCAATTCGTTCGGTGGCCATGAACTTTTCCAAATCGGCCAACTGTCTGGCGGTGCGCAACTGCGTCTTGCGCAGCACTTCCGGCTCTGCGCAGGAAACGTCCGGAGCTACGCGATATTCCTTGGCGTCAATGTCCGGCGGGGCCCACGCGCGCACCAGCAGCGGAAGAGTTGGAATGTTTTCGACTGCAGGCGCAGACGGCGCAGCTTCGGATCGTGCCGCTTTGCTGGACGTCGCGGCGGCCGCAGCGACTTTGGCCAAGGAAGCCAGTTCGAGCTTGGCCTGCGCCGCCGAAGGGTCAGCGGGAAATTCGCGGAGGACGGACTCGAATGCCTGCGAAGCCTCGGCCTGTTTCCCTTGCGCGGCACGGATGCGGCCGACCAGCAGCAGGGCGGCGGCGCCATCATTTTTGGCCAGCTTCACCGCACGCACGGCGAAGGGCGCGGCTTTTTCGTAGTCTTTTTGCGCGGTGTAGGCATAAGCTAGCAGCAAATCCGTGCGCCAATCCGCTCCATTGATCTGGTAAGCCTTTTCGAGAACCTGCGCGGCCTGCGCAGGCTGCCCGGTGCGCACCAGCAATTCTCCCAGCGCCACCAGCGAGCGGGCATGGGTGGGATAAATCGCCAGGGCCTTCTCGAATTTTTCGCGCGCAGGGGGGAAATGTTGCTGGCGGTATTCCAGCAGGCCCAGAAGATATTGCACATCAGGATTCCCGGGGGCCATCGTGGCGGCCTTTTCCAGGTGCACACGCGCGGCGTCGTACTGCTGGCGGCGCATCTTTTCCATGCCTTTGTCGATTTCCGATTGCAGGCGGGGACTGACGATCGGGACGCCGCCCGGGGCGGAATTTCCCGGGACCGATTCGTTTTCTGCGTGCATATAGACGAACACCAGGAAATTTCCGCTGCCGGCCATGATGGAAGCGTGTTCGGTGGCGGTCTTATATCCGGTGGAGCTGACTTCCACGTCGTATTCGCCGCCCTGGATATCCGGGAAAGTTGCGCTGGAACCATCCTGAGTGGGAGCGGTGAGATGCATGCCGCTGAAATTCGAGGAGAACTTGACCAACGCGTTTCCTGGCAAGGGCATGCCGGAAGTTTCGCGAACGCTGACCACGACGGTAACGGGCAAGTCGGTGGTCTGAAGCTGGGTGCCGCCGCGGCGGGGCGGCTGCTGCGCGATGGCGCGAAACGGGACGAGGCACGCGAGCGCCACGCCCACGGGAAAAACACGTAATAGCCGCTGCGGATAGGTGGCGTTCGGTTGGTGCGAGCTGGGCATGCGGATTCCCGCCGGGGCGAGAGCGTGCCGGCCCCGGTTCCGTCTGCGGAGACGATAGCCGGGCGGCGGGACTTCGGTCAAGTTCGAGGTTGTAAACACCGCGAATGGGCGTGGTGTGCCGATACGCCTTGCGGTTCCTCATGGGATGTAGCTCATTAGAGGATGGGCGGAATGTCGGAGCTAAAGCTCCAACCCCCTGAAATAGTTTATTCGGAGGGGCCTAGGGGTAGGAAATACTGCGTGCCTTTTACGGGGTCTTGCAGGCGGCGCAGGAGCTGCTGCAGGTCGGCGCTGCGTTCTACAAAGTCGATTTCGGAAGTATTGATTACGAGGAGATCGGAGGCGGCGTAGCGAAAGAAGAAATGTTCGTAGGCGCGGGCGACCTCCTCGATGTAGGCGAGGGAGATTTGGGTTTCTTCGCGGGAGGCTTTTTTGGCGATGCGAGCGCGCAGGACTTCGGGCTTGGCCTGGAGATAGATGACCAGGTCGGGTGCGGGAAGCTCGGCGGCGAGGGCTTCGTAGTAACGCTCGTAGAGCTTGAGCTCTTCGTCATCGAGATTGAGATTGGCGAAGATGCGATCTTTTTCCATCAGGAAATCGGAGATGACTGGACCGGGGGCGTCGATGGCCAAGGCTTCGCGCAGGCGCTTCTGGCGGTCCATAAGGAAATACATCTGGGCGCGGAGGGCCGAACCGGGCTTTTCCTTGTAAAAGTCGGCGAGGAAGGGATTGTCCTCGCAGTCGTAAACGCGACGCGCGTGCAGACGCTCGGCGAGGATCTTGGCGAGTGTGCTCTTGCCGACGCGCAGCGGACCTTCGATGACGATGAAACGTGGGGCTTGCGGTCCCCGAGTGGGGAGGGGAGCGCGCTTGGCGGAGGAGGATTCGTTGGGCGACATGGTTCGGTTGCTGTGCGTTTTGCCTTTAGGACCTAGCTTGCCTGCGCAGGCAGAGTGACCGCTACGTTTTGCTGCTGGCCATCGGAAAGCGCCGCTACGACCTCGCGATGCGCGGGATTATAGCAGAGTGGGCCCGAGCGGAGGAGGAACGGTAGACAGTCTGGCGGGAAGGTAACGAAATACCGAAAAGTGGAAAAAAGTATCCTAGATCTTCTAGTACGAGGGTTTGAAAAATGGCAAACGGAGGGTCCAAAGACCCGTACTAGCGCGAATGTGACCGATGGTCCAGTGCCAACTGGCCTTTCGGGCAGTAAAGTAGCCTCAGTTGCGAATGGGGACCGAGTTGCTCTCGCAACCACTGAGGTGAACCATGCTGTTGGCAACCATCGTTCTGCTAGGCGCCATTCCGCAGAGTGGCCAGTTGGCACGATCGGCAGCGAACGTCGTGGAAGAGGCTACATCTTCGGCGCGAGAGTTGCCGTCCATGCCTAAGCCGAAAGCTGCGATGGAAGCGGAAGAAGAAGTGAATTCCGCGGCGACGGCGGCTGCGGGAGAAGCGGCAAACGACGCGAATTCAGCCAACGCGGGTGGCGCGGCAGTGCATGCGCCGCAACCGGCGTTGGCCATACAGCCGATAAAGGCGGCGTACTCGCGGCCGCGCGAAACCCGCAGGCAACGCATCGCATGGTACACATTGGCGGTGGCGGGACACGGAGCGGCGGCGTTCGACGCCTATACTACGCGGCTGGCGCTTTCCGGGAACTATGGAGTGGAGAGCAATCCGCTGCTGCGGCCCTTCGCGCATTCTAACGCGCTGTATGCGGTGACGCAGGTGAGCCCGGCGGTGATGGATTATATCGGCAAGCGCATGATGGTCAGCGAGAATCCCTGGTTGCGCAAACTGTGGTGGGTGCCGCAGGCGGCCGGATCGGGATTTTCGGTGTTCGCAGGGACCCACAACTTGAGCGTGGTGCGTTAGGAGTTGTTCGGCCGGGGCCGGTTGTCAAAGCATTTGAGGTTAACAAAATCCCGCTGTGACCGGCACCCGCCACCGGCAGCGGCGGTCCAGCCCAGCTTCGCCTGAGCGTTAGCGAAGAAAAACCGTCCCGGTGCGAAATCGCCGGGACGGTTTTTGCTTTTGGTGAAACGCTCCGGGCGAAAAAGCAGGCCGCTCGTTCCGCTGGGGATCATACTCGCGCGTTGTTGTACCCACTTGAAGCGATCTACGGGGCAGCCCGTGTTCGCGGCAACGGTGCGCTACTTGGCCACCACGATGATGGCGAAGGAGCCGGGCTTCATCTTGCCGCGGCGCTCGCCTGGAGCCGGAGGGTCGAACTCTGCGCTGGGCAGAAAGATTTTGTGGGTCTTGAGGTCGAGGCCCATGGTGCGGGCGCTGCGCTTGGTGGGAACGGTTTCGACGACGGTGTATTTGTCCGGCGAATCTTCGTGAATTACGGTGAGATTGCCGTCGCCACAGGAAGCGAAGAAATAGTTGGAACTGGGATCGAAGCCGGCGGCGTCGGGACCCTCGCAAATGGCAGGATTGGCGACGACTTTGCCGGAGTCGGCGTCGGTGATGGAGGAGACCTTGTCGTCGCAGACGGAGAGCAAGCGGCGGGTCTTGAGGTCGGCGGCCAGGCCGGAGGGAGATTTGCAGGGAGCGAGCGGCCAGCGGTGCGTCTCTTTTAGGTCTTGCGAATCGATGGCGATGAGCTCGGAGGAGTCTTCGCCGTTGACAAAGACAGAGCCCTTGCCATCGGCGACGGCGAACTCCGGCTTGCCGCCGAGAGGAATGGTGCCGGCGATGGAGCCGTCGGCGGCGTTGATGGCGGTGGAATTTCTGCCGCGGCCGTTGAAGGTGAAGACGCGTTTGCTGGCGGGGTCATAGACGATGGCATCAGGATTAGCGTCGGTCTTGGCGGTGCCGATGGTTTTCAAGGTTTTGAGGTCGAAGATGGTGACGGTATTGGCGCGGCCGTCACTGATGAAGCCGCGACCCAGGCCCGAGGCGATGGCTATGCCGTGGACGCCCTGGGTGTCGGGAATGTCGCCCTCAATGGCGTAGGTGTCGGCGTTCATGACCACGGTGTGCGAACCGTGGGAGATGTAGACGCGGCGGGCGTTAGCGTCCACGTAAACATAGTCCCAGCCTTCATCGCCCGGGACGGGGACCGTTTTGATGACGTGATAGCCGGGTGCGGAGGGTCTGGGTGCCGAGGTGTTGGGTGCAGCGTGCAGCAACGCTGTGGTGCCGACAAGAAGGGCAGCTGAAAGTCCGGCGATGCGGGTAACGGTGAGGTGTTTGTGCATGGTTTCTCTCTTCTTCCCTCAGATTACTGGTCTGAAGGCGATTCAGGTATACCGCCCCCAACATGAACCCCAGATAAACGGCCACGAGCTAGTACGCGGGTACCGTCCATTTTGGAAACTTCCGCTTCATAGCCTTCTCCGGGTCCCGGGCCTATGCTTTATGCTAGCCATAAGAGTGTAGAGAGGAACGTCCCCATGCAAGCCTACCCTGACCTACGAAAGGTCGGCCGTTATGAGATCCTGGAAATCATTGGCGTCGGCGCGAATGGCCGTGTGGCCCGCGCCTTTGATCCGCTGATCGCCCGTATCGTGGCGATCAAGCTCCTGCCCAGCAATCTGGCGCGCGGCGAGGCGCGCAACCGGTTTGTGCAAGAAGCGCGCGTGGTTGGCCAAATCTCCCACCCGGCCATTATTACCCTGCACGATATGGGCGTCGACGAGAGTTCACAGACCCCCTATCTGGTGATGGAGTTCATCCAGGGTCAACCACTCGAGAAATTGCTCGAGAAAGGCAGTATTCCTTGCGCAAAAGCATGCGCCTGGGCCGCGGACGTAGCGACAGCGCTGGCTGTCGCGCACCGCAAAGGCGTAATCCACGGGGACGTCAAACCCGCCAATATTCTGATCACCGACGATGAACGCATCAAATTAACCGACTTCGGCATGGCCCGGGTGGCCAGCCACGACGGCAAGGATACGCCCCTGCTGGGATCGCCAGCCTATTGGTGTCCGGAACAGATCGTTGGCAAAGCCCAAGACGCCCGTTCCGATATTTTCTCGCTGGGCGTGGTGTTATACGAAATGGTGACCGGCCACCGGCCGTTTGACGCCGAGTCTTTGCAGGGTATCTGCGCCAAGGTTCTGTCCGCGACGCCCTTGCCACCCTCGCACTCCAATCCATCGGTACCGGCTGCCTTTAACGAGCTGATCGCTTCGTGCCTCGCGAAGGACCCCGCTGCTCGCTGCGCCTCCGCGGACCTCCTCGCCGAGCGGCTGCACCCCCTGGCACGGCGCAATGTGACGGCCACCACCCAAGCTCAACCCACGTCTTTGCGCGGGCGGGTCGGCCAGCTGCTGCGTTCCGCTTAAGGCATGCTGACCAACCATTTGTAAACGCCAGACGTGGTACTGGGGGAGCGAGAATGGCGGCGCAGACGCCCTGTGGATTCTTCGGTGATCAATAAGCCACGGCTTATCAGCAACTTATCAGCCATTTGGTTCTACAGCAAAGTCCTTAGCCCTTTGGACGTGGTACCAAAGTCTAGTCCCCACCTGAACTCCCAGCCCATTCCATTTCCGCGATTTTCCATTCAATATCCCGCTTGATCCTGGTGTCCGAAAACCAGGTGCGGGTTTGCCCTCAACCATGCAAAAAGACCGTTACGAGATCCTTGGCCCCTTGGGTTTCGGCGCCACCAGCCGCGTGGACAAAGCACGCGACAAGATCATCGGCCGCACGGTGGCCATCAAGACGCTGGTGCATTCCTTTGGCGCAGCGCCGCAGCAGAAACAGTTCCTGCGCGAAGCGCAAATCGTAGGTCAGCTATCCCATCCCGCCATAGTGAATTTGTTCGACGTTGGCGTTGAAGAAACCGGCATCGCCTACCTGGTGATGGAGTACATCAACGGGCGAACATTGCAGCAGGTTCTCTCTGAATCACCGATTCCCTGGCCGCGGGCCTGTTCCTGGGCTGCGGACCTGGCCACGGCGTTGGGTCGTGCGCACCATGCCGGAATCATCCACGGTGACGTCAAACCGGCCAACATCATGATCACG
Source organism: Candidatus Acidiferrum sp. (assembly GCA_035309625.1). Lineage (GTDB taxonomy): Bacteria > Acidobacteriota > Terriglobia > Acidiferrales > UBA7541 > Acidiferrum. The sequence continues at coordinate 47,750 of DATGEY010000117.1, forward strand.
GAAGAAGGCGAGGTTAAGCTGAGCGACTTCGGGATCGCGCGCTTTGCCACCCAAGTTTCCGGATCTGGACGAATCATGGGCACGCCCGCGTACCTGGCCCCAGAGCAGATCATGGGCGAGCCGCACAGCACTCGCTCAGACCTGTTTTCCCTGGGCATCGTCCTGTACCAGATGCTGACCGGGGTGCCACCCTTTGATGGCAGCTCGGTAGCCGCCGTTTGCGCACAAATTCTGACCGCCGATCCGGTCGAGCCATCGCGACGCAACCCGGCATTGCCGTCCGGGCTCGATCACATCGTAATGCGCTGCCTGGCGAAGAAGCCGGAAGACCGTTATCCTTCCGGAGATGCGCTGGCCGCATCGCTATTCCCGCTGACCCGCCGTGCCCCGGCCCAGCCGCCGGTCGCCAGCGTTTCGTGGTGGTCGCGCCCTCTTCAGTCCCGCGACATTTGGGCCTTCGCCGCCGTGGTCTTACTGGCCGGGCTGAGTGTGCCGGTCGGCCGGGCCGTGGTCTCCCATTTTCACGTGCCCCCGGCCCCGGAGCCAGCGGCATTCCTGGCTGCACCGAAAGTTCCGGAGGATTTGCCGGCATTGTCCGCCGCGCAAACTCCGCTGCCGGTCTCCCAGGAGCCTGCAGATCCCAAGAGCTTTGCGCCCCCGAAACGGATTCGTCTGATTCGGTCGGCGGAACCGCCGCCCAAGCGTTATAGGATTGATGTGGCTCGCACGGTGTCGCCGGCCGCCAGCGAAAGCCGGTCCGAAATTACCGTGGCAGCTCCTGCATTGCCGACACCGGCAGTTGCCGTAGTCCCGGTCGCGGTTGAACGTGCGGCGCTGCGTATCAAAATTGACGCCAGCGTAAGCGAAGGAACGCTGGCCATATTTGCCGATCATGAACTGCTGCTCACAACGGCATTGCGGGACCAGGCGGCAGCCGATCCGATGCGCCTGGAGCGTTTGTTGCCAGCCGGGCCGCACCAGCTTCGCGTGGCGCTGTACCGAGCGGACAAGAGCTTACAAACCGAAAAGGAAGGTTTAGGGGAGCTCCGTGCCGACGGCGAAAATACCTTGATTATCCGTGTCAGCAAGCGCCCCAAAATGCTGGTGCGGCGTGAAACCACCTTGGAAGTGATCTGGCCGAGCGCCCTGGCGCCACAGCCACAGAGCGGAGCGTCGTCTCCGTCAGTCGCTACCGCACTCAAATAAAGTCAACTCGTGATGAGATAGAATGCGGCTTGCCAAATTCTTTGGGAGGCAGCGCAAATGCCGCATGTGCAAATTACCTGGGTGGAAGGACGCACGCCGGAACAGAAACGCAGGATCGCGGACCGAATCACCAATGTGCTGATCGAAGACGGACGGGCGAAGCGCGAGAACATCCACGTAGCGTTCCACGACCTTCCGCCGACGAATTACGCCGAAGCGGGCGTGCTGGTCGCAGATCAGAAACGGAATCCATAGGCCCGGAGGCGCGCCGGACGACAATGCATGCCATTCACCCTAAGCGATAGATACGCGCGCTACGAGACGTGCAGGTCGCGGCGAATCAGGGTGAAATCGACGAAGTAGCCGATGCCGAGGGCCAGGGGGATGACGCCCAGAGCCGCGGCGGTCCAGGTGTCCGGCTCGTGCTCAATCTGTGCGATGAAGCCCAGGGCAACGATGAAGCCGACCGCGCCACAAGTCAGCAGGATCCCGGCCCGGCGGGAGCGAGCCGCTTGTGAGAGTTCTGGCTCCATGGGGATAGAGACACCCTTGGCAATAGCCGCCAGGCGCTCTTCGGAGCGCAGCTGGCGCACGCGGTAATGAGTGTACATCGCGCCCAGGGGAATACCCAGGCTCATAACCACAGCCACTAACCCGATAATTGTGCCGTCCATTTTCCGCTCCTCAAGTTTTTCGGGGCGCCGGGGCGCCATTCGTGATTTGGCCCGCTGTCGATAAGGTACGCCGCACAGGCGTATAAAGTTCCGTTCGATGAGATCCAGGCAGAGTCAATCCAGGAGGCATTTAGACCGCTGAGCCGCAGAATCCCGGCATCGACTTGCTACGCGGTTGTCGACCAAGAATGTGCCTGGGAGGTCCCACATCGTCCAACGTTCCATTGGTCATCCACGCGATGGTGGCCGCATAATGAAGAAATGGATCCGCGAGAGCTGGCCAATTCCATTTGCGAGAGGCTGCTGAACAGCGGGCATCAGGCCCTGCTAGTGGGCGGCTGCGTGCGCGATTTGCTTCTGGGGCGCGTTCCTGCGGATTACGACGTGGCCACCGACGCCACGCCTTCCACGGTGATACAACTCTTTCCGGATAGCATCGCGGTGGGAGCGCAATTCGGTGTAATGGTCGTACCTCGCGACGGCGTCATGGTAGAGGTGGCCACATTTCGCTCCGATGCCGGTTACTCCGATGGGCGACACCCGGACGGCGTGGCCTATGCGCGCACTCCGCAGGAGGATGTACAGCGGCGCGACTTCACCATCAACGGCCTGCTGATGCGCCACGACACCGGCGAGGTGCTTGACTACGTCGGTGGGCAGACCGACCTGCGAACTGGCGTCATCCGCGCGATTGGCGAACCGGCCCGGCGCTTCCGCGAAGACAAGCTGCGTTTGCTGCGCGCGGTACGGTTTGCCGCCCGCTTACGATTCGGGATCGAGCCTGCCACATTCGAGGCCATTCGACACCATGCGCCCGAAGTTGGTTCACATATTTCCGCGGAACGCGTCGGCGGCGAACTTACCAAGCTGCTCACCGAAGGCGCCGCGCGGCGCGGATTTGAACTCCTGGAAGAATCCGGGCTGCTGTCCGCGGTTCTGCCGGAAGTCGCTGCAATGCACGGCGTTGCGCAGCCGCCCCAGTACCATCCCGAGGGCGACGTCTGGATCCACACTCGCCTCATGATCGAGCAACTGCCCGCCGGCGTCTCGCCCACATTGGCTTGGGGCGTACTGCTGCATGATGTGGGCAAGCCGCCCACCTTTAAGTCGGCGGAAGAGACGGGCGATCGCATCCGTTTCGACGGGCACGTGGATGTCGGGGTGCGCATGGCGCTGGAGATTACGCGGCGGCTGCACTTCTCGAACGAAGAATCGGAACAGATCGTGGCGCTGGTGGCCAACCACATGAAGTTCAAAGACGTCGAAAAGATGCGGGCTTCGACGTTCAAACGCTTTGTGCGCATGCCGCGGTTTGAGGAGCACTTGGAACTGCATCGGCTTGACTGCCTATCCAGCCACCGGCGCCTGGAGTCCTATGATTTTGTTCGACGTACGCTGGCGGAAACGCCGCCCGAGCAAATTCGGCCCCCGCGGCTGCTGACCGGCGACGATTTGCTCGCAATGGGCTTTCAGCCGGGGCCGGTCTTTAGCGAGATTTTGAACGCCGTGGAGGATGCTCAGCTGGAAGGGCAATTCAGCGCCAAGGAAGAAGCTGTGGAGTTCGCGCGCAGAATGGGAGGGAATAAGAGGCAAATCGCCGACAAAACGCGATGAATCGTCTAGGCCGCCATTTTTAGACTTGTAGGTAGTTGATTATAAGCATTTTATTTAGACTTGTGAGGTCGGCACGGAGACTTCTAGAATATTAGTCTGTTGCGCTAAGATTGTGTGATGGTTACAATTTCATATTCGCACCCTTTACCACCCCGTCGCATCTAACCATTCGAGCGCTCCTCTCCTCTGAGGAACGCTTAAGATTGGGGACATATGGCTGACAAAAAATTCTCGGTGCCAGACGTTTTACCGGTCCTGCCCGTGCGGGACACCGTGCTCTTTCCCGGGGCGGTCCTGCCGCTTACCGTCGGGCGCGAAAGCTCGCTGGCACTAGTTAACTCCTTAGAGGGCGAGGAAAAGCTTTTGGCGGTGGTCGCGCAACTCGATCCGCGCATTGAGGAACCCTCTGCTGCGGACCTGCACAAGGTCGGGACCGTGGCCAAAGTACATAAGACCGTCAAGATGCCAAACGGCAATGTGGTGATTTTCCTCGAGGGTTTGCAACGGGTGCAGGTCGCCGACCTGATTACGCTGCGGCCATTCATGAAGGCGCGCGTGGAACCGCAGCCGGATTTTGTTGGCGAGGTGGACGCCGAACTTGAGGCTCTGCAGCGCAATGCTCAGGAACTGTTCCGCGACGTGGTCGGTCATTCTCCGCAACTTTCCGACGATTTGCAGTCGGTCGCGCTGAACATCGATGATCCCGGCCGTCTGGCCGATTTCATCGCCGGGACGCTGCCTTCGCTTTCCACGCTCATCCGCCAGGAGTTGATCGAGACGCCTAACGTGCGCAAGCGCCTGGAAGCTCTGATCCGCGAGCTTTCCAAGGAGCTGGAAGTTCTCGAGCTGCGCTCCAAGATCCACGAGCAGGTACAGGAGCAAGTGAGCCAGAATCAGCGCGAGTATCTGCTGCGCGAGCAGATGAAGGCCATTCAGAAGGAGTTGGGCGAATCCGACGACTCCATGCAGGAGATCGACGAGCTTCGCAAAAAAGTCGAAGAAGCCAACATGTCCGCGGAAGCCAAGAAGGAATGCGACCGCGAACTGAAGCGGCTGGCCAAGATGACTCCGGCTTCCGCGGAATACATGGTTTCGCGAACCTATCTGGAATGGATGACCTCGCTGCCGTGGAGCAAGTCCTCTGGCAATGAGGAAATCGATATCACCAAAGCGCAGACCATTCTTAACGAGGACCACTACGACCTGGAAAAGGTCAAAGAGCGCATCCTGGATTACCTGGCGGTTAAGAAATTGCAGCCAGGAATGAAGGGGCCGATTTTGTGCTTCATAGGGCCTCCGGGCGTAGGCAAAACCTCGCTGGGTAAGTCCATTGCGCGCTCGCTTGGACGCAAATTCGTGCGCATCGCCCTGGGCGGTATGCACGACGAAGCGGAAATTCGCGGACACCGCCGGACCTACATCGGCGCGCTGCCTGGGCAAATTATTCAAGGCATCAAGCGCGCGGAGATGAACGATCCGGTCATGATGCTCGACGAAGTGGACAAGCTTGGACGCGACTTCCGTGGCGATCCGTCTTCCGCGCTCATGGAAGTGCTGGACCCGGAGCAAAACAACGCGTTCCGCGATCACTATCTCGACGTGCCGTTCGATCTCTCCAAAGTGCTGTTCATCGCCACCGCCAACTGGATGGATCCCATCCCCGAGCCGCTGCGCGACCGCATGGAAATCATCGAACTGCCCGGCTACACGGGGGAAGAGAAGCTGCACATCGCGCACAGGTACCTGATTCCCAAGCAAGCGGCGGAGCACGGACTGAAGGTGGGCGAGCAACTGGAGTTCACCGATGCCGGCCTCCAGGAAATCATTCACAGCTTCACCCGCGAAGCCGGGGTGCGCAACCTCGAGCGCGAGATTGCCACCATCACGCGAAAACAAGCCCGGCGCATCGCCGAAGGCAAGACCGAAAAAATGGTGGTCACTCCGGAAGTCGTCCGGGAGTTCCTGGGCGTACCCAAGTTCCGTACGGAAAAGGAAGTCGCGGAACGCGTCAAGAAACCCGGCGTAGCCGTGGGTTTGGTGTGGACGCCGGTGGGCGGCGACATCATCTTCATCGAAGCCACCCGCATGCGCGGGGGCAAGCAGTTCACCATGACCGGGCATCTCGGCGAAGTCATGCAAGAATCCATGACCGCGGCGCTAACCTGGACGCGTGCCAATGGCGAACGCTATGGCATCGACCCGGACTTCTTCCGCAAGCAGGACATTCACGTCCACGTACCCTCGGGCGCGGTGCCGAAAGATGGACCTTCGGCGGGCGCGGCGATGGTCACCGCTTTGGTCAGCCTGCTCAGCGGGCGACCGGTGCGTGAGGGCCTGGCCATGACCGGAGAAATGACCCTGTCCGGCGTGGTGCTGCCCATCGGCGGGGTGAAGGAGAAAGTGCTCGGTGCCAAGCGCGCGGGCATCAAGGAAGTGCTGTTGCCCGCGGACAACGAGCCCAATGCGGTAGCCGATCTTACGCCGGAAATTCTCGGAGACATGAAGATCGTCTACGTGCGAACGCTCGACGAAGTGCTGGAACACGCCTTGCAGAAGGATCCGGTGGGGCCAGCTATTGTCCCCCCGGAACCCAAGGCCAAGCGCGTGGAAGTGCCTCGCGCCATCCACTAAGCGCGGACAGAAAACTCGATCGACAAAGAGCCCGTGGTTGTCCCCGGGCTTTTTCCTTGTTGCTATTCCGCGACGGATGTCTCCGGCGTCACCACTGCTGGAACTCTAAACGCTGAGAAACTCCGCGAGGAAGAAACTGTCCTTACGTAACCAACACGAGCTACCTGTTGTTTCCTTCCGCACCATGTACCGACGCCGCAGTTGCAGTGCTCCGTCTCACGTTCCACAATTCTCATTATGAAGATTTTCGTCTCGCTGCTGGTCACCACCGGTTTTCTCTTTGGCATTTACATTCTGTACTTGAAGAGGATTCCCACCGTCGCCGAGGGCACGGTGGCGACGCAAGCGATCAGCCTTACCGGCGTAAAAATGGACCTGCTGCAAATCGCCAAGGCCGAGCGCACCAGCATCGGCGTCGATGGGCACTGCATGAACATGGACGAGCTGCTCTCTTCCGGCTCCATGAGCATGTCCCGCCCGGAGCGCGACGGCTACACTTACGAGGTACAGTGCTCCGGCAGCGATTTCACCGTCACCGCGCGCCACGCCCCCGCTCCTCCAGGCGCCGGCTTTCGCTACCCCACCATGATGATCGACCAGTCCATGCAAGCCCGCGAAGCCGAATAGCGAGCGAACCGCGCTCCATCGAGCAGGCGCCTGCGTTATTCTTAATTGGTGAGCGACCCTCAGAAGATGGTGCAAGTCGGGCTGTGCTCCGATTGCCGCCATGCGCGAACGATAAAGTCGGAACGCGGCTCTGCCTTTCTACTGTGCCAACTCTCCGCCAGCGATCCCAGTTTCCCCAAATATCCGCGGCTGCCGGTACTCTCCTGCCCCGGCTATTCCACCGAAGGCGGCAAGCCAAAAGCCGGCCGCTAGGTTTCGCTTCTAAAGTATTTTAATAACTGGTAATCTCTAGGCGTATGTAGTGGCCGGTCTTTAGACGGCCACTGCCAATCTGAAGATTGGCCGCTACGGTTCATCTCGGGGAGGTTAGCGCATGGCATCCCGCCGGCTGCTTCTTTTTTCGCTGGCATGCCTGATCTGTGCCTGCGCGCTCCGGGCGCGCGCGGATACGCTGACAATCACCAGCACTCCGCCGGGAGCCAGCGTCGAAATCAATGGCGTCATCGTCGGGACCACGCCTTACGAAGAAGAAATGCCCGGAGGCTACTTCCATAAGACCAAGACCGCGCTGGGCCGCCGTCTGCAGCATTCCATGACCGCGCGCATCAGCATGGCCGGCTACACCACCAAAGAGCTGCAGATGACCGAAGGGCCGATGAATTGGGTTTCGCTTAAAGGTCACAATCATGGGGAGTATTGGCTGGTGAAGACCAATCATTTTCATGTCGACCTCGATCCGATCTCCAAAGTCTTCACCGGCAGCATCTCGGCGGACATCCCGGGAACCGCGGATACGCCGGAAAACATCGCCACCTCGCCGGCGTTGCCGCTCGAGGATGTAATCGCCCACGCGAAGGCGGCGGTCGTGCGCCTGAAAGGGCTGAGCAAGGCGGGCAGCGGCTTTTTCGTCACGGAAAAAGGCGTGATTGCCACCAATGCGCATCTTGCCCGTGGCGAGAGTTCCTTGCTCGCGGTCTTGCCCAGCGGGCAGCAGCTTGCCGCCAACATAATTCACGTGGATCCAGAACGCGACATCGCGCTGGTGAAAGTCGAAGGGGACGAGTATCCCTATCTGAGCCTCGCGGCCGCCAGCAACGTGCGCCAGGGGGAAACCGTAATTGCCATCGGCAATCCCGGCGGCGCCATGCCATTCGCCGCCACCAAAGGCATCGTCAGCGCCGTAGGAAAATTTTCCGCCGCTGGTCCCGGCATCTGGATCCAAACCGATGCCACTATAAATCCGGGCAACAGCGGCGGCCCGTTGCTGAACGCTCGCGGCCAGGTGATTGGAATCAACACCCTAAAACTTGAGAAGAAAGACGTTACCGGAATCGGCTTTGCCATCAGCGCCTCGGACCTGCTCGCTGTCTTACTCCAATATTTTCCGGACCCCAACGCGCCGGGCAAGGAACTGCTGGCGTCGCCTGTCTCTGCCGCAAGGGCCAAGACGGGTTCGGCCGATCGGGCATTCGGCATCATTGAATTCAGCGAGCCGCAAGCGGCGGAGATTTATGTCGACGGCAAGTTCGTTGGGGACATCCCCGCCTCTATACCGCTTGCCGCTGGGCAGACCTACCTCATCGTCGTAAAAGCTTCCGGCCACGCCGATTGGAGCAAGCGAATCTCCGTCTTGCCCGGCATGCATACCGTCCTCGATCCCTGGCCGGCTTCGGAATAAGCGCGCCAGCGATTGCCCTGCACAATGCGCTGTGCTAGCATCCGCCTCGTGTGGCCCTGGCTGTCCAGGGCCGACACCGCACGAGAGCCGACCAGGGGATTCAGCTCACTCTTCGTCCTTCTTCGCAGGACCCAGGGAAAGGGCCGCGCTCTCAAAACCCCAGCACCACAAGCCAGGCGCAGGCCCGCGCCTTCATCCTGCTTGGCGGACCTCGCCCAATGGAGGTCTGTATGAAGAGCTATCCCACCAAGGACATTCGCAACGTTGGCATTGTCGGCCACGGCGGCACCGGAAAGACGCAACTGGTGTCGTCGTTGCTCTACACCGCGGGCATGACCCCGCGGTGGGGAAAAGTTGCGGAAGGCAGCACCACCACCGATTGGGACGAAGAAGAAATCCAGCGAAAAATATCGATTCAGACCGGCCTGGCGTATGCCGAATGGCCCTGCACCCTTTGTGAAGGCAGCAACGTAAAGATAAATTTCATCGATCTCCCCGGCTACTCCACCTTCATCACCGAAACCAAAGCCTCGCTGATCGCCGCCGACGCCGCACTGATTGCCGTTGACGCCCACGTCGGCTCGCAAGTGACCACCGAGAAGGTTTGGGATTATTGCACCGAGTACGACATCCCCCGCGCGTTTGTCCTCACCTGGATTGATCGCGAGCTTTCCAGCTTCGAGCGTTCCATGGAATCGCTGGAGTCCGTCTTCGGCCGCAACGTAGTCGCTCTGCAGCTGCCCATCGGCACCGAAAAGGGTTTTCGCGGCGTAATCGATCTGGTGGCCATGAAGGCCCACATGTACAAGCCCGACGGCGACGGCAAGCCTTCCATCGAAGAAGTTCCCGCCGCGCTGGCCGATGAAGCCAAAGCCGCGCACGAAAAATTAGTCGAGATGGTAGCCGAGGGCGATGACGAGCTGATGGAAGAATTTTTCCGCGAAGGCACCATTCCCATCGAGGATTTGATTCCCGGCGTACGCAAGGCCATTGTCGCCGAAAAGATTTTCCCGGTCCTCATGGTTTCCGCGCTGCGCAATGTCGGCACCGCCAGTCTCCTCACCTTCATTGCCGATGTTTTCCCCCATCCCGACGAGCATTCCCAGGTCGGCTTCAAGGAACCCAAGAGCCAGGGCGACCGCATCGAGCGCAAGTATGACGACACTCAGCCCCTTTCCGTCTTCTTCTTTAAGACGCTCGCCGACCCCTTCGCTGGCCGCATCAACTATTTCAAGGTCAAAAGCGGCGTGCTCAAGAATGACGCTACGCTGCTCAACTACAACCGCGGCATCCCCGAGCGCTTTCAGCACAGCCAGGTGGTGCAAGGCAAGCAGCTCACCGAAATTCAGGAGCTGCACGCCGGCGATATCGGCGCCATCGCCAAGCTGAAAGAGTCCACCACTGGTGAGACGCTCGGCGATAAAAGTTCGCCGATCTATTATTCGCCGGCGCAGCTTCCCGAGCCTTCCATCACCTTCGCCATCGAACCCAAGACCCGCGCCGACGAAGACAAGATTGGCGTGGGCATCCACAAAATCATGGAAGAAGATCCCGCGCTGCGTTTTTCGCGCGATCCGCAGACCAAGGAATTTTTGCTGGCCGGCTCAGGCCAGCAGCACATCGAAGTGGTCGTAGCCAAGCTGCACAAGCGCTATCACGTCGATCTCACCCTCAAGCCGCCCAAAGTTCCCTACCGCGAAACGATTCGCGGCCGCGCCGACGTCGAGGGCAAGCACAAAAAGCAGTCCGGCGGACACGGCCAGTTTGGCGTCTGCCGCATCAAGATGGAGCCCGTCGAACGCGGCAAGGGCATCGAATTCGTCGACGATGTTTTTGGCGGCGCCATTCCCAAGAACTGGATTCCCTCGGTGGAACGAGGCATTCGCGAAGCCGCCGCGCGCGGCTATCTGGCCGGCTTCCCCGTCGTCGATTTCCGCGCCATTCTCTACGACGGCAAATACCACGATGTCGACTCTTCGGACATGGCCTTCAAAATCGCCGGCTCGCTGGCCTTCAAGGAAGCCATGAAGCAAGCCCGGCCCACATTGCTCGAACCGGTGATGCACGTCGAGGTCTACGCGCCCGACCAATATTCGGGCGACTTGATGGGCGACCTCAGCTCCCGCCGCGGCCGTATCGCCGGAAGCGATTTGCGTGGCCACAACGTAATCATCAAAGCCCAAGTCCCCTTCGCCGAAATGCTGACCTACGCCAACGACCTGATCTCCAAGACGCAAGGCCGCGCAACGTACTCCATGGAATTTTCCCACTACGACTACGTGCCCAACGAGCTAGCCGAAAAGGTTATAGCCGCCCACAAGGCCGCCCACGGCGAACAATTGGTAGAGGAAGAGGCCTAGCAGCGGCGTTCGATCAGGACAACCGGAAGGCAGTGAGAGCTGGAGCCCAGTTTCCGGTTGGGCGACGAACCATTCATAATGGTCGTAGCTGCTGCGACCGACTGTGGCGAAGCCTCCCGTTTAGGCAGGCTAACGTTGTTGTATCGATGCTGGCGGTTATGCCAGCGCAACGATAATCATTTGTAGGCAACTGCCGCGCTGGATGCTCCTGCGAGATAAATGACGTCGAAACGTTTGAAGCCAACTTCTCCGCACCATTTGCGGAAATCCGCCGCGGAATAGTCGAACGCATCGCCAAATTCGATGAGCATGTTCAACGACATGAGCAGACCGAAAACGTTCTCGCGGCGGGTGTCGTCAATGAGGGCTTCGATGGCGACCAACGCGCCGTTCGGCGGCAGGGCATCGTAAGCCGCCCGGATGAGGTGCATCTTCTTCTCCAGATTCCAGTCATGGAGAATCATGCCCATGGTGATGAGGTCCGCCTTGGGCAGCGGGTCCTTGAAGAAATCACCGGCGGCTACGCTGATACGGTCGCTCAGCCCAGCGGAGGTGATGTGTTTGCGTGCGATTGGTTCGACGGCAGGCAGGTCGAAGGAAACGCACTGGAGATGTGGGTGCTTCTTGGCGGCTTCAATGCAAAGCAAGCCCGTCGCACCGCCAACATCGCAAAGAGTTTTGAATTTTGAAAAATCAAATTTCTCCGCGAAGGCCTCAAAATTAATCCGGGAAAGCCCAGTCATGGCGGCCATGAACTGTTCCAGCCTCGGCAGATCTTTGTAAAGCTCCTCGAACATTCCCTTCTGACCATGCTTGATTTCGTTCTGTGGCTTCCCGGTATGTAAGGCCTCGGGCAGGTCGTGCCAGAACTTGAAGAGCCGCTCGTTAAGCATCACAAGAATACCGCCGACATAGCGAGGGCTTTCGCGGTCGAGATAGAGCGCACCAGAGGCCGTGTTGAAATACTTGGCCGACGGTCCGTCGCTCTCGCGGTCGAGGAACTTCATCGCGACGAGGGCGTCGAAAAAATCGCTGATGCTGCGCGGGTGCAGACCAAGTTCTGCGCCGAGTTCCGTCCCCGTAATGCGGCGCTTGCCCAGTTTGGTGAACACGCCGAGCTGGACGGCGGTAAGAAGAACCTTGGAGGACCAAAAGGCGAAGGCTGTCTGGAGAATGGGACCGGGGTCCAACTGCGGGCTCGTGCTATTCATGGATTAATCTCTCCGTTAAACGTAAGGTACGCTGAACCCAGTGGCGCGGTATGAGTCCTCGTATGTCGAATGATCCTACCCGATCTTCGACTGGGAATTGGCCGCGGACCAGAAGACCTGTTGTGGGACGTCAAGCTATGGGACGTCAAGTATACACGAAGATAAAAGGGTCCGGATGACAGCGTATCCGCAAGCGGACCCGCTGGCAGGAAATGAGATCATCGCACTGGCATGGATGACGTAGGTCGCGGCGACATAGTTAAGAGAAGTGTGGCAGGAACATGCCTGTGCGCCTGGTGTGTTCGGCGAAGCTGGGGCCGAATTCCTGCGTGAGGAACGACTCCTCGCGACGGGCTTTTATGTAGAAGGACAGCCACGCTATCGCTAAGCCCAGCAGACCGCGCACCTCACCCACCGCGATGGCGCTACCCAACAACGCGAACAAAATCCCGGTATAAATCGGATGGCGAATCGTCCGATAAGGGCCGCTGCGAATCAGTTCGTGCCCTTCCTTAAGCGTGACGACTCCGCTCCAGTTGGTGCCCAGATGCCAGCGCGCCCAAATCGCGATGGCCACGCCGGCGGCCGTAACCGCAACACCGGCCCAACCGATCGCCTCGTTCGCTGGAACGAACCGCGCGCCCAGCCACCGATAGTGGGCCCGCGGCCGAAACAGGTAAAACGCGGCTAGCAGCGGCACCACGTAGCCGAATCGCTGGTTCCACGATTCGCGCTTTTTCGTCTTCTTCAGCTTGAACGCCGAAACGATCCAGTACAAACCGAACACGACCCACAGCGCGTTGATCCACTGCCGTAGCGAGGTGAGATCCATTTGTGCACTTACAATGTCCCTTGTGAGAAAGCAGTGTCAAGCCTCGCGCCCCGGGAACGCCAACTCTGCTCCATCCCGCGGGTTCAGCGGATGAATCTCCGCATTGGCGACCACCATGCAGGCGAGCACTTCACAGCCCTTCGTGCCAACTGCGCACTTGCGCTAGAATGCCGGACTGTCGAACATGCTTCCCCGGAGCTACACCTTGATCACCAACGGCAATTCCATAACTTGCACTCGAATCGTTCGTGCACTCGTCGCTAGCGTTTGTCTCTGCGCAGCCGCACTCCTCCCGGCCTTGGCGCAGCAATCCGCTCCGCGCGATCCGGCCGAGCCGCAGCAAGGCCAGCCGCATCCCAAGCTGTTGCCCCGCCCGCCAGCCGCCATTGCGCGCCAAAGCGTCGATGACCAATCCATGGTCGCGCTTATCGAACAGCTGGTCGCCTGCGGCACACGCCTCTCTCTTTCTTCTTGGACCGACCCCAAGCGCGGCATCGGCTGTGCCCGCGATCACATCGTGGCGCGCCTCAATGGCATCGCCAAGGAATCCGGCGCCAAGCTGCAAGTCGTGGTCGATAAATTCGAGTCCACCTCTGAGCGAACATCCGGCAAGCCGCTGCACCTGGAAAGCGTGTACGCCATTCTGCCCGGCTCCGACCCCAAACTCGCCAAGACGCTCTTCCTCGTCTCCGGCCACTATGACTCGCGGCCTTCCGACATCATGAGCACGGATGCAGACGCCCCCGGTGCCGACGACGATGCCTCCGGCGTTTCCGTCAGCGTGGAGTCCGCGCGCCTGGTCAGCAAGGCCGCCGCCAACGGCAAGGGCGGGTACCGCGCCAGCATTTTATTTGCCGCCATTCCCGGGGAAGAACAAGGCCTGCTCGGCGGCTATCATCTTCTCGAATGGGCCAAGCAGCAGGGCTACACCATCGGCGGTATGCTCGATGACGACATTGTCGGCGACGACCCCTCGCCGGGAGCGCCGCATCGCGTACGCCTTTTCTCCGGTAACGGCGAAATCGACGACTCCGATTCCCCCGGCCGCGAGCTGGCCCGCGCCATCGAGGAAATCGACGGCCGCGAAAACATTCGCATGATTTTTCGCGTCGATCGCTACGGCCGGGGCGGCGATCACTATCCCTTTTACAAAGCGGGCCTGCCAGCGGTGCGCTTCACCGAGCCGCTGGAGGATTACACTCACCAGCATCAAACCCCGCGCACCGAAAACGGCATCGAGTACGGCGACTTCGCGAAATATCTGACCGCCAGCTTTCTCGGTGACGTCGCTCGCGATAACGCGGAAGCTCTGGCGCAGTTGGCTATGGCGCCCGCACCGCCGACCAAAGCGCGCCTCGCGGGCGGCGTCACACCGGACGCCAAAGTTTCCTGGTCTGCCGAAGATGATTCCGAGCGCGCGGGGTTCGAAATCCTGTGGCGCGAAACCACCGACCCGCGCTGGCAAGTCTACGATTTCGCCACAACCGCCGGCGAAACCGTGCTGCGTGGCGTCTCCACCGATAATCACTTCTTCGCCATCCGCAGCGTCGGCAAGAATGGCGCCCGCTCCATCGCCGTGCCCACAGAAATGGAGCGCCGTCCGCCGCCGCTGCCAGCCGGTACAAAACAATAGCTAGGTGTAGAAAAGGAGAATGGATTCAGTGGGACAGCGACTCATATCTTAATACACGTATGTGTATGCAGACTTAATGGGCGTGACGCTCTATTGCTGCACTCTGCCACTCTTGGCTGTCCTTCGGTGGCTTAACCGGACGCAAGCGGTGGACTCGCTAACTGGGCAAAGGGTTATTTTTTGCTGGCCTGCGACCCCGGGGGGCCGTCCACCCCAAAATCCCAAACAAAGAAATTCATCCCATCCGGCAAAATTTCTGCCAGCGCATACTCGCCCGGCGGCAAGGGCTCGCCAAGAGTGAACCGGTACACCGTGGCGGCCACTTCCCATCTCTGAATTGCGATCGATTTTCGCTCCGTTCCAATTTCCTGCCCAAACATGCTGCGAATCGATTCCAGTTGCCGCCGGTTCCCCTTCACGGTGGCGCGCACCAGCTCCACCTCCGGCCCCGATTCCCCGGGCCGGCTGCTCTTGTAAACGCTCGAATCCCGGTCTGGGTCCGGCGGCGCTTCCCGCAAATAAAACTCCGGCCCGCTGGTACGGATGCGGGTCTTGGCCTTGGCGCCCGGAATCTCCACATTAAGCTTTCCCGGTACGATCGGAATCGGCGAAAGGATCTGTTTCAAGAGAGTTTTCTTATCGGTTTTCACCTGCGAACCGACTTGCGAGATCGGCGTCACCGATTTTCCCTCAATCGCAAACATCCCCTCGCCGGGCGGCAGGAATACCCCCGGCGCTACCTGCAAGCTGGCGTCAACATCCAGCACCGTCTCCATCTTGGTAGCCTCTTCCTGCGCATGAATCTTGCCCAGCAATGCCGCGGAAGCTTTGTCGGAATCCGCCTGGGCCTTCGCGGTTGCATCCCAATCGACCATCGCTGCCGGGATCTCCTCCCATGCGCCGCGCTCCAGGCTGAAATACCTGACCCGATCCCCCTTCCGCTCGTACTCCCGCACCAACTGGAAGTTTCCATCCTTCAACATCAGCTTCTTGCCTCGTGTCAGGCGGGCGGCTGCCGAAGCGTCGTCGCCCAAACTCGCCTGGGTTTTGGCGCTGGATTGGCTTTGCTCCAGCGGGATGGCCCATCCACAGGAGGCCCAAAGCAAGACGCCCAGACCGGCAATCCCCAGCGGTAAATAGGAGCGACTCATAGGAGGTTCGTCACGGAGTGCGATGCGCCACATTGCGTACCGGTTTGCCTCCGCCCACGAGAATAGCGCCGGAGCGACCATGCGGCAACCGGTGGAAATTCGCGACGTTCGCGACATCCAATGGATCGAATGCGCGGAGGCGGTCTAAGAGTGAGGCGAACCTTGAATAAAAAAGCTCCCCGTTTGCACGGAGAGCTCGGAATTCGATAAGTTAGCCCGTCCGGCGGCCCTGGCCTCTTCGGGCCCGCCGCCTCGGGCGGTTAGTGCGTGCAGCGCGGAAACAGCGTCACCAGGACCATCAAGTCCGACAAGGTGAACAGCCACTGATCCGCCTGGATTCCCGCGGCTTCCGCGGCCCTGGCGATGAACCCTAGGTGCCGGCTCTTCGCGAAGTTGCGCAGGTGGTCCACGCAAATGCCCGTGAGATTGGCTACCTCGTTATCGGTGAAAATTTTCTGGCTCGCTTTTACGGTAACCACGGCCCTTGGCCCTCTTTTCTGCTCCGCCTTACTCGCTCCCAACCCGTTAGATGCTACCGCCATCCTACGGGCTGCACCTTTCTAAGAGCAATAGTCGTTCCGTTACGTTCCGGAAAAACGACTCGGCTAGTACTTCCCGCCTAAAATGGCCCTAAAACGTGGCTTTCTGTGCAGCGAAGCCCTCCAAACCAACTAGTACTCGAGGGCACAAAATTCACACTTGTTGTAAAAAACGTCCTATTTTTGCAAATCGGATATGGCTTTCGGTAGGCGTGCTGCAATTTCCCGCATCTGCTTTTCGTGCCGAATCTGGTGGGAAGCTAAGAGCACTAACCATTCATACGCACTTAAAGACCCTAGAAAGGGATGGCGCCACCTATAGGCGCTCAGGTCCCGATTACTGGTTTCTTCCATCAGCGCGAGCGTACGCCCGCGAGTTTCTCTTAGCTCTGAGAGCATACCTTCCTTTTCGCGCAGCAGTTGCTTATCTGTCGGGATGGGAGTTTTCAGGCGCATCAAGCGCCTCTCCGCAAAGATGAAAGGCAAGCGAAATCGCTTGAGTAGGGGAACATGCTTTGCCTGCTTCTGCAGAATCCTTTCCATTGCCCTAACAACCGCCCGCTCCACCGTAATGACATGGGCTACGACTTCGGCAGCGGACCAAGCGCCTTCTCGAGGCGTTGTCTGCCAAAGATGCGCGGGGATTGCCTCCGCCGCTAGCAGCAGATTCTTTTCCGCGCGGTCCAGTTTCTGGACGATAGGTGCAAGTCGGCTCATCGTATTCGGGCAAAGTTGCTAATCAAGCCGCTATGGAGAAGGCCAATCGCTACAGGGCGGCCCCACCCGCCTGCTCGAAGGCCTGCGCTAACTGCAGAACCCGGCCTTCTCCGAAGGGGGGACCGAAAATCTGGAGGCCGACCGGCAGCTTCCCGGAGATCTTGCCGCAAGGAACGGAAATCCCCGTAACACCCGCCAGCGATCCAGTAACTGTATATATATCAGCAAGATACATCTGCAACGGGTCGTCCGTCCGCTCGCCCAGTTTAAAGGCGGGGACTGGCGAGGTGGGGGTCACAATGGCGTCCACCTTGGTGAACCCCTCGCGAAAATCCTGCGCAATCAGCGCCCGCACCTTTTGCCCCTTCAGATAGTACGCATCGTAATAACCGGCCGAAAGAACGTAGGTTCCCAGCACGATGCGCCGCTTCACTTCTGCGCCAAATCCCGCGCCGCGCGTCTTGCGATACATCCCCAGTAAGGAATCCCCATCGACCCGCAATCCGTAGCGAACTCCGTCGTAGCGCGCCAGGTTCGAGCTGGCCTCCGCGGTGGCAATGATGTAATACACCGCGATGGCATAGTCCGTGTGCGGCATGCGAATTTCTCGAATTTCGCACCCCAGCTTGCGCAGAACGTCGATCCCCGCCTCAATTTTTTTGCGGACTTCCGGGTCCATCCCCGCGCCAAAATATTCCTTGGGGATGCCCACGCGCAGACCTTTCACCGGTTTTTCGCTTTCCGCCAGATAGTCCGGGACCGGCGCGGTGGTCGAGGTGGAATCGTTGGCATCCCGCCCCGCGATAATTTGCATAACTGCGGCAACATCATGGACATTTCTCGCAAACGGCCCGATGCGGTCGAGCGAAGAAGCAAAAGCGATCAGACCGTAGCGCGACACGCGTCCGTAACTCGGCATCATCGCCGGAATTCCGCAGAAGGAGCCCGGCTGCCGGATCGACCCGCCGGTATCGGTTCCCAGCGCCGCCAGCGCCAATCCTGCCGCCACCGCCGCCGCCGATCCGCCGCTGGAGCCGCCCGGCACACGACCCGGCGACTCCGGATTGCGCACCGCGCCATAGGCGGAATTCTCATTCGAGCTGCCCATGGCGAACTCGTCGCAATTCGTCTTGCCCAGGATCACCGCGCCAGCCGCTTCCAGCCGCTCGACGGCGGTAGCGTCATAAGGCGGAACATAATTTTCCAGAATCTTCGAGCCGCAAGTGGTGGTCACCCCGCGCGTGCTGATCACGTCCTTAATTGCGACAGGGACGCCGGCTAGCGGGGGCAGCGGTTTTCCAGCAGCGACCAAGGCGTCCACGCGGTCCGCCTGCGCCAGCGCCCTATCCTGTGAGAGCGCCAGGTAAGCGTTCAGTTCCGCGTTGCGCGCTCCGATCCGTTTGTAATAATCGCCCGCTAGTTCGCGCGCGGAAATCCTCTTGGAAGTCAGCGCTTCCCGCACCCCAGGGATTGTCCAGTTTTCCGCCATCCCTAGCGCTCTATCACTTTCGGAACGCGGAAGTACGGCGGCTCGGGGTCGGGTGCCTGCGTCAGGATTTCCGTGGCCACTCCGCACGGCACGACGATATCCTCGCGCAGCGTGGCATCCGCCGCCTGGTCATCGGCCAGCACCTGCGCCATCGGCTCGACATTCGTCGTATCCAGCTCGTTCAGCTTGTCGATGTATTCGAGGATCTCGTCAATCTGCTTCCGGTAGGTTTCCAGTTCGGATTCGCTGAGATCGAGATAGGCCAAATCCGCCACCCGCAGCACATCTTCGCGAGAGATTTTCATGGCGCGGCGCCGACTTCCGCGGTTTTGCGGTGATATCTTTTCGCAATGTAGTTATCCACCAGCGCCTGGAAGGCGGCCGCCAACTCATCATAGTTGCCTTCCAGGATCACATCTTTCTTCCCATCGATATAAACCGGGCAGCGCGGCGCTTCCCCCGTGCCCGGCAGGCTAATTCCAATATTCGCCGCCTTCGACTCTCCCGGACCGTTCACGATGCAGCCCATCACCGCCAGCGTCATGGTTTCCACGCCTTCATATTGCGTCTTCCAGATCGGCATCATGTCGCGGATATAGCCTTGAATCCGCTCGGCCAATTCTTGAAAGGTAGAACTGGTGGTGCGGCCGCAGCCGGGGCACGCCGTGACGCTCGGTGAAAAGGAGCGCAAGCTCAGGGCCTGCAGCAATTCGCACGCGGCATACACTTCCTCGCGGCGGTCGCCGCCCGGCCGCGGGGTCAGCGAAATCCGAATCGTATCGCCAATTCCTTCATAGAGCAGCACGCCCAGCGATGCCGCCGACCAGATCTGTCCTTTCATCCCCATACCCGCTTCGGTCAGGCCCAAATGCAGCGGCTGCTGGGTCTTCGCGCTTAGGTCCCGATATACGGTGATCAGGTCGCGCGGCCGCGAAGTCTTGCAGGAAATAATGATCTGGTCATGGCGCAGACCCGATTCCAGCGCCAGCTCCGTGGACTCCAGCGCGGAAAGCACCATGCAGTCGTTGATGATCTCTTCCGACTCTTTGCCCAGATTCTTGTCGGTGTTCTCCTGCATCTTGCGCATCACCAGCTCTTGATTCAGCGAGCCGCCATTCACCCCGATGCGCACCGGCTTGCCATTGTCGCGCGCGATTTTGCAGATGGTGGAGAATTGCTCGTCGCGCCGCTGCCCCGCGCCCACGTTGCCCGGATTGATGCGATATTTATCGAGCGCCACCGCGC
The DNA here is from genome assembly GCA_035309625.1 of Candidatus Acidiferrum sp. GTDB lineage: Bacteria > Acidobacteriota > Terriglobia > Acidiferrales > UBA7541 > Acidiferrum. The sequence goes on from DATGEY010000117.1 coordinate 67,357, forward strand.
AGTCCGGATATTTGGTCAGCAGCACGTGCCCGTTGTAATGGAAATCGCCAATGATAGGGACCTTGCAGCCTGCCGCCAACAGCCGCTTCTTGATCTCGGGAACGGCCGCCGCCGCTTCCGGAACGTTCACCGTAACCCGCACAATCTCCGAGCCCGCTTCCGCCAGCTCCAGGCATTGCTGCGCCGTGCCCGCCGCGTCCGCGGTATCCGTGTTGGTCATGGACTGCACCACAATGGGCGCACCTCCGCCCACCCGCACGTTACCCACGTTCACGCCATACGTCTTTCGACGCGGATGCAGCGTAGCCGCCGCGTCAGACCCTGCAATTTGCGTTAGCATTCCCCTCCATTTTAGCCCGACTCCCCGCAAACCAGAAGCCTCTGTCGTCGAATACTCTTCATCCAATGGACGACTCCGCGTGCTAAGCACCCAGAATGCAACCCACGTAAACAGTTTCCTTTCCGCAGGAGTCAGTCCCGCCGTACAACGCCATAGTCCGCGCCGTTCAATCCTTCTAATCGCCATTCAACCCCGAAATTCGACCGTTCGATGGCAAAGCCTTTACTAATCCGTATACCCCGCGCTACCATTCCCTATGTCCCGCACCTCCCTTCGACCTAATCGCTGCCCGCTACCCACGACCGGAATTTGCCCCTTTGTTTTCAGTCGGTTGCCGCCTCTTTTTCGCTCTTGCCTCTTTTTTGCGCCCTGCCGCCCTTTGTTTTCAATCAGTTGCAGCCTCTTTTTGCAAAACACCCGGGGTGGGGGTAGGTCCATTTCTCGTCCCTTTCAAATCAATAACATGCAGACTCTTTTGCCGCCAGCCTCCGCGCCTCCCGTCGTCTGTGATAGATTCCAGCGGTTGCTATCCGGAGGCAGCATCACCATGAAATACCTGTCCCTGATTCTTCTATTGCTCGCCGCGCAGGCCGCTACGGCCCAGGACTGGGCCAAGGCTAAACTCGAAAAGTCGCCGCGGCATCGCGAGTGGATCACCATCAAGCACGACGGGCGCTCGGTCGAAACCTTTGTGGTGTATCCCGAAGCGAAGGGCAAGACTCCCGTGGTCCTGATCATTCACGAGATTTTTGGCATGACCGACTGGGTCCAGGACCTGGCCGACCAGGTCGCCGAAGCCGGTTACATCGCCGTCGCCCCCGATCTCCTCTCCGGCATGGGCCCGAATGGCGGGCGCAGTTCCGATTTTCCGGAGGGTAAAGCCACCGAAGCGGTCAGCCATCTGAATCCCGATCAGGTCACCGCCGATCTCAACGCCGCCGCCGATTACGCCAAGAAGCTTCCAGCCAGCAGCGGCAAACTATTCGTCACGGGATATTGCTGGGGTGGTGGCCAATCCTTCCGCTTCGCCACCAATCGCGCGGACCTCGCCGCAGCGTTCGTATTTTACGGGCCGCCACCGGATAAGGACGCCATGACGCGCATCAAGGCGCCGGTGTATGGATTCTTTGCCGGCAACGACGCGCGCATCGGCGCCATGGTTCCCGATGCCATCCAAAATATGAAAGCAGCCGGGAAAACTTTCGAGCCGGTCACCTACGAAGGCGCGGGCCACGGTTTCATGCGCGCCGGAGAAGCCCCGGACGCCAGCGAAGCCAACCGCAAAGCCCGCAGCGATGCCTGGGCCCGCTGGAAAACGCTGCTCGCAATATAAACCTGTAGGGGCCCAGCACGGCTGCGCCCCAGCTTGGCCAAGATGTCGACACGATTCGATTCCGCGCGGAAATCATGATCTACGCAGGCACATCCGGATGGGCGTATCCAAGCTGGAAGCCGGCTTTCTATCCCGCCAAGCTCCCCTCCGCGAAATTCCTGAGCCACTACGCCACGCGGCTGAACAGCGTGGAAGTGAATTACACTTTTCGACGCTTCCCTACCGAGAAACTATTGCGGGGCTGGATTGACGCCACGCCGGCGGGATTCCAGTTCGCCATCAAAGCGCACCAGAAAATCACGCACGTCGCGCGATTGGGTGACGTTGCCGATTTCACCTCCGACTTTGCGCGCTCGCTGCAACCGCTGGACGCTGAGAAAAAACTCGGGCCCGTTCTGTTTCAGTTGCCGCCTCTTCTGAAGGGCGATGCTGCTTTGTTGAACGATTTTCTGGCCAAGCTGCCGGGATCGTTGCGTGTCGCGTTTGAATTTCGCCACGCCTCCTGGTTCAACCAAGAAATTTATGACTTGCTGCGCGCCGCGAACGCCGCGCTATGCAATGCGGAAAGCGAAAAACTGGAAACTCCGGACGTGCAGACCGCCGATTTCGCCTATTTGCGGCTGCGTAAAGAAGAGTATTCAACGAAAGAACGCAAAGCGCTGGAAGAAAGAATCGCGAAGCTCAGCCGCGGCGATGTTTACGTTTATTTTAAGCACGAAGATACGCCGGAAGGCGCATTGCACGCGGAGCAAGTATTGGCGGCGGCAAAGAAATGAGAAAAATTGGTGCCCGAAAGAGGACTCGAACCTCCACTCCCTTGCGAGAACTAGAACCTGAATCTAGCGCGTCTGCCAGTTCCGCCATTCGGGCACTTTTGCGGTGTGTTGAGCGGGCTCGAAGCGAGCCAGCCAGCACTGCGAGGCAATTTAATTTTGCCCGGCGGCGCACCCTTTGTCAACGAATGCCGGTTGGCGGCAACTGACGTATGATGTTCCCGGAGGCCAGCAATGTCCAAGAAATCGATACTGATGTTGATCGGCGATTATGTGGAAGACTACGAAGTGATGGTCCCGTTCCAGGCGCTGCTGATGGTCGGGCACACCGTTCACGCCGTCTGCCCTGGCAAGAAATCGGGCGATTTCGTGTCCACCTGTATTCACGATTTTGAAGGAGAGCAAACCTACACCGAAAAACGCGGGCACAATTTTGCCTTGAACGCCACCTTCGACCAGATCAAAGCGGAAGATTATGACGCGCTGATGATTCCCGGCGGGCGCGCGGTGGAATATATCCGGCTGAATCCGCGCGTTCTGGAAATTGTGCGCCACTTCGACAAGACCAAGAAGCCGATCGCGGCCATTTGCCACGCGGCGCAACTTTTGGCCGCCGCCGGCGTGTTGAAGGGACGAAAGTGCAGCGCTTATCCCGCTTCGGCACCGGACGTTACCGGCGCGGGAGGCACTTACGCGGATATTCCGATGGACCAGGCTATTGTGGACGGCAACCTGGTAACGGCACCGGCGTGGCCGGCGCTGCATGCCTGGCTGGCCAAGTTTCTGGAAGTCCTGGGGACCAAGACCTTGAGCGTGACCGCCAGCTAGGCGTTGGCGGCGCGCACCAGCGGCACATCCACCAAGTGCTCGGCCACAAACCAGGCTTGCAGCTCATTGGTGCGAATCACGTCGCTGACCAGCAGGTCGTTTGTGCCATCGTCGCCGGACTCCTGTGCTTTTTTGGCCATGCTGCGCGCTTCCTTCAGGATCAGTTCGTGCGCTTCGAGCAGGCGCGAAATCTGCACCGGCGCTTCCTCGCGGCCGCGCGGCAGTCGAGGAATCATGGTGGTTTCGGCCACGTCCGCGGCCATCGCCAGGCTGATGCCGCCGAGGAGCTGTATGCGTTCGGCAATGGTGTCTACCAGTTCGTCCTGCTCGCCGTGGTGCTTATCGAAAAGCAGGTGGAGTTGGTAGAAGGTATGTCCCGCAACTTGCCAATGATGCTTCTTGTACATATCGCGCAGCGTCATGGTATCAGCCAGAAGTTGATTTAGATTGGTGACGCTCTCGGCGCGCACATTTTCATCGAGCGCGATGGGCATGCGTGTCAGTTTTCCGTAGGGCTGAATCTCGCGGGCCTTCTGATGCAGGATGGGCGCGGCGCGGTCGGATCCGGCTTCCAGTTGCTGGTCGGTCTTGGCGTTGGAACGATGATTTTTCGGACTCATGGCACTTGCTCCTCGGGCAGAAAGCCTTACGCTTTCTGTCGGCATGATTGCGGCGGACTGCAATGTCCGGCGGGTATAGCTTGGATTGCTCCAGGCAATAAAAGGATACTCCCTGTGCTACGAAAGTTAACGGCGGCACGGCAAGATGGCCGCTACGCGGTTGGAGAGAGCCTGACACCAAGCGCAGGCGGTCGAGTGCGTGCCGGCTTGCGTGGCGGCGTGGCGGATTCGGCAACCCCCGGACCGATGGCCAGAGCGAAGGGCAATTTTGGTGGGAAACTAAGACAAAGCGACTTAACTGGGCGAAAATAACACATTGGAGGCGATTATGTCGGAGACTTCTCACGTTTTGGACGCACGGCACTTGAGCGAAGGCAAGGGGTTCTTTGAACGCCTGCTGGACTTCTCATTTCAGCAGTACATCACCCAGAAGTACGCCAAGCTGCTCTACGGCATCCACTTGCTGCTGGGATTGATTGTGGGCACCTGGTATGTCTTTAACGGCTTTCAGGCGTCCACTTCCCAGGGACTGTTGACCCTGTTGCTGGCGGTGATCGGTTATTTTCTGTGGATTCTCTATGTGCGAGTGGCTCTTGAGTTTCTGGTGGCCATGTTCCGCACCGCGGAAAACATCGCCCGGGCCAGCGGCCGCGAGTCCTAACGCCGGCATAACGCGCGGAGATGGCGGGAACGCTGGATTTCCATGCCGGCTAAGCAACCGGCGGATGGAACGCGGGCAAAGGGCGGAGATTCCAAGATAATTTGACGAGGGTTGCCGCAGTGGCGTGGCAATTTACCGGCGGGCCGACGATTTTTTACCGCCGGCCATGCGGGCGAGGGCGCGGGAGTATTCCGCGATGGTTTCCGGCCGGATGCGATTGTGGACGAATTGACCCTGGCGGCGGCACTCGATGAGTCCAGCGTCGGCCAGGATTTTGAGGTGATGGGAGACGGTGGCGGGGGTAACGCCGCGCAAGACCACCAGTTCGCCGCAGATCATCTCTTTTTTGGCGGAAATGGCTTCGAAGATCATCAGCCGTGTGGAATCCGCCAAAGCCTTTGAAATCTTCTCGATACGCGCGCGTTCCATAATCCAGGGTCCAGTCTAACCAAGTGTACCGGCCAGCGATACAGCCCGCCTGAAGATTTAGATGCAACGGAACGATTAGACGTTCATCTAACTATCGAAATGGGCCAAGCCCATGGAGAAGCGCACAGGACAGACGGGAGAACGCCAATGAAGAGACTGGAAGGAAAAGTAGCGGTGGTGACAGGAGGAAACAGCGGAATCGGGCTGGCGACAGCGAAGCGGCTGCAGGACGAGGGCGCGCGGGTGGCCATTTCCGGACGCAATGCGAAAACCCTTGAGGATGCGGTCAAGTCCATTGGGAACGGCATACTGGCGGTGCAATCCGACGTGGCCAAGCCCGCGGACCTGGACAAGTTGTATGCGACAGTGTCGAAGAAACTGGGCAAGATCGATGTGCTGTTCGTTAACGCGGGCATTTACAAATTTGTGCCTTTTGAGGCGACCACCGAAGGAGTGTATGACGAACTGTTCGATATCAACACCAAGGGCGCGTACTTCACGATTCAGAAGGCTCTGCCTTTTCTGAACGACGGCGCGTCAATCATCGTGAACACTTCGGTGGCCGGCGAATCGGGAGTGGTCAACGGTACGGCCTATGCCGCGACCAAGGCGGCGCTACGCTCGTTCACCAGGTCGATCGCTGCGGAATTGGTGGGGCGCGGTATCCGCGTGAACGCGGTTAGCCCGGGCCCGATTGACACTCCGGCGGGATTTGAGCGCACCGGCTTGCCAAAAGAGGCGATCGACGAATTCGTGAAAGAGATTGTGCGGAAGGTGCCGATGAAGCGCATCGGCCAACCGTCCGAAATCGCGGGGGCAGTGGCGTTCCTGGCGTCATCGGATGCTTCGTACATTACCGGGGCGGAAATTCCGGTAGATGGCGGCTTCGGGCAGATCTAAGAGTGGCCATAAGGAGAGGGCGCAAAGCCCGCTCTATTCTCTCAGCAGGTTCGCGCCGATTAATCGGCAAGACTTTCCCTCGACGCTACAACGAATCGACGCGAAGAACTCCAGCCGGTGCTCTTCGCTGAATGGATGCCCCGACCCCGTGTCTTTTGGAATTCGCACCAAGCTAATTTCGGCCAGCGGATGGATCGGAAGTGGTGGAGGCGTCCAGGTCGAGAAACCAGGAAAGCTTGGAGTCGGCGGGAACGTAGCAATTGCCGTCGGCGTTGTAAGTGGCGGCGCAGCGCGCGGTGAATTCTTTACGGCGCGGGGATTGCGCGAATTGCCAGACAGCGGCGTAAGGAACGCCACTCGCGGATGGAGCAGGCGGATGGCGCGAAATAACGCAGCCCGGCGCGGGCGGGCAGGCATCGTTATAAACAAAGTAGGTGACCTCGCGGCCTGCGAGATGGTGGCGAATGTCGTCGGCGGTGATGATGGTGACGCCGTGGCCTTCGCTGGCGGGCATGCCGGAGCAGTAGACGCCGGCGCGATAGCCGGCGCGCGTTAGGCGGTCAACCCAGGCGCGCAGGTACGCGTGGTATGTCTCCGGCAAGCGACCGCCCTCTTCGATATCCAAAAAAATAATGGCTTGCGGCGGGAAGCCTTCTTTTTTGGCGTTCGCGGCGGCCCTGGATGCATCGGCGGCGCCGCGGCTCGCGGCCGGCGTGATGGATTTTAGTTCGTTGCTCTGCGGACCTTGATAAAGAAGTAGAAAACCGAATTTCTGGGAGATTAGGAGGTGGCGCTTGCCAAGCCACGTATTCTGCCTGGCGCCTAGCGGAGGACTAAGCCAATAGCCCGCGAACGAAAACGTTTTGCGCAGCACGGGAATAGCAGCGTCGCCGGGATAAGTGTTGAGATCGAAGCCCAGAAAAGCGCCTGCTGAAGATGCAGGTTGTTGCGCAGGTGCGCGGCCGGGAATGGTCAGGGGCAAGATGAGAATGACCAGCAATTTGAGGCGGGACGGGGTTGCGAAGAGTCGGCGCATGGAATTTTGCGGCGCTATTACCGCGTAAGTTTCGAAGTGACTGAAAAGTTGGTGCCCGGGGTGGGAGTCGAACCCACATGAGGAAAAATCCCCGGAGGATTTTAAGTCCTCAGCGTCTGCCATTCCGCCACCCGGGCACCGAGTGAATGGCGGGATCAGTATACGGAATTCGAGGAGCTTCGACTATCTGAGGGGCGACTTCGAGAAAACGCCAAAGGTGGGTGGAAGGCTGGCGGCGAGGCTGGGGTGTACGCCGTATCCTGTTCTGATTAAAAGAGATATTGCCGTTGCCGGCGCGAGAGACTATGCTCTTGGGACCATGAAAAACCCCAGTTTGAGTACATTGTCGAGGACCTGCCGCGCCCTGACCCGATACCGGCAAACCGCACTCGTTGCCGCTGTTCTGTGCTGCGGATTGCCGCCCGCCAGCTTGGCGCAAGGCGGAGGCAAAGGCGCCGGGCTGGGGCAAATTCGCAGCTACATCGCCGCCGGATGGGACACGCTGACGCGCTCGCTGACCGATTGCAAGGTGATTGTGGACCCGAAGCTGGCGGCCGCTTCGGTGCTCTATCTGCCGGCGGATTTCGATGCCCCGGCAGACGTGCTGGAGATGCAAAAGCGGTGCAACGCGCAGGTGAAGCATCTGCCGCAGGTGATTCACAAACTGGGAGAAATCGATACCAGCGACCTGGAGCCGCCGGGCCTGCTGTACCTAAACAACAAGTACGTGGTGCCGGGCGGAAGATTCAACGAAATGTATGGGTGGGACAGCTACTTCATCGTTCGCGGGCTGGTGGAGGACAAAAGGATCGAGCTGGCCAAGGGGATGGTGGAGAATTTTTTCTTTGAGATCGAGCACTACGGCGCGGTGCTGAACGCCAACCGCACTTACTATCTGACGCGCTCGCAGCCGCCCTTCCTGACGTCCATGATTTTGTCGGTTTACGATGCGCAGAAGGCGGCGGGAAAAGAAGATCGCGCCTGGCTGGAGCGCGCGTACGGCTATGCGGCGAGAGATCACGCACTATGGACGCGCGAGCCGCATCTGGCGGGCGCCACCGGACTCTCGCGCTACTACGATTTCGGGAATGGACCGGCGCCGGAAAGCGTTAAGGATGAAACCGGACACTACCGGCAAGTGGCCGCATTTTTTCTGGGACAACAGCAGGATGCCTGGCGGGACTACGTGGTTCCGCTGAAGGCGGGCGAGGGACACGTCGGGCCATTGTTCGCGTTGCAGGTGTGTGAATCGGCCAAGACGATGACGCCGGGCGCGTGCGATTCCGCAGGCGCGGCTTCGCTGAGCGCCGATTATTACAAAGGCGACCGGGCCATGCGGGAATCGGGATACGACGTCTCCTTTCGCTTTGGGCCGCACGGAGCGCGCACGCATCACTATGCGCCGGTGTGCTTGAACAGCCTGCTGTATAAAACGGAGAAAGACCTGGAGCGCATGAGCGAAATGCTGGGGCGCAAAGCGGAGGCGGAAAAGTGGCACGCGGAGGCGGAAACGCGCAAGGAAAACATCCAGAAATATCTGTGGGACGGCGAGCGCGGCTTGTATTTCGACTACGACTTCGACCAGGGCAAGCGGTCCAGCTACGAATATGTGACCGTATTTTTCCCGTTGTGGGCGGGCATTCCGACGCAAGAGCAGGCTCGCGCGGTGATGCAACATTTGCCGACCTTCGAGAAGCCGGGTGGCCTGGTCATGAGCCCGCATGAAACCGGTGGGCAGTGGGACTTTCCCTACGCCTGGGCGCCCGATCAATTGGTGGCCGATGAAGGAATCCGGCGCTACGGATTCGGTGCGGATGCGGACCGGGCTTCGTACGAATTCCTGTCGACGGTGGCGGAAAATTTCCGGAGAGACGGCACGATTCGCGAAAAATACAACGCGGTGACACGCTCCTCGGAAACGCAGGTGACCGCCGGATATCACATGAACATCGTGGGATTCGGGTGGACCAACGGAGCGTTCCTGGCGCTACTGCGGCAATTGCCGGAGACCGAGGTCACCCGATTGGCCAACGAACAGAGCGGCAAGCCCAAAGCCGGACGCTAAATTTCCTCGACGGTAACCGCCGAACGAACTTTCTCGAGATGGAATTCATCCCTGGGTGGAGTCGCGCCGGTCTGGCTGGCCACCCAGGCTCCCATGCGATTGGCGGCTTCGTTCAAGGTGGAGACGGAAGCGTGGCGCAGGTAGTGGTAGACCAGCGCGGCGGTGAACGCGTCGCCCGCTCCCACCGTATCAGCCACGTGAATGCGATAGCCGAGATGCTCGCTGGTCTCGTCGGCACTGACCAGCAGGCTGCCCTTGGCCCCGCGGGTAATGCAGACCAGTTTCAACCGCAGCACATCGCGAATCCAGTGCGCGGCTCGCACTTCATCGTAGATGAAGGGAATGCGCAAGAGCTTCGCAACGATGGGTAGCTCGTCGTTGTTTACTTTCATGATGTCGGCCAGCTTGGCCGATTCCGAAAGAATTTCGGCATCGTAGAAGGTTTGGCGCAGGTTGACGTCGAAAACGCGGGTCGCGCCGGACGGAAGTGTCCGGAGGAACTCGCGAATGGTGGAGCGAGATTGCGGGTTCCTTTGCGCCAGCGAGCCGAAGCAAATCGCATCGGTCCGCGATGCCAGGGCGCGCCACTCCGCAGTCCAATCGAAATAGTCCCAGGCCACGGACTCGGCAATCTCGAACGTGGGCTGGCCGGCGGGATCAACACTCACCTTTACCGTTCCTGTGGGATGGGTTGCGTCGATCTGGATATGCGTAGTGCGCAGCCCGAGACGCTCGAGACGGCGTCCAGCGGCGCGTCCAAGCGCATCGCTGCCCACGCGACCGGCGACAATTCCCTCGTCGCCAAGAAGACTGGTCATGTAGGCAAAGTTGGCGGGGGCGCCGCCAAGCTGTTTGCCCTCCGGGAACATGTCCCAGAGGAGCTCTCCCAGTCCGACCACCACGAAATTTCTGGTCATGCGCGTCTCATGATTACTTCCAGATGGAGTTCAGTTTCCAAACGGTCAGCGACCGAATCCTGGAATCGCCCGCTTCGGAATACACTTCGAGCCCATTGCTGGCCGGCGACGGATAGATGCGATCGGTCAGGACAGTTTCACCGTCATTGGCAAATACTTCGATACTGGAACGGTCCAGGAAGATATGAAGTTTCACCGGCGAAGTCCAGTGCAGAATGGCGCGATGGCGGCCGGGAAAATCAGGAGAGAAAGAGACCAGACCGGAGTGCGTGCGATCGATGAACAGTTCGTGCGTTTTTGCCGACACGCCCACCAGCGTCTCTTCGTTTTCGCCTTTCCGCAGGCGAAACCCGGCCCCAGCTGCATTGCCGGGAACAAGCTCGGCTTCGATTTCGAGGGTGTCGCTTTTGTCGTTGGCTAGGCGCAGATTTGAATCATGCTGAATAGCGATATCCGTGGCGCTAAATATCCGGCTGGCGCGGAGCCGCTCGATTTCCTTTACCGGAGTCTGCAGCAGGCGAATACCTTCCGGATACGTCTTGAGGCTCAGCGCGCGCGGCAGGGACTGCGCGCCGCGCCACAATTTGGTGGGTTCGGTGTTGGCGTACTGCCAATTACTGATCCAGGCCAGCCAGATTCTGCGGCCGTCGCTTGCGGGCAGGTCCGAAAAAGAGTTGGTGGCATAGAAATCCTTGCCATAGTCGGCCCACAGTTCTTGCTCGGCGGGACCTTCCCTGGTGAACCGGAAGCCGTCGAAATTGCCGACGAAATACTCGACGCCCGTACCACCGGCGGGCGCGCCCGGATTGCGGTTGATGACCAGCACCCACTTCTTGCGCCCGGCCTTATTGTCTAGCCGCAGTTCGAAAAGATCGGGACACTCCCACTGGCCTTTCGCGGCGCCCAGCGGGCCGAAGGTGCTGCGTAGCGTCCATTTTTTCAGGTCCGGCGAGTCGAGGATTTTTAGTTGCTTTTCGTCGGCAAAGACCGCGACCATCACCCATTTTTTCTGCGGCTCATACCAAAAGACTTTGGGATCGCGGAAATCGGGCTGTTGTTGCAGATCCGCAACAGGGTTGCCGGCGTAATTGGTCCAAGTGCGTCCGCGATCATTGCTGAAAGCGAGATTTTGCGCCTGGGACCGGGAGCCTGCGGCAGTGTAAATGGCGACCAGGCAAGAGGGATCGCGAGGACCAGCGCCGCGGCATAGGCCGCTCGTGTTATGCCAGTCGACCACCGCGCTTCCGGAATAAATCATGTAAGCGGGCTGCTCCGGAATGGCGAGGGGCAAGTTGCGCCAGTGCAGCATGTCGTGGCTGGTGGCGTGGCCCCAGCTCATGTGGCCCCACTCGGGGCCTTGCGGATTGTGCTGGTAGAAGAGGTGATATTCACCCTGGTAGTACACCAGGCCATTGGGATCATTCATGAAATTCCGTGGCGGCGTGAAATGATATTGCGGCCGCCAAGGCTCGTCGTACGGGCTTTCGGCGGCGGCAAAAATCGCGACCAAGCAGATAGAGAGAATCAATGCAGTGAACCCGTACAGCAACCGGCGACAAGCGGCGACGCTAATCACGGCTTCGCGCTCTGGCGTTCTTCGAGTTGTGCCGCGATTTTCAGCTCGCGCTCGGCATCGTCGCTTCTTCCGAGCTCGCGATAGGCCTGGCCCAGCAGGTGGTGCGGAATGGGATTGTTAGGATCCATCGCCAAGGCGCGCTGCAAGGTGCGAACCGCGAGTTCCGTCTCGCCTTTTTTCTCCAGGACTTTCCCCATCAGGATGTAGGGGCCGGTGGAAGTGGAATCCAGCCAAATGGAACGCTGCAGCAACTTTTCGGCGTCGTCGAATTTTTCAATGCGGGAATAGGCGTCGGCGAGTTTGTAGTAGGCTGGGGCGTAGCCGGGGTTGAGCTGCAGCTCTTTCTGAAACTCCGCGGCGGCTTCGGAAATCTGCGAGTGGTACAGATATAGTTCGCCAAGCAGGAAATGCGCAAGCGGGAGCCGGGGATCGAGTGTGACGGCTTTTTGCGCGTATTCCTCGGCGACTGGACCGAAATCCTGGCGCAACAACATGCGCGCGGTGAAAAGATAGCTGGCGGCGGAATCGGCGGAAACTCCAAACATTTTCGCGAACGCGCCGCGAGCGTGCGGGTAATCCTTGATCTGAATGTAGCAAATACCGAGGATGTAAGAAGCGTCTACATTGGCGCTGGGAAACCAGGTCTGTACTTTTTCGAGCGGCGCAATGGCCTCGGCAGGCCGGCCCGCAAGGTAATACGATAAACCAAGTAGCTGGACGGCTTCACCATCGTCGGGATTTTCGTCGCGTGCCTTTTTCAGCGAAGCAACGGCGTTCACGTAATCGCCCTTCTTGTAATAGGCCACGCCGAGTTCGTGGGCCAGGCCCTTGGTAGCCGGATGCTGAGCTTCGATATCGTGCAAGGCGGCCAGTGCGGCATCGTATTTGCCTTGCTGCAAAAGCTGGCGGGACTGGACAAAAGTGCTGTCGGCAGCCTTGGAATTATTCTCCGCGGTTAGAGCGGGATCCGGGGATTGCGGAGAAGCAGACGGTTGCGCGCAAAGCGGCGGCGAAGCGGCAATCATGGTGAGGACAGCGATTGAAATGGTCAGGATTCCGCGCATCTTAATCATGCAAAACTTCTAAAGATGTAAGCCTGATTAGAACATAAAAAAGGGGAGCCCGTGAGGGCTCCCCTTTTCGTTTTGGGGTGGTGCTGCTGTTAGAAAGTGAATCGCAGACCGAACTGCAATTGGCGCATGCCGTTGGGAGCGTTCGGCGAAGCATCCCCTTCTATATCCTGCACGCGACCCGGATCGCGGCCAGTACAGTCGACGCAGAGGTTGCCTTGGTTGGAGTTGAACCCCAGTACCGGGTGATTGAATACGTTATAGGCGTCAAACCGGAACTGGGCTTTAACGCGCTCGGTAAAGTTGAAGTTCTTCGCCAACGACATATCGGAGAAGAACGCGCGGGGCCCGCGATAGGAATTGAAGCCCACATTGCCAATTTTCCCGCAGCCTGGCAGGGCAAATGGGCCCGAAGTCGGCCTTGCCAAGGTGCAGGAATCGGTGCCGGTAAGGTCCGTTGTGGACGTTGACGGGTAACCTAGGGGCGCAACCGGGGTAAACCAATAAATATCCCCGTTGGGCGCAACCGTTTTTCCTACGTTGAGTGAACCGGAAGCCTTATCAGGACGGCACGGCCCCGCATCCGCTATCAGGCCGCACTCGCCGATGGTCGGTGTCCAGGGCAAGCCGCCGCTCCAGTTGGTAGTATTGCTCACCTGCCATCCTCCAATGAGGAAATTGGCGGCGCGACTGGCATCACCCATGAATTTCTTGCCCCTACCGAAGGGGAGTTCGTAAACCGTGCTGATGACGAAAACGTGGGTGCGAGTAAAAGGATCCGGACCCCAGGAAACACTCGGATCCACCGCGTAGTAACTGCCGTCATGATTGTAAGCGTTGGCCAGCGTGTAATGCGCCAGGAATTGCAACCCGCTTGCGAAGCGCTTTTCAGCCTTGACCTGGAACGCGTTGTAGCTGCTGCTGGCGTCATCTCCGAAGTAGTTCCCGACGTCGACGGTGATACCTCTGGAGGCCAGCCGACGACGGTCTCCCTGAGGCACAGCCGGTGTGAAGCTGGTCGGCGTGCACGTAAACCCGCCGCCTGTAGCGGCGGTACACGCCAGCGGGTTGGTGCCTGCACCGATGGCCGCTTCGTTGGTGTTGTATGCCGGGCCGGAGCCGGCGAAAACGTGGGTGCCCTTATTACCGATATAAGCGACTTCCACATTCAACGTAGGCGTAACTTGCCGTTGTACCGTCGCGTTCCAAGCGTCCAAGGTAGGTAGGCGAACTACCGTCGGCCGCACACGAGGATCGACGTTGTTACCCGGTCCGCGGAACGGCAGGATGCCATCGGATGGAACCACGATGGGCGCCAATTGTTGCGGGCCGTTCGAAAGCGTGAAGACCGCGCTACGATCATTGGTCGCACCGGTGGTAACGCTGGAATCCGAGACATCCTGGTTAGCCAGCACGGGAAGGTTTTGCGTCACCACGTGACCGAAAGTTGTACCGAACACGCCGATGTCGAAGCTCCGGCCATAGCCTAGCCGGACCACGGTCTTGGGATTCCACTGGTAGGCAACGCCCAAACGAGGAGCGAAATTCTTTAGACTGTTCCGAGTATTCCCACTCAAGTTGGTGTCGCCAAACCCAGCCACGCGAATCACCAGTTCGTCGAGGTTGGCAAATCCCCCCTGGCCCTTTCCATTCACGCTCTCGGGAAAATAGATCTCCCAGCGCAGCCCGTAATTGACAGAGAGTTTCGAGCTGACTCGCCAGGTATCCTGACCATAGAAGAACCAGCGTTTCTGCCGCTCCGCAGCGTTCAAGCTGGTGCTGACGAAGCGCTGGAAAGATGTAACGTCGCCGAGGAGGAAGGTTGCCAAATCCAACCCGCCCTGTCCGGCCTGAGCCGTATCGCCGGAGTTAAAGTTGAGTTGCCCAGTACGGTTAGAATCGCTCGGCACACGCAAATTTTCGGCGTAGCGGATATCCGTGCCGAATTTGATCTGGTGATTGCCCTTAATCTTTGTCCAGTTGTTGACGAATTGGAACTGCTGTTCGCTTTCGGTCAGCGGACAGTTGCACCGCCCAACATTCAGGCCGTCACCAAAGCCGGAATTCGAACCGTTGGCCAAGCCGTTGCCCCCAAAGAAGAAGGACGACAGTCCCGTCGTGTCAGGGGTTCCAAGATTTAAGCCCGGAACACCAAAGGTGTTCATCGGCGTAGTACCGGCGTCCGAGTAGGCGGTTTGCGGATTGTACTTAAAGTACCCAAAACGGAAGTCGGTCAAAAGCGTGGTCCCAATGGCTTTGTCGAAGCCGGTGGCCAAACTGTAGTTATGAACCGTGGATTGACCGTTGAGGCCGCCAGGACCAAAGCCGACGCCACCCAGCAGGCCCAGCGTGCCCTTACCCGACAGAGTGAAATAGTCCAGGCTAAATCGCCCAAACACGCGGAAATCATGGGGCGCATTGTAGTCAATGCGGGTATCGAAGCTGTTTTGGTCGTAAGGTCCAGAGCCATTGCCCACAAAATTGTTAGTGATGCCAGCGCGGGAGGGAGCTGGAAATGCAGCCAAAATAGCCGCTGCCTGCGGGGAAATCCGATTGATAGGAATTTGATTATTCGCAAACGGGGTCCGCCCGGAGCCTGTTAGCGGGTTGCCCGTTGCAGGATCAAATATCTGGCCGCCGCCATTTGCGGTACCGAGATATTCGCTCAAGTCGCAGAATCCAGTGGTGTTTGTGGCGGGATTGCAGCTTTTCTCTACTAAGGCGGTCGGAATGGTCACTTGATTGGTGATTCCGTTGGTCTGCCGGGTGCCCTGGTAATCGCCAAAAAAGAACAGCTTGTCCTTCCAGATCGGGCCGCCGACGCCACCGCCGAATTGCTTGAAGCTGGCGTGCGGGAGCGGTACGCCGGGAGCGTTCGTGAAGGGGTCGCGGGCTTCCTGGCCGTCGCCGCGCCAGTCGAAAAAGCCGGAACCGTGAAACTGGTTGGAGCCAGACTTGGTTTGCACGGTAACGACGCCGGCGACCGCTTTGCCGAACTCCGCGTCGTAATTTTGCAGGGTTATCTTCGATTCCTGGATCGCATCCAGGTTCGGGTTGACCACGATGATGCCCAGGATCGGATCCTGGTTATCTGTGCCGTCCAACTCAAAGGCTGTGCCGCTGAAATGCTGGCCGTTTACGAAAATCTGCTGGCCGCCCTGGGGGTTTTCCGTAGCCGCGTGGCTCCAGCCGACCAACTTTTGAGTTCCCGGGGACAGCAATTCAAAGCTGGTGAAATTGCGATTGAGAATTGGCAGGTCTTCGACATACTTCTCGTTAAAAGTCAGCGAAACGTCAGCGCGGTCCGTTTTCAGCTGCGGGACCTCGGAGGTCACTTCCACGGACTGGGTCACCGCGCCCACTTGCATGGTGGCGTCCACGCGCGCGCCGGTGTCTGCGGACACTTGCACGCTGGGAATCTCGGTGGTCTTAAAGCCAGCCGCTTCGATATGGATCTTGTAGGTGTCCGGGATCAAGTGCGTAACAGAATAGTTCCCGCTCTCGTTGCTGGTGCTCTCATTGACGGTGCCTTTGGTTAACGAGGTGACCGTTATTTTGGCCCCAGACACCGCACCGCCCTGCGAATCCGTAACCGTCCCTAAAATGCTGCCGTAGACCGCCTGCGCCAATGTCGTTGAGTTCTTCAGACCACCAATAAGACATAGAACCGCCAACCCCACCCAAATCGATCGCCTCACCATTCCACCCTCCTTCGACAAACGCAGCCAGCGCCCTGCCGGAAACCAGTGGCAACTGGTTATGAATGAGCCGGGTTTCCCGGCTCGATTCGTATGCCTGTGTTAGAAAATTAAGAGGTTTGAGCGCTTTTCAAAGAAGGGTACCGACACGCTACTCGGCCTGCCAGGCACCCCAAAGCACTCAACCACCCTCGACGCGTAAAGCACCCAAAGCAAACCAGGAACCCAAAAACGCAGCGACTCCCAACAGAAGTCCCCGTGCTACACCCGTACCACGCACCAAAAAAATGATGCTCACTATTCGTTTCTTCGCTGGCCAATAGAAGTCTCAGGCTGTCTGATACCGTTACGGCAAGTAAAGCTTGCACTTGCCTGCACATGCGTGCGTTGTTACACTCCTGTTAAACCAATGTAACTGGGGTTACCGAGTGTCTGAGCGCGAACAATCTCTCGCACAGATCGAAAAGTTGGCGGTCAGCCAAGTTTTGCACGGCTCGGAATCGCTGTGTAAGCTGCTCCGCTATTTAGCCAAGCATGCGCTGGATCATCCCGGAACTCCAATCAAGGAGTATCAGATTGCCACCGAGGTTTTTGGACGTTCCGACAACTTCGATCCCCAGTTGGACTCTATGGTCCGCGTTCAAGCCG
The DNA here is from genome assembly GCA_035309625.1 of Candidatus Acidiferrum sp. Taxonomy (GTDB): domain Bacteria; phylum Acidobacteriota; class Terriglobia; order Acidiferrales; family UBA7541; genus Acidiferrum. The sequence goes on from DATGEY010000117.1 coordinate 84,251, forward strand.
GAAGGTTACGCGCAAAGCTTGCCGAGTATTACAGTGCGAACGGCGCTGAGGATTCCATCGTAGTCGAACTTCCCAAGGGCACCTACGTGCTCGCTTTCCACCACCGCGCCTCGCCCAGCCGCACGCACCACACGGCCCCATTCAGCGACGTCGAATGGCACACACAGCGCGTCCGCCAGAAATGGCTGGCCGCAACGATTTCTCTAGCGGTGTTACTCGCCTTGGCCGTCGTTACCATTGCCGGGCTGCTTTGGAGCCGGAACTCGGCGCAAGCCGGCACCTCGCGAGAAGGCGAGCTGGCCCCGGCGGCGTTTCGGGTGTTCTGGAATGGCTTTGCCTCAGGACCGGAGGAGCCGTGGGTCATCTTCAGCAACGCAGCGTTTGTTGGGCGTCCGGAAACAGGCATGCGGTATTACGACGGCAGCAAAGATAAGGGCAGTTTTATCCTCGATCACTATACCGGAGTGGGCGAGGTCCTGGCCGTTCATGAATTAGACCGCGTTTTCGGGTTGCTGCATCGCGACATCCGCATCAAGCGGGGCAGCTTGTTCTCCCTCGATGACGCCAAGAATAACAATCTTATTTTCATTGGCTCGCCTTCGGAGAACCTTACGCTCCTGGAAATCCCCGGAACCCAGGAGTTCGTTTTTGGCCGCATGGCTTCTGGTCCCCGTAAGGGCGATCAGGCCATTGTGAACGTCCATCCACAGCCTGGCGAGGCCAAGGAATATTTGGGAAGCCCCGGCAATATGCCGTTAACCGAGGATTACGCGGTGGTCGGTCTGGTTAAGGGGTTGAATCCTGGCCAGGCCGTAATGATTCTCGCCGGCACCACTACCATGGGGACACAAGCTGCGGTGGAATATGTATGCCGGCAAAGTTCCGTCGAGAAACTTTTATTGCGGCTCCCCGTGTCCCAGGAGGGACAGCTCCGGCCATTCGAGGCGGTGATTCGGGTAAAAGTTACGCGCGGCGTTCCGGTGGAAAGCGATTTGGTTGCGCTCCGCAGTGGAACCTCATAGACCCAGGAACTGGTCAAGATGGCGGGCTGAACCGCGGATCAAGCTCATGAGCCTTTTGAAACTCGCGCGCGGACTCTGCCTTTTCGCCTTTTCTCTGCAACGCCAGACCCAGTTGAAAATGAGCCGGCGCATAGTCCGGAAGCGACCGGATGGCCGATTCGAATTGCGAGATGGCGCCATCCAGATCCCCTGCGTTTAACAAGCGCTTCCCCGAATTCGTGGCGAACAGCGCGGCTTGCTGATTGTTTTTTTCCTTGCCGATTTCCGCGCCGGCTTTTGACTCCGCTGCCGCTCCCTGTGAATCGCCAAGTTGCCGAAGGACACTCGCCAAAGTGGTGTGCGCGCCGGCAAAATCCGGCTGCAGTCGAATAGCCTGCCGTAAAGCCTCGGCCGCTTCCGGCAGTTTGCCCTGCTGCTTCCGCACCGTTCCCAGGGTGTAAAAGGCCTCCGCATAATCGGGTTTGGCGTCAATCGCCGCTTGCAGTTCGTCGGCAGCGGGCGCGAATTCGCCTTGCTGCCACAACGTCACACCCAACGTGTAATGCACGTCGGCTTGTCGCGGATCGAGTTGCTCCGCCTGGCGAAACTCCGCCACTGCTTCGGCCAGTTTGTCCTCGAGCTTCAGCGCAAGAGCAAGATCGTAGTGCAACGTCGGGTCCCGCGGTGAATTCTGCAGCGCCAGGTGAAACTGTGTGATCGCCGAATTGAAGTCCGTTTTCTGAAGAAACGCGACGCCCAGGTTGGTTCGGTAGCCGGTGTCGCGCGGGCGTAAACGCAGCGCGCTGTCGAACTCCTTGATGGCCGATTCGGCGTCGCCCAATTGCAAAAAGGCCAGGCCCAGATTGTTGTGGGCTTCGGCATTTTCCGGCTGCTGTTGCACCACGCGACGAAAGCATGCGATGGCTTCGTCCACGTTTCCGGCCCGCTGCGATAAAACGCCGAGCGCGTTTTGGGCATCGGGAAAATCAGGCTGCAGCTCGATGGCGGCCTGCAGTTCGTGAATCGCCCCATCCACTTCGCCCTTCTCCCGCAGCGCTTGCCCAAGATAGTAGTGGGCTTGTGCTCCTGCGGGATCCGAGCCGATTGCCGCGCGCAGTTCGGCAATCGCTTCGTCGAACGATTTTTGCTGAAAGCGCAGCACGCCCAGGTGCAAGTGCGCGGTTGCCAGGCCCGGTTGCAACGCGAGCGCCGCGGAAAATTCACCTATCGCGGCGGTGTTCAGTCCTTGCTGCGCCAGCAAGGCTCCCAAATCGTCATGCAGTTCGGCGCGATTGGGCTCCAGCGCAATGGCCCGGCGCATTTCCTCGGCCGCGGGCGCCACTTGCCCCAAAGATTCCAGCGCGCGTGCCAATGTCCGGTGAGCCTCGGAGTCGGACGGGGCCACCCGCACGGCTGCCTTCGCTTCGCGCAACGCCGCGTCGCGATTGCCGCGCCGCAGCAGCGCATTGGCCAAGTTGACGCGAGCCTGCGAAAATTGCGGCTTGAGGCGAACCGCCTGCTGGAATTCGCGGGTCGCACGATCCGTCTTTTGCTGCGCAAGGTATACCCAGCCCAGTGAGTTATGCGCTTCGGCGCTGCCGGGCGCCACGCGCAGGACTTTTTCGAACGCGGCCTCTGCCGCCGCCAGGTCGCCTTGCTGCAGCGAACTCATCCCCTGCGCATAAAGAGTCTCGGGCGCCGGCTCCGCTGCCTGGGCCTTCTGCGCGGCGCCCGCCGAACAGCGGCTAAGTAGCGGCAAGCCGCCCAGAAGCATGGCCACCGCTAAAGGGGCCACGCGTAGGCGGCGACTCACCAGCATTGCAGCATGCATCACACCATCCACGATCGATTTCCAACAAAATAGTAGCACGCGCGCAAGATGCCCCTTGCAGGGCCGACTTCGTGCCTTGACCGAGATGCGGCCGCAACCTACTATGCCGAAGAGCACATGATTTTGCGAAATTCCTCCTCTTCGCGCGGATTTTGTAGCCAGTTGCGCGTGAGCACGCCGATTTTGCTGGTACTTGTCTCTTCGCTGGCCGCCCGCGGCTTCGGAGAACAGGAATCTCACAGTCCCAAGCCTGTGGCTTATTTCACGGATGTGGCCAAAGACGCCGGCCTCACCATGATGAATGTCTTCGGCGGGGTGGACACAAAGAAATACATCATTGAGACCACCGGAACCGGAGTGGCCATCTTCGATTACGACAATGACGGCTGGCCCGATATTTTTGTCGTGAACGGCACCAAACTGGAAGGCTTTCCTGCCGGCAAAGGTCCAACCAATCACCTGTACCGCAACAACCACGATGGGACTTTCACCGACGTAACGGAGCAAGCGGGATTAACGCACACCGGATGGGGGCAGGGAGTTTGCGTGGGCGACTACGATAACGATGGATGGGAAGATCTGTACGTCACCTACTACGGAAAAAACGTTCTTTATCATAACAACGGCAACGGGACGTTTACGGACGTGAGCGACAAAGCGGGCGTAGGCGGGTCTGGCAAGGCCTGGGGAACCGGGTGCGCATTTGTGGACTATGATCGCGACGGCAACGTGGATTTGATGGTCGCCAACTATGTCGATTTTGATCTTTCGGCGGCGCCGGCTCCCGGTGAACGGCCCTCCTGCATTTGGAAAGGCGTTCCCGTAATGTGCGGCCCGCAAGGTCTGCCGGGCTCGAAAAATATTCTCTATCACAATCGTGGAGACGGCACATTCGAAGATGTGACCACCAAGGCCCACATCGATAAAACGGCCGGCCACTATGCCTTCAGCGTCACCACGCTGGATTATGACGACGACGGATGGTCGGACATATTCGTCGCCTGCGACAGTACGCCTAGCATTCTGTATCACAACAATCGCGATGGAACATTCACCGACGTGGCCGTCACCGCCGGTGCCGCCTTCAATGAAGACGGCCGCGCGCAGGCGGGCATGGGCTCAACCGTTGCGGACTACGACGGCGACGGCAAGCTGGACATTTTCAAGACCAACTTTTCCGACGACACCGCGACCTTATATCGAAATAACGGAGACGGCACTTTCGACGATGTCACCTACCGCGCTGGACTCGGCCTAAACACGCAATATTTAGGTTGGGGCACGATGTTTTTCGATTTCGACAACGATGGATGGCCGGATCTGCTGCTGGTGAATGGCCACGTATATCCCGAGGTGGATAGCCAGCACCTGGGCAGCAATTTTCAGGAACCGCGCATCCTTTATCACAACAATGGCAACGGCAAGTTTACCGATATTTCCGCGAGCGCCGGCCCGGGAATCACCAAAGCAATCTCATCGCGAGGATTGGCGGTAGGCGATCTTTGGAATGACGGGCGCATTTCGGCGGTGGTCAGCAACATGAACGCGCCGCCCAGCCTGTTGGTCAACCAGGTGCGCACGCCGAATCACTGGGTGGCCTTGCGCGCCATCGGCGCCAGATCCAATCGCGACGCAATTGGCGCCCGCATCCGCGTGCGCGCGGGAAGGCGCACATGGATCGATGAAGTGCGCAGCGGTTCCAGCTTCGATTCCAACAATGACATGCGCGTGCACTTTGGGCTTGGCGCGGCCGCCAAGATCGACTGGGTGGAAGTACGCTGGCCCAGCGGACTGCTTGAGAAATTTGAGAATGTTGGCGTCGACGCTATCCGCGCGCTGCAAGAGGGATCCGGCGTTTCCGCAAAGGCCGCCGCTGCGAAGCATTAGCCGCGCGCCTCTCGGCGCTCCGCGGCGATTCCTTGCTTCAGGATCTATCTCCGCTTGCCCTTGCTTTGCACATCCGAAAAATGAATCACGATCTTGCTCCGCGCGTAAGATTCCGAGCCGTTGCCGGGGATTTGCAAAAGGATGCTGGGACCTCCTGCCTTCTTCTTCAGTTCAGCGCCTTCCACATGTTGTATCAATGCCGGGTTCCACACTTTTAATTCATATTGCATTCCAGCGGAACCGGACACGTCCAGCGTCAGCTGGTCGCGCGATGGCGACCACTGCTCGGAAAGAATGCGCAGGCCCCTGCTCGCGCTTCCCAAGGGAGGCAATGCCGTTGTCGCGGTGACTGCGAAATCATTGGAAACGAAGATGCGTACGAATTTTTGCCCCTCCGCAACCGGGAAGCGCACGACCACGTGCTGATCCTGCTCATTCGGCTCCATCCGGAAAGCAAGAGGCTTGCCATTTAGTTCCACCTTTTGCACCGTTGCGCGCAAGCTGACCGACGGCCGGAATTCTATCGTGGACTCTCCGTTACCCGCCGTGCGCCCGGCTTCCAGGAATATGCCCTCGGTGGTCCTGGTGAAGTTCAGCTGTAATTTGTTTTCGCCCACGCGAAGATTGTCGATTCCCACGGAGTCCCAATCCGCGGGTAAATGCGGAGCAAAGGTGACGGTGGCCGCTTTCGCATCGGTCGCCAGCCCAAACATGCCCCGCAACAATGGGCTCACCACCATGGCCGCGGACCAGATCTGGTGCGGCGAGCTGGTGGACAGCGGCTGGTAATAGTCGCCGGAGAGAACTTCGGTGACGTGGCCCAACGAACCATCCAGCGCCAGCAGCGCGTTGGCTCGCAAATTCGAATAGGCCGGCTGCGCGCGATGATAGCGGTACTCGCCGACGCTGGCCCATCCGGTGAAGAGCGGCCACACCGATCCGTAGTGATAGCCGCCGCCGCTGAATTTCGGCGAAACACCGGAAATAATGCGCATGCCCCAATCAGTCTGGTGCTCGACTCCGGCAAGCTGGGTGATCATGGCGCTTGCGTTATTTGGCTCGGGCAAACCGAACCACATGGGAACCGTAGCGAGCACACTGGCTTCGTCGACCGGCTTGCCGTCTTTTCCCAGCGCAAAGGCGTAGCGCTGCTTATCGGCAAGCCAAAATGCTTCATTCACCTTGCTGGCTTGTCTCTCGAAGTCCTGCGCGAGTTCCGCCCCACGCGCGTCCTGCCCGGTCACACGCGCCAGATTTGAGAGAGCCCGCAGCGCCTCCGCGCCCAAGGCGCTTTGATAAAATTCGGATTCCACCGGCAGCAGCGGCCCGCCTTCCACCCAACCATGCCCGATCCCGAAATTCTTGGGAAAGCCCTGCTCATCATAGGTCGAACGCAGAAATTGATAGGCTTTCCAGACGCTGTCCCATTTTTCTTTGGCGAAGGCCGCGTCCCCGCTCTCGGTCACATAGTCGTTCATGGCGATGATGTACAGCGGCGTGGCGTCCGCGGAAGCGTAGCCGTACGGAAAGTCCTTGAACCACGGAACGAAGTTCGCGCCTTGTGCGATCTCGTGCGGCATTTTGCCATCGTCGCGCTGATACTTGCTGATGAACTGCAGCGCCGTGCGGGTAGTGGCGAAATCTCCCTCGGCATTGAGCGCCAGCGAAGTCCACAACGAATCCCGTCCGAAAAACCAGGCAAATCCCGGGCGCTGGCTCTCACCGGAGGTGCGATAACCGGCCACCAGGCCGGTGCCGAGAAATTGGTTGCTGACCATCCCTTGCAGTATGCTGATGCGCGACCAATCGTAGGCTTGCTGTATTTGCGTGTCCGGCAATTCGACCGCCACCGTTTCGCTCAAATAGTGCTGGTAATATTCCGCCGAGGCGCGCAGTAAATCGGCGTAACCGCCGGCCAATTTCTTGTAAGTAGCTTCGGCTTGCGGCCGGCCGTCAAGCGAACCCGCCATTACAATGAGCTTCGTGTCTTTCCCTTTGTGGGTCACTCCCAGCCGAAAGGAATTCACGCCCGATTCGGAGTAGTTGGTCTGATACTCGCCGCGCTCTTCCGCCGCGCTAGGTGAGCCCACCAAAGCGGCGAACTTCTTGGTTTCCTCACCTAGCGCAAACGCGCGCTGCTCCTGGTCCCAAAAGGAATAGGTGCCGCCAAGCCCCGCCGGCCACTCCAACTGAAAATCGCGCAGGAAACGCGCTTCAATCTCCAGGGGAAATTCGGTTTCGACCTCCAGAGAGATAATCGCGCCCGGTTCGTTCACCGGAACGAAGAAAGTCTCGCGAACGGAGAAAGTATCTCCGGTATACACAATGGTGCTGGATTCCGGCCGCGTGATCAGCGTGCGCGCCAGGGTTTCCGCCGGCAACGCGCGCCCTTCGGTATAAAACTGCAAGCGAAAATCGCGCAGCAACTTGAGCGGGTATACCCACGCTTCCATGCGCCCGGCCTCGTTGCCAAAAAGTCCCGCGCGCGTACCCACCGAGCACAGAAATTCCCATGGCCGCACCGATCGCGACAATTCAATCGAGCGCGCTTTCTGTTCCGGCGCGCGCCCGCCGGAATTTCTTCCCGTAGGTCCCGCAGCGGCAAGCCCGGGTAAAAACGCGCAAAGCAAAGCAAGCGCCAAATACTTTTGGAATCGGCGCAACGATCCAGTTTTTGCCAGCCTGAAGCTCGCGTGCAGCGCAAAACCCACTGTTTCACCGGTCGCGCGGCAGATCGGAAATGCCGCCGCTGCGTGGAAGCCTTCGCTTACGTTAAGATGAAAGCGCGGATTCTAGCACGCGCCCTGTGCGGGAAGGTATCACCTTTTGTTCTCTTCGCGGCGGACATTTCTTCGCTCCTTGAGTCGTTCGGCGCTGGTGCTCCCGCTTGAGAATATTCTCTCGCTTCTTCGGCCGGCGTCGGCAAAATGCACTCATTTGCCAGTCCCGCAGTCCGCAAACCCCGCCGCGCCCCAGCCATCGTCGCCTTCCTCCCCGAGCCCCCTGGGCGTCCGTTTTATCGACGTGGCCCGCGAATCCGGACTCAACGTGAAAACAATTTTCGGCGGCGAACACAAAAACAAATATTTGCTGGAGACCACCGGCTGCGGCGTCGCTTTCTACGATTACGACAACGATGGCTGGCTCGACATTTTTCTGGTCAACGGCACTCGCCTGGAAGGCTTTCCCGCCGGGCAAGCTCCCTCTTCCCATTTGTTCAAGAACAATCGCGACGGCACGTTCACCGACGTCACCGCCTCAGCTGGCCTGCTGCATTCCGGCTGGGGCCAGGGCGTGTGCATCGGCGATTACGACAACGATGGCAACGAAGATTTGTTCGTCACCTATTTCGGCAAGAATGTGCTGTATCACAACAATGGCAACGGCACTTTCACCGATGTCACCGAAAAGGCCGGCGTGGGCGGAAATGGCAAGCGCTGGAACACCGGCTGCGCCTTTCTCGATTATGACCGCGACGGTCACCTCGATCTCTTCGTCGCCAACTACATCGACCTCGACCTGGCCACCGCCCCCGTCCCCGAATCCGGCCCCTGCCTCTATAAGGGGGTGATGGTCGCCTGCGGCCCACCCGGCCTCAACGGCGGCAAAAATATTTTGTATCGCAACAACGGCAACGGCACGTTCACCGATGTAACCGAACAGGCCGGCATTCTCGAAGCCAATGGCACCTACGGCCTCGGCGTGTTGACCGCCGATTTCGACAACGATGGCTGGCCGGATATTTACGTGGCCAACGATTCCACCGCCAGCGCCCTCTATCAAAATAAAAAGAACGGAAAATTCGTCGACATCGCCATGGAAGCGGGTTGCGCCCTCAGCGCCGATGGCAAGCCGCAAGCCGGCATGGGCATCTCCGCCGCCGACTATGACCTGGACGGAAATCTGGACATCGTCAAGACCAATTTCGCCGGCGACACTCCTTCGCTCTATCACAACATTGGCGGCGCCACCTTCGAGGACGCCACCTTTGCCAGCGGACTCGGCCGCCACACGCAATTTCTCGGCTGGGGCTGCGGATTCTTCGATATGGACAACGACGGCTGGCCCGACATTTTAATTTGCAATGGCCACGTCTATCCGGAAGTCGAGCAGCTCAAGACCGAAGCCGGCTACGCCCAACAAAAGCTGCTGTACAAGAATTTGCGCAACGGCCGTTTCGATGACGTCTCGCTGCATGCCGGACCCGGCATCACCGCTCTGGTGGCCTCCCGCGGTTGCGCCTTCGGCGATTTCGACAATGATGGCGACATCGATGTGGTGGTTAACACGGTCAACGATTACCCGCAATTATTGCGCTGCGATTCCGCGCAACCCCGCCCATGGCTCAAGGTCCGCACCATCGGCACGAAATCCAACCGCAGCGGTATCGGAGCCCGCCTGCGTTGCGTCACGCATCCCCCCGGCGAACCCAAACCGCATCAGCAGATTGACGAAGTGCGTAGCGGCGGCAGCTACCTCTCGCAAAACGACCTGCGCGTCCATTTCGGGCTGGGCCAAGCCGATAAGGTCGCGCTACTGGAGATTCGCTGGCCTAGCGGCCAAATCGATACGCTCAAGGACATTCAACCGAATCAACTGGTCTACGTAAAAGAAGGCGAAGGAATCGTCAGGTCCGTGCGCTTTGACCGCCGTTCGTCCGGCGCCAGAAAGGCGAACAGTTAAGTTCCAAATAAGCGTGAGCGTATGGAAACGAAATTCCGCGGATTTCTATTGGGCGCGCTGGTCACGGTTGCGCTAGCAGCCCAGCAATGGCCCTTCGGTTCCTGGCGGCGCGCCTCCGATGAGCCGATCCTCGCTCCCCAAGGCACCGCATGGGAATCCGCCGGAACATTCAATCCCGCCGTCATCGAGCGTAACGGAAAATTGGTGATGTTGTATCGCGCCCAGGATGCGGCCGGCACTTCGCGGCTGGGCTACGCGGAGAGTACCGACGGCATTCACTTTACCCGCCGCGCTGCTCCCATTCTTTCGCCGGAAACCGAATACGAAAAAGATGGCGGCGTGGAAGATCCGCGGCTGCAACAATTCGGCGACACCTATTACCTGACGTACACCGCCTACAACAAAAAAGACGCGCAACTCTGCCTCGCCACTTCCTCGGATTTAATTCATTGGACCCGTAAAGGCGTGATTCTTCCCGCTTACCGGGGAAATTGGAATCGCGCCTGGACCAAATCCGGCGCCATCGTCCCGGAAAAAATTGCTGGCAAGTATTGGATGTACTGGCTGGGTACCGCTGCCGACAAGACGGATCAGATGGGGCTCTCGTATTCGGACGACCTGTTGCACTGGACGGAAGCCACGGAAACTCCCGTGCTGCCGCGCCGCATCGGAAAATTCGATTCCCGCGTGGTCGAGCCCGGTCCGCCTCCGATTCTCACTCCCGGCGGAATCGTCCTCATCTATAACGGCGCGGACGACAAACTGGTTTATCGCACCGGCGTCGCGGTGTTTGACCGCAAGGATCCGCGCAAACTGCTGTCGCGCACCGGCCAGGCCATATTCGTCCCCGAAAAAAATTGGGAGAAAGCCGGTCAAGTGCCCAACGTGGTTTTCGTCGAAGGAATGGCCCGTCACGGAGATGGTTGGCTTCTTTACTACGGCGCGGCAGACAAGTATGTCGGAGTAGCCGAGGCACCCGCGCGCTGAACGCCGCGGGTTCGAGCGATCGATTCTTTATCGTCAGGCGCCGTTGGATTTTGCAGCGGCCTTCCGCTTGGACTTGCCGACCGCGCTCAGCAATTGCCGTTCCGCCTGAATCCAGTCCTCCATCTCATTTCCCGGCGCGCCTCCGCGTTCCAGGTAAATGTGATAAGCGCGAAGCGCAATTTCTTCTTGTGTAGGTTGGTTGCTGGGAACCCGTGGTTTCGGCGCTGCGGTCGCAACGCTTTCCATAATTTTCGTCATTCGACTCTCCTTTCGGGTGAACTCCTATTCTACTCTTTTGTCCCAAGCCTCGCGCGAACGAAGATTTCGATAAATTGCATCGCGTACGTAAATACATCGTTGCTTTGTCGGCCATCTGACGCACTGACGCGGGGATCGTTATCCCCTTGTTTTCTGGGCCTTTTCGCGTCTCCGTTCGTCCGGGATTGTACACTTGACACAAGGCCGCTCCTCTGCGGAATGAAGTGTCTGCGAAACATCTCCCCGCTTACCTAAACGAAATGTGCTTCTGATTTAACAACCGCAAAAACCCGTTTCTTTTCCGCGATACAATGCTCAAACTAATCGACCCTGCGAACCTCGAATACAAACACGTGACGGCCACAGTGCACGATGCCGCCTAGGGCTTTTTGCCCAGTAGCAGCAATTAACCCGGAACTATTCGCCGTGCTCGGATTGGTCGGGATAAGTGCCTTATCGGGCTTTAATCCTATTTCTTGTAGAGCCGAAATGATGAAATCGGCTGTCTGCTCGGAGTTTTTCTTATAACGCACAGAGATACCGACCGCTGGCCTGCTTTCCCACAAGCTGTCTACTCCTTGCACTCTCCAATTTGCCCGTCTGAAGGCAGCATCAAATTGCTCTGCATATCTATCTGCTTCCATGTCTTGCATGGGAGCTGCAATTTCGATCGCGCCCGGGTGCTCTGCCAAAATATTGCGGAGCGAAGCCATTTGCCCGTCACTAAGCTTTCGCTCAAGAGGTTCTGGCCACACCCACCAACCAAAACCCGCCACTAATATTCCCTCGGCTGCAAGGCAGGCTAATAATCTTAGGCGTTTCTTGGTAATAGTCGGCGCGGTTCTAATCCGCGGTAAGTGAGCAATCGGCACAACCAAAGAGGCGAACAGTAGAACTAATCCAATTCTCGTCGCTGGTTCGCCAAGCTTTGGGGCGGCAAGAAAGAGAGCTAGAGCCATTGCTGCCCCTAGGGACCATAAGACCCAGTCTCCTCGTGAAATTCGCTCAGTCGGTTGTATCTGCATGATTTCTTTGGCGAGTTCCCGCGCGTTCGCTCTACGTTGCTGTCTTGTTTCTTGCATCGCGGGGGCTTAACACGGGCCTTGCGTGCAGTATACAATCCCGCCGTTCGGCTGTCAGTAACGCTTCCTGGATCGTTTTCTCCATTCGACGCGAACGCCCCTCTGGAGTGCGATAGTAGAAAATTCCAAACAAGTGACTCCGCCGGTGCGAAGGAGACATACTCTTCCAACCCTCCAGCGCTCGCGGTTCGCGAGCGAAAGCCACCTGCAGCGCGGGCGGCAACTCTTGCTCCGCCTCCATGACTGCCAGCAGCCGTTCAGCCATCTGTTCCGCGCGCCGCACGCGCGCCTCACCGCTCTTGACCTGTATAATCCATTTGCCGATCTCGCTGCGGGTGGAATGGTTCAGCTCTTCGTACCATCGCCGCAAGTGCACGTCCTCCTTAAAAAACCGTTGCAGTTCCGCGGGCGCCACCGCTGCGCGTTTTTCAAGATCGGGCTCCAGCCGGAATCTCGCCGGCATGCCCAGCCGCGCATCGCCACCCTTCTGCATGCCCTTGTTCACCAACAGAATGTGCCCGCCGCCGCGCGCCGGAAACAGCGAAGTGCGAAACGCGAAACCATTCATGTCGCCCCTGACGCGCAGTTGCCCCCGCGTTCCCCACACTTTCCCCACATCGAACGGAATCCGGATAATCGTCCACCCCAACCGCGATTGGATACGCTCCAGGGTAGCTCGAAACATTTTGCGAATAGGTTTGGCGTTGCGCTTTATAAAATTCATTCCTTCTTGGTTATACTAACGGCGCGAGTCGGCAAGCTGCCACTCTTGAAGTTACAACTGCTACTCTCGGGAATCGACGTTTGTCCTCGGGAAGTAGCGCCGGAATGAAGTCAAAAAAGATCAATAAACAGGCGAAGCCTTCTCCTCTTAAGACGTTACTCGAGTCTCCAAAGCCGTCCCCGACGCGAAACGCTCGAATAACTCCGCTAGGCGTTTCGTCCCGCCCTCCAGTCCCTCTTTGCCGCCAAACGAAATGATGATCGCCAGCACGTGCCTGGTTCCAGCGGTTACCATGGTGCGCTCCGAATCGCTGGTGGGGCTGCCGTGCGGGCCCAAGGCGTCGCAGAACACCGGCAATCCTTCCAGGTTCAAATCGTATTTCCCGATCCCCTTGTAGCTTTCGCCGCAACGCCCGGCACGGAACACAATGTCTCCCTGCACGTGGTCCAGATCGTACAATCCGATCGACCAGCGGCTTTCGACGCTGGCTATATTAATGATGTCCACGACCGCATTAATCCGCGGCAATCCCTTGCCCGCGATCACTCGGCGTAGCAGCGCCTCCGCCGAGCCGCGATAGCGTGCCGGGTCCTTGCCCAGCGCCTTGTAAGCCGCGCGCGTCTTCAGAATCTGCGGCGACTCCAGCACCGCGCGCGGTTCCGGCAACTGCAGCACGGTCTCCTCGCACCTCTTCAAGTCCGCGATCAGCGCTTCGGAGGGCCCAGGATTCACCATGGCCTCAACACAACCCAGCGCTGTGCGAGGGCATTTCGCCTTCAAGGCTCGGTCAATGATTATGAGCATCGGCTGGAGTATCGCACTGTTTCAGTGTACACTGTATTCGTAATGAAAAATATTACCCTCAGTGCCGACGCACACCTCATTGAGCAGGCCCGCCTTGTCGCCAAATCACAGCACAAGACCCTCAATGTGGCCTTTCGCGAGTGGCTCGAACAATTCACCGCACGCGCCGGCAATGTCCAGGAGTATGACGCGCTTATGCGGCGATTGCAGCACGTCGATGCTGGGCGGCACTTTACCAGGGACGAAATGAATGAACGCTAGGTTTTTTTTGGACACGAATATCTTCGTTTATTCGTTCGAACAGAGCTCCCCGCAAAAATCTGACCGAGCCTCCGAGCTCATCCGCCACGCCATTCGCTCGCGCAACGGCATTGTCAGTTATCAAGTGGTTCAAGAATTTTTTAACGTTGCTTTCCGTCGATTCGTCCGTCCCATGAGCGCCGCCGACGCCGAGCAGTATCTGGCTGCTACTTTTCGCCCGCTTATGGCTGTTAACTCCTCGCCGGCTTTGTTCGTGGAAGCCTTTCGACTCAGTTCTGGCCATAGCCTTTCCTGGTATGACGCCATTATTGTGGCGGCTGCGATCGAAGGCGAAGCTGGCATTCTGTACAGCGAGGATTTTCAGCACGGACAGGAATTCGAAAGCTTGCGAATCGAAAACCCCTTTCGATAGGTTGCTACTTTCTGCCCACGAAGCGGACTCGCGCGGTGAAGGCGCGGTCCTGGCCGCCGGAAAAGGTCCCGAAATTGGGCGCGTCGATATTGTTTACTACCACGTCGGGATTTTGGTGATCGAAGGCATTCACTACTTCGATCCGGGCGGCCCAAAGATACCCGCGAAACGCGAACTTCTTTTCCAGCGCCAGGTTTACATTCTCGTACGCCGGAAACCGCAAAGAGTTTGCCGCACCCACCAGTTGCTGCTCCAGATTCACCACGCTATAGGGATAGCCGCTGCGGTACTCGAAAAAATAACTGAACTGGATTTTCCAGATGTGCGTGGGCGTCCAGCCCCAGGTCAGAAAACGGTTGGGGGCATCCCAGGCCAGCGGCGCGGATTGCTGCGCCGCGAAGAAAATCGACCCCTGTACGGGATTGAGCACTTCGTTGCTATCCGCGCGCGAGCGGGTGTAGGCGCCGTAGACTTCGGTGTCTTCCGAGAAAATATGGCGCAACGTAAGAGTCGCCGACCGATAGCGGTCCTTGCGCGAATCCTGCAGAAGAAAAATTCCGCCGGCCTGCGTGGGACTCTCGTCGACGTACGCAAAGCCGTGATAGCCGTTGCGCGCCAATAACTCGATCTTAGCAACCGTGTTATGCCGGATCTTTTGCTGCCAGCCCGCGCTGCTGGTGGTAAAGCGCGGCTGCCGCAGCCCGGCGGCAAGCACAAACTGGCTGACCACCGGGGGACCCACAGGGGTGGTCCCAGTGCTGTTGAAAAAGGTATCGATTTGCTGCTGGTCGAACGCTTGCTCGATAACCGAAAGATTCAGCGGCGCATTGTAAATGCCCCACCCGAGCGAAAATTTTGCGGTGTCGTCGCCAAACGGCAGGATGTTGCCGGACAGGCGCGGCTCCAGCATGGCGCTTTGTGTGAAGCGGTCCCAATCCGTGCGCACTCCGCCTTGCAAAACAAAACGCTTCGAGAGCGACCAGTTGTCCTGCGCAAAAGCCCCGGCCTGCGTATTGGTAGCTTGCGGGCTCGCCGCTCCCGCGAAGGTGGACTGCCGTACGAGCGTGCCGTCCGCGCGCAGCGCTTGAATTTCTCCGCGCGCAGCGTCTTGGCGGAATTCGAGTCCCGCGACGTTCGCCCCCACGCTGATTTGGTGGGTTCCGTGCCAATGCCGCGATGCGGCGATCACGTTGAATAATCCCTGCACGCGCGTGCCGTGTTCGTGCAGCCGCTCGAAGAAATTCCCACTGGCCCCATTCACCAGCAAAACGTACGGCGCATTGCCCTGCGGGAAGAAATCTTGCGTCTCCGTGTCCGCCGCCACTCCCAACTCGATCAGGGTGTCATAAAGCCAGACTTGATCTTTCAGCGAAACAAATAAGCGTTGTTGATGCAAATCCAGCGTGGTGGATTCCGGATTCAGCGGATCCAGTCCGAGGTTCTGGTCTTGGGTGCGGTTGTAAAGAAAACTGCCGTGCAAAATGTGCTTGGGGCTGAAGTTGTATTGCAAGCGGAGCAGGTTGTCGCCGGCCCACTGCGTCGAAGTATTGGAATCGGCGGGCAACTCTCGCACCAGGGTGAAGATGTGCTGCAGGCTGATGGCGTCGGAAAACCAGAAGCGGCCGCGCTCGATGGGGCCCGAAAAAGTAAAGCGCGGATACCAATTTCCCAGTCGAATACCCTGCTGAATGTCGATGCCCGGAATCGGATTCGTCGTGCCAAAGCGCCACTTGTCGTCGCCGTCCGGAGTTTCCAGATTCAAGACGCTGGCGCCGGAATGCGCATAACCGGCGCCGATGCGGCCGGTCTGCACTTCCGCCGTGCGGGTGGCATCCACATTGAACCGGGCGCTCAGCGTGTTGTTCACCGGGTCGCCGATCTCAAAACCGTCCAGCAGGTATTGCGTTTCGCCGGAGCGGGCGCCGGCGATGTGCAACCCGCCAATATTGTCTTGCACCACTTCCGGCATGGCGGTCAGGCTTTCCAGCAACAAATGGGAATTGGGGACGGGAATATCGCGGATTTCGCTCGCCGTCATAGTTTGCTGTTGGGTGGTGTCCTGGGTGTCGATCTGGTTGGCCACCGCGGTGACCTGCACCTGCTCGTGCAATTCTTCCGCGTGCTTCAGCGTCAAAGTGACGCTGTTGGGCCCAGGGCGGAGAGTGATGGTTTGCCCGGTGAGAACGAAGAAAGCTTCCTTGCGCGCTTCCACTTGGTAATCGCCGGCGGGAAGATTGCGTAACAAAAAGCGCCCCGCACCATCCGTTTCGCCGCGAAATTTTTGCGCCGGGCTGCCCTGAAGCGCCAGGGTGATTTTGGCGGCGGCCAGGGGCACGCCATTCTCATCGACGATGACTCCAGCGCAGTCGGCCAGATCAGCGGCCCAAATTTGTGCGCCCCAGGACGCGGACAGAAAAGCGAAGAGCGCCGCGAGGCGAGCGACAGAGGACATACATTATCGTGGCACAGCGGCAGGAGCTGTGCAGCGTTTTTTCCAGGGATAAACGTGTCGCGGTTGCTACCCTAGCGCTAACGCACCGGATGCGAAACCGGGACTATGGTTTGCGCTGCGCCTTCGGCGCACTTCTCGCTTTCATTGGCCGGCGGTCTTTTTGCCGGCTCGGAAATCCAGGCCGGCGGATCGCTGGCCGGAAAAGATTCTTCCGAAGCTTCCTCGACGGGATCGGGGTTCTGCGCAGGCTGGGCGGCATCCCAATCCCGCGAATCGCGCGGCCCGGATTTCGGAGATGGTGTGTTTTGTTTTTCGGCAGCTTTGCTCATAAGAAACAAGTCTAGGCCCATCGGCTGGCCGAAGTTATACAGTGAACTCCCGATTTCGCCGCGCTTGTGCGCAACGCATATCGCGCCGCCGTGCTAAACTAATGCCCTTCTAGGCTCGTAGCTCAGTTGGTTAGAGCGCCACCTTGACACGGTGGAGGTCTGGGGTTCGAGTCCCCACGAGCCTACCATTTTCTCATGACCTTCCTTCTAATTCTGCAAAGTGAAGATGGCCAGCGACAGTAAACTGAGCGCATTTCGCGCGGCGGGCTCTGTGGATGCCGGTACGAAAACGGTGTTTAAAGTTTTGCTGGCGATCAGCTTTTGTCACTTGCTGAATGACACGGTGCAATCGCTGCTGCCGGCGATTTATCCGCTGTTGCGCGACACCTTCCATTTGGATTTTGGACAGATCGGGTTGATCTCGTTCACTACGACGTTTACGGCATCGCTGTTGCAGCCGCTGGTGGGGCTGTATAGCGACCGGCACCACAAACCATATTTCCTGGCCATCGGAATGGGCATCACGCTGGTTGGTTTGGTGACTTTGTCTCTGGCACCAAGCTATGCGACGGTCCTGATCGCGGCGGGCCTGGTGGGCGTCGGGTCCTCCGTATTTCATCCGGAATCGTCGCGAGTGGCACGCATGGCCTCCGGCGGGCAACATGGGATGGCGCAATCGCTGTTCCAGGTGGGCGGGAATGCGGGATCGGCGATGGGTCCGCTGCTGGCGGCATTTATTTTGCCGCGCGGGCAGCGCAGCATCGCATGGTTTTCGTTTGTGGCGCTGCTGGGCATGATTCTGCTGGCGGATATCGGCGCATGGGCCAGGAAACGCCGGGCCATGCAGGCGGAATTGCGAGCGGCACCGCTGGCGGCACACGTGACGGGTCATTTGAGCGCGCAAGACGAGGGAGCGCATGCGCAGTTGCCGCGCAAAAAGATTTTCTGGTCGCTGGCCATTCTGGTGGCTCTGATGTTTTCCAAATATTTTTATCTGGCAAGCCTCAGTTCGTATTACACGTTCTATTTGATGGACCAGTTTCACGTGCCGGTGCGCAGCGCGGAATTTCACTTGTTCGCGTTTCTTGGCGCGGTGGCCGCTGGAACGTTTTTTGGCGGGCCGGTGGGCGACCGCATGGGCCGCAAAGTGGTGATCTGGTATTCGATTCTGGGCGTTTTGCCGTTCACGCTGATGCTGCCGTATGCGAATTTGTTCTGGACGGGAGTATTGAGCGTGGTGATTGGATTGATTCTGGCTTCGGCGTTTTCCACCATCCTGGTTTTCGCGCAGGAGCTGGTTCCCACCCGGGTGGGAACGATTTCCGGAACATTCTTTGGGCTGGCATTTGGACTGGGCGGAATCGGGGCAGCGCTGCTGGGAAAACTGGCGGACACGACCAGCATCCGATTTGTGTACCAGGTGTGTTCGTTTTTGCCCGCGGTGGGAATCCTGACCGCGTTCTTGCCAAACCTGAATTCGGTGGACCGGAAGACGAGGCCAAAATAAAACTTTTGCCGGTGTCGCGCTAGAGAGAAGGGCCGGGCTGCCCGCCCTGGCACTTGGGGCACTTGCGGCTGTGGATGTAATTGCCGTTGGCGCCGTAGTGATGGCCGCAGTCGCGGCACTTGAGCTCGTAAATCCAGTGGCCGCGGCCGGAGCCGACCTGCCGCGTGTTGCGGATAACTTCCTGATCGCGCGGATTGACGTAGCCGGGCTTGGTGGTTCCCTTGTCGGGGAACGTGCTGTACTGCTCTTCCTTGGTGCGGACGCGCTTGGGAACTCTTGACATAGTTGGCCGCGATTATAACGCATTGGGAGCGGAGAGTCGTGAGGCGTGATGGGTGGGCCGTGGCCGGTGAATATTGTTGGGGCGTGAGTTGAGGCCGGCGACTTGCTGATGGCGAATCCGCAGTGCGAGGGGGTACCACCCCCCATCGACAGTGAAAGAGTGCGGAAGGTGCTGAAAGGGAAGGAGATAGGTGCTTGCCATCGCGCAAAAGAGTGCGCAAGCGTATGAAAAGGCGAGACTTGTATGGATCTAATAGGAAAGAAAGGACTTGCGAGGTTTCGGCGAACGAACACACGCAACCATACCACAGATCGGGACGTTTGTCAATAGTAAACTTTAAGTCGCTGGTTTTGAGGGGCTTACCGGCGCGGTTGAGGATGCTTTTCTTGGAAACCACTTATGGCGGGATCGAGGATGATGAAGGGGGATTCGGGAAAATTAGAATGGAGAGCCATTAGACTTTGCTCGAGGCCAACAAAACACAGGCAGGAGTGCCTGTGCTACTAAAAGCAGATTCCTCACCCGCAAAAGACGCGGGTTCGGAATGACAAGGTAGGATGGCGGGTTCGGAATGACAGCGGTTTGTTGGGGGAGATGCCATTTTTTACCCGGAACGTTGACTTCGAGGATGGTCATGGTGTCGTTGCCGAAGATGTCCACGACTTTCACGGCGATTTTTCGGCGCCCGGGCGAGCCTTCGTGGAAGACGCTGGTAAGTTCCAGGGAGCGGTCTTTCTTAGGCGGAAGGACTGCCATTCGTTTTCGAAGATAGGCGTCAGGCAGAGGTTTGTTAGCTTCGAGAAGGCGAATGACATCGCGGATTTCGTTGTCGGCCCGCGACGGGCCGCGGCCGGTACATTGGGGGAAAACCGAAGATGCCCGCGACGGTCTGAACGAAAATTGCGCCGTTGTTGCGGCGTGGTGTGGCGGCCGGGGACAGGAGCGCACCGGCAAGAGTGCCCGTGCTACTAAAAGCAGAACGCGGGTTCGGAATGACAAGGTAGGATGGCGGGTTCGGAATGACAGGCAAAAAGCGAAGATGCCCGCGACGGTCCGCGGCCTGCAGGGTGCCCGCGTCAAGCCGTTTAAGAATGTAACCATAGGTTGTGTAGTCGGGACATTTGAAATGTAACCGAAGGTTTGTTGTTGTTGCGGCTGTGGGAAAGTGGAAATCGGGTTTTGATTTCCAAGGGCGGTTTCTGCCCGTCTTT
>DATGEY010000118.1:0-92973 GCA_035309625.1 Candidatus Acidiferrum sp.
GCGGGCTGTAGCGAGAGTTCATCTCGCCGGGTTTCCCCATTCGGAGATCCTCGGATCAAAGCCTGCTTGCGGCTCCCCGAGGCTTATCGCAGCTTGCCACGTCCTTCATCGCCTTCTGGCGCCAAGGCATTCACCGTACGCCCTTAGTAGCTTAATCATAAAACTTACCCAATCCGTCTTCCTCTCGGTCGACGTTCCGGCTCCCGCGTCTCCATGATTCCCACATTACGATCGCTCGCAACGCAGGCTTTCGATTCCACGTCTCCGGATCCCGAGTGTCTTGCGGCTCGCCACGAATCGCGCCCCGGAATCGCTTCCGTCTCGCCACCCGTCGCTGGCCACCCGCCACTCAGTTCGAGCAAGTTGCCTTTTTAATGTTTTCCACAGTTTTGCTCAACTCGAGCAGAACTTGTAATCGTCCACACCATGGCATTCCGCCAGACCGTAATCTGGCCGGAATTATCGGCGTGGACTTGCCAGCCTTACTGTTGTCAAAGAGCGTTTACCCTGATCCCGTCAGGGCCTCAGCATTCCGCTAAGATTTTCCGGATTGCTCCGGAAAATAAAAAACCCGGCGTCGAGCGCCGGGCTAAGCCACCAACCTAGTGGCTTTGCGCGAAGCTCGACATTTTTCTAGCCTGTGCTCGTAAAGAACCTCACTATAGGATCTACTTCTGGCCTTCGCTTGATCTTACGCTGGGAAGACTTTCTTCGACCCGACTGTGACGCCCCTGCCAATAGCTCGGTCTACCCCGAGCCGTTTGTAAGTATACGCGCTTCCCTGGATTCGTCAAGCCCTCTCCCCAAATAATTTTGGGGGGTTTCTGTGTAAATCTAGGGCCCTGTGCAAATTTGCAATCCTACAGTTTTGGGACTTCAAACTTAGATACCAGCCCCCTCCAAAAGATGCCGAAATTTCCCAAAAAATTAAGCCAAAATTGCCGAATCTAAGCACCATTCAACTCTTCCGGTCGGCCGCGCGACCCTACCGCTAGGTCTGCTCTACGCTCATGACATCGCGGGTATTCCCGCTTTCCCCGCGGCCACCCGTAAACTTTTGTCCAGCGTCGCCAAGGGCAATTCTTCCCGCCTTGCGAGTTCCAGGTACGTCGCATCATAGGCGGTGAGTTGATGAGCGTATGCGGCGGCAGCAAACGCCTCCCGAATCGTCGGGACTGCTGCAGCATCAACCTCAATCGCTTGCGCAGCAACAATTTCCAATCGACTCAACCCATAATCCACCTCTGCCGCGGTCAGCTTGCCTCGACGCTCCGCCATCAACAAGCCGTTGGCCATCTCCAGCACCCACAAACTCGGCACCAGGGCTTTCTTTCCGCTCACCATCGCGTCACGAACTTGTGCGGCGTACGACGGCACCGGGCTATCCACGAACCAAGCGAGTGCTACGGACGCATCGAGGACGAACGCTCTCACGTTCGCCCTTCTTCAATTAAGCTCTTGACCGTAACTCCGGGTACCTTCTTCGAGCCCTTGCGAATCTTCTCGATCTCGGCAAACACCTGTTTCAGGTCCACATGCTCCGACCGCGCCGGCCCTATCTCTGCAATGAGCTTCCCCCGCTTGGTAATTCCGATCCGGTCGCCCCGTCCGGCTCTCTCGACCAATTCCGAAAGCTTCTGCTTAGCCTCAAACAATCCAACTTTGCGCACGTTCCTGCCCTCACAAACATTCTAGATGATTAATCTAGACGATTCAATGGGGCCTGACGCGGTAGCTGCGGTAATCAGGGGCGCGCTTCAGCGCATGGGGGGGCGCGGGACTAGTTTCAATTTGGGAAGGCTTTGGCGTCGATCCCCGGCACCAGCTTCAGGGCGTTTTTGTAATAGATCTTTTTTAGGGCCTCGTCGGGCACTTGAAAGCCGTAGATGCGCCAGAAGGCGTGCCGCCGCCGGTAGTACTCGAAATATTCGTCGCGCGTTTCCAGCGCGCGATAATACCATTTGTATTCATTAACTTCGTAAATGTCTTTGCCCATCAGCACGCGGTCCTGATACTTCACCAGAAAATCGTGCGCCGAGTACGGCTGCCGGCCCAGCTCCGCCAGCACCGCGGCAATATCCACGTACATGTTCGGCAGCGTATCGAATAGCCTTCCCAGCCGCTGCAGGTCGTTCCCATGGAACGCCAGGTGCGCGGCAATGAAATTCACTTTCGGATGCTTCGCAAATAGATGGTTGCGCTCCGCCATCAGCGCCTCAAACGGCGGATACTTCGAGGGCGGCCGTGCGCGCTGCGGAAATTGTTTCAGCTCCAGCCAGCGCTCGTTGTCTTTGTCCCAGGGATCGAAAAACGCGGAAGGCTCCGCGATGTGGATGAGCACCGGAATCTTCAGCTCCGCGCATTTTTCAAACAGCGGATCGAAAATTGGATCATCCGCGTGCACTCGCTCGCCATTTGCATACTTCAGGTCCATGCCGAAATTTTTGAAGATTTTCAACCCTTGTGCGCCGTTGCGCACATCGGCGGCAAGTCGGTCCGCCGCGCGCTGTCCATATCCGGGCGTGTCGATGTCGTCGTAGCTGGGATTAGCGAACACCACGAAGCGCGTGGGATAACGGCCCTTCATGGTCGCCACGGTTTTTCGCAGCTCGTCGCCCGTGCCCCCGCTGAGGTTGACCAGCACCTGAAGATTGATGGTGTCCATCTCCTTCACCAGCTGATCGACATGCTCGGGAGTGGGATTCCAGTGATGGCTGTGGATATCGATGAAGGGAAACTTCGCGCGCTGGATCTTGTGCTCCGGCACGACCAGCGTGGACTTGGGGTTGTACTCCTCAATGTTGGGGATTTGCGTGGAGGACGGCTGCTGCGATTGTATACGCGCCGCGAAAGCCGGTTGCGTGCCGGCCCCATGCGGCCACCACAACGCAGCGAAGCAGATGCATGCAAGTGCCGCCGCAGAAACAGAAATCGCCCGCCAGGATTTCATCGCCCGCTCCTTAGGAGCAACCCGCATAGTTTCTCACATCGACGCAGCTGCGCCGACCCTTTGCAGGAGCAAGCAAAGGGTCAGATTTTGACCAGACACCACTCCTCGCTCCACGGCAGGCGCGACATTTGCCGCGCCGGGCCGTCGGCCTGCACGATAAAATTGTCGGAGAAGTTCGAGCCGATCCCATTCGCGGGATCGTACAAACCGGGTTCGACGGAGAAGGCCATGCCCGGTTCCAGCATGGTGTAGTCGCCCAGCGAAAGATATGGTTTCTGATGGCCTTCCCAGCCTTCGCCGTGCGCCGGCCGGTGATAGATGTAAGGCGCGACGCCGTTCTTGACCTGGTATTTGTGGATTTTGTAGGCCACCGTGGAACAAGTCACGCCGGCGATGGATTCTTCTTTCTGCATCAGGCAGCAGTCCCGGCTGACGGTCCAAAGTTTTTTCATTTGCTCGGTGAGAGGATGAATGAACATCGCTCGGTACAGTTCGCCCCCGCAGCCGGCAATGTGCACG
Source organism: Candidatus Acidiferrum sp. (assembly GCA_035309625.1). Taxonomy (GTDB): domain Bacteria; phylum Acidobacteriota; class Terriglobia; order Acidiferrales; family UBA7541; genus Acidiferrum. The sequence continues at coordinate 3,470 of DATGEY010000118.1, forward strand.
CCACCTTCGATTTGCAGCGCCTGGCCGCGCGTAATTTTGTTGTGCAGAAATTGATTGGGATGCGGATAGGCGGTGGAGCGCCCCACCCGGCAACTCACATCGATGTCGATGCCCACCGCGGTGTGCGGCGCGCCGTCGCGCTTGATGTCGGCCATCACCAGGTCGGTTCCGTATTTGGTAGCCGCGGCGCCGATGTCGTAGTCGGTGAGGTCGGTGCCATGCTGCAGCAGCATGTCGCGCGCGAAGGCGTGCATCTGGTTGAAATAGTTGTACGCGCGGCGGGTCAGCGCTTGCTCCTCCGCAGTCTTGTGCACCCGCATGTTCATGCAGGCATCTTCCGCGGAGCCCATCTCCCGCCCGAGCACCGCAACCACCTTGCGTTGCACCGAAGGAGTAAACTCCGCGTCCGCAACAAGATTTTTCTCCGCGAATCCGCGCTTCTTGAGCGCCTTGAACACCCATTCGTTGAGATCGACTTTGGCGCCCATCTGCACTTTGCCTTCGTTTGGAAAAGCGCCCTCGGCATGCGGAAAATCGAAATACATTTCGCCGTCCGTCGGCCACCAGGTTTTCACCAGGTCGCGGTCCAGCGCGCCGTAAAACCAGACCGGCTCGCCCTTGGTGGGAAGAAATACCTGCACCAGCCGCTCCGTGGTGGTGTGCCACAGTCCGGTGAAATAAATGATGTTCCACCGGTCGGTGAGCAGAATTCCGTCGCGGCCGTCTTGCCCAAGTTTTTCTTGCAGCAATTGCGCGCGCTGCTTGTGCCATTCGAGTGGCAAGCGATCATAGGTCGCGGGTTTCAGGCCATCGTCCGGAAGAAAAAGCCGCGAAGATTTTTCCCCCGCGCCGGCCGGAGCCGATTTCGGCCATCCTGCCGCACCCCCCGCGGATTCCGGAAGCGCGGCAGCGCCTGCGGTGGAAACGGCAGCCGCGCCGGTTGCTGCAATAAATTCTCGCCTGCTGATCATTGATCTCCCCTTTTGTTCGTAACGGAAGCTTTTGCGTGCAACGCTATTAACACATTTTTCGCGTGCGGGGAAGCGCGGCGCCCGCGGGAAGCACCGGCGGCAAGGAGTTGCACGGCCCCGTGGCGTTGCAAAATCGGACATCACGCTGCTTCCTAAGCAATACCGTAGCTTGGCTGGCTGCTAAGATGGATATTCATGAATACGCGCATGCTATTCCGAGTTGTGCTGCCGGCGGTGGTAGCCCTGCCGCTGGGATTTATTGGATTAGCGCTGGCCGCGGAAAATGAGCCGGCCATCCCGTCGCCCCTGCTGATGCTTTTCTCGCCCGGATTGAAATTGGCGGAACTGATTGCGCCGGGCGAACATGCTTCGCTGGGGGCCACGTTCGGCTGGTTTTTGCGCGTAGGAATCGCCGCCAATGCCGCGTATTATTTTGTGATTTTCTTTCTGCTGGCATATTTGTTCACCCGCCGCCGAGCCGCCGCGCAATAATCCAAACCCTCGCTTCGCTCGCCAGGATGCGCCCTTCGATTCCTCTGGGATGAACGAAAGCGCAGCCCTCTAACCGCGATAGCATTTGCAGCCGAAGCGGGCACCGCACTTCCGCCGCAGCCTACCGCGCCTGGGCGGCGGTCGGCGTGGCCAAGGAACGCAAGGATTCGCTGAAGGGAGCGCGCGCTACACCGCGTTCCGTGAAAATGGCGGAGATGTAGCGGGCGGGAGTTACGTCGAAGGCGGGGTGCGCGGCGGGCACGTCGGGCGCGATGCGAATGCCTTGAATGTGGGTGACTTCAGCGGCGGTGCGTTCTTCGATGGGGATATGATTGCCGTCGGGAATAGATAGATCGAAGGTCGAGATCGGCGCCGCGATGTAAAAAGGCACGTTATTTTCTTTGGCCAGCACGGCAATCTGGTAGGTGCCAATTTTATTGGCGGTGTCGCCGTTGGCGGCAATGCGATCTGCACCGGTGACAATGGCCCCGACCTTTCCAGTTTTCAAAAAATGGCCAACCATGTTGTCGGTGATCAGCGTCAGCGGAATGCCGCCCCGATGCAGTTCCCACGCGGTCAGCCGTGCGCCTTGCAAGTACGGGCGCGTTTCCGGAACCAGCACGTGGATCTTCCTTCCCTGTTCGAACGCCACCCGAATCACGCCCAGGGCCGTGCCGATCCCGCCGGTCGCCAGGGCCCCCGCGTTGCACTGGGTCATAACTTGTCCATCGCGAGGCATAAATTCCGCCCCATAACGGCCGATGGCTTCGTCGGTAGCTTTTTTCTCCAGGTGGACTTGCTGGGCTTCGGCAACCAGGGCTTGCTTGATTTTTTGCAGGTCGGAAGCGTTGGCGGTGAGCTCGGCGAAACGAGCTTTCATGCGTTCAATGGCCCAAAAGAGATCGACGGCGGTGGGGCGGGTTTTCGCCATGACTTCGCAGATTTGCGCGAATTCGGCGCGCAATTCGTCCACGGATTTTGCCGGCGAATGCAGGACGCCCAGGGCTACGCCCATCGCCGCCGCCACGCCGATGGCTGGTGCGCCACGGATGACCATTTCGCGGATGGCGCGGGCAACCTCGCGGTAGTCGGTATAGGTGTGCGAGATTTCTTCGGCGGGCAGGCGGCGCTGGTCCAGCATGACCACGCCGCGGTCGGTCCATTCGATTGGTTGCGCCACGTACATACGGTTCGGCATGTTGCTAGACAAACTCCATTGTAGCGGAGGCGGTGGGCTAAAACGAATTCGGTCAGTGCGTGGGGATTTGGTTGAAGCCGTGCGTGCCAATTATTGTCGCTACGGCAATCATGGAGTTGTAGCCAAGGTGCAGCAGGAAGCTGGCCAGAACAGTCCCGGTTTGGGCGCGGGCGAAGGTAAAGATGATGCCGACGAGGATCAGCAGGCCGACGATGCCCCAGGTCCATCCGAGCTGCGACCCGTGCATCAGGCCGAACAACACTCCCGTCAGCAAAATACCGGGAAGAATGCCGAAAGATTTGGCGAAAAGCGGATACAGATAGCCGCGGAAAACGGTTTCTTCCACCAGCGGAGCGACGAGCACGGCCATGGCCATGAGCAGCATGGCGCTATTGCGATTTTTAAGCACTTCCTGGATGGGAATCTTGTCGTCGGTGTGTACCCTGGAGCTGACCACGAAAACGAAAATCGCCAGGCCGCATCCGGCGAAGAAGTAGGCCCACGGATTGGCCTTACCCGTAGCCAGATTGGCTTTAAGTTTTTTCCACCCCAGCGAAGGCCAGAAGGGCTTGTCGCGCAGAACTCCCAAGGTTACGTACAGAAACAAAAAGATCGCGGCGTACCAGAGCAGGTTGGTGCCGAACAGAAATTGCGGCTTGTTGAGCAAATAGCGCTCCAGCTCCTTGGGCGGCAGGCCGCGATGCGGGGCGTAGTAGAAAATGAGCGCGGTCTGCACCAGAAAAAAACTGGCCAGCGCGTAGAAAATAAAAACGCAGAAGTGCGGCCAGGACCAGGAAATCCGCAAGTCTTCCGGCAGCGCGCGGCGTCGAGCAGGGGAATAGGAAGGAGGTACGGCGGCTGCGGCGTAGCTGATGGGATCGCCTGCCAGCGGCGCGGAAGCTTCGACCGCCAGAGGCTCGGGAGTGGAAGCTTCGACCCGCGGAGCTTCCGGCGCGGACGGCAGCAGGGAATCCTGCTGGGGGAGAAGCTGTTCTTCCGGATCGGGCGGGTTGTCGTCGAAAGGGATCATCGAGATCTTTTCGCTTTGGTGGCTGGCTTAGGCCGGGGCCAGCCGCTGGCTAAGGCAGCAGCGACCAGCGGCAGCAGCAATTCGTGATGGCCGGTGATGGCATAGCCGCGCGACTCCTCTCCTTTTCCTTTGCGGGTCGGCGCGGACGCTGTGGGGCGCTTCACCACATTCTGCATCGGACGGTAGTGTTGAATAAAGTCGAAGTTGGCGGTAGTGATGGGGCGCAGCGGAACGCCCAGATTGCGCACTACGGAGACCGCTTTTAGAAAAACCTCGGGGAGCACAACGGCGGATCCCCAGTTTAGATAGATGCCGCCGGGGTGCACCTGTTGCACCAGCGAGCAAAACAGCCGGAAATCGAGGTGGGTGGCGGAGCCCAGTGCGGCGCCGTCCGCCGTTCGATGCATGTGCGGGATATCGGTGCCGATGGCCAGGTGCACCGTGACCGGGATCCGCAGCTGATAGGCGGCGGCGAGCACGCTGAAGCTCGCGTAGGGCACATCGATCACCGCATTGTCCAGGAATTGGCCGGCGGCTTCGCCATATCCCAGCCGGGCCCGCATGGCTATTTTGGCGATTTGGTTGAGGTATTCGCCGGTTTCCGCGGCCATGCCGAAAGCGCCTTGACCCAGGCCGGTTTCCACGTCTTCAGAAGTGTTCCCGGCCAGCGCGATCTCAAAGTCGTGGACCAGCGCCGCCCCGTTCATGGCCAGCCCAGTGATGAACCCACGCCGCATCAGATCGATCAGCACCGGGCCAAGTCCAACTTTGATCACATGCCCGCCGATGCCCCACAGGATGGATCGGCGCTCCTTGCGTGCAGCGTGTATGGCGGCCAGCAAGTTGCGCAAGTCGGCAGCGGCCAGAAAGTTGGGCAGGGATACCAGGAATTTGGAGAGGGAGGGATTCGCACCAAGAGGCTTTGCGAAATCCCGCACGCTCACCTTGCTCTTGCGGGAGGAGAGCGGATAGGTCTGGAGATGGGTCAGTGCAATGGGGCTAGTGGAATAGATGCTCATTCGCGAGAGTTACTGTAAGGCGAACGTCCGGGTGGCGCAAGTATGAAGGTCAGCTGAACGACGGATGTGCGGCTGGTGCACTTGCTGGATGCGGAGAAACGCAGGGAGCTGATGGTTATTTATGGAGAGGATCTAACCCCGCGCCAATATGGAGATTGGCTTTCCCGGGGGATTTCGCGGGAGTTTCCGAGCCTCGCGTTATTTGCCGAGGAATTCGAGGAGGGAGGTGGAGAGCTTGCCTGGGGCGCCGGTGAAAACGGTTGCGTCGTTGCTGGTTAGATTTGCCGCGTAGACTTCGTTGGTCATAGGATTTACCGCGATGCGCCACAGATAGGTTCCTGCGCCGGCGACCGTTGTGGTGGCGTTGGTTGCGCCGTCGATGACCACCAGCTGGTTTCCGGTGGGGTCCGCCACGTAAATCTTGTTGCGCCATTCATCGATGCGGATTTCATTTTCGAATAATCCGGCGGGGACCAAGGTGGTGATTCCGGTGGAGGGGTTGAAGACGGCGATATTGCCTGGAATTTGAAATGCGACGTAAACATGGCCGGTCGTGCCATTCACCGCCACATGTGCCGGGTAGGTGCCCACGACAATGTTGGAGGTAGCATTTGTAGCGCCACTGATTTCGGTGAGGTCGTTGCCTTGGGTATTGGCCACGTAGACCTTGTTGTGGTTGACATCCACGGCCAGCGCGGAGGGATACAATCCGACGGCGACGGTGGCGACACTGTTGTCCGAGCCATTGATAACCGAGACGGTGTCGCTGTTGGAATTGGCCACGTAGATGCGGTTGGTATGCCAATTTACGGCGATGGCGCTGGGATGGATGCCAACGGGGATGTTGACGGTGGTCTTCTTGACGGTGTCCAGGACGGTGACCATATTGGCGTCGAAATCGGCGATGTACAATTTGTTGGTGGCCAAATTGAGGGCCATGGCGTAGGGCGAAGCCGCGGTGGGGATAAAGGAAACTGCGTGGGTGACGCCATCCACTATGGCGATATTGTTGCCGACTACGTTGGTCACGTAAACGGCATTGGCGATAGGATTAACCACCACCTGAGCGCTGGCTACTTGCGAGCCGGTATTTTGCAGGGGAATAAGCGTGCTGCTGCGGGTTAGCTCGTCGATTTCGGTGAGGACATTACCCAATCCGCCGACGACGTAAATCTTGCTGGTTTGCCCGTTGAAGGCGATGGCCATAGCGGTCCCTCCCACGGGGAAACTCCCCAGGGGTTGCTGGGCCATCATGGCGGAAGCACAGGCCAGCAAAACCAGCGAGGAAAGCACAGACTTGGAAAACCGGTTCATAGGTCACCCCAAGATCGCGCAAAAGAAGGAACGAACTGCCAAGGAATAGACTACGAGGCCCGGGCGATATGCTCGCCGTCAGGTCACTGAGCTTATACCTTTATTTTTATATTTCCAATGATCTTTTGACGCGGCCAGCGGCGGTTAGTGGCCGTTGCTGGCGATGCCGAGGACGCGGGACAGGGCTTGGCCGGTGTAGGACTTTTTGGTGCGGGCGACTTGTTCGGGCGGGCCCTGGGCTACTATGCGGCCGCCGCCTTCGCCGCCTTCGGGGCCTAGATCGATGATCCAGTCGGCTTGTTTTATTACGTCGAGGTGGTGCTCGATGATGAGGACGGTGTTGCCTAGGGAAGTGAGGCGCTGGAGGACGTCGAGGAGTTTGCGGACGTCATCGAAATGGAGGCCGGTGGTGGGCTCGTCCAGGATGTATAGGGTGCGACCGGTCTGGCGCTTGGAAAGTTCACGCGCCAGCTTGATGCGCTGGGCTTCACCGCCGGAGAGCGTGGTGGCAGACTGGCCGAGCTGGACGTAACCGAGGCCGACTTCGACCAGCGTGGCCAGCTTTTGCTGCACTTGCGGAATATTCTCCAGGAGCTTGAGCGCTTCCGACGACGGAAGATTCAGAACGTCGGAAATGGAATGGCCTTTGAAGCGCACGGCCAGCGTTTCGGAATTGTAGCGGCGGCCGCGGCAAACTTCGCAGGTGACATACACGTCGGGAAGAAAATTCATCTCGATGCGGCGCAAGCCGTCGCCCTGGCAGGCTTCGCAGCGGCCGCCTTTTACGTTGAAGCTGAAGCGGCCGGGGCGGTAACCGCGCTCGCGCGATTCCGGAAGCATGGCGAATAGCTCGCGGATGGGTGCGAAGACGCCGGTGTAAGTGGCGGGATTGGAGCGCGGCGTGCGGCCGATGGGGGCCTGGTCGATCTCAATGACTTTGTCGATCTGATCGGCGCCAACGATTTCGCGGTGCGCGCCGGGGGGCTCCTGGGAGCGATAGAGTTTCTGGGCCAGAGCGCGATAGAGGATGTCGTTGACCAGCGTGGATTTGCCGGAGCCGGAAACGCCGGTGACTACGGTGAGCAGGCCGAGGGGCAGAGTTACGTCAACATCCTTCAGATTGTTGGCCCGGGCGCCAAGAATCTGGATGGATTTGCCGTTGGGACTGCGGCGTTTTTCCGGGACGGAGATTTGCGCGGCCCCGCTGAGATAGCGTCCGGTAAGCGATTCGGCGCTGGCGGCGATTTCCGCGGGCTTGCCATGGGCAACCAGGTAGCCGCCGGCATCGCCCGCGCCGGGACCCAGGTCGACGACGAAATCGGCGCGGCGGATGGTGTCTTCATCATGCTCGACGACTAGGACGGTGTTTCCGAGATTGCGGAGCTGCTCGAGGGAGCCGAGCAGGCGATCGTTGTCACGGGCGTGCAACCCGATGGAAGGCTCATCAAGAACGTAAAGGACGCCGCGCAGGCGCGAGCCGATTTGCGTGGCCAGGCGAATGCGCTGGGCTTCGCCGCCGGAAAGCGTGGCGGCAGAACGGCTGAGGCTGAGGTAGCCGAGGCCGACGGCGAGAAGGAAATCGAGGCGCTCGGCAACCTCTTCGAGCGGGCGCCCGGCGACTTCGCGCTGCCGGGGAGTTAGCTGGGCAAGAATTTTGTCGACCGCGGGCCGAGCGGCGGCTAGGGAAAATGCGGTGAAGTCGGCAATGGACCAGTCGGCCAGTTTCACCGCGAGGGATTCGGGGCGCAGGCGCTTGCCGTGGCAGACGCTGCAGAGCGTGGCGGACATGTATTGGGTCATCCACTCACGATAGGAATCGGAGTTGGATTCCTGAAAATTGCGGTCGAGGAATTTTAGGACGCCGGTGAAGCGGTAACCCTTGTCGGCTCGAGCCTGCTTGCGGGGATGATGCCCGTATTCATTGGACGGCGGATAGCCGTACAAAATCAGGTTCTGGACGCGCGCCGGCTGCTTCTCGAATGGCGTCTCCAGATTGAACTGGTGGGCGTAGGCAGCGAGCTCGATGTTGCGCTTGAGAAGCGTGGAACTGGAGCCGGGGCCGAGGCCGCCGTCGAAGAGCGGGCGGGTCCAATCGACTATCACCCGGGAGGGATCGAAATCGTATTTGGAGCCGAGACCGTTGCAGGCAGGGCACGCGCCGTAAGGCGAATTGAAGCTGAAGGAACGCGGCTCGAGCTGCGGAACGGAAATGCCACAATCGGGGCAGGCGAGTTTTTCGGAGAAGACATGATCCTTGCCGCCGACGATGGAGACCGTCACCAGGCCGGCAGCGAGCTTGAGGGCGGTAGCGATGGATTGCTCGAGGCGCGCGGCGATGCCTTGCTTGACCAGCAAACGGTCGATTACCACTTCGATGGTGTGGTTCTTGCGCTTGTCCAGAACGGGCGGCGCGTCGAGCGGGTAAAGTTCGCCATCCACGCGGACGCGGACGTAGCCATCTTGCGCAAGCTTCTCCATTTCCTTGCGATAGGAGCCTTTGCGGCCACGCACGACGGGAGCGAGAATCATGATGCGATCATCGGGCTGGCAAAGGTCGCCATTGAGGATGGCTTGGACGATCTGGTCGCTGGACTGGCGAGTGATGGGCTTACCGCAATTGGGACAATGGGGAATGCCGATGGAGCTGTAAATGACGCGGAGATAATCGTAAATTTCGGTGATGGTGCCGACGGTGGAACGCGGGGAGCGCGTAGTGGTTTTTTGCTCGATGGCAATTGACGGCGAGAGGCCCTCGATAACGTCGACCTCGGGACGCTCCATCTGGTCGAGAAATTGGCGAGCGTAGGCGGAGAGGGATTCGACATAGCGGCGCTGGCCCTCGGCGTAGATGGTGTCAAAGGCCAGGGAGGACTTGCCGGATCCGGAAAGGCCAGTGATGACGGTGAGGGAGTTGCGGGGAATTTCGACGCTGATATTTTTGAGATTGTGCTGGCGCGCGCCGCGGACAACCAGTTTTGTCAGGCCCATGATCCCCAAACGCTTCCTCCGCAGAAATTGCCTGTGGCGCAGGCAAGTCCGGCACGCACAGCGAGTCCCGGCGCACAGCGGGTACACTGAGGCCAGAATAACTTTTGACAATAACAGGGGCGCGTCGCCATGGTCAAACTTTGAGCGATCCGCAGCCTGGACAACGGAAATCCGGGCATACAGGGAACACTGTAAGGGTCGCAAACCGCGGGTAAATTTTGGCGGGGGGTGGCAACTTTTTACGTGGATTTAGGCAGCAATGCAATGAAAACGAAAGGCTTAGGAATGGCGTGCAGGTTGCACCCGTGAGGATGTGGGGGACGCGAGCCGAGGATCCCTTTAGGGGATTGAGGGCTGGGCCGGTTCGCTTGTCCCCCTTTTCTTCCTTCCGATTTGGCCAGACACACCAGGGCCGAAAAACCGATAAAATTCAAAAATCACTAAATCAGGAATTAGCCGCCGGCGCTTAGTTTGCGCGCGGCAGTTTAAGGCTAGAAGTATCTAGACGCGCGCTAGCGCCAGAGGCGGGTGGAATAGTCGCTCATGGTCATGAACAGCATGATGGCCAACCAGAACACCGAGGCGATGATCACGAGTTGGGTGCGCTTGGGGCTGTATTTGCCATGCATGAAGAAGAGAACAACGAGCGAGGCTTTGAAGACGGCGATAGTGAGAGCGACAATGACGTTGAGGCCGGAGAAATATTGATTGAGATCAACTTCGGCGGCGAACACGGTGAGGATGGTGCAAACCATGAGAGTGCCGAAGATAAGCAAATAGAGTTTCGGTGAAACGATGTGATGTTCCGACACGCGCCGGCCTTTCTCGACTCAGGGTCAGTGACGATCGATCAAATACAACAAGGGAAACAGGAAAATCCAGACGATGTCGACGAAGTGCCAATAGAGGCCGATATTTTCCACCGGAGTGTTGTACTCCGGGGTGAAACGGCCCTTGGCGGATTCCCTAATCAGCCAGATGAGAAGGCCGGCGCCCACGATCATGTGCAGGGCGTGCAGTCCGGTCATGCCGAAATAGAGGGAGAAGAAAAGCTGGGTGTGGGCGTTGGTGGCGGCGTCGGCACCCGGTTCGAAGTTAAAGTTCCAGCCCGGAATGTGGTGCTCGACATACTTGTCATGATATTCGATGGACTTGATGCCGAGAAAAACGGTGCCGAGGACCAGGGTGGCGACGAGGAACCAGATGAGGGCCTTTTTCCTGCCGGCTTGCGAGGCCCAGACGGACATGGCCATGGTCAAGCTGCTGGCGATGAGGACAACGGTGTTGATGGCACCCCAGGACAAACGGATGGTCTTGCTGGCTTCGCTAAAAATGTCGGGATAGGTGGAGCGGTTGAGGGTGTAAGTCATGAACAAGCCACCGAAGAAAAGGACTTCGGTGGAAAGGAAGATCCACATACCGAGCGAAGCGGTTTCCCGCTGCTGCTCCAACGTTTTATATTGTCCGAACAGTTCTCCGGTGCGATGCACGCGGGGCTCCTCTAAAGTTTAGTCATCTCCGTGCGCGAGAGACGGCGCACCTTTTGTTGCCAGACCAAGATCCGGGCGATTCTCGAAGTCGTACGGCTCCCAGGCAACTTCGGGGGTGACATCGAAATTTTCCGTGAGCGGCGGCGATGCGGTTTGCCACTCGAGACCGGTGGCCGGCCAGGGGTTGGGACCGGCAACGGCGCCGTAGCGCATGGACCAGGTCAAGTAAATCATGGGCAGTAAATAGCCCAGGGCGAGAATGGAAGCCCCGGCGGTGGACATCACGTTGAGCACCTGGAATTCCGGCGGATAGCTGGAATAGCGGCGGGGCATGCCGAGATAGCCAAGAATAAATTGCGGGAAGAAAGTGAGATTGAAGCCCAGGAACAGGGTGACGGCGGCGATACGGGCGAGAAATTCCGGATAGAGCTTGCCGGTGATCTTGGGCCACCAGAAATGGAGACCTCCGACGTAACCCATCACGGCGCCGCCGACCATGATGTAGTGGAAATGGGCGATGACGAAATAGGTGTCATGGAGATGAATGTCCAGACCGAGGCAGGCGAGGAACAGACCGGTGAGGCCACCGATGAGGAACAGGCCGATGAAGCCGAGGGCATACAGCATGGGCGTGTCGTAGGAGATGGAGCCTTTATAGAGAGTGGAGGCCCAATTGAAGACCTTGACCGCCGAAGGGATAGCGACGAGATAGCTGAGCAAGGAAAAGGTGAGCGCGGCATAGGTGGATTCGCCGGTCAGAAACATGTGGTGAGCCCATACGAAGAAGCCGATGACGGCGATGGCGATACTGGAGCCGGCGATAAAGGAGTAGCCGAAGATCGGCTTGCGGGCGAAAGTAGGGATGATCTCGCTGATCACGCCCATGGCCGGCAAAATCATGATGTACACGGCCGGATGAGAATAGAACCAGAAGAGATGCTGAAAGAGGATGGGGTCGCCGCCAAGAGCGGGATTGAAGAAGCCCAGGTGAAACATGCGCTCGAGGCCGGCCAGCAACAAAGTGATGGCGATAACCGGGGTACCGAGGATGAAGATGATGCTGGTGGCGTATTGGGCCCAAACAAAGAGGGGCAAGCGGAACCAGGTCATGCCGGGCGCACGCATGGTGTGCACGGTGACGATAAAGTTCAAACCGGTGAGGATGGAGGAAAAGCCGTTGATGAAAACACCGAGGACGGCAGGAGTGACCGCGGAATTGGAATAAACGCTGCTCAGCGGGGTGTAAAAGGTCCAGCCGGTGTCCAGGCCGCCGGTGGAGAAGGAGTAGAGAACGAAGGAGCCGCCAACCAGGTAGATGTACCAGCTCAAGAGGTTGATTTTGGGAAAGGCCAGATCCTTGGCACCGATCATGATGGGCAAGAGGAAATTGCCCAAGACGGCGGGAATGGAAGGAATCAGGAAGAAGAAGATCATGGCCACGCCGTGCATGGTGAACAGCTTGTTGTAGGTTTCCGGGGTGACCAGGAAGCCCTTGGGGGTAAGCAGATGGATGCGGATCATGGTGGCAAACGCACCGCCCACGAAAAAGAAAAAGGTGACCGAAGCGAGATAGAGCAAGGCGATGCGCTTGTGGTCGGTGGTGAGAAGCCACGAACGGATACCGTAGGTGGCGTTGAGATAATGCTCGCGCGGCATCTGGTTGACCGCTGTAGATGTGGTGCTCATAACTTATTTTTTCCCCGTGGCCGGCGCAATTCCGGCGCCCTGAGCGGGAACCGGTTGCGACTGCAAAGACTTTACGTATGCGGTCAGATCGATAATCTGCTCCTCGGTCAGTTGCCCCTGGAAACTGGGCATCAAAGGCTGATAGCCGGCAACGATTTTGGCTTGGGGCGAGAGAATGGACTCGCGGATGTAAGCATCATCGGCGGTAACGGTGGAACCATCGGCCAAGAGGACCGGGGCGCCATAAACACCGTTCAGGGAAGGTGCGCGGCCGGTGCCATTGGAAACGTGACAGGTAGCGCAAGCCTTTTCAGCAAAGAGTTTTTCGCCGGCGATGACAGGATTGGCGGAGGCGTTGGAGGAGCCGGAGAGCCACGCGGCGTAGTCCATAGGCTCCATTACGGTGACCCAGCCGCCCATCAGGGCGTGATTTGTGCCGCAATACTGCTGGCAGAAGAAATGGTATCGCCCGGCCCTGGTGGGACGGAACCACATAGTGTTGTAGTGACCGGGAACGACGTCCATTTTGACGCGGAAAGCGGGGACGGAAAAATCGTGAATGACGTCTTCGCTGGCAAGGATGAGCTTAACGTCGCGGCCGACCGGAACGTGGAGTTCATTGATTTCACGCAAGCCGGTGGGTTGCTGAACCTTCCACATCCACTGCTTGCCGATCACGTAGATGTCGAGGGTGTCCAAGGGCGCGCGGCGATAATCGACATAGACCACCGCGCCCCAACCGAACATGGTCAGAGACAGGAACAAGGGAACCGCGATCCAGGCAGTCTCCAGACGCATATCGCCGTGGATGGGCACGCCAACTTCTCCGGCATGCTTGCGCCGGTACTTAAAAAAGAAATAGATGATCGCAGCGGTGACGGCCACAGCAAAGAAGAGGCAGATGGCGGTGATGTAGGCCATCAAGGCATCGACGCTGCCAGCGAAGTTGGAGGCTTGCTGCGGATACAATGGAAAATCCGACTGCACGGTCTTAGTGTGCTCCTTGTTCCGAGCCACCGTGAAGCGGTGGACGCGAAATGGCTGAGGCCGCGCGAAGATCCCGGCGGCGGAAAAGCAGAATACCCGCGACGATGGTAAAGATGGTCAAGAGTCCGCCCAAACGGACAATTCTAAGGATGGTGGCGCTGTAGCGGGCGGTTTCCGGATTGTATTGAAAGCAAAAAAGCAGGAGATGATCGATGGGCGTTCCGATTTTGCCGGCGGAAGCATCGACCAGGCCTAAACGCACATCGCGGGAGGGATACTCGACACCGTAGAAGTAGCGCGAAATGCGTCCATCGGGAGTGATCAGCATGATGCCGCTGGCGTGGGCGAAGAGGTTGGCGTGCTGGTCGAAGGAGTAGCGAAAATTGGCGGCGGCGGTGAGGGCGTGCACTGCGTCCTCTTTTCCGGTCAGGAAATGCCAACCGGGAGCAGTTTCCGGGCGGCCGAAGCGGGACAAAGCGGCAGCTTTTTTCCTGGCGGCCATGTCCGGAGTTTCGCGGGTATCGAAACTGACAAAAATAACTTCGTAATCGCGGGCGGGGTTGAACGAGAGCATTTTCAGGGAGCCGACCACACCCATTTCAACCTGATTGCAGAGCATGGGGCAGCCATAATAGACCAGGGCGAGAACGACCGGCTTGCGGCCGAAATACTCGCGCAGCTGCACATCACGACCGGATTCATCGAGGAAATGGAGGTCCAACGGTAATTGGGCGTTAAGCTGGGGCTCGAAACCGACGTTCTGGAGCTGAGCAGGCAAGCCGGAGGAGGACTTGCCGACGTTACTCGGAATCGTCTGCGCGGGCGCGGCCGCGGAAAGAGCCAGCAGCGCGACGATTCCGATGATAGGGCGAATGCAGTTCATAAGATTATTTCTTCTTCTTTTCCGTTGCGGGCGCGGGCGGAGCGGGTAATCCCTTGCCGGCAATAATTTTCATGGCGTCTTCGACGGGAATCTGGGCGATGCCGCTATTTTGATCGATCCAGCCCGCTTTTTCATTGGCTTCCGTATCTTCGCGCATTTTCTGGCGTAAGTCCGATTGCGGATCGATGTTGTGGCCGGGAACACCTTGCAAGCGAGGCTCGGGCGGCAGGGTCCGGTAATCCTTGCCCATTTCCATGCGGACCGGGGGAGGAAGAGTTTCGGAATCGGCGGCGAGCTTTTCCGTGGCGCGCAGAACGAAGACGCAAACTACGTAGGAGAGAACGACGGCGGCAGCCAGCACCGCCAGATAGGCATAAATGGTGCGGGCCTTGACGTCGCGAGTCTCAAACGAGACGGTATCGTGCTGGGGGCGCGCGCCGGCAGGGTGAGCGGAGTTGTGGGACTCAGTGCTCATGATTTGCAATGGCCTCCGCAAGTTTTGGATCGCCGACGGGAAGCACAGGGAGCTGCTTCAAGTTTCCGGCGAAGAAAAAGAACCACAAGCCACCGGCGGCAAGCACAGCGGCAAGATCCCAGACGGTGGGCAGGGCGGTGTGGGTGAATTCCGGGCGGGTGTACCAGAACAGGTCGACCAGGCGCATGAGGATCAGCCAAATCGCCACGCCGGGAAGAAGCCGGGGATTGCGCTTGAGGTCGCGGGAAAGCAGCAAGAAGAACGGAACAAAGAAATGAAAGACGAGCACGATGACGGCAACCACTCCCCACTGGCTGTGCAGGCGGGAATAGTAAAAGCTGATTTCCTCGGGCTGATTGCCGGACCAGATGATGAGCAACTGCGAAAACTGGAAATAAGCCCAAAGCATCACAAAAGCGAGCAACAGCTTGCCCAGGTCGTGAATGTGGCGGAGCTGAAGAACACCGGAGAGCGGGCCGGAGCGGGCCAGCAGCACCACGATGGCAATCATCAGCGACATGGAAGAAATGAGCTGGCCGGCGACGAACAAGAAACCATAGATGGTGGATGCCCAATGCGGGGAGAGGGACATGACCCAATCGATGGCGGCGAAAGTCATTACAAAAACGTAGAGGATGATGCCGGGGCCGGCCAGCGTCTTGAAGCGGCGGGGGACGGCATTGTTCTCGGGATTGGCGTCCTGCTCGCGGGACCAGCGATTAAAGAGGAAAACGAGAACGCCCCAAACGATAAAGTACAAAACGGCGCGGATGCGGAAGCCGTTTTGGGTGAGATAGGAGCGTTGAAATTCGGAGAGAGCGCCTTCGCCGGAGGGCGGGGCGTTGAGCCATGCGGCGTAGAGATACTTCATACCAAAAAGGATGGGCACGAACAGGACCGCGACGAGAGCGAGAACGCGGGTGGCGGACTCCAAAGGGCGGCGAATGATGATGCCCCAATTGCCGCCGGTCAGGTGCTGCAGCATCAGGAGGCCGAGAGAACCCAAGGAGAGGCCCAAAACAAACATGAAAGCCAGAAGGTAGGACGGGAAAAAGCGGCCGGGGGACTTGACGACGCCAATGACGCAAATCACCAGGCCGATGACGGCAGCGAGGAGCGCACGCTGGCGGAAACGGTCGATGCTGTCGGGCGCTTTGTAATCCTGCGCGGTCATTCGGTCTTTCCTCCGGGCGCGCCCGGGCCCGGCTGGCTGGCCGCGGGCGGATGCAAAACTTTTTCGCGCACATCGGGCGGCAACTCCGAAACCTTGGCATTGCGGCTCAACTGCAGGGCGCGCACGTAAGCAACGACAGCCCAGCGATCACGCGGCGGCAGTTGCGCGGAATAACCAAGCATAGCGCCGAAACCATTGGTGATGACGTCATAGATGTAGCCGTTGGGAACCTGGCGCAGACGATCCTGGTGGTAGGAAGGCGGATGTTTCATACCGCGCATGGCCACCATACCGTTGCCGTCGCCTTGCAGGCCGTGGCAAGGCGTGCAAAAAATCTGGTAGCGATCCTGTCCGCGTTGGAGCAGCTCCAGATTCACCGGCAGCGGGAAAGTGTTCGATTCTTTTGTAGAGGCCATTTCGTCTTCGGCCAGGGAGCCGCGTGCGACGGTATTCTCCACTAGCGGCCGAGCGGAACGCCGATCGGTAAAGAAATCGGAAGGCGATAGCGGGCGGTTCTTGGGCTGCAAGGCCATGTCCTGCTTAAGGCTGCATCCGGCGAGCAGGAAGGAGGCGGCCAATGCGAAACGAAGCAGCGAGGAGCTAGTCATCTTCGACCTCGCTGACATTGGAGGCGGCAAGTCCCTTAAGAAAGCGCGATGAATCGGCGACACTGAATTTGGGATCGCGGGCCTCGATACAGAGGAAGAAACGGTCGCTGGTGGCGTGCCTGGCGAAGCGGTCTACGTTAAAGAGCGGATGATGCGGACGCGGCAAACCGTTGAGGGCCAGCATGCCGAAAACTGCGGAAAGCGAAGCACCGAGGACGGTCAGCTCAAAGGTAACGGGAATGAAGGCCGGCCAACTATTCAGGGAGCGGCCGCCAATGTTTTCAGGGTAAGCGATCACCGACACCCAATACTGAAAGAAAAATCCACCCAGGCCGCCGAGCAGCCCGCCTATCAGGGTAATCAGAGGAACGGCGTTGCGCTTCAAGCCGATCGCTTCGGACAGGCCTTCCACGGGGAAAGGGGCATAGGCCTCAAAGCAATGGTAGCCAGCGAGGCGAGTCTTCTCCGCCGCGCGGATGAGCTCATCGGCGGTTTCAAATTCGCCAACCACTCCGTAGGTGTGTGAGCGGTGCTCCATTACTCCTGCTCCCCGGAAGTGTGCCGCACCAGTTCGCGCATTTCGGCGATGGAGATGGCGGGCAGCACGCGGACAAACAGGAACAACAGCATGGTAAACAATCCCAAGGTCCCGGCGAAGGTGGCGTAATCCCAGACGGTGGCGGAGAACCGGCCCCAGGCGGAAGGCATAAAGTCGCGAGTGAGGCTGATGACCACAATGACGAAGCGCTCCAGCCACATGCCGGTATTGATGACCAGGGACATAAGGAAGAGAGCGGGAATGTTGTTGCGCACTTTGCGGAACCACAGAAGTTGGGGCGTCAAAATGTTGCAGAAAATGAGCGCATAGTAAAAGCGGCTGTAGGGGCCGTGGAAGCGCATCTGGGTGAGGTACAAGTCGAATTTATTGCCGCTGTAAATCGACATGAAATATTCGTAGAAGTAGCCGTACGCGACGATCAGGCCGGTGGCGAGCATGACCTTGGCCATGTTCTCGAGGTGGTGCATGGTGATGAAATCCTCGAGGTCGTAAGCCTTGCGCAGAGGAATGGCGATGGTGAGCACCATGGCGAAACCGGAGTAGATGGCGCCGGCAACGAAATAGGGCGGGAAGATGGTGGTATGCCAGCCGGGAACGATGGCGATAGCGAAATCGAAGCTCACCACGGTGTGCACGGAGAGGACGAGCGGAGTGGCCAGGCCGGCGAGAAGCAGATATGCGGATTGATAGCGTTGCCAATGACGCGCGGAACCGCGCCAGCCCATGGCCAGCATGCCGTAAACGATCTGCATGGGCTTGGTGATCGCGCGGTCGCGGAGGGTGGCCAAGTCCGGTATCAGGCCCACGAACCAGAAGAGCAGAGAAACGGTGCCGTAGGTGGAGACCGCGAAAACGTCCCAGATCAGCGGGCTGCGGAATTGCGGCCACAGATACATGGTGCTGGGATAGGGAAACATGTAGTAGGCCATCCACGGACGGCCGGTGTGGATGAGCGGGAACAAGCCAGCGCAGGCCACGGCGAAGAGGGTCATGGCTTCGGCGAAGCGATTGATGGAAGTTCGCCACTGCTGGTTCAAGAGAAAGAGAATCGCGGAAATCAGCGTGCCGGCGTGGCCGATACCGATCCACCAGACGAAATTGACGATGGCGAAGCCCCAGCCTACCGGGATGTTGATGCCCCAAATGCCGGTGCCCTTGGTGATCAGCCAGGCGACGGCGACAGTGAGCATCATTACCGCGCCAAATGCGACGGTGAAGCCCGCGACCCAACCGAGAGAGGTGGGACGGGTGAGGACGATGGCGCTGATCTTGTCGGTGACGGAGGCGTACGTGTGGCCCGGCTCGATAACCGGCGAAACCGGGTAGACGTCCTCGGAATTGGAAGGCGGGCGGGTGCTCATGCCTGCTCCATCTCCGGATTGGGGTTGCGCACGGCGGCCAGATAAGTGGTGCGCGGACGGGTATTCAGTTCGCCGAGAACGTTGTAATTGCGCTGCTGGGCCTTGAGCTTGGCCACGCGGGTGTTGGGATCATTGGCGTTGCCAAAAATGATGGCTTCGGAGGGGCAAGACGCCTGGCAGGCGGTGACGATTTCACCGTCGCGAATGGGGCGATTCTGCTTTTCGGCTTCGATGCGCGCGTTGTTAATACGCTGCACACAGTAGGTGCACTTTTCCATGACGCCGCGGCTGCGCACGGTTACTTCCGGGTTGCGCATCAGCTTCAGCTGCGGAGTCTCCCAATCCTGGAAGCGCAGGAAATTGAAGCGGCGCACTTTGTAGGGGCAGTTGTTGGAGCAATAGCGGGTGCCGACGCAGCGGTTGTAGACCATGTCGTTCAGGCCTTCGGCGCTGTGCACGGTGGCGCCGACCGGGCAGACCTGTTCGCAAGGCGCATTCTCGCATTGCATGCAAGGGACCGGTTGGAAGAACGTTTCGGGATTGGCCAGGGCATCGTTCTGATCGGTGCGTGCATCGTTGGTGCCGGTATCGGCGTTGTAGTAGCGGTCGATGCGAATCCAATGCATTTCGCGACCGCGCAGGACCTGGTCTTTGCCAACGACGGGAATATTGTTTTCCGCGACGCAAGCAACGACGCAGGCATTGCAGCCGTTGCAATGATTGAGATCAATGGCCATGCCCCAGGCGTAGCCGGGATACTTGAACTCCTGGTACAGCGAAAAAGTTTTGGGAGGGGTCTCGTCGTGTTCGTGAGCGAAGCCGGGATTCTTCTTATATTCCTCAAGCGTTCCGGTGCTGAGGATCTTGCGCCCTTCCATATTGAAGTGGTATTGGGTGCAAGCCAGGGAATACTCGTCTCCGGTTTTCTTGATGGATTCAGCGCCGGCAGTGGCGCGCCACAGGGCAGTGGAAGTACGAACCGCGTAAGCGTCGAACCCTTTGTTGGTCCCGGTATAGCCGGCTTTTTTCCTTCCGTAGCCGAGGGGGAGGACCACGACGCCTTCCGCTTGACCCGGCATGATCCAGCCGGCAGCGGTTACTTTGCTGTTGGACAGCGCGATATCGATAACCGTCGATACGACCTGGCCGTGCTCGCCGCCGCGGGCAGCGACGGTATGAGTGACGCCGAGATTCCAGGAGGTGCTGGGGCCGAGGAGCGCGGCATTGTCCCAGACGAGCTTGGTGACCGGCTTGGGCAATTCCTGCAACCAGCCGTTATTGGCGAAGCGTCCGTCATGGACGGTCGGGTCAGGCCGGAAGAGGAATTCGAGTTCGCCGGGATTCGGCGCGGGAATCGGGGGCAAGCTGGCGGCGCTGAACCTGGGCGAGAGGCCGAGTGGAGAGTAGGCGGTGTTCGCCACCACGCCGTCATTGAGGGTTTTGCGCCAGAATTTTTCGAAATCGCCGCCGGGATTGGCCGCTTTGAGGCGATTGCGCACCGCGTCATAAGCGCTGAGACCGGGTTTGTCACTGAACGCGGCGAGCACTTCCTGGGCCGAGTGCGTTTGGTACAACGGAGCGATCAGCGGCTGGATCACGCTTACCGTGCCGTCGAAGCAGCGCGCATCTCCCCACGCTTCAAGGTAATGGGATTCCGCCACATGCCATTGGCAATAGCCGGAAGTCTCGTCGAAGTGCGAGCTGAGGTGCACGGTGTGAGCAACTTTGCTCAGCTTGGAGGTGAAATCGAAATCGTGAGGCGCATCATAGACGGGATTGCCGCTGAGGATCAGGAGGGTGTTGACCTGGCCGGCATCCATCTCGGCGCAGAGTTCGCGCATGGATTCGAGGTTATTGACCGGATTGGCTTCCACCGGTTCGGTGTAATAGAGGGCGTTGCCGATATTGCCCAGCGCGGCATTGATGGCGTGAACGAGGGCGTGCACTTCAGCCGGCTGTTGTTCGCCTGCTACCACCAGGGAACGGTGTGAATTCTTCTGCAGATCCTTAAGGGCCGCATCGAGCCATTTTTCAGCAGCGGCAGGCAGGATCCCGCTGCCGCCCAGGCCCAACTTGGAGGCCAGCGCGCGCGCGAACTGCTCGATTTCAAAGAAGCGGAGGGGCAAGCGATGATCGGCGCTGGAGCCAGTGACGGAAGGAGTCGGCTCGACGACATACAGGCGGTTCATCGCGCTGGAGGTTTCGGTGAATTCGTCGAGCTTGCGCCGGCGGTAGAAATCCTTCATGTAACGAACGTGTCCGGGAGCACTGGCCAGGAAATCGGAGTCGAGCGACAGGATCACATCGGCTTTATCCGGGCGGTACACGGTGTTGACGTAACGGCCAAAGGCCAGCTTGGCGCCTTCACGCACGCCATCGCTCCCGGCAGGCTCCCACTGGTGCCACTTGGCCTGCGGATATAGCTTCAGGAGGTATTGCAACTGCTCGGCAACGCTTGGTGAAGCGACGGTTCCGGTGAGAATGCGGAAGCCGGCGCCGTTGGCGGCTTTGATTTCGGCAGCCATGGCCTGCGCGGCGTCCAGGAAAGCGGACCAGGTGCGAATCTCGCCCACAAACGTGGCGGTTTGCGCACGATCGGGGTCGTACAAATTCAGAATGGAAGCCTGGGTGATCGCATCGGTGGCCCCGAGGCTGGCCGGGTGATCCGGATTGCCTTCGATTTTGGTGGGGCGTCCTTCATGGCTTTCCACCAGAACTCCGACGGCATCGGCGCCGAAGGGCATGGCGGTGGCGAAGAATAACGGCTTGCCCAGAACCATGCCGTCAGGTTGCTTCACATACGGCACAATTTGGGTTTGTTCGTTGGACTTGCAGCCCGCCAGGCCGGCAAAAGCCAGAGAAGCGGCCATCAATTTAAGGAAATCGCGGCGATCGACAGATTCGTCCCATTCCGAAGCCTGGCGCGGGAATTCGCGGTGAAGTAAGTCCTCGAAGTGAGGATCTCCGGCTAGCTCTTCGATGGTGCGCCAATACTGCGGGCCGCTCTTGGACTGCAGCTTCGCGCGTACTGCCGCCAAGTCCAGCGGATGCTCACGCACCGTCAAATCGCCGGACTGTTCGTCCTGGTGCGAATCCTGCTCGTGCGCTTCATTTAGGTGCATGGAACCGTCGATGTCGTGATCGCTCATACCGTCCGCTATCGGTGACATGTCGAACAGCTTTGGAGCTGCGCAACACTTTGAATCTGATATTCCGCCGCCAGACGCTTGCCGGCTTCCTTCTGATCCGCGGGCGCTTTCCAGTCCATATTGAAAACCTGATCGCGCGGACGCAAAACTGCCTGCGGATTACGGTGACAGTCGAGGCACCATTGCATCAGCAAGGGCGCGGCCTGAAAAACCAGGGGCATCTGATTGACCTGCCCGTGGCAAGTGGAACAGCCCACACCTTTGTTGATGTGGATGCTGTGATTGAAATAGACGTAGTCCGCCAGGCGATGAACACGAACCCACTCGATGGATTTATCAGTACGATAACTTTCGCGAACTGGCTCCAGGTAACCGGCGTTGTTGAAAAGGACGGAATGGCAATTCATGCAGGTTTTGGTGGGGGGAACGCCGGCGGTGGCGGAAGTTTCCACGCCGGTGTGACAGTAACGGCAATCGATTCCGTCGTCTCCCACATGGTGCTTGTGACTGAATTGGATGGGCTGCTCGCGAGTTATGTTTTGGTTGGTCAAATAAGGAGCGCGAGCCAGACCCATGACGGCCCCCAGCGCCAGGGCCGCCAACAAAGCACCAAAAAAGACACTGAACTTGGCGATAAAATTCGTACTGCGGTGAAAAATCTGGGCCATGTCAATTTTGCACTGTTACGGTGACCGCGAAATAAAGGAGAGGCAACTGGCGTCCACCCTGTCCTGACCGGGAGTGCAAGCCCGAGTCGTGATTGACGCGATAGTTTCCAACAAAACATTCGGGAATGCAACTACTCCGCGGTTGCGAAATCGAATTTATTTTGTTTTCGGAGAGTTCCTGGGTGCCACCCATTTGGTTTCGTTCAAAAGCGACGCGGGATCCGTGCCAATTGCGTACCCTGCGTGGCGGACAGGCCACTCCTTTTTCTTTTCCCGCATGGTGGAAGTTTGGCGGCGCCGTGCTATCTTAGAAAAACCCTCCGCCGCTCTCTGTGCGGCGGAGCTTACCTCGTTTGTTTGGCTGTAATTTGGCCGCTACCGCCGCTGGGGCGTGGTCCAACCGGTAGGACACCACACTGTTAATGTGGATGGTGAAGGTTCGAATCCTTCCGCCCCAGCCAATTTTCCGGTGGTTCCAGGGTTGCGTGCTTTGAAAGCGGGTAAGGCTCTCAAACATTTTACCGCCAGTGCCGCGCCGCAGCCGACTGGGAGTATTTGGCTCTCGCTCGTTCAGCCTACGGTGGTCAACAAAAGAATAGGAATAGAACTATTGAAAGTAGATTTTGATGGCCAGAATGGCCAATAAGATTGCAAATCCCCTGCGCAGGACGGTTTCCGAGAGATGCTGGGCCCAAGCGCCCCCGAAATAAGCACCAGCAGCAAAGCCAATCGCAATTACAGCGGCCAACTTTATGTCTACATTTCCAGCCTTGTAATATTCCCAAAACGCGAAAAAACCAATGGGCAGCAGGAGCACGGCTAATGACGTTCCTTGTGCTTTATGCTGACTCATCTTGTACGCGTACGCTAAAGCTGGGATCAACAGAGCTCCGCCACCGATTCCTACCAAACCCGAAACAATGCCGACAACGATTCCGATCAGCAGTCCAAGGGCAATCAGCATGTGAAGTTTGTCTCCAGCATTGGATTTAGTGTCTTGAACACTCCGTTTCGACGATGGGCCGGTTCCAAGGCATCTTGCCCAGGACGGTGGCCATGAGACACAAATCTGTAATGCCCGCGAAGGCCAGGCCCACACCTACAAGCAATGTCCAAGCGAGGAACCATGGCGACACTGCAAGAGCAAGGATTGCCGAAAGTGCGACCATGACGCCGGCGATGACTCTTACTTGCCGCTCCAGTGCCCAGGGCCTGCGCGCAGCACCTTGGAGCGGGAATCCTGCTTGTTTCCAGGCTTCCGTCCCGCCTTCGAGGATCCCTACATTCTTGAAACCATCGGCCGCCAAGAACTCAGCAGCTTGCAGGCTGCGCTTGCCGCTCTTACACAACAGGACGTAGCTTGCATTGCGATCCCATTTCCCAGCCGCGGCGGGGAGAGTAGAGAGGGGCACGAGTTTTGCTCCGGGTATGGCGCCAGCCGCAAACTCAGTATATTCGCGAAGGTCGATCACCACATTGTGGTGAGAATCAACCGCTAAGTGTTGCGGTTTTATGCGTTGCATAGCTCCTCCGGCACTTCCTGTTGCTTAGCGCTAACGGCATTTCGCAGCGACGCCTTGTTTTCACTTGACAACTATATTCGCATATGGTTGAATATGTCAAGGGGATTGCGTTGCCGAAAAAGCATCTGCCGCTGAGCGACAAAATGCTGGAGCTGGTGGCCCATCGCTTCCGCATCATGGGCGATGCCACTCGCCTGCGCATCCTGCAATCGCTGGAAAGCGGCGGAAAGAGCGTCAATCAGATTACCCAGCTGCTCACCGCAAACCAGCCTAATATCTCGAAACATTTGCAGGCTCTCCACCATGCGGGCTTGCTGTCGCGGCAGCGTGAAGGGAACAGCATCATTTACTCCGTCGCCGATCCGACGATTTTCAAGCTGTGCGACTTGGTTTGTCATAGCGCGAGCGAAACGGTGCTAGCAAATTATTCCGAGCTGCTCGAGCAAAAACAAAAGAGAGGTTGAATTAATGTACCTTCACAAGTTCGAAGTCCCGGGGCTGGCCCACAATTCCTATCTTCTCAGTTCCCAGGGAAAGGCGGTGCTGGTCGACCCCAAGCGAGATGTAGATACTTATGTGCAGTACGCCTCCGCTCACAACCTCAGCATTACTCATATCCTCGAAACTCATATACATGCGGATTACGCCTCCGGCGCACGGGAGTTGGCGCAAGCCACCGGGGGCGAACTTTGGCTGAGCGGACATGACCACGGCGAAGAGTATTCCTACGCCTTCCCGCACCACGGATTCCACGATGGCGAAGAACTGAAAGCAGGAAGCATGAGGTTGGCCGCCCTGCACACGCCGGGTCACACTCCCGAGCACTTGTCCTTTGTCGTGTACGATGACCAGCGTTCCTCGGAGGTGCCGATGGCGCTCCTCTCTGGCGATTTTGTGTTCGTGGGGTCACTGGGGCGACCTGATTTGCTCGGAGATGGAGCAAAAAAGCGGCTCGCAAGTGAACTCTTCCGCAGTGTTCACCAGCGGCTAGCGGGGCTACCGGATGGAATTGAACTACATCCGGCGCATGGTGCGGGTTCGCTGTGCGGATCCGGTATGTCGGAGCGACAGCAATCGACGCTTGGGTATGAACGGGCGTGCAATCCATTTTTCAAAGAGCTTTCGGCGGCAGAGTTTGCGCAAAAGATCCTCGGCTCCGTTCCGCCTTTGCCTGATTACTACAAGCGGATGAAGCGGATGAACGCGCAGGGCCCGAAACTGCTTGGAACTATTCCGGGAAATACTTCGATTGGTGTTCAGAGTTTCAAAGAGCATGCCAACCAAACGGACAGCGTGGTTCTGGATCTCCGTCGTCCCGAGGCTTTCGGCGGCGCCCACATTCCAGGTTCGTACAATATCGGGGCCGGCCAGAATCTTTCCATGTGGGCGGCGTGGGTACTTCCTTACGATCGGAGCATTTTTCTGGTTGGCGAGGAGTCGACCGATTATGAACAAGCCGCCCGGTCTCTGGTGAGAGTCGGACTGGATGAAGTACGCGGATATCTCAAGGGTGGAATGGCCGCTTGGATCGAAGCCGGGTTGAACCAGGCTCATATCCCGCAGATATCCGTCGAAGAGCTACACAGCCGCACGGACCGCCCTTTCGTGCTTGATGTTACCAGCGATGGAGAATGGAATTCCGGCCACATCGAAGGAGCCAAACACATCATGGCCGGCGACGTCGCGGAGAACGCAGGAAGCCTTCCTGGCGACCGGGAAATCCATCTCATCTGCGGAAGCGGGTATCGTTCCAGCATCGCTGCCAGCGTCTTGCGGAAGGCAGGCGTAAGCAAAATCGTGAATGTAGTTGGCGGTATGGGTGCGTGGAAGCGGCGCGAGTTTCCGGTGGTAAAGTCGGAGGCGATTTGTACTCATTTATAGAAGTGAGGTCCGTCATAGGTTGCGACGTTCAAATGCTTGAACGGCCGTAACCATGACAATTACAGGTGGCCGGCCGGGAAACTTTATTTATCGTGTGGAAAGAATGGGAACGCCTCAATTTTCAAACCCCTTCCGTCGCGCCCGCTTCTGGTATAGAAAACGTAGAGGCATATACCAGGGTCGACGGAATTGACAAAGTTAAGTTTATTTTTGCCGGTGGAATAAAATTGCCGAGGCACAATGTTCGAGCCAATGAACAAAAGGACCTTTGTCAAACTGCTGGCTATGATCTCCGCAAATCGCGTGATTTCTCCGATGTTGGCCTGGAGCAGCGGCAATCGGCTCACCAACTGGGCCGGCAATCTGGAATACGGCACCGACCGCCTGTATTCCGCGAAATCGCTGGCGCAGATTCAGGCATACGTCAGGAAAGAGAGCAAGCTGAAGGTGCTTGGCACCCGGCATTGCTTCAACGACATAGCGGACAGCAAGAACAACCTGCTGTCGTTGAAAGCGTTGGACCAGGTAGTCGCTGTGGATGCCAAAGCCTCAACCGTGACCGTGCATGCCGGCATTACCTACGGTCAGTTGTCACCTTACCTGCATAGCCACGGCTTCGCGCTGCATAACCTGGCCTCGCTGCCTCACATTTCGGTGGCGGGAGCCTGCAGCACGGCGACGCATGGCTCGGGCGAAAAGAATGGCAACCTGGCGACCGCGGTGTCGGCGCTCGAATTCGTCAATGCCTCCGGCGATGTGATCGCGCTCTCGAAGCAAGGCGATGGCGAGACGTTTCAGGGCGCGGTGGTTGGACTCGGCGCTCTGGGCGTCATCACCAGGATCACTTTGGATCTACAACCGACTTTCCTGATGCGCCAGTACGTATATGAAAATCTTGCGCTCGGCGCGGTAAAAGATCATTTTGATGCCATCGAAGCAAGCGGGTACAGTGTCAGCCTTTTTACCGACTGGCAAAACCAGCGGATGAGCGAAGTGTGGATCAAGAGCCGCGTCGAAGAGGGAAAGCCGTTCGACGCGAAACCAGATTTCTTCGGAGCCAAGCTGGCGGCCAGAAACCTGCACCCTATTGCCGAACTTTCCGCGGAAAACTGCACCGAACAGATGGGCGTTCCGGGCCCGTGGTTTGAAAGGCTGCCGCACTTTCGCATGGGTTTCACGCCCAGCGCCGGCAAAGAACTGCAATCGGAATATTTTGTTCCTCGCCGGCACGCCGTCGAGGCAATTCTGGCGGTGGAGCGATTGCGCGACCAGATCAGCCCGAGCTTGCTGATCTCGGAAATCCGCGCGATTGCCGCCGATAATTTGTGGCTCAGTCCCTGTTACCACCAGGACTGCGTCACGATCCATTTCACCTGGAAACCGGACTGGCCGGCAGTTCGCAAGCTGCTGCCGGTAATCGAAAAAGAACTGGCTCCGTTCAACGGGCGCCCGCACTGGGGAAAATTGTTCAGCGTTTCTCCGGCCACGCTGAAATCTATCTACAAGAAGTTACCGGAGTTTGTCGAATTGGCGGCGAAGTACGATCCGCATGGAAAATTCCGGAACGAATTCCTGAACAAAAATATCTTCAGCAGTTAGCTCCGAGGAATCTAGTTCAGTCCTTCGCAGTGGGCAAGCCGGCATCCATCCAACCCTTCCAGCCGCCGTCCATGGATTCCACGTTGTTGTAACCCATCTTCTGCAAATTCTCGGCCACCAGCGCGGAGCGAAACCCGCCGCCGCAGTACAGAATCAGCTTCGCGCCCGTGTCGGGAATGCGCTGTTCGATGTCGCGCTCGATAATGCCGCGGCCCAGATGCATGGCGTTGGGGAGATGCCCTTTGGCCCACTCGTTATCTTCGCGCACATCGATCAGCAAAAATCGCTCGCCCGCATCCATACGCCGTTTCACGTCGGGCACATTGGTTTCTTTTACGCGCTTCTTGGCGTCCTGAACCAGCTTCAAAAATTGAGGTGAATGTGCCATGACCGCTCCTTGTTGCGCCAAATTCCATACAAAAGCGTAGCACAGGAGCGCACCCCTGCAGAGCGGGGCGCTACGGATTGGGAGTCGCTGCCGCGGTCTTTTGCTCGCCACCCTTTGCCGCCAAAGCGCGGACCAGGTTCACCAGATTCCAGCGCACCTTTTCCGGTACCCGCTCGCCTTCGGGAATCATCTGTTTCTTGCCTTTGGTGATGATGTAAAAGATTTCGCCGTCGGTCATGTTCGCCAGCGTCGCCGGCTCCCGCCAATCGTGCATGGTCAGCTTCATGGACTCCACCACTTCGCCTTTGCCATCGCCTGTGGGCCCGTGGCACATGGCGCAATCGTATCCGAACACCTTGCGGGCCTCGGCCAGGCCCTCCGGCGTGGATTTCACGGGATTTACGCGTGCCGCATCCTCCGCGGAAATCTTGTAATCACCCGCTTTTGGCTTATCGGAGTCCTGCGCGTGTAAACCTATCCAACTAGCGCACGCGGTCGCGAGCAGAACGCTACCCACTAAAAGGAGAGAACGCTTCATATCGCCTCCTCGCACACGCAGCCGAATCGCAGGTTCGGCCGCATTTGTCGCGGATTCTACGCCCGCAAACGGGGCGGCGCCAGTGGAATTGAGATTTTAGTTGTTTACCGGTTTACCAGAGATGAGGTTGCCGGCGGGCGCCCGGCACGCGCCGCGGCGAAGCGCATCGCCGGCCCCCGCGCGAAAACGGCTGGACTCGCGCACCCGGGTGCGCAGCCCGTCAATCAGCTGCGGTATGGGATTATGCGCTGCGCCGCGCACCAAAAAAATCATCAGCGCGGCCTCTCCAGGTGCGTCCACGCTGGAACTGATGCCCACACCCTGGACGCCAGGCTGACTCATTATTTCCTGCGAATGCGCCGCATGCACCTGCTTCGCGCGCGCCAATTCGGCCTCCGAGATCGCGTATACTTCCGGCCCTGCCGCGACCGACCCCGCGATCTGCGCGCTCTCTTCCGCGGTCAACGCCCCGCGCTTTGCGAACAATGTGCCTTCCACAATGCGGGTGCGCACGCCATCGACCTGGGCGGGTAGGTCTTTTCGCGGCTGCCCCGCGGTCACAAAAAAGAGAATCGCCGCTTCGCGCGGATTATCCCGGCTCGCGCCCACGCCAACGGCTTGCACCTCCGGATGGGCCAAGAGTTCGGGGGCATGTGCGTCACGGATCGCGGCGACCTTCTGCATCGCTTCCGGGGACACGCTGGCTTCGGCCTGTGTGTTGCTTGCCGCGGCCGGCTTATTCGGCAGGCTACATCCGATCACCACATGTGCTCCGCCACCCACAAAGGTCATGGCGTTTCCCCCACTCGCAAAAAAGTTCAAGACGTCGCCAACGGGATTGCCCACGGTATCGGTATCCGACCCGGCGTAAAGCAGCGCCACCGGATCGGCCGTGCTCTGCGAAACGATCAGCGAGCCGGAATCGCCTTGCGCGCTGAAACTTCCTCCGTCGACGTCCACCTGGTTGGTGTAATTCACGTCGAACGTCGCGCCCGTGTTGCATCCCTTCTGATACTGCACTGCGTTCACGCTCACGGCCACGGCCAGCACGGTCGAGCACGTTAGCCCTGTCGAGCGCCCGCTCTTGGCCACCCCCATACCCAGCGATGCCGGTATTCCCGTGCCCGCCTTAGGCGGTCCTGGCACAGGAACGCCGTTGCCGTCGACACTGGCGCCCAAGTAAAGGATATTGCCGACTGAATCGACATCACCCGCCACTATTTGCGCGATGGCCGCGTCAATCTTGGGCAGCGGCCCGGTCTCGAGGTTATAGAACGCGCTTAGATTGGCCACCGTCCGAGCTCCCGAAGGGGTGCACGTCGCGGTATCAATCAAACCCGGCTGAATGATGGGATCGCCAAGCTGAGCGATATCGCTGCGCGCCAGAATATGCGTATTGCTTAGCACGTACTGTGTGCCACCACGGGTGACCAGGGAACCCAGCGTTCCGCCGCAACATGTAATTGTATTTGTGCTGGTGCTGGAATCATTGGCGTTTCCACCCGAGGTGCCCAAATTGACGGCCCCGGACTGGAAGTTTTGGTTGGCCGGGGAAATATTGACAGTGGCCGAACCGAAAACAGCACTATTGGTCTGCAAAACCGCACTGACCGTCACTGAGGTGGTAACGCTGCCGCCCTTGCCGTCGGATTTGGTTGGAACGCCAGAAGGCGCAAGGTACAACCCGCTCGTGGAAATGAATCCCGCCGTCTGGTTGCCACCGGCGACGCCGTTGACCTGCCAATTGACCGCCGTGCTCGGCGATCCGTTCACCGATGCGGTGAATTGCTGGGCGCCAAAATTCGCAACCGTCGCCGTACTGGGCGACACGCTCAATGCACCGCTGGAGCCGGCGGCCGTTACGGTAACCGTTGCCGTTGCGGATTTTGTGGCGTCGGCTAGCGAAGTTACCGTCACCATCACCGGCGAAGCACTCGGCGGCGCGGACGGCGCGGTGTACAAACCGGTACTGGAGATGCTGCCGTTCGACGCTCCGCCCGCTACGCTCCAAGTCACACCGGTGTTCGACGTTCCCGTCACCGTATCCGTGAACTGCTGCATTTTCCCAACACTGACGCTGGCGGTAGTGGGAGCAACCGAAACGGAAACGCCCGTCGTGGCCTTGTTCGATGTGCCGGCACAGCCCAAAAACACAGTTGGCAGGAACGAAATCGCAAGACAAAGCGGAACACTCGGAATCGACAAACGTTCCATCAAGATCCTAACTGAAGGGGGGAGGGAACCCCGCCACACGAGCAGGAATAGCAAAGCGGCGGGGACCGCAACTACCCTTGAATTGGACTACGGCCAAGGCTAAAAAGATGCTTGGCAGCGCGGCACGACTCCAGGTGGGTTCAAAACGTTAGAGTTTCCGCAGCCTCATTCCATATCGCGCCAGTTGGGCCCGGCGCAGATCTCCACTTCCAGGGGGACTGCCAGCTTGTATACGTTTTCCATCTCTTCGCGCACCAGCTTGGCAAGTTGTTTCCGTTCGCTTATGGGGGCTTCAAACAGGAGCTCGTCATGGACCTGTAGAATCATCTTGGCTTCCAACATTTCGGCCGCTAAGCGCTTGTCGATCGCGATCATGGCCAATTTGATCAGGTCAGCCGCCGTTCCTTGCAGCGGAGAGTTGAGCGCGGTGCGCTCCGCGAAGTTGCGAATCTGCACTTGCGGAGAAGTGATGTCCGGGATGGGACGAATGCGGCCAAACAGCGTCTTGGCCACTCCTGACTGGCGCGTTTCCATCAACACGTTGCCCAGGTACTGCTTTACTCCCCGGTAGCGCTCGAAGTAGGCGTTGATGAATTGCGCCGCTTCTTTCTGCGCAACGCCGATCTGTTGCGCCAGGCCAAAGGGCGACAGCCCGTAAATAATTCCGTAATTGATCGCTTTCGACGCCCGCCGATGCTCCGCGGTCTGCGCCATGGGGCCGACGCCGAAAACCTCCTGCGCGGTCCGCTCGTGAATGTCCTGACCCGTGCGGAAAGCCTCTAGCAGCACCGGATCATTCGAGAAATGCGCCATGACCCGCAGTTCGATCTGCGAATAATCCGCGCCCAGTAAAATCTTCCCGGGCTCCGCCACGAAAGCGGCGCGGATTTGCCGCCCCAACTCCGTGCGAATTGGTATGTTTTGCAGGTTGGGATCGGAGGAACTCAGGCGCCCGGTGGCCGTGCCGGTCTGCGAGAAGCTGGTGTGCAACCGGTTAGTCGCCCGATTGATCAGCTTGGGCAGCGAATCAACGTAGGTCGATTTCAGCTTGGCGATCTCGCGATACTCGATAATTTTCGCTGGCAGGGGATGCTGTGCCGCCAGGTCTTCCAGAATATCGGCCGCCGTCGAGCGCACCCGTCCGCGCCCCCGCCGTACCGGAGGCTGCAGGTTCAGCTTGTCGAACAAGATTTCCGCCAGCTGCGTCGGCGAATTGACATTGAACTCCGCACCAGCCAGGTCCCAGATTTCTTTCTCCAGCCGGCGCACTTCCGTTTCCATGGACACGGACATCGTGTCCAGCGCCTTCGGATCGACGCGAATACCGGCTCGCTCGATCTCCGCCAGCACCCCGGCAACCGGCAGATCGATGTTTTCGTAAACGCTTCTCAGTTCCTGGGCATCCATCTGCGCGCTGAGTGCAGGCGCCAGTCGCTGCAGATAGTCGGCACGCTCGCCCGGAGCGCCACTGAGCATGGCGTTGAATTGCCGCATCACAACGTCGGCGAAATTGTGGTTGGCAGTCGTCGGACGCAGCAAATAGGAATAAATCTGCGTGGCGTGCCGGATATTTGCCACTTTGCCGCCCAGGATTTGCAGCAGCTTCGGATCGTGCACGATCTTCGGCCGCTTGGCGTCCGCGAGCAATGCCGACAACATCTCCAGCGCTTCGCCCTTTTCGTCCGGCCAGACCGAACGGCCCTGGCCTGCTTTGGACGACACTTCGATGGAAGCGATGCGCGTGCCAAAACCTTCTGCCTCGCGCTCGCCAGTTTCCAAGTTCAGCCACAGGGACACAGCCTGCCCCGCCGGCACCTTTGCCAGGTAGTCGCGAAAATCCGCCGCTGACGCGAATTGCGCATAGTCCGTTTGCACAATCGGCTCCGCGCTGGCCACCGCCGAGGCCGCCACCGCCTCCGATCCCAGTTCGCGCAACAGCGAATTGAATCCCAGTTCGCGGTACAGCGCGGACAGCGCCGGCACATCCGGCTCGCTCCGCTGCAACCTCTTTAGGTCCAATTCCACCGGCACCTGCGTCGCCAGTGTAGCCAGTTGCTTGGAGAGCAGCACTTGCTCGCGCTGCTGCTGTAGCGCCTCCCGGTAACGCTTGTTGGAAACTTCCGCCGCGTGCTCCAGCGCGTTTTCCACGCTGCCGTATTTTTGGATCAACTCCGTCGCGCCCTTCTCGCCGATTCCTTTCGCGCCGGGAATATTGTCGATGGTGTCGCCCATCAGCGACATTACATCCACCACCTTCTCCGGAGGCACGCCCAGGATTTCCTGCACCCGCGCCGCATCCACAATTACGTCGCTTTTGGATCCGCCCGGGCCGGTGCGCAACACGCGCACATTCCCGTCCACTAACTGCATCATGTCTTTGTCATTGGTGATCAACAGCACATCCAGGTTTTCTTTCGCCGCTTTCTGCGCCAGGCACCCGATGATGTCATCCGCCTCATAGCCGTCCAGCTCCAAAATAGGGAGCCGCATCGCTTCGCAAAGGCGCCGTACGTACGGCAATTGCATTGAGAGTTCGTCCGGCATAGGCTCCCGTTTAGCCTTGTATTTCTCGAAAAGCTTGTCGCGGAAGGTCGGCTGCCGGGTATCAAATACGATCCCCACGTAATCCGGTTGATAGTCTTTCAACAGCCGCCTCAGGATGTTGTTGAACAGAAAGGGAACCTTGGTGGGAATGCCGGAGGGCGCATTCATGCGGTTCATCGGTGCAAAAAACGCCCGGTACACGTGCGCCATGGCGTCTACCAGGAACAACTTCTTGCGCGCAGCCGCACCTGGCAGCGTGAGCCTTGGATGCGATGAGGCCATCCAGCCGAGTATAGCAAAGCGCCACGATGAGCCCTGCGCCGCGAAAAAAAGAGGGGCGCCTCTCACCGCCTCTCACCGCGCCCCTCCAACGTCCGGCCTTGTTTTTCTGCTTACCTGCTGCTAGGCGCTGCAGTTGCACTTTGCGGCTGTACTGTCAGCAGCAGACGCGTGCCCCCGTCAAGGTGCACATTTTTCGCGCTCGAAGTAAGCACCGCCCCGTTCTCATTGGCGTTCAGGCGCACTCCCTGTAATCCATAAACTCCACGCGTGTTCGCGGACAAAGGTCCGGCGAAATTCGAATCTCCGCCACCCGCTGCGTTCGGATCGGTCCCCGGGTATGGTTGCGTGGCCGGGGTGCTCTCGGGTCGCGCTCCCCTGCTGCCCGACATGCTTGGATTCCCCGACATGCCTGGATTGTTCGTAGGAGCGCCCGCTCCCGCGGTAGTAGTTGTGGGACCGGCGTCGGCTCCAAAGGCAGAGGCCTCCCGCGAAGGCGCCGCTACAGCCTGCACTAGCGCGTTAGTGAGCGGCATTTCCTGCCCGCCCTTCAACATAGCCTTGTCAAACTGGAAGGCCAGCAGCGCCTGATCTTGCCCATGGGATCGCACCGACGCCTGCGTCACGTGTCCGATCAACTTTGTTCCGTTCGGCAGAATGGTTCTTCCGTCCGCGGATTTCACTGCCTCCGTTATGTGCGCGGTGATTTGCGCCCCCGGCTTCGCTTTTTTGGAGTCGATCGACGAGTTCAGCTCCGCATTGATCGCCGTGCCCGCAGCAAGCGACGGATCGCTGCTGCCGGTTACCGCAGGCGTTTGCGCCCCAGCGCCGACTGCGCAAAACAAACCGACGACCCATGCGGCAATTAAAGAGTTCATGAGACGAACCTCCCCTAAATCTTTGTCGTATGGTGGGTGGGACTTTGGCTGGTGTGCTGCTTACGGGTTGGGCAGAATGTCGTTGAGATCCGTGTTCGGCGTCGCATCCATGTCCGCGGGGGGCGGCGGTTGAACCACGAGCAGCAGGCGGGTGCCGCCATCCAGATGCATGTGCTTTTTCGCGGAGAGCAAAACTGTGCCGCGGGACCCTTCCGACGTTGGCGTATATACCTTCACATCCGGCCGCCCAAAGGCTCCCTTGCTGTCCGGTGTGAACATCCCATCCGAATTCAATTCGCCTTCCGCAGCGGGTGCCGCGAACAGTGGCGGACGCAATCCGCGCCGTGGCGTATCGTAAACAGTGGAAACAATTAGCGTGTCACTCGTCGCTGTTGTTGATGCCGGCTCGACACCTTCCGGCACAGTCTCGGTTGAGGGGTTGGCCGTCTCCGCGGTCCCCGCCTCTTTAGCGTCTTCGGTATCGGACTGCGGCACGGTCGTGCCTACAGCCAGTGCCTGAATTCCTGCATTCAGAATGACTTCCTGCCCGTCCTTCAGCAGCGCCTTGTCAAATTGTACGAATAGAGCCGATCCCGCCCGCCCGTGCCCGCCAGAGGTCGCTCGCACCACGTGCCCAATCACTTTGGTACCCTTCGGAAACACCACCGTGCGCTGATAGCTGACATCCTCCGCCACTTCGGCGGTAATCGTATCCCCTGGACGAGCCCTTCGCGTGTCCAGCCCCTCGCTCAAAACTGCGTTAAACGCCGTGCCCACACTCAGCGGCGCGGTGACGGGAGCAGGGGGCGTATCTTTCGCCGCTAACCTTCTCGCTGTCAAATCCAACTCAGGTCCCTGGGCCGCACCCGCGCTCGGAATCAGGAACGCGCCCGCTGCCAGTACAACCACGGCAAACTTCCTCATGACGCGTCCTCCTCTCTGGGTTTTCACCGAAAATACACGCAAGCGGGTAGAACTGGCGCAGAGTAGAACTGCACGACCCTAGCCAAACTTAACTACAGGCTTTTCTGGCCCTTAGCGGCAAATTAGCACCAAATGAACTATCCAAATTGAGGTCATAGTACTACAAATCTGCCCGGGCCCTTGCCCAACTTTGATGGCGCAGGGCGGCCGCAGCGCCCTCCTGCAGGTTTGTCTGTACCAAGCCTTAGCCCCTTGTGGTCTACACGACTCCCAGAGATTTCCCAACTTCAGCCAAAGTGTCCGCCGCTTTTAAAAGTTGTTCACGCTTATGCGTGGCGCTGACCATCGCCCGCAGCCGCGCCTTGCCTTCCGCCACCGTTGGATACCCGACCGCCGGGGCATAAACTCCCGCATCGAAAAGCTTCCGCGAAAATTCAAACGCTTTCGCCGCATCCCCCACGTGTATGGGCACAATCGGCGTCTCGCTGACCTTGAACTGAAATCCCCGCTTCTTCAATTCGCGCTTGAAGTACTTCGTGTTGGCCCACAATTTCTTGACCAGCCGCTCGCCCTCCGGCGAATTCAGCAGCGTAAACGCCGCCTGGCAAGCCGCCGCGGTCGCCGGCGGGTGAGAAGTCGAAAACAAAAAGGGTCGCGCCCGCAAATACAAAAAATCGATCAAATCGCGCGAGCCACAAACGTACCCACCCATCGAACCGATCGCCTTGCTCAAGGTACCCACCTGGATGTGTACCCGCCCGTGGCAATTCAAATGATCGATCGTTCCGCGCCCCCCGCGCCCTAGCACTCCCGAAGAATGCGCGTCATCCACCATCATGATGCAGTGGTATTTCTCCGCCAGGTCGCACAGCGCCGGTAGCGGCGCAATATCTCCGTCCATCGAGAACACGCCGTCGGTGATGATCAGCTTGTGCCCGTTCCAAGCCGCGTTTTCTTGCAGGATGCGCTCGCAATCCGCCACATCCTTGTGCTTGAAAACTTTGATCGTGGCTTTCGAAAGCCGCGCGCCGTCAATAATCGACGCATGGTTCAATTCATCCGAAATAATCAGATCTTCCTTGCCCAACACCGCCGAAACCGTCCCCGCATTGGCCGTGAATCCCGATTGAAACACCACACAAGCTTCCACGTTCTTGAAGCGCGCGATTTGCTCCTCCAACTCCATGTGCAGCTTCATCGTCCCGGCAATCGTTCGCACCGCCCCCGCCCCCGCGCCGTACTTCCGCACCGCCTCAATCGCCGCCTTGCGCAGCGCCTTGTGGGTGGTCAGCCCCAGATAATTGTTGGAAGCCAGGTTAATCACTTCGCGCCCATCAATCACGCAAACCGGTTTCTGCTCGCCCTCCAGAACGCGCAGCTTCGGTGCCGTTCCCTTGGCCCGCAACTCTCCAAGTTGATCGCTGACGTACTGCAACGGATTCCCCCGACTCACCTGCGTAGCGGTTTCCGCCATTTTCATTCTCCTATGTGTAATCGAGGGCTGGGCCAACTCGTTTTCGCTACTCTTGCACTCTTGAACTATTTTTCTCTTTAACTATTGATTCCGTCCGGATACATCAAAATCTTCCCCGCCAATCCGCCCTGCAGCAGCGCAAACGCATTCTCAAATTTCGCCATCGGAGTGCGCTCCCCAAACAGCGGCTCCAGGTTCAGCCGCCCGGCCTTCAGCAGCGCCGTCATCTGCACCCAGGTTCCATACATCCGCCGCCCGTAAATTCCCTGCACCGTCGCGCCCTTGAAAATCACGTCATTCACCAAATCCAGCGGCACCGACTCCGTAGGAATTCCCAGCAACGACGCTCTGCCTCCCGCGCGCAGCGCCCGAAATCCTTGCTGAATGGCCGCCAGATTCCCGGACATTTCCAGCAGCACATCTACTCCGGTCCCGCCGGTCTCCGCTTTGATCCGTGCCACCGAATCCGTCTCCGCCGGATTCACTACTACGTCCGCGCCCATCTTTCTCGCCATCGCCCGCCGCTGCTCATTGGTCTCCGTCGCAAACACGGTCGAGCCCCCGCAAGCCTTGGCCACCGCGATGGCCATCAACCCAATGGGCCCGCATCCGGTCACGAGCACGGTCTGCCCCGCAATCGCTCCCGCCAGAACCGTATGCACTGCGTTCCCCAGCGGATCCAAAATCGCCCCGTAATGTTCCGGAATTGCCGGATCGAGCTTCCAGATATTCGACGCCGGAATCTTCACAAACTCCGCGAACGCGCCATCCTGATCGATTCCGATAATCCGCAGATTCTGGCAGATATGCGCTTCGCCCAGGCGGCATTGGTGGCAATGGCCGCAATTCACATGCATCTCCGCGCTGACAAAATCCCCCGCCTCCACCGCAGTCACTTCATCGCCCGTTCGCTCCACCACTCCGCAAAACTCATGCCCCAACGTCACCGGCGGCTTGATCCGTCCCTGCGACCAGCGATCCCACCCGTAAATATGCAAATCCGTCCCGCAAATCGACGCTGTGCGTACCCGCACCAAGACATCCGCCGATCCAATCGACGGCACCGGCGCATTTTCAAACGAAAGCCCGCGCGCAGCCTGCATCTTGCGCAAAGCCTTCATCGTGGATGACATGGAAAGCGGCTCCTGGTAGGACGCAATTCGCAATCGTAGCACACCGCCGCCACGCCCAGCGCATTCAACCCCCGTAGGGGCGCAGCATGTTGCGCCCCAGCCAAGCAAGGTTGCTCCGACGGCAAGCCACCGGCTTTCGCTTTAGCCTTTCGCTTCTCTATCCCGACAGCGCTTCCAACTCCACCCGGTTCGTCCGCGGCCCCCACGCCGCCACAATCACCGCCACCGCCGTCATCGCGACGGCCAACAACGCAAACACCGCCGGCACCCCGCGCAACAGCACCGCCCCAATCAGCAGCGACGAAAACGCCGCGCTCAAGCGGCTCCAGCTATACGTAAATCCCACGCCCGTCGCGCGAATTCGCGTCGGAAACAGCTCCGCCTGAAACGCATGAAACGCCGCAGAAAACCAGTAGTTGCAAAGCGTCAGCAGCGCCCCAAACGCCACCACCGCCGCCGGCGCGCGCGCATTCCCAAATCCCAACCCGAACGCCGCCACCAGCAGCGCCAGCATCGCAATCGTCCACTTGCGCTCCCATCGATCCGAAGTCCACGCGCACAACAGCGGCCCTATAGGCGAGACCAGTGCGATCAACATGGTGTATTCCAGCGAGTGCAGCAGCGAAAAACCGCGCTTCAATAGAAAAGTCGGCGCCCAATTTCCAAATCCGTAAAAGCCAATGGTCTGCAGCGTCTGAAACAACACCAGCATCACCGTGCGCCTCAAATACGGCGGCCGCCACAGTTCCGTAAAACTTCCTTGCGGCGCCGAAGCTGGCGCTGGTAATTCCGTTGCCACCGCGTCTTGCGTGGCTCGCGGTAGCAAAAAGGATTCACCCTCCAGCGACCGCATTACCGCATCCGCTTCGGCGACGCGTCCCTGGCTCTCCAACCAGCGTGGTGATTCTGGCAGTCGCCGCCGGAACCACCAGGTCAGCAGCGCCCCGGAGGCCCCAATCACCATCACCCAGCGCCAGCCCGCCATCAGAAAATGTGTTGGCACTAATAATCGCGACAATATCGCCGCCACGGGCACCGCGCAGAATCCCGCGACCTGCGTTATGGCCACATATCGCCCGCGCGCATAGCTCGGCACCATCTCCGTCACATACGTGTCCACCACCACGATCTCTGCGCCGATTCCCACCCCCGCGAAAAAACGCGTAGCAATCAACCAGCTTGCCGAAGGCGCAAACGCTCCCGCCAGGGTAAACGCCGAATAAATCAGCAGCAAAGTGATGAACGCCACGCGCCGTCCCATCCGGTCACTGCCCATCCCAAAAAATATCGTCCCGAAAAACATCCCCAGAAATCCGGAAGCCACAAAAAGACTGAATTGCCGCAAGGAAAGAAATCCGCTCTGCTGCAGAGCCGCGCCAATGTACGCCACGATAAAAATGTCATAGAGGTCGAAAAAATTCCCCAGCGATATCAGCGCAATAAACCGGCGGTGAAACGCCCCGAGCGGCAACCGCTCAATGCGCCCCGCAATCGCCAACGAAACGTTTCCCCCGACTGAAACCATCACAATACTTACCTCTCATTTTCCATGTACGGGCACGGCACCGCTGCGCCCCAGCTGGGCAAGATGTGATCCGTATGTCGCCGACCCGTCCTCTTTCCTAAGGGAACCCGCCGCCAGCACTCGGCGCTACTGTACCCGCTCCACCAACCCGATCTTCTCCAACGTCTGCACATACTCAACCACCAACTCCAATGGCACCGGCCCATATTCGATCGAAACCCGGTCGCGAATCTGCTGCGCGTCGAGCGAGCTGTCGACAAAATTCAAAATTTCATACGCGTATTCCTCACCGCCGCCCCACAATCCTTCGTAGCTCAGAATCTTCGGCGCCGCCATCCCCGCAGCGGCGACGTGATCCTTCACATAGTCGTAGCCGAAAACCGCCACCGGCCCACGCGGTTCGGGTCTTCGCCGATATTTCAAATCCCCGCCATTCTGAACCTGCTCATCTGGTGAGCACACCGCCCGCTTGCCCCAATAGGCCTTATCCAACCGCTTGGGCCCTTGGCTTATATTCAAGAACGCGCTCAAATCGATCATAAGAACTTGCTCGTATTCCTTTCGGAAGCCTTGCTCGCAGGACCAATCCAAGCGCGGCAAACTGCTTAACCGGGAGAACATCGAAGAATTCCGCAGCTCGCTTCCATGCATCATCAAGAATCGAACGTCCGCCATCGCCCGGGAATTCTGGTTGGTCAGACCAGCCAGATAGTAGCCGCTGGCTGCACCAATAAAGGCGGCGCGCTTCAGTTTGGTGGGATCGATGTTCGCTGCTGAATCGAAATTCGTGTGAATGTACCGGTCCGGCCAATCATTCAGATAAATCGTCGGGATCTGGAAGGAGCCGTCCTGATACACATCGTGATCGCTCCCCATCGTGTAAAACGAATCCTCCGCCCGTAGCGGCTCCTTGCCGCCCTCCGGCGCCACCAGGGGATAGTCCGCGCTCCCCGTGGCCGCAAACTTGTACGACTCCTCGTTCGCAAACTCCGCAAACGCCCACGCCACGTCATGCACAAAACTGGGCAGGCTCATCGGCCCGCGTGTCACGTGGAACACTGCCTTGGTCGCCGGCCCTCCCCCCACCATATCCATATGGACCGCGGCCCTGATCCGCCGCTCCAAATCCGGTCTCCCGTTGAGCAGCGCCAGCGTCCCTTCAATCTCCGGCGGCCAGAAAAACCGAATCGTCCGCGCCGGCCGCGCCAATTTCCCCTCGCCAATCAATTTTTGCAGCGTTCGCGCCACTTCCAAGATCGTCACACAGCCGCTGGCATTATCGTTCGCCCCCGGCCGCTGATGATCCAGGTGGCAGCTAAAAGCAATCTCTTCTTCCTTCAACTTAGTGTCCGCACCCGGAATCGTCGCCGTGACCACCTCGTAATTGCTCGCATGCTGGCCCGCCTTCACCAGCGCATACAGCCGGATCGTCTCTCCGCGCGCCAGCCGCTCGCGCAATCCGCGCGCCGTCTTCAGCGACACCATAAAGCCGAAGGTTTTATTCGCTGAAAAAGTTTCCAAATGCCCCCATCGAATCAAATTCTCATCCTCGCCCCACCACGCCGTCTTCTGGTTCTGCGCATAGCTAACGATTCCCGCCGCCCCAAATTTCCCCACCGCCAAATCCTGCACCGCCCCTGGCTGCGCCCCCACCAAAACAATCTTGCCTCGAACATCTTTCCCGGCGTAACCGCTCTCCTTGGTTCCCTCACCCACATCCACCAACTCCGCCGTAACGTCCGCCGATTCGCTGTCCTCCGCTAAAACAATCGGCATCGCCTCATAACTCGCGATCTTCTCGACAGTCATCTCGTTACAGTCGGTATTGAAAACGAGTTTTTGGTTTTCGACTTTTTCCCTATTACAAGTTGACGGATCTCCCGGGAGCTCACTCAATTCGCCCACCTCCGCGTCCCACCCCGGCCGCGACCTCTGCGTCCCGTAAAAAATCTTCCCATCCGCTGGAAACTCCAAAATCTCCACCCCGCTCAACCCGTAAGCTCGCGCTCGTTCCACCACCAATTTCGCCGCCTCATGAAATCCGCTCGAGCCGCGCTGCCGGTGCAATCGCGCCAACCCCTCCAAATTCCGCTTAGCCGTCTCACCGCTAAGCTCCGCCGCCAGCGCCGCCACCTCCCTCTCGGCCAGTAACGGCGTCCGCTGCTGCGCCATCGCGGATCCGGCCACGACAACTGCCCTTATCAAAACAACCGCACCGATTTTCATAGACCCCTCCATTTGGAGTGCGGCGTTTCACCGCCCCCTTTCACGGCACGGCCCACACGGGACAAGCCGGGCAACACTATCACAGCCCCCATCTGTCTCCGTTCTTTGTGTTCTCTGTGAACTCTGTGGTGAAATTTCGATTTTGTTCTTTTGCGTCTGTTATCATCCCCGCGCATGCCTCTCCCCCAGCGACTCCAGGAAATCCGCGACGGCTTCGAGCGGCCCTTCTGGGTCGCCAACATCAGCGAAATCTTCGAGCGGCTCTCCTACTACGGCGCCTTCTCCTCGCTGGCCCTGTATCTTCACGAAAAGCTGGACTTTTCCACCGCGCAAACCGGCACCCTCGCTGGAATTTTTGGCGGAGCGGTCTGGTTTCTCGCCATCTTCGGCGGCACAGTCGCGGACTACCTGGGATTTCGCCGAGCCCTTTCCCTGGCGTACCTCATTCTCGCCGGAGCGTATTTCCTGCTCGGCTCCATCGGCGCGCCCTGGCTCAGCCCAATCCGCAACGCCATGCCTTTGTGGCTGTTTGTCGCCATCGTGCTCCTCTTGCCGGCGCTGGGAATTTCGCTGGTGAAGCCCAGCGTAGTGGGCACCACCGCGCGCGCCTCCAAAGAAAACGTCCGCTCCATCGGATATTCGATCTACTACACCATGGTCAACATCGGGGGCACCGCCGGACCGGTTATCGCCGATTGGGCCCACGCCAAATTGGGCGTCGAAAATGTCTTTCGCATCGCCGCTCTCAGCGTCTTCGCCATGGTCTTCTTCGTCCTGCTCTTTTTTCGAGAACCCAAGGCGCAAACCGCCGCGCCGCCACCCTTACTCACTGTTACCGCGAAAAACTTCCTCACCGTTCTGTCCAATCCCAAGTTCATGCTCTTTCTGTTGATTTTCACCGGCTACTGGATTGTCTTCTGGCAGCAGTTCACTTTGTTGCCCGGCTACATTCACAACTTTATCGATCCCAATGCCCGCGTCGAGCGTGTCCTAAGTATTGACGCCGCCGTAGTGATCTGCTTCACCCTGGCGTGGAATCATCTCATTCGCAAGGTCCCGCCGTTTCGAGCGGTGATTCTCGGCACCCTGGTTTCCGCTCTTTCCTGGCTGATTGTCGCCTTCTGGCCCAGCTATTGGGGCGCGGTGCTCTCCATTTTCGTTTTGGCTCTCGGCGAAATCACGCAAGCCCCCAAGTATTACGAATACATTTCCAAGCTGGCGCCCCCCGAACAGCAAGGCACCTACATGGGCTTTGCCTTCCTCCCCATCGGCATCGGCTCGATCATCGGAGGTTGGTTCGGCGGCACCATGCTGCATCATTTCGGCGAGGTGCAGCACCAACCCCAGCGCACTTGGTACGCCATCACCGCCGTGGGCGTTCTCACCGCAATTTTTCTTTGGATTTACGACAGCGTCGTGGGGGCACGGGACACCCGTGCCCGTACTTGATCATCGAGATTAATCGAGGCAGGGCGTCTAATTCACCATGCGCCGCAGCGACTCCAACGCCTGCCGCGCCGCCGAGTACCGCGGCTCTACTTGCAGCGCTTCCTGGAAACAACGCATCGCCTGCCCGTACATTTCTTTTCCCAGATACGCCCGGCCCAAATTGTAGTGGGGAAAATGACGCGGCTCGTACCGCCGAGCCTCCGTAGCTCTTTCCAACCAAGGAATGGCCTCTTCGAACTGCCCCAGTTCGATCAGGTACGCGCCAATATCGTTGTAGGGATTGCCGAATTCCGGATCGATGGCAATCGCGCGCTTGCACTCCGCAATTGCGTCATCCAATTTCCCCTGAAAATGGTAGGTCCAGCCCAGGAACGTATGCGCTTCCGCGGTGGGAAACAGCTCCAGCGAAGACTGATATAGCTCCACCGCGCGATCGTAGTCGCCTTCCATCTGGGCTTGGTAAGCGTCCTGCAAAACTTCCCACGCGCGCGTCAGGGTTTCTCGGCTCATGGGCGATTTTTAGCACACGCCCCGGAGTGCGTCAAAAGTACGGTAGTCTCAGCCGTGCTAGGACGGAACCTGTCCTTTGTGCCGGGTGCCCGCGGATTTCCTGCACCGGGCAGCGAAGGTTCCCGTCAGCCAGGCGGAGCAGTGGAATTCCTGCCGCTAAACGTGGAAAATGGAAGTGGATTTATTCCAGCTACCGCTCTTACTTTCGAAAAGCAGGGGGAACCGTGAATCGCAACTTTCTAGTTCTTGGGACGGCAGCTCTGGCGGTGGCCGGAGCGGTATTCGCGCAGGATCCG
Source organism: Candidatus Acidiferrum sp. (assembly GCA_035309625.1). Taxonomy (GTDB): domain Bacteria; phylum Acidobacteriota; class Terriglobia; order Acidiferrales; family UBA7541; genus Acidiferrum. The sequence goes on from DATGEY010000118.1 coordinate 46,903, forward strand.
CCCGCGAAAACGACCAAAAAAAAGGCGGGCAACGGCAATGCCGCCGCCGCGCGCGGTAAGGAGATTTTCGACAAAAAATGCGGCATCTGCCACTACGCCGACAATGACCAGAAAAAAATCGGACCGGGACTGAAAGGCATTTCCAAGCGGGGAACTTTTACGGTCAACAACAACAAGGTCACTGACGAAACGCTAAAGACCTGGATCGAAAATGGCGACACGCTGATGCCGCCCTTCAAAGACGTGTTGGACGCTCCCCAAATCAAGGACGTGGTCGCTTACGTAAAGACGCTATAGCTTTCTCGCTTCTAAAAACAATTTCTTGGTTGCGCAGGCCTGAGCGGCGCGCAACCAAGAAATAAATTCCACCGAGCACCCACGCCCAGCGCGCCGAACTCCATTTGTCCAGCGGCTTGACGCCATCGAACCTTGTTGCGCCGCTACTGCAGCTGTTGTGACGCGGTTCGATTTTTTGGCGCTGTTTTTTTCGGCCCTGAATTCCTGCCCGCGAAAACTACTTCAGGATCGCGTCTTTGAAGGCTTTCGCAGCGCGCAAACGCACCACCGTCTTGGCCTTGATCTTAATGGCCTCACCGGTTTGCGGGTTGCGGCCCATGCGGGCTTTGCGATGCGCTTTCACGGCGCGGCCCAGGTTCGGAATCACGAACTTGCCGGCGCCGCCCTTGCATTCCTTCACCGCGAGTTTAAAAAGCTCTTCGAAAAAGAGCGCGGCTGTTTTCTTGGGAGTGCCGCACTTCTCGGCGAGATGCGACACGACTTTGGTCTTGCTCATTGGCTTGGCTGCCATCTAGTATTCTTATCCTCCTAATTTTTCATCGGCCTCAAGTTGCTGGGGGCCAGCCACGGACTCTCCCCTGGTGCTTGCACCGAAAATCCGGGCCGCTGGGCACTATAGCCAACGCTTTTTGAGAACGCAAGGGAAAAGCCGCGAAAAACACTGGAAAAACGCGGCTTTTCCGGGGCTAAGCGCAAAAACGCCGCAAAAATGCGGGTTTTCCACATGCCCGGGGGGTCCTTTACCCTGCTAAGCGCGCTTCACGCGGGCGATCTTGCACTTAGATCGCCGCCTACATGCTGGCCGAGGAAGGAGATGGCAACGGGCCGTCGCGGAAGGTTTACGGCGGCGGCAAAGCGCCTCTCAAGTTCCTGGCAGTTCGCGGTGTCGATCATAGGGTGGCGAGATCCGAATAGAAGTTGGCGATGGCCTTGATGCCTCCGAAATAATTTTCCAGGGCAATGTGCTCGTCGGGAGCGTGGGCGTTCTCGTCGGGAAGGCCGAAGCCGAGGAGGACGCAGGGGACTTTGAAAGTATCGTACATCTGCGTGACAAACGGAATGGAGCCGCCTTCGCGAATGAACACCGCTCTTTTGCCAAAGCCTTTTTGCAGCGCGGATTGGGCTTTCGCGAAGATAGGATGCTGAAAGGGAGCGGCCCAGGGTTTGCCGGAACTGAGCAAGTCGAATTTGCAGGTGACCGTTTTCGGCAGCCGTTGGCGAATGCATTTTTCGACGAGCCTGGCGATTTTCTGGGGATCCTGATTGGGGACCAAGCGGGTCGAGAATTTTGCGTGCGCCTTGGAAGGGATGACCGTCTTTGCGCCTTCGCCAATGTAGCCGCCCCAGATGCCATTGAGCTCGAGGGTGGGGCGGGCCCACAGCTGCTCGACGATGGAGAAGCCTTTTTCTCCGGCATAGCCTGGAGCGCCGACAGCGCGCTCGAAATCTTTTTTCTTCCAGGGCAGCGCGTTGAGGGCTTTGCGCTCGGTGCTGCCGAGTTTGGCTACGTCATCGTAGAAGCCGGGGACGGTGATGCGGAAATTCTTGTCGTGCAACTTGGCGAAGAGTTCGGTGAGGATGGTGAGCGGATTGGGCACCGCGCCGCCATAGACGCCGGAATGCAGGTCGCGGGCCGGCCCGGTCAATTCGATTTGGTAATAATTGAGTCCGCGCAACGCGTAGGTGATGGAGGGCACGCCTTTGGCGAGCATGGAAGTGTCGGAGACGATGAGCGCGTCGGCTTTGAGTTTCTCTTTGTTTTTCTGGACGTAATCCCACAGGCTGACGCTGCCGACTTCTTCTTCGCCTTCGATCAAGATTTTTACGTTAATGGGAAATTTGCCGTTGACCTGTTGCAGGGATTCCAGCGCTTTCAGATGAATGTGGACTTGGCCCTTATCATCGGCAGTGCCGCGGCCGAAAAGATTCCCGTTGCGCACGGTGGGCTCGAAGGCGGGCGTGGTCCAAAGGTCGAGAGGCTCGGCGGGCTGCACATCGTAATGTCCATAAAAAAGAATGGTGGGCTTGCCGGACGCTTCGAGGGATTCGGCGTAGACCAGCGGATGCATGTTGGTGGGGACGATTTCGACTTTTTTGAAACCGGCGGCGCGCAATTTGTCGGCAACCCAGCGAGCGGCGCGCTCGATATCGGGCTTGTGCTCGCTCTTGGCGCTGACGCTGGGGATGCGCAGGAATTCGCAAAGCTCGGTGAGATGTTGCTCGTGGTGTTCGTCAATGAAGTTGGCGAGATTCATAGGCGCTTATTCTAGTTCGGAAAGTGGGTAGCGAGTAGGGAGTAGTGGGTCGCCCGAGAGAGATTGCCATGGCCGACGAAGAGGCGCCCCACACCCCCAATGTTTTGCGAAAAGAGGCTATAAAGCATTGAAAAGAAAGGACGGGAGTTGCGAAAATAGATGCAAGAGAGTTTCCTTGGAGGCTCAGGATGAACAAGAGGCGCCAAACCCTTGAAAGATCGAGAGTTACGCGAAAGCGGCGGTCTCACGGGCTTGGAAGACATCCGAACCGGTTCGGGGAACGAATACGGACGTAGTTCTGAGTTATGGACAAGGATTAAGGCGACCACGGTGGAGGGTAGCGCGGGTATCAGCGGAAAGTAAATCGAAAAGCATTGAACGATCGAATTGCGGGGTTGAACGGGAATTAGGCGCAGCGAACGGCGACGCCGAGCAAGGAACAGATGAAATTCACGTAGGAAGTTGTCGGGGAGTTCGCTTCAACTGGCAGCAATCGGATGGAAAGAGAGTGCGTGATCTTCCCGAAAATTTCCTGCTGTATCGCCAAGACATCCGTAATGGGCCGGTCGTATGTCTCGGACCATAAATGAGTTTGTTCCGAAGCCTGCACCAGCTCCGCGGCGATCCGGACGCGTTGGCCGCCACGGCGAACACTGCCCTCAAGCAAATATCCAACGCCCAGCTCTCGGCCGATTTGCGCGGCCGTCTCCTTTGTGTCTTTATATCGCACGGTCGAGTCTCGCGCGATCTCCAAGTCTCGTCGGTTGCAGCTCGCCGAGCTGGGCCGTCATCTCCTCGGTAAGACCATCGACAAAATAATCCTCGTGGGGGTCCCCGCTCAGATTCTGAAAGGGAAGCACAGCCAGCATTGCTCGGGTGGAGGGGGATTGCGCGGTCGAATGTTTGCGCCATGAAAGCAAAGAAGCTGTAAGGACGAGCACAAGCGCCAAGAGTGCGAGCATGGCCCAAGTTCGCCAGCTCATGCGTCCCTTCTCAATAGGTTCGACCGTCCATGCATGCAAGGCTTGCCTGGAGTCGAGTTGGCGTTTTAGGCGTTTGAGGTCCGCGCGAATATCAGAGGCATGCTGGTATCGCAGACTGCGATCTTTTTCCACGCACTTGCTGATGATGCGTTCGAGTTCGGCCGGGAGCTGCGGATCAGCCGCATCGGAGGAATCGGCGCGCGCTCCAGGATTGCACTGAAAATAACGCCCGAACTTTCCCCGGCGAATGGCAACTGGCCAGTGGCCGCTTCATACAGAACGACTCCAAATGAGAATAAATCCGATCGGGAGCCCAGATCCGTTGCGCGCACTTGCTCGGGCGACATAGGGGCTTGTCAGGTGATCGGCGTCCATATCTGGCCCGTCAAGAGTGGCCGTATCGCCACTCTTGGGTGCTGCGGTGCCCATCAAGAATACAATGATGGGAGACGGCCCGGCCGATGGTCTCGTCGCGACCTCGGTCGACGAACGTTACATCGGGGATTAGTCGCGGTCTTTTGTTTCGGGCTTGGCTGGCTTCGCGGCCGGGAAGACGTTGTGTTGAGGCGCGGGCATGGGAACATCGCCTTTGCGATCGTGCCATAGGAATTGGTTGAGGAGTGCGGTGTCTACAGCGTCGGCGTGGGTGAAATCTAGATTAGCGCCTTCTTTCCATTCTTCAGTGTTCATTTGGTAGATCAGCGAGTTGTCGCGATTGCGGTAGTCGGCGGTGAAGGGGGGTTGCTGGCCCGGGCCGCTGAAGAGCGGAGCTATTACCGCAGCGCGGGAATCGTTGGTATTCATGGGAAGAACGCCGAGGAGGGACTCGATGGTGCGCACTACGTTGATGGTGGTGTAGAAAGAGTGATCGACGAAGGGAGCGGCGTCGCCTTGTTTTGCGGGCATCGGGGCGTATTTGCTGATCACCAGGGCAATGCTGCGATGGGAGTCGATGTGGTCGGGGCCGTCCTGGGCATCGTCCTCGAGAATCAGGAACGCAGTATCGTCCCAATAGGGGCTGTGGGAGACGGCGTCGACTACGCGGCCGATGGCGAGGTCATTGTCGGCAACGGAAGCGGCGGGCTTGGGCCTGTTTTTGGCGCCGCCGGCGGTGTGATCGTCGGGAAGGCGAAGCAGGATGAATTGCGGCATGGAATCGTGGCCGGCTTTGCGGGAGGCGGCAAATTTGTTGAACTCGTTAAGGAATTCGTCGGCGCGGAGCTGGTCAGGGTAAGCGACTTCAAAATCTGGATACGAAGGATCGAAGTGGCCGCGGAGCTCGACTTCGGCCGCGATATTTTTGGCGAGCATGGGGATGGGCCAAGGGTAAGGACTGGGACCGCCGCGAGGATCGCCAACATTTTTGGGTAACGCCTCCCCTTTGCGAATGACGGAGCGGGGGCACGGCAGGTCCGCAGCTTGAGGCGGCCCGTCGTCGGAAAAAGTTGTGCCGGGCTCGGGCTTGCACCAGCGGCTGACGATATATTCGCCGTAATGGCGGTAGGAGATTCCGTGGCTGGCGAAATTTTTCCACAGGTAGCCGCCGGTGGGCTCGCCGGCATCGGGGAGTTCGTCTTCGACAGCTATGCCGGTAAGCAGGGTTCCTTCGGAATCGTAGGTGTGTTCGCGGCTGCGATAGGCGATAGGCCACGTCTTGGCGACGTAATCGGAAATGGAGGCGGAGGTGGACCACACGTGGCCGTCGCCGGAAACGTCGCCGCTATCGTAGAAATTATCGAGAATGCCGAATTGGCGAGCGAGCTGGTGCTGGTTGGGAGTGATGTCCTCGCCATACATAGTCAGCGAAGGATCGCCATTGGCGCCGGGGATATCACCGAAGACCTGATCGTAGGTGCGATTTTCCTTAATGATGTAGATGACGTGGCGGATTTTGTTTTCGCCGGCGGCGAAGGGGACGCGGTCGGAATTGCCGCGGACGGCATTGGCTTCGGAGACTTGTGTGGTGAAGGCGGGCAGGTTGGATGGCAAATCGGCGAGGCTGATTCGGGCGAGGGAACCGTTTATCAAAGCTGGGCCGTATTGATAATGGGGGCGGCCATCCTTGGTTTTTCCAATGATTTTTGTATTGGGCCCGGAGCCGGGGCCTTTGGCGGTGGCGATGAGGAGATCTTTCCGCGTGGCGGCGACCACGGTGGGATACCACTGGGTGGGTATGAATCCGGCGGCAGAAAGCAGCTGGCGGGAAGTGAGTTGCGAAAGGTCGAAGACCGCGACGGAATCGGAAATAGCGTTGGCGGAAAAGAGAGTTTTTTCGTCGGGAGATAGAGCGAGATATTCAGGATCGCTGCCGCCGAATTTTTGTCCGGGGAGCTTGGTGGAAAGATAGCCGAGGTGCGCTCCGTTGGCGGTGTCCAGGACGACGATTTCATCGCGATTGGTGAGGGCTATGAAAAGGCGGGAGTTGTCTCGATTGAGGAGAAGGGCGGTGGGATGCGAGCCGCCGGTCAGCGGGGATGCGGACTTGCGAAGAGGAATGAAGCGGCGGACGCGACCGCCGAGCAGGTCGAGTTCAACGACGGTGGAGGCGTTCCAGAGTGATACGAAGGCGCGGCGGCCGTCACTGGTTATCACGGCGGTGTAGGGAAGGGCGCCGGGAATTTGTTTGAACGTGGAGAGATCGAAACGGTGAACGATTTTGCCGTCAGCGGTATTCAAGAGGATGGCTTCGTCGGAATTGTTGCAAGCGACGAGGAGGCGCTCCTGCCCACCACTGAGGGCAATGGCGAGACCGGCCGGATAGGTAACATCCTGGAATTCTTTGCGGCGCATCTTTCCAGCAGGAATTTTGTCGCGCGGCGACAGAGGCAGAACTCTTTCGGGAGCGATGCGCCCGTTCTCGAAGGAGTAGACGGCTATGCCGTTGCCGGTGTCGCCCTTTTGTTTGCCGAGGGGATCGGTGAGCGAAGCCATGGAAGCGAAGAGGCGCTTACCGTCCAGGCTGAAGGCCAGGCCCAGGAAATAGGTTTGGTGGGCTTTGCTTTCGAGGCGATCATCGGGAAAGTTGGCGAGTTCATTGGTCTCGAGATTGAGGACGGAGAGCGACTGGTTTTCCCCGGAGGTATAGGCACCGAAACCGCTGTGGAGAAGAACGGCGAAGCGGCCATCGGGGGAAACGGCGACGGCGGTGGGAAGGTTATTGATAGGACGAGGATGGCCGGGTACGTCCGCCAGGAGCGTGCCGTTGGGAAGTTGCCTGGTGCGCGGAACCTCCTGCGCAATAAGAGTGGCAACCAAGAAGGACAGCACCACGAACACGACATGGCGGAAAAGACGCGGATGAATGTTCATGGGCTGAGAGTATATATTCGTTTTTGATCGCTGGATGGTAAGCGCGCTTACATATTTCAAGAGCGAGGGCCGAGTACCCGTGCTGCGGGATGGACGGAAGCCTGGATCGCTATCATTCCATGGCGATGGCCAGGACTTGATTTTCGCTGACCTTGACTTCAATGCCTAACGGCGGGCGCGAATCGTAGCCTTCGACGATCGCGCCGCGAACAAGAATATTTCCGGGCAGTTCCTTGAGTTGCAGGGGATCAAATACGGTGTGGGTGCAAGGATTGACTACCATGGGATGCTCGGCGGCAAAAGAATACTCGGAAGAGAGCCTGGAGAGGTCTTCGACGTAGGCAAATTGACACTGGTTGAACGGAGCCTCCAGGGAAAATGCCCAATAAGATTTGCTTTGTGACGCAGGTCCAGGCAGACGAACAATCAGTGCCGGGACATTGCGGGAGGTTGCCAAGTTTCGGAAGAAAAATTTCTTGGAAGACCAGGGCTGGGCCAGTTCGGCGACAGCGGCAACTTCCGGATTGGACTGGGAAATAAAAAGCGGCTTCGGCGCAGGATCGATTGCTTCGGTTTGCACCTGCGGAGAAACGGGTGCGGCCTGCCGGACGGGCTGCCCGTAGGAATCGGACCGGTGGCTGCTACCTAACATCTTGACGCCCCAAGATGCGAGCATGGCCAGCCCGACAATGGCGGCGGCAACGGAGGCGACGCGCTTCATTATTACCGGATTGGCCTTGGTGGTCGGCCCGGCGTAAACGCCCCCTGCTTGTGGCGGCTCGGGTACTTGAGGATCGGGAGCAGGTTCCGGCGGAGGTGGGGTGCGCTTGCCGGCCGGGGAGGCGGAGCGCGGCGCGACTCCGGGAATTCGGGGCATTTCCACGTAGTAGTTCCTGTCCACCTTTTCGCGAGCGGGAGCGCGCTGGGGCGCATCACTGATCGCAGGAGCAGAGACGGTGGCGAGGCTTTCGCCGGGCCGGTAATTCTTCAAATCCTCAAGCAGTTCCCGGCAATTCTCGTAACGAAGATGCGGGCTCTTGGCCAGCGCTTTCATGATGGCGCTGCTGACGCCCGGCGGGATGCTTGGATTCCGCTGGTGGGGCGGGACCGGTTCTTCGCTGAGAATGCGGTACAAAATAGTGGCGATATCCTGCCCTTGAAATGGCTTCTGCCCAGTGGTGATTTCGTAGAGCATTACACCGAGCGAAAAAATATCCGTGCGACCGTCCACCACTTTACCTTTGACCTGCTCCGGCGACATGTATGCGGGAGTGCCCGCGGTGCCGGTCTGCTGGGAAGCGCCATATTGCAGGATTTTGGCGGTACCAAAATCGGTGATCTTCACCAGGTCATCGGCGCTGACCATGACGTTCGCGGGCTTGATGTCGCGATGGACCACCTTGTGGTCGTGTGCATACTGCAGAGCGGAGCAGACTTGCTCGGTAATGCGCAGCAGCCGGGGAAAAGGGAATTTTTCACCTGAATCGATCAAGGATTGCAGGCTTTTTCCATTCAACAACTCCATAGTGATGTAGTACAAGCCGTCCGTTTCGCCGGCGTCGTAGATAACGACGATGTTGGGGTGGGTGAGCAGGCCGGCGGCACGAGCCTCGGTCTGAAAACGCTCGACTAACTGGGCGTGGGACAGGCCCGTGCCTTCTTCGGAGAGGCGGATGGTCTTGACCGCGACGGTACGGCCTATCAGAGGATCTTTAGCGCGGTAAACGACGCCCATGGCGCCGCGGCCAAGTTCGCCAAGGACTTCGTACCTGCCGGGTTTGGTGGCTGTTTCCATCGTCGCTGGTCCGGCCAACGGACGCAAAAGTACTTACCAATCACGTTCTCGCTGTTCCCGGCCGAGGTCAATGCCCCCTCCGGCCTAATGTTTCGGAATCGCCAAGGTCGGCCTGGCATTATTTGCGCTGAAAAAGTCGGGAGAGGAAGGATTTTTCGGACTTGGACTCGGAATTGGATTCCAGGGCGGCAAGACGTTCGATGGCTTTGACGTGCTCTGGATCGATCTCGAGGATGCGGCGATAGAGAGGTACGGCACGCCAGGGAAGTTGCATAACTTCATAGAGCTCGCCAAATTGGAAATAGGTAGACGTATTCCAGGCGTCGAGTTCGATCGCCAGGGAGAAGTGCCGGACGGCATCCTGGCGATATTGCGGGAAAGCAGCGAGGCTACGAGCGAGCATGGCGTGGTGCTTAGCGACGTTTGGAGCGATTTCGACGCACTTGCGGAGCCAGAGGATGGAGCCGGCAAAGTTATGTGCGCGGAGAGCTTGCTTGGCGCGGGAAAGGCAGGCCTCAACTGTTTCTTCGGTTTCCGTTTTTTCCTGGCCCAGGACAAAGGCTCCAGCAGCGGCGATGTGCTTGTCGTAAGCCAGGCGCTGTTCTTCGTCCATAAGCGTCTTGTAGGCAATGGTTAAGCGACCCATCAGATCCTGGAGCAGATCGAGCCATTGACTGTGACCCATGTGGCGATCGGGGTGAAACTTGCGGGCCATGCGATGGAAATTTTCCTTTACCAGTTCGGGTGGAGAAGCGGCGGTGACTCCCAGCAGTTCGTAATAGGTGCTCTTGGACGAGAGATCGAGCAAGGCGCGAATTTCCAGCTCGAACTTTGCGGTGTCGAGCGAATCCTCGGATGGCGGTGGCTCAGGAACCGCGGCTGGAGGTACGGATTGTGAGGAAACCGATTTGGGAGGCGGTTCTTGCTGGGCGGTTTGCGTAGTAGGCAGCGCTGGCGTGACAGTGGCAGCCTGCTCAGGGAGCGTCACGCTGACGACTTCACCGAGAACCAGCAGCGCGTAGAGCGCGCGAGCGGCGGAATCGGGTGGGATGGGCGCATTTAGGAGGAAGTCTTTTGCGGACACGGGTCGCGAAAGAGTGGCAAGCAGGTACCGTTCATTTTCGTCGAGGTCGACAGCTTGGTAGCGAAGCAGTGGATCGGGCGAGAGAGCGATGCGCAGGCTGGCATCGGCGGCGAGATGCTCGAGCGGAAGATCCTTGGCGCGGCGGACGGCTTCCAGCAAGAGTTTACCGAGAGGAACCGGGATCGAGATTTCGGGTACGGTATTTTTCTCCAGTGCACTGAAAAAATAGAAGCGGCCCGAAGGGTAATCCAGAACCGACGAGGTGATTTGCGTCAACTGGCGCTGGACCCAGCCTACGACTTGGGGGACGGTGAAAATGCTCATTTCGGCGACAGCCGATCCAAATCGCTGCCCGGTCTTTACCAGCTCTCCGGCCTCTTCAAACTGGCTCTGCGTGATGGCGCCTTCGCGGAGCATCATTTCGCCGAGACTGTCCTGGCGGTCGCTGCTGGTGGCGAAGACGAGCTGGCCGCCGTCGAAGAAGAGTTGGCGTTCCACGCGGCCGAGAATCAGTTGCAGCTGGCCGGTCAAGCGCGCGGAGTAAATTCGATTAAGTAACGCGAAGAGTTCATGATGCGTTTTAATTTCACCGGAGTCGACCGGGAGGGCGCCGCGCTCAAACCAGCTGGCGGGGACCGGAATAGCTCCCAGGCTCTGCTCTTCCGCGAGCTGCTTGATGAAGCGATGCAAGCGGGCGCGATCGTCGGAGCCCATATGCACAAACTGAATGCCCATGCCGTGGCCCGGGCGGCCATGACGCACGATGGCGCGAGCGCGGACTTCGCCGCCGGGCACATCGAAAAGCATTTCAACAAAAGTCCCGGCCGAAAGCGGATGGGCGATAAGCAGAAACAACCCTCCAACACTTAACTCCTCGGCATTCGAGACGTTGCGTTTTCCCGCCCCCTGCCAACCGATCAACAGATCTTTCGGCGCACGGTAGCGTGGATTGCGGCGGCGTTCGTGTTTTGCGATCTCGATGGAGTGCAACCTTGTTATACAGATTGATACGGTATGGTGCGCAAGGGAAGGGGCGGTGCTCTATAACACACCGGGGGATAACCCGGTGAGTACGCGAGAAAAGTGAGTTGCGAGTGGGGAACAACTGGCCTTTGGGGCAATTGACGAAATTCTGGAGCGGGCCGGAACATGGAGGCATGAACACAGTCGTTTCCAAATCACCGCGGCGCAGCGGACGCCTTTTCCTGAAGATGAAATTGCAAGCCCACGGGCGCGCGCACAACGGCCGGAAATTCCGCGAGACCTGCGAAACCGTGGTGGTGAACGCCCACGGAGCGCTGATTCTGCTGAAGCACGAGATCGATAACGGCGAGATGCTGGTGCTGACGCATCCGGAAACCATGGAAGAGCAAGAATGCCGAGTGGTGTTTCTGGGGGAACCGGCGGACCGGCAGCGCGTGGGGGTGGAGTTCCTTACACCGGCGCCGCGGTTTTGGGGAGTGGATCTCGAGGAAGCTCCGCTTGCGAGCGAAGCGAACTAAGCGCAACAATCATCGAGAAGCATCGATGGGAGCGCGCTGCGGCAGTGCGTTAGCCAAGGCCGTACGCCTACGGCGCAACAGCCAATCCGCAGCGCGCCAAGCCAGCAGCAATCCCACCAGTGCTGCATAAAGAAGCGGCCGGATCACAGCGGATTTCACCTGCCAGTAGTAATGAATCACTCCACAGATGGCGCTGATGTACATGGCGCGATGAAGTATGCGCCAGCGCCGGCCGCCGAGGCGGCGAATCCAGCCGGCGGTGGAAGTGATGGCGAGAGGAATGAGCAGGGTGAAAGCGAGAAATCCCACGGTAATGAAGGGACGCTTGTAGACGTCTTTCCAGATTTCGCGGACGTCGAAGAGCTTGTCGAACCATAGATAAGTGGTGAAGTGCAGGCAGGCGTAAAAAAATGCGTATAGGCCTAGCATGCGTCGGAAGCGAATGAGTTCGGGAAGACGAAGCAACTGGCGCAGCGGCGTGACGGCCAAGGTGAAGACCAGAAAACGCAAAGTCCAGTCGCCGGTGGCGTGCTGAATAAACTCCAGCGGATTGGGGATTGTGTAGCCGCCTACGAACGGCCAGATGATGGCTGCAAGCGGACCGAGGCACAAGAGAAACAGACAGGCTTTGGTCCATGAACTGGCGAGAAATTTATGCACGCAGTGAATTCGCCCTAGTAGTTTTTGCGCAGATCCATGCCGGCATACAAACTGGCGACTTGATCGTAGCCGTTGAACATCAGGGTCTTGTGCGATTTAAACAGCCCGGGCAGGCGGCGCTCACGAGCCTGACTCCAGCGTGGATGATCGACGTCTGGATTGACGTTGGAATAGAAGCCGTACTCGTGGGAGTTGGCCAGGTTCCAGGTAGTAGGAGGCTGGTCCTTGACGAATCGAATCCTCACCAGGGATTTGGCACTCTTGAAACCGTATTTCCACGGCACCACCAGACGCACCGGGGCGCCGTCCTGATTGGGCAGCGTTTCGCCGTACATTCCAACGCACAAAAGCGTGAGGGGGTGCATAGCTTCATCCAGGCGCAAGCCCTCGACGTAGGGTAGCTGGATTCCCGCATATTTTCCGAGCGGCATCTGGCCAGGATCGTAATAGCTCTCGAAGGCGACGTAGCGCGCCTTCGGCGTCGGTTCAACGAGTTTGGCCAGCGCACTGAAGGAAAAACCGATCCAAGGGACCACGATGGACCAGCCCTCGACGCAGCGGTGGCGGTAAATGCGCTCCTCGAGGGGAGCCAGCTTGAGGATTTCGTCCATGGTGAACTTACGCGAGTTTTTTACCTCGCCGCCGACAGACACGGTCCAAGGAGAAGTGACAAACTTTTGGGCGTTCTTGGCCGGCTGGTCCTTGTCGACGCCGAACTCATAAAAATTGTTGTAGTGAGTCACGTCATTGAAGGAATTGATCTTTTCGTCGGTGCTGAAGGGGCCCTTGATGGTGGTCAATTTCGTGCCAGCCAGTACGCTCTGCTGCGGGATAACTAGCTCGAACAGGCTCTTACCGGCGACGGCGGCAACACTAGCGAGACCGATGCCGCGCAGAAATTTGCGGCGATCCAAGTACACCGACTTCGGCGTCACATCCGCAGACGTCAAACGCATAGATTTGCGAAGCAACATGATTTCCTTTCAGCCTCGGTAAACCTCTGGGGTCTTCCTATTATGCTACGTTTACCCTATCCGATTGGATGCGTTCTAGGGAGGCATGGCAGCCGCACGGAACGCCAAGCGGATTTGTAGGGGCTGGTTTGCGCTTGGTTTGCGCTCCCCGCTGGCGAATTGTTCTGTTGGCCTGCAGGCTGGACAGGGCGTAACCTTATTTTGGGCTGGGCCATCCAAAGGGCAAACAAGGTTGCCATTCGCGTTGAGGGAGAACGCCTGATGACCAACTTCTACGTCAATGGGAAGGCTGTCGAAGTGAACGTCGATCCATCGACTCCCTTGCTGTGGGTCTTGCGGGAGTCACTCGGATTGACGGGGACCAAATTCGGTTGCGGGATGGCCCTCTGTGGCGCCTGCACCGTCCACCTGGACGGAAAAGCGATTCGCTCCTGCGTGGCCCCGCTATCGCGTGCGGAAGGGAAGCATGTGACGACGATCGAGGGTCTGTCCAACGATCTGAGCCATCCACTGCAGAAGGCATGGATCGAAGTTGACGTGCCGCAATGCGGCTACTGCCAGTCCGGGCAGATCATGAGCGCTGCCGTACTACTGAAGGAAAATCCCAAGCCTACCGACCGGGACATCGATGAAGCGATGGGCGGCAATATCTGCCGCTGTGGGACCTACTCGCGCATCCGGCGAGCGATTCACAGGGCGGCAGAATTGAGCACCGCAGGGAGGCCGCGATGAGCGCTTCCGCGGTGGTAGGACGACGCGAGTTCCTGAAGACCGGTGCAGCGGCGGGAGGTGGGCTGCTGGTGAGCTGGTATCTGCCCGTATCTGGAGCAGGCGCAAGCGCGGCGGAGACGGGAGTGAATCAGGTCGCATTGAACGCTTTTGTGCGAATTGGCACCGATGACAGCGTGACGGTGATTTCCAGCCACTCGGAAATGGGCCAAGGGGTCTACACCTCGCTGCCGATGCTGCTGAACGAAGAGCTGGAGGTGGAGTGGTCCAGGATTCGCGTAGAGGCGGCGCCGGTGGACAAAGTCTACAACCATCCGGTGTTCGGGATGCAGATGACCGGAGGAAGCACGACATCGCCAGCGGAGTGGGAGCGCTATCGCAAAATGGGGGCGCTGGCACGCACCATGCTGGTGGCGGCCGCGGCGCAAAAATGGAACGTGGATGCAGCGAGCTGCAGCGTGGAAAAAGGCGTGGTGCTGCACCGCGCGACCGGTAAACGAGCAACGTACGGCTCACTGGCCAACGCGGCGGCGCAGCTGACGCCGCCGCCAGAAGTGAAGCTCAAGGATGCGAAAAGTTTCACCCTAATTGGCAAACCTACTCGCCGCCTGGATACGCCATCGAAAACCAACGGCAGCGCGCAGTTTGGACTGGACGTCAGCTTGCCCGGAATGCTCACGGCGGTGGTGGCGCGTCCGCCCGTATTTGGCGGAAAAGTGGTGAAGTTTGACGCCAGCGAGGCGCTGAAGGTGCCCGGCGTGAAGGCGGTCGAGCAGGTCGAGTCCGGAGTGGCAGTGATCGCGGAGCGTTTCTGGCCGGCGAAACTGGGTAGAGACAAGCTGGTGGTGGAATGGGACCTGGGTCCGAATGCCGAGATTTCCACCGAACAGATGCTGCGCGATTTCGCGGAGCAGGCTAAATCTCTGGGAGCCATTGCGAAAAAGACCGGTGATGCGGAAAGCGCATTGAAGACGGCGGCGAAGACGATTACCGCAGAGTACGACGTGCCCTACCTGGCGCACGCCATGATGGAGCCATTGAACTGTGTGGTGGATTTGCGTGCGGACAGTTGCGAAATCTGGACGGGCACGCAGTTTGAGACGGTGGACCGCGCGAACGCTGCGCAGGTGGCCGGTCTGCCTCCCGAAAAAGTGCAGATTCACACCACGCTGCTAGGCGGGGGATTTGGGCGGCGCGCAAATCCGGCGTCGGATTTTGTGCGCGAAGCAGTGCACGTGGCCAAAGTGGCCAAAGCGCCCGTTAAAGTAGTGTGGACACGCGAAGACGATTTGAAGGGCGGATGGTACCGCCCGATGTGGCATGACCGCTTCGCAGCGGGACTGGACGCGAACGGGGATCCGGTAGCGTGGACCCATACCATCGTTGGCCAGTCGATCACGCAAGGAACGCTCTTTGAAGGATTTATGATCAAGAACGGGGTGGACGGTACTTCCGTGGAAGGAGCCGCGGATATTCTTTATAGCATCCCCAACCTGCAGGTGGACTTGCACAGCCCGAAAAACGGTGTGCCCGTGCAATGGTGGCGGTCGGTGGGGCATTCGCACACCGGTTTCTCCGTCGAGGCTTTTTTGGACGAGGTGGCGCATGCCGGAGGAAAAGATCCTTACGAGCTGCGGCGGAAATTGCTGGCCAACCAGCCGCGCATGCTCGGCGTCCTGGAGCTGGCCGCGCAGAAGGCCAATTGGGGATCGAAGTTGCCGCCGGGCGTCGGCCGCGGCATCGCCGGACATTTTTCGTTCGACAGCTACGTGGCGCAGGTGGTGGAAGCGTCGGTGGCCAAAGACGGTGACGTCCGCGTGCATCGCGTGGTGTGCGCCGTCGATTGCGGGACCGTCATCAATCCAGACACTGTGAAGGCGCAGATGGAGGGCGGAATTATCTTTGGGCTGACCGCCGCGCTGAAAACGGAAATCACCTTGAAGAATGGAAGAGTGGAGCAGAGCAACTTCCACGACTATCCAATGCTAAGAATTTTCGAATCACCGAAAATCGAAGTGTACATAGTGCCGAGTGAGGCGAATCCAACCGGAGTGGGAGAACCTGGAGTTCCGCCGGTGGCTCCCGCGCTAACGAATGCGATCTTCGCCGCCACCGGCAAGAGGATTCGGCGGCTTCCCATTCGCATCAGCGACCTGGCGGAAAATGCGGGGGCCAAGTCATGATTACACTCAAGATTTTCGGAGGCGTTGGCATGGCAGCCCTGCTTGCGTTTTCAGCGGCCGCGCAAACCACCGGCAAGCCTGATGCCGCGGCTTCACGCGCAGCCTTCCTGCAGGTTTATCGCGTGCTGACCTCCCCGCGTTGCCAGAATTGCCATCCTGCCGGCAACGCACCGCTGCAGGGTGACGACAGCCACGTGCACCTACAGAACGTTAAACGCGGGGCGGACGGCCACGGAGTGACGGCCATGCGCTGCGATACCTGCCACCAGACGGTGAACCTCGCAGGCGCGCACATGCCGCCGGGCAACCCAAAATGGTCGTTACCGGCTCCGGAACACAAGATGGTATTTGTCGGGCGCACGCCGGCGGAACTTTGCAAGCAAATCAAGGACCCGCTGCAAAATGGCGGCCGGTCTCTGGATCAACTGCTCGATCACGTCGCTAATGACGATCTGGTTGGCTGGGGCTGGCACCCCGGCGATGGGCGGACCTTACCACCCCTTTCCCGCTCGGATACCGTGGCGCAAATGACGATTTGGGTCGCCGGCGGCGCGGCTTGCCCGCAATAAACGCTGCTTAGCGCCGCGGAAATCCTGCGTCCAGTAATCGTTTCGCCATCCGCAAATCGACCCGGACCCCGGCAGGCAGGTTTCCCCTCTAAGATAGTTTGAAGCGCGAGTATGTCTTCTTCCCGAGTTATCGGCATTTTGGTGGGCCTGTGGCTGGCCATTGTCGGCGTCTATGCGTTGGTGTCTATCGGATTTGCGGGGCACCCCGACGCGGTGTCTACCTTCGGGAACTTGGTGCAATGCATTGTCCCGCTTCTGGCCAACGCCGGTCTGCTGTTGAACGCCGGCACACCCCACTGGCGCCGCAACATTTTCTGGATGCTGCTGGCCATGGGCTGTACCTTGTGGATGGTCGGTCAGTTTCAATGGACCTACTACGAGGTTTACCAACACCAGCACATGCCGGTTATTTACGGCGGCGACATTGTTTTCTTTCTTAAAGGCATACCCATTATGGCCGCACTGGCCCTGCAGCCCCATCGCAAGCGCGGCGAGGCGCGGCTGCAGTTTGGTTACTTGAACTTCGTGCTGCTGCTTACCTGGTGGACTTTCGTTTACGCCTTCGTGGTTTTTCCCTGGATGTACGCCACGCCCTCCGAGGCGCAATACAACTACAACTACGACGTCATCAGCAACGTGCAGAACATGGTCATCGTGATCGGGCTGGGGGTCCTTTGGCTGAAGGCCAAAGGCGCCTGGCGTGTGGTGTATGCCAACCTCTTCGGCAGCGCCGCGATGTACATGCTTTCTTCACTGACCATCAACGTAGCCATCAGCATGAAAAAGTACGCCACTGGAAATCTTTTCGATCTGCCGCTGATCTCGTCTTTCTTGTGGTTTGGGCTCGCTGGGGTGGTTGCTTACTTGAAGCGCGCGGACCTCGATGGTCCGCAAGACAGCGAAACGGACGGCGACGACAAGCCCCGCGACAGCGCGTGGTCCGCGCAGTTGGCCATGGCGGCGGTCATATCGTTGCCGATATTTGCGATTTATACCCTGCGCTTCGAGCACGATGCGCCGGAGGTGCGTGACTTTCGGCTGATGACCACGCTCATCGCTTCGGTCCCCATCGCTTTCCTGGTTTTCCTGCGCACACATCTGGCGGATTCGGACCGCGCGCGCCTGCTCTCCAAGTCCGAGCAGTCCATCGAAAACTTGCAGCGCCTGCAAGCGCAGATGGTGCAGACGGAAAAGCTCGTTTCGCTCGGGCAACTGGCGGCCGGAGCGGCCCATGAGATCAACAATCCGTTGGCGGCGATCCTGGGCTACTCGGACCTGCTGGCCGACGATCCGACACTTCCGGAAAAGGCTCGCGCGACGGCCGGTAAAATCCGCGATCAGGCCCGCCGTACTAAGACGCTGGTGGCCAATCTGCTGAGATTCGCGCGGCAGGTTCCCCCGGAGCGCACGCTGCTGGACATCAACACGGTGGTTACCAATGCCGTGCAACTACGGGCGCTGGATTTGCGCTCGTCAAAATCGCGCATTGAGTTGCAACTGGAGTCCGTGCTGCCGGGCGTGCGCGGAGATGGCAATCAACTCCTGCAGGTGTTCTTCAACATCATCAACAACGCCATCGACGCCATGGAAGCGCGCGAGGGCGGGCTGCTTACCATCAAGACCCAGCGCGACCGCGGTAACGTGGTGATCCTGTTCACCGACACAGGCCCCGGCATCAAGGACCCGCAACGCGTGTTCGATCCTTTTTACACCACCAAGCCGGTCGGCAAAGGCACGGGCTTGGGCTTGAGCATTTGCTTTGGCATCCTGCAGGAGCACGCCGGAAAAATTATGTGCTACAACTCACAGCAAGGTGGCGCGGTTTTTCGAGTGGAACTACCGGCGGTGCTGGCAGCATTTCCGCCCAAAGAATCGCAACTCGCCGAACTCGCGCCCAGACCCAAAAGTCCGGTTTAAGGGATTTGCCAGGCTTGTTTCTGCGGCGCGCGCCGCGCCTCGGGCTCTTGTGCTCATGCTAGAGTCTTCTTGCAAACTGTCAGCCCTGGGGATATTCGATGACCGACTTGGCCATTGTGACGGAAAAGCTCACGCGGCGTTTTGGTGCGCTCACAGCGGTGGACCGTGTCGATCTGCGGGTGGCCGCCGGACAATTCTTTGGCTTCCTCGGGCCTAACGGTGCGGGCAAGTCCACCACCATCAAGATGCTAACTGGATTGCTGGCGCCGACCTCCGGGAGCGTGCAGCTTCTGGACCTGGATTTTTCCGCGCATGTAGTCGAGGTGAAACGCCAGATTGGCGTTGTTCCGGAAGGCATGGGGCTTTTTGAGCGCTTGACCGGGGCGGAATACCTGCGTTTTGTCGGCAGGATGTACGGCCTGGACCATGCCACCACGCGCCGGCGGACGGAAGAATTGCTCGAATTCATGCAGCTCGCGGACCGGCCGAAGGCGATGATCGCGGACTATTCCCACGGCATGCAGAAGAAGCTGGCGTTGGCCGCGGCGGTAATTCACGCGCCGCGCATTCTTTTCCTGGATGAGCCCTTTGAAGGTGTGGATGCGCTGGCGGCGGGCGCGTTGAAGGCGTTGTTAAACCGCATGACGGACCGCGGAGTAACTATTTTTCTGACCTCGCACGTTCTGGAGATAGTCGAGCGGTTGTGCAGCCACGTTGGGATCATTCATCAGGGGCGCCTGGTGGCCCAGGGCTCCCTTGACGAATTGCGCGCGGGCATCGCCGGAAAAGAGGGCGCTCAAACAACGCTGGAGCAGATTTTTCTCTCCATTGTTGGCCGCGGCGCGGAGGAACGTGCGCAGATCGAGGAACTCTCGTGGCTGACGTAGCGCAGCAGGTCGGAGTAGCGAAGCAGATCGTCTTGCTTGCCGGCCTGCGTTGGCGAATGCTGCACAACGGTTTGCGGCGGAAGCAGAACCGGCTGGATTTGCTGGGTCTTATCCTGCTTGGGCTTCTGGGTGGCGCGTTTGTCATGGGAGTGTGCTTTGCTTTGTTTGAGGGCGCTCAGAATTTTGCCGCCACTGGACAAGACACTTGGTTAAGCTTGTTTTTCTGGGGAATATTCTTGTGGTGGCAGTTCTTTCCCATCGTCGCGGCCGGCTTCGGGATCTCCTTTGACTTCCGGACCGTTCTGCGTTTCCCGGTGACCTTCGGCGCTTTCTACACCATGGGGTTGGCCTACGGGTTAGCCGATTTCACCGGTCTAGCGGCGCTCTGTTGGACCATTGCGATCATCGCCGGCACGGCGGCCGGAAATTTTGCGCTGCTGTCACCAGTCCTTCTGATCGCCGCGCTGTTTATCTTGTTCAATGTGGCCTTGGAGCGCTTGCTGGGATCCTGGATGGAGCGCTTGTTGGCGCGGCGCCGCACCCGAGAATACTTTTTTGCCGGTTTTATATTACTAATGGTCTCGCTGCAGTTGCTGGGCCCGTTGCTGAATCGTTATGGAAAATCGGCCGAGCCCTGGCTGGTCCACGTTCTGCCTTACCTGCGTTATTTCCCCGGATCGCTGGCCGGTAAGGGCTTGGATGACGCAGCGGCCGGAGATTACCGCGGCTTCCTGCTTTCCGCTGCAGGCATCGCAGGTTACGCACTGTTCTCTGGGGTGCTGCTTTGGCTCCGGTTTACGGCCCAATATCGCGGGGAAGAGCTCAGTGAAACCGCCGAGCCTTCCGGGGTTCCTGGGGACCGCTCCAAGCGGCAGTCAGATGCAGATTTGCTGGGCTCGCTCCCGCCGCAGATCGCCGCCGTCATCCGCAAGGAGTTGCGCTATCTGCTGCGCAATGGCTTTGCTGCTTTGCTGTTGTTCCTGCCGCCTATCCTGGTCTTTGCCTTGATCTCGCAGGGCGCGCTGTTTCGTTTCACGGGCGCGAAAGGCATGTCTCCGGAGCTATTTTTCCCCGGCTTGGTGGCTTACGTTATCTTGATCTTGATGGCCCCGGCGTACAACTGCTTCGCTTACGAAAATGCCGGAGTGCAGACATATTTCACGGCGCCGCTGAAATTTCGCGATGTATTCCTGGGCAAGAATTTGGTTCAGGTAATGCTGATTGCCACTGAGCTTGCCTTGTGCATCGCCGCATTTTGCTATCGCGTGGGATCGCCATCGGCGCCCATCTTCGCCGCCACTATGGCGGCTATCGTTTTCACCGTGGTTGGTCAATTGTCGATCGCCAATTGGTCTTCACTGAGCTTCCCGCGCAAATTAGCGTTTGGCCAGATACACGGGCAGCGGCAATCCGGAATGGCCGTACTGATGGCGTTTGCATCGCAGATTTTGCTTTTTGGGATAAGCTCGCTGGTCTTGGGCCTGGGACGATGGACGAATGATCACTGGTTGCCCGCCAAGGCATTCGCGCTGATGGCTGCCGCCGCGGTGGGCGGGTACATCGCGTCTCTCGATGCCTTGACTTCCTACGCCGAGAAACAAAAAGAAAAACTGATCGAAGCCCTTTGCCGGTAAATTCGCCGCGGCAGAAAACTTTCTACGGGAGTTGCGTAAATGAAATCTGCGCTTTTAATCGCTTGGGCAGTCTCAGTCTTGGCCGTCTCCTTGCCCGCGGCTTCGGCCCAATCCACAGGTGACTTGCGATTCGCGGACACTGGGCAGCTCGCCGAGATTCCCGCGATTTCCGGATACGAGCAGGAGCTGAGCCATCGCATTCGTGAACAACTGCAAGCTCTCAAACCGGAAACGGACAATCTCGGCAATGTTTTTGTGAACGTGGGTACTGGTGCACCGCACCGGCTGCTGGTCACCGCGATCGACGAGCCCGGGTATGTGGTCAGCGGCATTACGCCCGATGGCTTCTTGCGCGTGCAGCGCTTGCCGCAGGCCCCGCCTAATTCCGTCTTTGATTTGCTGCATGCCGCGCAGCCTGCCTGGGTGCTTACGCGCGAAGCCAAGAAAATTCCAGGTGTTTTTACGGGGCTCTCGGTTCATTTGCAGCCCTTACGCCTGACCGCACCCAAAATGTCGGACCTGGATGAAATCTACATTGATATCGGGGCGAAGAGCAGTGAGGAGGTGCGGGCCGCGGGAGTAGACCTCTTGGATCCCGTGACGCTGCAGCGGCAGCGATTCACCGTCGGTGAGGGATGGGCGGGACCGGCCGTAGGTGACCGGTTCGGTACCCAGGTATTGCTGCAGATTGCTGCCCAGATCAAGACGTCGAAAGAATCCGGCACGACCACCATCGCTTTCGTAACACAACAATGGACCGGCGGTCGCGGCTTGAATCGCGTTCTCGAAGGAATACATCCAGACGAAGTGCTTTACGTTGGGCGCGTTCGAGCGGGAGCGGCAGCCGGTAGCAACGCGACAAGCGATAATCCAACGCCCGGGAGTGGCGTCCTCTTGGGAGCTGCCGATGCCGCAAATCCAACCGGTTTCGCCCGCGAACTGCAAGTTTTGGCCGGGAAAAACCATATCCCGCTACGCCTCGTAGGCACAGCGCCCCCGCGCATGGCCAGCTACGCAAAGCCCAGTTCTCTGCCGGAGCGCTTCGCCATGCTGGGCGTGCCGACACTTTGGCCGGTAACGCCGGGTGAGTATCTCTCCTGGAACGATACGGGAAACCTGGCAAAACTGGTCGAGTCGTACCTCGGCATCGCAGGAACATCGAATGGGATTGGAGCTGGTAGCGGAGGAGGTCATGAACTTTCCGACCTGGAAGCCTTGGTACAAGCCTACGGCGCCAGCGGCCACGAAGAAAACGTCCGAAAAGTGGTCTTGAATCGGCTGAACCAACGACTGAAGAGCAAGTTGAGCACGGATGCCGCCGGCAATTTGATCCTGCATCTGGTGAGCCAAAACACTCCTACCAAAACGCCGAAAATCCTGTTCGTCGCGCACATGGATGAAATCGGTTACGAAGTGAAATCGATTGCCCCGGACGGCGCTTTGCTGGTGGATGTGCTAGGCGGCGGCTACACGGAATATTTTCTGGGGCACACCGTGCTGATTCACAAGGGTAACGGAACCACATCCGGTGGAGTGCTGGAGCTGCCTGCGGGATGGGAGCAGCCCAAGTTTGAGTGGCAGCACGGTCCGCGAGGAATTGAGGAGCCGGCGCGCGTCTACGTCGGCACGCGCTCAGCGGAAGAAACGCAAACGCTCGGCATCAAGCCCGGTGACTGGATGACCATACCGAAACAATATCACCCGTTGCTCGCGACGCGCGCGAATGCCCGCAGCTTCGACGACCGCGTGGGTTGCGCCGCGCTGCTCCAGGCTCTGCAAACCCTCACTTCGGATTTGCCCGGCCGCGATGTCACTTTCGTCTGGTCCACCGAGGAAGAAGTCGGACTAAAAGGTGCCGCTGCGCTGGCGGAGTCCATGGCCAAAGAGGGACGAACGCCCGACTTTGTTTTCGCCATCGACACTTTCGTCAGTTCTGATTCGCCCCTGGAATCAAAGCGCTTTGCCGACGCCGAGATCGGTAAAGGTTTTGTCATTCGCGCGGTGGATAATTCCAACATCACGTCGCCCGAATATGTAAAGCGCGTCATCAGGCTCGCCCGCGACAACAATATTCCCGTGCAATACGGAGTCACCGGCGGCGGCAATGATGGCTCCGTTTTCCAGCGTTACGGCTCGGTGGATATCCCGCTTGGCTGGCCGCTGCGCTATTCGCACTCGCCCGGCGAGGTAATCGATACCCGCGACGTCGACGCCTTGGCCAAAATCATCGCCGTCCTCGCCAAGAACTGGTAGTTGGCGCTCAAGAGAACTGTTGGAGCGCGCGCACGATCCGTCCGCTCGCCTGCCCGTCGCCAAATGGATTCTCGCGCGAGCGAGGAATACCCCTCTCGCTGTTTTCCAGCCAGGCCGCCGCGTGCTCCACGATTTTCTCGCGCGAGGTGCCCACCAACGTGGCCCATCCGGACTCCACCGCCTCCGGCCGCTCGGTGACCTCCCGCAGAATCAGAACGCGCGTGCCCACACTGGGCGCTTCTTCCTGGACGCCACCCGAATCCGATAGGATCAGAGCCGCTGACTTCATCAGGTGCACGAAGTCCGGATAAGGTAGCGGACCGGTCAGGATCACTCGTGACCTGCCTCCGAGCACTCGTTGCGTTGTCTCCTTTACATGCGGATTCGGGTGCACAGGAAAAACCACGCTGACATCTGGAAACCTCTCGAGCAGATCGCACGCAGCCCAACAAATCTGCTCCAGCGGCTCTCCGAAGCTCTCTCGCCGATGAGCCGTCAGCAGCACCATTCTTCCCTTGATAGAACTGAGCCGCGCGTCCTTGAAACTCGCGGGGCGCCGTAATATTCCCCGCAAGGCGTCAACCACTGTGTTTCCTGTCACGCAGATTTGCTCCGCGCTGACTCCTTCCGCCATGAGGGCATCCGCCGCTCGCCGCGTAGGCGCGAAGTGCAGGTCAGCCAGCGTCGATGCCAGGCGCCGGTTCATCTCTTCGGGAAACGGTCGCCACTTATCGGAGGTGCGCAGCCCTGCTTCAATGTGGCCCACGCGCACGCGCTCATGGTAACCGACGAACGCAGCGGCAAAAGCCGTCGTGGTGTCTCCTTGCACCAGCAACCAGTCCGGGCGGAAAGATTGAATTACCCCTCCAAGTCCCTCCAGCACCCGAGCCGCAACCGACAGCGGCGACTGATTTTCCCGCATCAGGTCCAGATCGAAATCGGCGTTTAGACCGAATACCTCCATCATCTGATCCAGCATGTCGCGGTGTTGCGCCGTCACGCAAATACGCGTCTCGATGTCGGCATCCCTGGCGGCTCGGATTACCGGCGCCATCTTGATCGTTTCCGGGCGAGTTCCGAATACCGTGAGCACGCGCATGTCAGTTCACCGCTCCACGCGAACCGAGAATGACTTGCGCCGCGCCATCGGCCAGCGCCTTCCAATCGTACGCGTCGACGATGTGATCCCAAGCCGGCTCCCAGGACTTCGCGCGCGCCTTTACGAAGGCATCCGCCCAGGCTTGCGCGTCTGGCTCCGCAAGAATTACGTTCGGCCACGCCAGTCTCTGCCAGGTCACCAGCGGAGTCGAAACAACAATTTTTCGGCACGCGCTGTATTCCACGACCTTAATCTGAAGCGCAAAGTCCGTTCCTGTGGTTATTTGCTGCGCCAGCACTCCGACATCAATGGCGCTAAAATACTCCGCGATCTCCGCCGGAGGAACGCTTCCCGTCGCAATAACTCCCGTGCCTCGGTTGGCCTCCAGAAGCCGGCTCCAAACCTTCGCCGGTCCAACAATAAGCAGTCTCGCATCCGGGATCCGCTCCCGAGCCGCGAGAAATCCATGGACCGCTAGATCGACCCCGGTAAAACTCCCGTGGTTGCCGATATAGCCGATCACGAAATTCTCAGCGATTCCCAGCCGTTGCCGCAGCGCCAACACTTTAGAAGGCGCCACCCCACGCAACCGCGTTATGTCAGCCCCATTCGGCAACGGATGAGCGTGTAAGCCGCATTCGCGCTCCAGCTTTTCGCATAGCGGCTCGGAGACCGCGAAGACGCCGTCCACAACTTCGTTGATCGCGCGCAAGTTCGTCCGTATCCGCATCAAATCACCCGACGAAATCGCCTCCTCCGGAAACCAATCCACCACGTCGAAATATGTTCGCACTCCGGCGATTCGCTCCACTCCGAATAGCTCATTGGCCAGCAATAGATGCGTGATTCCCAAATCTTTGATCAGCGCACGCAGTGTTTTGCGATTGATGGATCGACACAACCCCAACGCGGCCCGTTGCCCTAGCAGTCTCTGCAACAACAGTGGCTGCCATACCGGCGCCTCAATAACCCAAAAACCTTCGGCGCTATTGGACTGTGACCTGGCCGCTACGGCCGCGCGCGCCGCAACGCGCGCTTGCCTTACCCTGCGCCCCAAGCCCGATTGGCCTTCGACATGCAGCGCGTCCCTCCACTTCATTACGAATACTTCGAACCTGGATACCAGCCGCCGCGCCAGCTCAATCTCTCGCACGGCAATATCGTCTGCATAGATATGCGGAATCACCAAAAGCCGTGGTTTCACGGCACGCGCCTTCTGACCGGCTCGCCGGGGCTCATTTCTCCACCAAAAAACTTCCTATCACCAACGCGTCCATCCCGGAGCTGAAAAAAGTGCGCACGGCATCCGTCGGCGTATGCACTATCGCCTCGCCACGCAAATTAAAAGACGTATTCATGATCACCGGAACCCCGGTCCGCTTCTCGAATTCATCCAGCAAACGCCAATACAGCGGATTGATCTCTTTCTCCACCGTTTGCGGGCGCGCGCTGCCATCCACGTGCGTCACCGACGGAATCACCCCCCGCTTCTCCGCGCGCACCTGCGCCGTCAAAATCATGAACGGCGAATCCGTAGCGCTCTCCAGGTACTCGCCGGCCGCTTCTTTCTTCAGCGATGGCGCGAACGGCCGCCACCATTCGCGGAACTTCACCGCGTTGTTCACTTTCCCGTTCATTTCCGGATCCCGCGCATCGGCCAGAATCGACCGGCTACCCAGCGCGCGCGGCCCAAATTCCATGCGCCCCTGGAACCATCCCAGTATCTTCCCCCGTGACAGCAGCTCCGCCGCCGTTTCCGCGGGATCGGCCACCCGTCGGTAAGCCAGCTTATAGGTACGCAACGCATTCTCGATTGCGTCATCATCGAACGCCGGACCCAGGTATGCGTGGCGCATGGCCCTGTTCGGCAAGCGGCCGTCATTATCCAGGTAAGACGCGAGGGCCGCGCCTAATGCCACGCCATCATCGGACGCCGCCGGCTGCACGAACATTTTGTCCACCAAACCCGACGCCGCAATTTTCCCGTTTCCTTTTGAATTCAGCGCCACACCGCCGGCCAGGCACAAATTTCGGCTGCCCGTTTTCTGCACCGCCATCCGCGCCACGCTCAGCATTGCCAGTTCGCAGGCCTCTTGCACCGCGTACGCGATATTCTTGTGCCGATCGGCGATTTCGCTCTCGGCCACGCGTGCCGGTCCCAACTGCGCGGTCATGCTGGAAAACGCGCCATGGCCGTTGCCGAACACCTCCCGGGCGTTGACGTGATAAGGCGACGCCTGCGGGTCGATGAATGCGTCCAACTTTACGCCCGGCTGGCCATAAGGCGCCAAGCCCATCACTTTCCACTCGTCGCTGTTCCGCTGAAATCCCAGATACTCGGTGAACTCGCTATAGAACAGCCCTACCGAATTCGGAAACGGAATGGTCAGGACGTGTTGCAGCCGCCCTTTCTTCCCATGCCAAATCGAGGTGGCTTCCCACGCCCCTCGCCCATCCATGACCACCACCGCGGAATCCTCGAACCCTGAAAATGCGTACGCGCTGATCGCATGCGCCAAATGGTGGTCCACGAAGCGCATCCGCGCCTTGGCCTTTCCGAAAAGTCTGCGGAACGCCTGCGCCCCGCCTTGCTGGTGCCACGCGCTCAAGAAATAAAGCGTCGTGGTCAGAACATTGAGATAGGTAAGCGGAAGGCCCCCGCTCGCCAGGCACTTCAGGTCGTGCCGAAATCCTGGCCCGGCTGTGCTCCAGCCAAAGCACACTTCGTCCACCTGATCAGCGCCCACGCACGCAAAGTCCAGGCAAGCCTGAATCGCCAGGCGGGGAAAGCTGGCATCGTGCTTAACCCGGCTGATGCGCTCTTCCGCGACGGCAAACAGCAACTCGCCATCCCGCACGATACACGCGGAAGAATCGTGCATCTTGTTGTAGTTGAGCCCCAGCGCAATCATTTGCGACCGCCATCCCCGTTGCCCATTTTGCTGGACACGGAACCGCGCTTAGACATCGGCTATCTCAGTCGTAAGGCAATTCATACAGTCGGCTTTTCTTCGCGCTCGATTTCGCTGTTCACCGGAAACGGGAAAAAGCGCCTTCGCAAGCCCTTATACCAGGCTAAACCGGAAAGCTTCTGCCTCCATCGATAATATCCGGCTGCAGGTAAAACGAACGCAGGGGTGAGCCTGATCAAGCTGAACAGTCGCTGCCAGACGGAGGCCTCCTCATGAAACGTCCGCATAATCCTGAGCTCCGTGGACACGGTCTCCCATGGAAATCCGCTGTCCAGCGAGAGGCGCAGGAAATCTGCCTCCAGCTGCACGCACTCCAGCGCGGCGTTCGCAATATCATCAGGCACGTTGCGCTCTCGGAATTTCTGGCGCAAGGTTTTCGCCAGTACCGCCAATACCTGCTGTTTGGAGCGAACCTTATCCCCGCTTCCGGCCCCGAATTGGAAAAGATTTCCGCCATGCAAGCGGTAAAACGTGTAAAACTCCGGCAAAATCATCACCTCGGTAAAAAGTCCCGCCAGCGTAAACAGATATTCATCCGCTTCGAATATCAATGCCTCCGGCGCAGCCCCGATTTGCGCTAGAATCTCTCGCCGGTAGGCGCTCCGGCTGGTCCCCAAAAAGCCTCTTCGCATGCGAAATATCTTTGCTTGTTCGCACGAAGAGAGCCGAAACCGCGTTTCTTCGCGCGGCAGTTCGGCCTCTCTTCGTCCGTCTGGATATACCTGTATCGTGCCGTGTCCCACCAGGCCGACCGACGGTTCGGCGGCAAATACCTTGGCCATGGCACTTATTTTGGATGGCACCCACCAATCATCGCCGTCCAGAAACGCCACGATGCTTCCACGAGCTTCCGCAATGCCGGCATTGAACGCGGACGCTTGCCCTCCGTTGGGTTTTCGCAACAGCCGCACACGAGGCGCGAATTTCGCTACGATTTCGGGCGTCCGGTCGGTAGATCCATCATCCACCACCAGGATCTCCAGCTCCGAAGCCGGAAAGTCCTGCTGAAGAACGCTGCTGACCGCCTCCTCGATAAACTTTTCTTGATTGTAGGTATCGATGAGGGCCGTTACGAACGGCTGTGCCAATGGATGTCCCGCCTTACCGCAATTCTCAGATTCAGCAATTCTACTCCAGCCTTGCTATCTGCGTGGTATCTCACAATCGCTCTTACGGCAGGAACACCGCCCCTATCCCCGAAGTTTCCATGGGAGCCCCAGTCACCGCAACCGGCAGCCTGCCCGCCCTTGGGTACTCCACAAACTCCCGGTGCCGGTAGCGGGCTTTAATCTCCTTCCAGAATCTCTCCACTTCACACTGCGTTCCGGCCTGATGAGTCACGATGTCATGAAACGCGATCATGCCGCCGCTGCGCACCAGGGGCGCATACATTTCGAAGTCCGCGCGAACACCGTCATACGTGTGATCCGCGTCGATGAACATGTAGTCCAGCGGTTCTCCTCCCAAGAGCCGCAAGACTTGCTCCTTGGTGCCCGCTTCGTGCGAGTTCGCCCTGATTAGGTGCAGTTTTTGGCCAGCCCGGGCAAATTGTCGGAACACCGGCGCTTTTCGCCTGGGATAGCCTCCTCCAAACGGACCCGACGGCAAATCCACGCTGATGATTCTCGCTTTCGCGGGCGAGACGGCGCACAGCAGAAAAAGAGATCCGCCATAGTTCGTCCCAATCTCCAGGCTCCTGCAGGGAGCAAGCTCTTTCAAAAGTTTGCCAAATTCCAATATCTCAGAGCGGACTTGCCCCAGCAGGACGGGTCGATCAACGCAATACTCGACCACTGCCTCCAGCGATTTCGGGCCGGCGCCAACCGCCAATTCCGTGTAACATTTTAGATATCGAACGGCCTTTAGAAACTGTCTAGCCATCGGTTGCTAACGTTGCGTCGTTAATCGCAGCAAAAAATCGAGATGCTTCTCCGGCGTTGTCCCCGCGTCCCGGAATATCTCTTTGCGCTCGCGGCGCAGTTGCGGTATCAACACAGCCGTCTGCGCCAGCACTTGGAGGCGATCGATGGCGACCTGCCAATTCAACCCTCCCACATCTTTCCCCAACGCGGCAATCGAGCTCAGCCACGTGATCAACCCATAGCGTAGCGGCAGTAGCTTGGTCGACAACAGCAACCGTCCTCGCTGGATTCCCACGAAATTCATGCGCATCCCTTCTGGCGAACGCCCTGAACTGCTGATCCGGTGCCAGCAGATTGCCTTCGGAACATATACGGTCCTCCATTTCCGCATCCACGCGCGCCAGCAGATTTCCGCGTCTTCGTATCCCAGCGGCAGACGCTCGTCGAATCCGCCCAGCTTTTCAAAAAGTGACCGGCGCACCAGCATGCACGCCGCGGATCCCATAAAGACCGGCGATTTCTCGGCCTCCTCTTGCTGATAGAAGTATAGCCCTGGCACCATCTTCGCGGCGGAAGGCTCTGCCGATTGCTCCCTGACCAGCCGGGCGGCCAAGTGACCGCGCTGGGTTCCATCCCAATTGAATTGCATCCCGTCGGTCGCAAAAATCTGCTCGTCCTGTTTCAAAGGCTCGAGCAGCGCGGCTACAAAAGCTGTATCGAACCTCATATCGTTGTTTATGAACAACAGGAAATCGCCAGACGCACGGTCGGCACCGTGGTTTAGCCCGGGCGCCAAGCCGGCATTTCTATTCAGCGGGAGCCAGCGCGCTCGAAACCCTCGCGTGACCTCCGCGGAGTCGTCCTTCGATCCATTGTCCACCACGATGATCTCTAGCCGCTGGAATGACTGTGACCACAAACTAGGAAGGCAAACCTTCAGATGGTGGGCCCCATTCCAATTCACAATGATCGCGCTGACTTCAGGCCTGGCGCTCACGATCTCTTTTGCCACACCGGCGGCGGCGTTCCAATATCTGCGAACTCCGAGACCCTCGGTAAAGGCCTGGTCATCGCATCGCAGCTTCGACGGGCGAGGTGCTCGCCACGGCGATCATCTCCTCCAGAATAGCGTCCAGGCTGCGCGTAATCTTCCATTTTGGATAGTGCGCCTGAAACTTCCGCACATCGGAAATGTAACAGATGTGGTCGCCTTTGCGCGCTTCCTCCGCATACTGCCAGTCCAGCTTTCGCCCGGTGAGCTTTTCGACGCGCGCTATGGCTTCCAACATCGAAACGCTGTTGCACCGCCCTCCACCAAGGTTATACACTTCGCCCGCCCGCGGGTTCGCCGCGAACTCCTCGATGGCGCGTACCACGTCGTAGCTATGTATGTTGTCACGCACTTGCTTTCCCTTGTATCCGTAAACCTTGTAGGCTCCGCCGTTCAGCGTGACCTTCACCAGATACGATAAAAACCCGTGCAATTCCACTCCCGAATGCGACGGTCCGGTCAGGCACCCCCCGCGAAATACGCCCACCTTCATGTTGAAGTACCGCCCGTATTCCTGCGCCACCAGGTCCGCCGCCGCTTTCGATGCCCCGAACAGCGAATGCATCGTGCGGTCGATCCGGCAATTTTCATTCACGCCCTCATAGTCGTCGGCGCGCGCGTAATCGTAACGGGTTTCCAGCTCCCTCATCGGAATTTCGTTGGGCGCGTCTCCATAGACCTTATTGGTGCTGAATAAGACAAACACCGCGTCACTGCAATGCTGCCGCGTGGCCTCCAGCAGGTTGATCGTGCCCAACGCGTTGATTTCAAAATCCAGCAGTGGAATATCGCGTGCCCGGTCATGCGAGGGTTGTGCCGCACAATGCACGATCAACTCAAACCGTTTCGCGCTAAACAATTCGTCGATGGCCACCCGGTCGCGTACGTCAATCGCCGCGTGCGTGAACCGCTTGCAACTGATCTTCAATCGCTCCAGATTCCATGAGGTATCCCCGCCAGGCCCGAAAAACATGCGTCGCATGTTGTTGTCAACGCCGAACACATCGTGCCCCTGGCGGTCGAAATGAGCAACCGCCTCCGAGCCAATGAGCCCGCTGCTTCCGGTAATTAGGACTTTCATCGCTCAGCCACACCTTCGGAACGGATCACCGCCATGACCACTTGCGGATCACCGCCCGATTCCTCGCCCGTCCTTGTTTTCCCCGGCCCTTAAATCTCCTCCAGCATCCTGCGGATTTCCTCGACCCGCTCCACTGGCAAAGCCACCAGGTTCGCGTCGTACGTCCCCATCTGTGCCGGAATGGCCTGCAGACTGCCGTCCGCCGTCAGCGCAAACCAGCAATATCCGTCCCGCTCCAGGAACTCGATAATCTCTCGCGCCGCATATCCCCACGGCCGCGTCCGCACATCCTGCACTTCCGCCAGAACTACCGGTCTCGACGCCGCCAGCGTCCGCAATGCTCCCTGCAAAAAACTCAACTCCCCGCCTTCCACGTCCACCTTGATGAAATCCACCCGCGCAATTCCCAATCTTTCCAGCGCGTCATCCGCCCGTTCCACCTCCACCCGCACCGCCACCGTCTCTGCATTCACCTGCGGCGGCCGTAGGCTGTTGCACCAATCTTCTCGCCCCTCCACCAGCATCAGGTTTGCTTCCCCGCGCTCCTCTCCGAGCGCAGCCGCCTGCACCATCACGTTCCTGCATCCATTGATCCGCACATGCCGCTGCAATCGCTTCCTCTCTCGCGGCGACGGCTCAAACGCAATCACTCTTCCTTCTCGCCCTACTCGCTTCGACGCCAGCAGCGTGTACAGTCCGTGGTGCGCCCCCGCGTCCACCACCGTCATACCCGGGCGCAGCAGCCTGCTCACAAACCTCAGCTCTGCATCCTCAAATCCATCCCGCATCAATTCTTCGTCCAGCGCACTTTCGTGCGCCAGCCACCAAGCCCCAAACCGCAACCGCAGCGGTATAGGCAACTCCGGGAACACTCGCCGCAGCCGTTTCGCCAGCGCCAAATATTGCGCACGGCGCGGCCGGCCCAAAAACCTCCAGACCCGCCCCGGCAGCCCAGCCGCTCCCCTCACCGTCTCCCTCTTCGACCAGAGATCCTCCGTCTCTACCGGCTCCTCCATCCTCTCGAACCCCGCCGCCGTTGTGGGTGCAACCGCCGCGAACAGCACCGTCCTCCGCCTCGCATGCAGCCGCGTCTCCCGGAAATCGTCGTGATCCGGCAGTTCCGCCACCCGATACACTCCCGCAAATCCCGCGCGATACAGCATCTTCACCAGCCCCGCCTCGCTTGGATACAGCGCAATCTCCGCCAAGCTCTGGTCCGCCGCCGCCGGCTCCCGGCGCCACACCATCCCGGCGCCGTTCCCCGGGACGCACATGCTCTCCAGCAGCAGCCCCTTCGCCGTCAACGCCCGCAAATGCCGTATCGCCCGCATCGGATTTTCCAGGTGATACAGCAGCCCAAAGCACAACGTCAGATCAAATTTCCCCAGCCGCAAAATCTCCGCGTCCTCCACGTCTCCCGGTTCGAAGGCAATCCCCGGAAATCGCTTCCGCGCCTCCTCCACATTTTCCGGTCGCCCGTCAAATCCCGTCACCCGCAGCCCGCACTCCCGCAAAATCTCCGCAAAAAATCCCACGCCGCAGCCGGCGTCCACCCCCGTTTCCAATCCCAGCGTCTCCCGCAGCCCCATCACCGCCGCCCGAATCGTCTTCCCCCGCGCCTCGATCAGCTGCGCGTACCGCCGCCGGTCAAACTCCGTCCACCGTAGCCCCACCGCGCCCGCCGCAACATCCCACCCCTGCGCCGAATTCACCGCGAACACCTCTCTCAACTCCCCGCTCACATCGACTCCGCCCGCCGCCCAGCCAGCTTCCCTTTCACCTTTCGCCGCAACTCCCCCACCCACCGATATCTCCCGTACCCCAAACATAGCGCCCCCGCCGCATCCGCATACTCCGCCCAGCGCTGCCGCCAACTCATCCGCGCGCCAAAATAAATCGGATACTTCAGCAGATGCCCGAAAATCTTCATGCGCCCCGGCGCCCGCAACCGAAATCCGTCCGCCTCCTGCGCCAGCCTCCAACGCGCCAGATAGGACCGCACCGGCTCCCGCTCCACCTCCCTGCCCGACCTCCGCAGCCACCCCGTGATCTCCTCGATAAAAATCTCCCGCGTCGCCATCCGCCTCCGCAGCCGCTCGGTCTCGTCCGCCGCTCCGCTCGTATGAAACAGATTCCCGCCATGCACCCGGTACACCGCCAGCGATTCCTCCACTCCCAGCACCGGCCCCTGAAATATCGCCAGCGCCGCCAGGTACGCGTCCGCCTGGATCTTCAATCCCTCCGGCACCGGCAGCAGCCCCTGCACCGCACCGCGCCGGAACGCCAGCGTCGACGTCGGATAAATCCAATACGAAATCAAGTCCCTCTTCCTCTCCGCCAGATTCCCAGAAATCACCGGGTCCACCTGCTCCGCCATCCTCCCCGAACTCTCCTCCCGCTCCGCATACCGGTGGTAAATCATCCCCACCTCCGGATGCTCCGCGAACAGCCCCGCAATCCTCCGCACTTTCCCCGGCCGCCAGTAATCGTCCGCGTCCAGCAGAAAAATCAGCTCCCCGCGCGCCTCCGCTATCCCCCGATTAAACGCCGACGCCTGCCCCCCATTCTCCTTGTAAACGTATTTCACTCGCTCCGCATACTTCCCCACCCGCTCCCGCGTGTCGTCCGTCGACCCATCGTCCACCACCAGGATCTCCATCTCCTCCGGCGCAAAATCCTGCCCCACCACGCTAGCGATGGCTTCTTCGATGTACCGCCCATAGTTGTACGCATCAATCAAAACGCTGATTCGCGGTGTGCTCACGGGTTTTTCCCGCGTCTATCCTACGCCCTCCTCTGCGCCGCGCGTGAACGCCATCCCGCCGCCGTACGCAGCGGCCGCGTAATCCCCAGCGCCCAGAACCACGCCCGCTCCCACACTTCATGCCGCAGCGCACGTCCCGCCTGCCTCCCGTACCGTTTCGCCCCCGACCAGTGCCGCCCCCAATTCGCGCGCACCCGCCCCTCCACCAACTTCTCCCGCGCATCCGCAATCGTCCGCAAATGCCTCCACCCGCCCGCCAATCGATAATTCCTCCCCGCCTCCTCGTCGTTCCACACTCCCGTTTTCCCCCACGGGTGATATCCGTAGTTATGATTCTGGTGCGCCGCCACCACCGCTTCCGACGCATCCACCACCGCCGCGCCCTCCCGCAGCGCCTTCCACACCAGCCAGTTGTCCCAATGCACCCGCCCCAGCACCAACCCCGGCATCCCGCTCGCATACAGTCCGCGCCGAAACGCAAAATAATCGATCCACTCCGGCCCCCGTTGCCGGGCGCAAGCCTTCGCCAACCCCCGCAGCCGCTCCTCCCAATCCCCTCGCGCAAAGTCGTAAGCCGCCGCGATGTTCACGTCCCACCGCCGCCCCACCAGCAGAAATTTCTCCCGCTCCGCCGCCACTCGTTCCAACGCCCGCCGGAAATCTCCCATCAGCAAAATGTCGCAGTTGCAGTAGCACAGCACCTCGTGCCGCGCCATCTCCGCCGCCCGCGCAAACAGGTAATCCACCCGCTTCGTTCCCCCCGCGCTCCGCTCCACGTACCCCTCGTGCCGCAGCCCCAACTCCCCCGCCACCTCCGCCGCTCCCTTTTCCTCCCCAAACAAAATCACCTCCACCTCCGGCCCCAGCCGTTTCCAACTCCGCAGCGCGTTCCGCTGGATCACCGCCTCATGTCCCACAAATGGCTTCGCCGTAGTGAACAAGGTGAGCATGGGTGCCCCCGTCCCTTTCGCCGATCTCAATTCCAATTCCGTCAGGGCACCCTTGCCCCTAACTCGCCCCGCCGAATTCCGTCAGCGCACGGTTTCCACCGTGCCGCAACGAGTACGACCCAGCTCGCCTGGCTTTGGCCTCGCGCGCCTCCGCCCGGCCAGCATACTTGCCGCAAGAGGATTGCTACTCTAGTAAATAAATATGCCAACAGCAAGTAGATTATTCTTTAGTATAACTGGAGAAATCCGGCTCCGCCGCCCGCCAGACCCTACTACCGGAAGGAACTACCCGCCCTGCTCAACCACCCGCGCACCCGCCGCATCAACCTCTCGCGCCCCTCTTCCCACCGCGGGAACTTTTCATACCCCACCGCCAACGCCCCCACCACATCCCATCCATTGATCAGGCCCAGTTTCCAGTTCATCGCGGGAAACTGGCGCCAGTAGCATTCCAGCAGGTAGCGAAAAAATTGCAACCGCCCCGGCGGCG
Organism: Candidatus Acidiferrum sp.; assembly: GCA_035309625.1. GTDB lineage: Bacteria > Acidobacteriota > Terriglobia > Acidiferrales > UBA7541 > Acidiferrum. The sequence goes on from DATGEY010000118.1 coordinate 82,203, forward strand.
ATAGCGCAAATTCAGCAGCCCGGCTGGAAATTGCCCATCTCATCAAGAACGCCCGCAGATCAGGGCGGTCCACGTCAAAACCGTTCTTCTCCAGCCATTCTCGGACCCCGACTCCAATCGCCCGGCTCGCAATAACCTGTCGTTCCAGCCGCGCCCTGGCGGCAGGATCTCCCTCAAACACGCGGCGCCCCGGCGGGGTGTTACCCGCCCAGTTCCACAAGTTCCCTTCATGAATCCGATAAACCGTCAACGGCTGGTCGATATACACAATGGGTGCGACGAAAATGACGCAAGCGCATAGATGAGCGTCGGCTTGGACCACCAGACTCTCCGGCACCGGCAAAAGCCGCTGCAACACACTTCGCCGAAACGCCAGCGTCGCAGTGGGATAAAAGTCATAGCTCAGAAGGCTTTCCCGAGTATTCGACAGGAACCCGGACGAACCAGCAAGCCTGGCGACCGATAATTCATCCGGCGACTCGTTGCGCTTATAGAAAAAATTATGGTAAACCATCCCAGCTTCAGGCTGCTGTTCGAATTCGCCAGCAACGCGATTCAGCTTGCCCGGCAGCCAATAGTCGTCGCCGTCCAGGAACGCAACAATCTCTCCTCGCGCTCGCTCGATCCCGAAATTGAATGCGGAAGCTTGCCCTCCGTTCGGTTTACAAAAATACTGCACCTGATCCCCATACTTGCGCACGCGCTCGGCCGTGTCGTCGGTCGAGCCGTCGTCCACCACCAGAATCTCCATTTGCTCCGTTGGGAAATCCTGTGCCAGCACGCTGTCGACGGCCTGCTCGATGAAGTGGCCGCAGTTGTAGGTGTCGATTAACACCGTAATTAGAACCGGCCGCGCTTCGATCAAGGTCTCGTCGTGTCCCTTCGCGCAATTCTCCGCCAAAGGCGCCCAAAGTTCTTCCGGCCATACCAATCGTATAGTTCATAAAATCGCCGGGGAGGAAGGACCAATGACGCGCCCCCAAGGACGAGGCAACTGAAGACACGGTAACCTATAGCCGCCTTCTTGTATTGTGTGCGGATGTATCGCATCTCCGTTCGAAGTGTCCTTAAACGACTTCCTCCAAAGTTACGCAGGTAGAAGCGATTGGCGTCGGTCCACGGTGGATCAATGAACGCGGAAACACACGCCTCAGAGACCCCTAACCGAAGAAGCATTGGCCGCAATACGCTAAACATTACATCAGTCATTTCGTATTTACGCCCCACCTTGCCAGTGTCAGCCCGCTCCACTGCAAATAGGTTAGTGGAATGAAGTCGGTAATAAGAAAGCACCTGCGGAAGCACCAGCACCGCCCCGGCCAAAGAAGCCACGTTGATTGGTGCATCCGCCAGAAACACCAACTTTTCGGGAATCGGTATAACCCGCTCCATCAACTCCCTGCGCACCGTTAGCGCGCCCGTCGCCAGAAACGGCCAGTTGCGAAAGGCTACACGGGCCGCTTCGGGGCTGGTTAAATTCAGAAGCGTCGCCTCCTGAGGACCAATGGCCTCAAACTCATTAGTGGATTCATAGAATTTGTAATAGCCATGACTTACCGCGCAGACTTCCGGATTTCGCTGCAACGCCTCGACTACGGCTGCCAGCTTCCCCTTAGCCCACCAGTCATCCCCATCCAGCGGAGCGATAATTTGACCGTGCGTCTCCGCGAATCCGGCGTTGAATGCTGAAGCCTGGCCGCCATTCTTTTTCCGCACATGCTTCACGCGCGGAGCGAACTTTTTGATGATCTCCGCCGTCCCATCCGTGGAACCGTCATCCACCACCACAATCTCCAGCTCCTCCGCCGACAACCCCTGCTCCAGCACGCTCCCCACCGCCTGCTCGATGTACTTCTCGTGATTGTAGGTATCAATCAGCGCCGTAATGAGTGGCGTCATGGACTCTCGTCAGGGCGCGGTCTCAACCGCGCCGCAAATCCCGCAAACTTACCGGCAACGCCATTCTCCGCGATGGCGTGCTACAAAACCTGCGAAGCCGCCTCCAACGCCCTCGTTACTTCGCCTCCGAACCCCAATCGCACATAGCGCACTCCCTCCACCCCGCGCAGATGGCTCAGCGATCCCCAGCAATCAATCACCACTCGAGCTCTCGTCTTCCGCGCCCACAACTCCGTCGCCAATTCCCGGAATTCGTGCCACGGCGTCGCCAGCACCACCACGTCCGACTGCGCAATGCATTCCTGCGCCGAGCTCGCTCGCCGCACTTCAGCACTCTGCCCCACCGCCCGCTCCATATTCGCGCCTGGATCGTAAACCACTACCGCCAATTTCGCCGCCGCCAGCTCCTGCGCCAGTAGCAGTCCAAACGACTCCTCCACCACATCCGTATCCGCCTTATACGTCAATCCAAGTATCCCGATTGTTCCGTCTCCGCCCTGCTGACCTTTCACCATCTCCGCCAGCGACTTGATTTGCGCCCGGTTAAATAAATCCGTCGCCTCCGCCAGTCCCGATGACGCTCCCACCTGCGCCGCCAATGCCGCTAACGCCCGATTATCCCGCGGGAAGCATGGCCCGCCGTAACTCACCGCGCCCTTCAGGTATCTCGGCCCAATCCGCGTGTCCAGTCCCAGCGCATTGGTCACCACGTTCGCGTCCGCTCCCGGCAATTTCTCGCACAGCCGCGCAATCATGTTCGCGTAGCTGATCTTCGTCGTAATATAAGTATTCACCGCCAGCTTGGTGATCTCCGCGTTGATGAAGTTCATCCGCGCCACAAACGGCGTGTTCTTGCACGTGTGCCGGTAAATCTCCGCCAGCATCTCGCCCGACCGCGCATCCGATTCCCCGATCAGCAGAAAATCCGGAAAGTAGAAATCCCGTATCACGCTGCCCAGCGCAATAAATTCCGGGCTGTAGCACAATCCAAAGTGCGCTCCGCACGTTTTCCCGCTGGCCCGCTCCAGCGTCTCCCGCACTTTCCCGCCCGTCGAACCCGGCATCACCGTGCTGGTCAGCACCACCAGGTGAAATCCCCTCTTGGTCCGCAGCGTCCGCCCGATCGCCTCCAGGCACGGCAGCACGTACCGTAGCGAAAATCCTCCGCTGGCCTCGCTCGGCGTGGACACCACAATGAAGGTCGCCTCCGACTCCCGCACTGCCTCCTCGGCATCCTGCGTCCCCGTTAGCCGCCCCTCCGTTTCCTCGATCAGCTCCGCCAACCCCGGCTCGTGGATCGGCGCCCGTCCCTTGTTCAGCGCCTCCACTTTCTTCTCGTCCACATCCACACCCGTAACTCGAAATCCCCGCGCCGCAAAACAAGCCGCCAGCGGCGAACCCAACTTCCCCAATCCCATCACAGAAATGGACTTCGTCATGTTTCTCCCAAGTCCCCCGTAAAAGCCCCGGACTGTAAGCGTCTGTGGGGCAAACTATTCTTTCGTCAGCGCCCGGCTTCCACTTCTTTCGTCAGGGCACGGCTTCAGCCGTGCCATAACCGACGCAAAATCAACCAGGCTTTAGCCGCTGAGGGCTCCTATTTCGCTTCCCCCGTCAGGCAGAGATGCCAACCCGCTCGCTTCTCCAGCGCCCGAAACAATCCCGGCGGCATCCACCGGAAATAGAGCTCCTTTACATAGCGGTATTGCACATACTCCCGGATGCGATACGGAAAAATGTGCTCCACCCGCACCTCGCTCACCCGGAACCCATGCCTCTCCAACAGTTCCCGCCCTTCAGCTCGCGAGTAGGTATAGGTCACCGGGCAACCCGTCTGCGCCTCCGAATTCTTCGCCACCATCTCGTCCAGCGCCCAAAACCGTCCCCGGCCCTCCGTCAATACAATCCACGCTACCTTGTACGACCTTCGGTGATACACCATCACCTTCACCGTCGTTCCCGCCCGTGCATACTGCCGCAATTCCTCCAGCACCCGCTCCGGTCGCGGCGTGTGATGAATCACTCCAAACGAATAGATCAGATCGTACGGCTCAACCGCCACCACGCTGCTCAATTCCTCCGCGTTGCCCACGTAAAATCTCACCCGATCTTCCAACCCATACACTTCCACCCGCTGCCGCGCCAACTCCAGGGACTTTTCCGATAAATCCACGCTGCTGACCTGCGCTCCGTGCCGCGCAAAGTTCACCGTGTCCGTCCCAATCCCGCATCCGATCTCCAGCACTCGCTTCCCGCTCCACCTCTCGAACTCCGCGAAACCCGGTATGTGGCTCTCCACAAAATACTTCCGCGCTTCCACTTCATCGAAATACTGCCGCGACCCCACCGGCGCCGTCGAATGCCGGATGTTGCACGGACGGTTGTTCCAGTACTCCCTGACGCGATTGATTGCCACGTCGTTGAATGCCATAGGGTCTTAAGGACGCCTTTTTGAGCGCAACCCAAGGACGCTTCGCACCGGGCGCGTCACGTCCAGGAGAAAGTGCCAGCTAGGCAGCGCTATATTGTAAGCAAGCATCCGCTTTGTTTTCAGCCAGACGGTCATCCGCCGGTTGTAGGTCCGCAGACGAATTAGCCTGCGCACGATGCGCCCCTTCCGCGTTAATCTATGCGTCGCTTTCTCTATCGTTGCCAGTCGTCCCGGCCCACCAGCCAACTCCAAATTGCGCCTCGCGTCTTCGCTGTCCCACAGGCCCTTCCAGCCCTGCGGATGATGAGCAAAGTTATGGTTCTGATGAATGGCCACCACCCCGCGCGAAACATCAACAACCGGGACGCGTAAATCCAGTGCTCTACGGACCAGCCAATGGTCCCACCAAAATCGTCCTATGGCCAAAGGCGGCGTTTGGGGGCCGTATAGACCCCGCCGGAAGGCAAAGTAGTCGATTGTCAAAACGTCGTGGCGGCGACCAGAGGACAGTGCTTTTTGACGCGTCTCGTCCTGCCAGCCCGGGCTACGGAAATCAATCGATTCGCGGATATCGGTGTCCCATCGTCGGCCTATCATCAGGAATTGCGCCCACCTCTCGCGCACCGGTTCCAAAGCATTCAGAAAGTCCTGCAGCAGGATAATGTCGCAATTCACGTAGCACAGCACATCATGTCGCGCCAGCACCTGCGCCTTGGCAAACATATTGTCCAGACGAATGGCACCCCCGGCTGTGCGACCCACATGCGGTTCATGCCGCAGGCCCAACTCCTTGCAAACCGCCGCCGAACCTTCATCATCACCAAAAACTATGACTTCCACCTCCGGGTGCAACAGCTTCCAGCTCTTCAGTGCATTCCGCTGAATCACGGCTGTATGACCTGTAAATGGTTTTGCTGTCGTAAAGATCGTAAGCATTATAAATTTGTTGAAACGATTCACTTCCTGTTACTTTTATTCAAGTACCAGTACACGATTTCACGCTTCTCGCTCCAAGGTCTCTTTAGAAACCGCGGAAAACGCACGCTCGTAAAGTCAACTAACTTATTGCTCCGAATTCTGGAGAACGCCGTCGTCCAAGGATCAGACGGGCTGCTCACCAGATTCAACACATCCTTCTCAGCGATCACGTTAGGTAGTTCGAGCGCGAACCTGGACGCAGCGAGGATGCTTCGCTCACGCTTTCTCGTGGCTGACGCACGATAAAGATGGAAGTCCGGCGGCTTACGAAAGCTATAGACATATGGGAACCCGGCTCGATAGAGCATCTTCACAAGGCACGAAGGGGAAGGATAAAAGGCTACGTAATTCAATGCTTGATTCCCTGCCGGAAACTCGTCCATCAACGCCATGGCTGGCGATGATTCCGGCAAGCATATGCCCTCGACGAGAAGTATCTTTGCCGTCAAGGCGTAGAGGCTGCGAATTGTGCGAAAGGGATTTTCGAGGTGATAAAGCAAGCCGAAGCAAAGAACGAAGTCAAACATACCCAGATCTTTGGTGGGTAGATTTTCGGCGTCAAAAGTCAGAAAGGTAAGATCCCCGTAACGACGTACAGCTTCCTTGACATTTTCTTCCCTTCCGTCCAGCCCGATTACTTTGAATCCCTGGTCGGCTAGGAATCTCGAAAAGTCACCTAACCCGCACCCTACATCCACCGCAGTGCTTAGCTCCATTTTGTGTTTAATGCCCGCCAAAAAATCTCTTAGGAAACGTTGCCTGGCGGCTGTGAACGCTTGAGTCTCCGGGTTATCGAAAGTCGGGAATTGCCCCATGTCATCGCCCACTACTGACATGAAATTGCGAGGGCATATTCAATACGCCGTTCCATTCGTCTTGAGCGTGTTGGTATCCCGGCGTCGCAACGGTCATTTCCGGTACGCATTCCCAAGCATCCAGTTCGTCCCCTTCCTCGTAAAGACTCACCTGCCAGCAGTACGGTCCGGGGCGGATCGGAAGCATCGGAAATCTGTAGCGTAGCTCATGCCGCCCGATTCCAAGCTCCACGTCATTAGTAGCCCATGCCCAAATGAGCTCCCGCTGCTGATTGAAAAGCGCGCAGCCATGGTGGCCGGCCCGAATCGGCTCAGTGACTTCCACGACAAATTTGATTGTGACGGGTCCAAGACCACAAACAATATTTGAAGTGTTACCTCGCGGTTCGACGACCTCCCACCTAATAAAGCGACCCTTTGTTAAGTTCTGTCCTTGTTTCTTGCCATGTCGATTCTCATCGCCACGGGCCATGGCACTTTCATATGCGCTAACAATTTCGTGCGTTCCGCCAACCATCCGAACCTGTCCGCCATCCACCCAGACCACCCGTTGGCACAAGCGCCGAATTTGATTCAACTGGTGGCTCACCAGGACCACCGTGCGCCCCGCCTTCGCTACTTCCCCCATCTTGCCTAAACATTTCTTCTGAAAATTGATGTCCCCCACCGCCAGCACTTCGTCCACCAGCAAGATCTCCGGCTCCAGGTGCGCCGCCACCGCAAACGCCAGCCGCATGTACATCCCTGTCGAATAATGCTTTACCGGCGTCTCGATAAACTTCTCGATCTCCGCAAACGCCACAATCTCATCGAACTTCCGGTCGATCTCCCGCTTGCTCATCCCCAAGATCGCCCCGCTCAAGTACGCGTTCTCCCGCCCGGTCAGCTCCGGATGGAACCCCGTCCCCACCTCCAGCAGGCTCCGCACCCGCCCCCGGATCTCCGCCCAGCCCTCCGTGGGCCGCGTAATCCGTGACAAGATCTTCAGCAGCGTCGTCTTCCCCGCTCCGTTCCGCCCGATCAGCCCCAGCACCTCCCCCTCCTTCACCTCCAGCGAAACGTCCTTCAACGCCCAAAACGTCTCCCGCCCCGCCCCTTTACCCCCGAACAGCGGACGCACCGTCTTCCACGGCGACCGCACCAACCGCTCCAGCGCATGCCGAATCCCGGCATCGACGCGCACCCCCCGCCGGTACCGCTTCCCCAACCCCACCGCCTCAATCACCGTAGTCATCTAATATTCCAGTAGGACAGCCACTCTGGCGGTCCACCCAACCCCGCACCGCCACCCACCCCAGCCGCCCACCCAAACCGCCCCGCCGCCGTAGGGGCACGGGACACCCGTGCCCGTCCCCGCATCTACTCCCAAACTACGCCACCCACCCCGCCTGCGTGCGCCAACGGGCAAACGCCACCTTGCAAACGCGCCAATATCTTACGACTTTTGGTAAAACAACCAGGAAGGAATTAAAACGGGCGAGCCTACGCCCGCCCCCGCGCCTGCGTCGGGTGTCCCGCGCGAAACCGGAAAAACCGGTGATCGCAATTGTCACACCGGTACGGGCTAATCAGCACCGCGGATGCGATTCTCTCCAGTAACCCGTGCCTTCGCGACCGGTGTACCTTGCGGCTCTCGCACTGCGGGCACCGCCTGCTTTCCCCTAATTGCATGAACTCCATGGAATTGCCCTCAATCAAAGCCAAGGTAGGCAAAAACGGTACAGCTACGCCGCTACTCCGTGAATACAGCAAATGATGTATTCCCCAAGCGCGCGCTCCGCTGTAACCCCTTGGCCCTCAATACTATTGATACCCAGTAAGTAAAGCCAAAATCTCTATTTGACAATTAGTAAAATCTGTGGTAACCTTCCTCGTGTTACCTCTAACAACTCTCTTCCATCCATCTTGCCGCCACACCCCTAACTCTTCGCCCTTCAATAACTTGCCGCCTCTTAAACTCTCTTGGGCAAAATTTCGCACCTCCAATCCTTTGTTTTCAATAGCTTACAACCTCTTTTTCAAAAACCCCCCGGGTGGCATACCCCCCCGCGATTCCAACTCTCCGCCTCGCCTTCATCTATCCAATCTATTCAAATACGAGAGGAATCCACCAATTTGACCGCTGCACTTCTCGCATTCACGGCGCAAAGCGTCCAACTTGTCAGAGGTCAGGTACCCTGCGTCATGCGCCACATAAGCTTGTGCGCGCAGCTCTCCGGACGATCCCTTCGCGCGCCCCAGGTAGTCAATGAACAAACGTCCGGTGCGGCTCTCAAAACCTTCTGCGATATTCGAGAGGATCGAGACGGCCGCCCGTCGCATCTGCTCGCGCAAGCCGTAATCCCGAGCAAAAGCTCCCTGCGCGGAAATCTTATAAACGGTTTGCGTCAGCTTTCGTGCCGTTTGCCAAGCCTCAATCTCCTCAAATCGAGTAATCGTGCCCATGGCCTCTTCCCTTCCGCCTTTTCCCAACCTCCCAACCTTCAAACCTTCCAACCTGCAACTTCTTTCTCTCAAACCCGGTCGGCGATGCTGGTCTCCATCCGCTGGAAAAAGAACAGCCCCCCCACCAGCACAATCGCAACCCCCACGGCCGACGCCGCCATCGCCGCACCCGGCGGCTGCCCGGTCCCGGTCAGCGCCCACCGGAATCCATCGATCACCCCGGCCATCGGATTCAACCCGTACAGCCAGCGCCACCGCGCCGGCACCAGCGAACTGGGGTACGCTACCGGCGACGCCAGCATCCAGAACTGCACCACAAACGGCATCACCGCGCGCACGTCGCGGTACAACGCATTCAGCGCCGAGGTCCACAACCCCACCCCCAGCGCCGTCAGTACCGCCAGCACAAGCAGCACCGGCAGCAGCAGCACCGTGGCCGGTGGGTGGATCCCGAAAGACAGGGTCAAAATCACCATCACCACTAGCCCGATCAGGAAGTCCACCATCCCGGAAAACACCGCCGCCACCGGCAATATCAGCCGCGGGAAATACACTTTCGTTATCACATTTTGGTTATCCACCACGATGTTCGTGCAACTAGTCAGCGCCTGCGAAAAATAGGCCCAGGGCACCAGCGCCGCGAAATAAAACACCGGATAAGGCAGCCCCTGCGAAGGCAGCTTGGCCAGCCGCCCGAAAAAAATCGTGAACACGCCCATGGTCATCAACGGTTGCAGCACCACCCACAAAACGCCCACCGCGGTCTGCTTGTACCGCACCTTGATATCGCGCATGGCGAAGAAATACAGCAGCTCGCGATACTCCCACACTTCCGCGAGGCGCAGCTCCAGCCAGCCGTGCGGCGGCTCGATGCGCACCACCGCTGGCGCGCTGGAATGTGCCTCGGGAGGTGCGGCGGATTGCGGCGGTACGGTAACTGTAGCCATCAAAATGGGCGCAACGTCATCGGGATGCGGGCTGGCGAATCGCTATGTAGATTACCAAATTCGCCGTCACCGGAACACGCACCGCGGTACACCGCGGCAACGCGAAGCGGAACGCAAAATGCCGCGCGGCACTTCGCATCGCGCTGCAAAACCGCCGGAACCGGAAGCGCACACAAGCGGGTGCCGCGGAGCAAACGGAAACGCGCAACCGAAACGCCGGACCCCAGTGGAGCACCATGGAGCGAAACCAGGCGCGCCCGGCGGCGCCGCTACGGCTCGCCTTGTTTCAGTTGGTTGATGTCGCGGTCTTCGATTTGCCGCATCGTATCGCGGCGATGAAAAAGATAATTGCCCAGGTGCGTGGCGATCTGCTGCGGCACGGTCTGGAACTGGTTGCGAATCATGACGCTCCAGGAAATCGGCCCGCGCGCCGGGATCAGGTGTTCGCCCCACTGAAACATAAATCCCGCGTTCCACAGCAGGAACGCGGCCAGCACCAGCGATGCGGTGGCCGCCGCCGCGCGCCGGCTGCGGAACGCCGAGGCCACGCGCGCCAGCAGCACGCTCAGACCCAGAATAAATAAGGGCGTGAGCGAAACGAAAAATCGGTTCCCAAACGAAGAAATTCCCGCCCAGTCCGGATAAGCCGCGACAAACAGATAAAACGCCACCGCCGCCGCCAGCAGCGGTGTTCCCACGCGCGGCTCCCGCCACAAAAATAAAATCAACCCCCCCACCGCCAGCAATAAGAGCGGAGTCCACGAAAATAATCCGTGATCCGAGGAAAACAGCACCGCCAGAAAATGGGGCGAGCGCCAAGCCCAATTCCCCACCGAGCCGTAACCGGACTCAAACGGATGGCCATAAATAATGTAGCGGGTGATAAAGGTGGGCAGCAGGCAAACCGCCACAAAAGCGATAAATACGCAATGCCGTGCGAGCAACTGCGCAACGCTGAGGCTTGCGCCGTCTTTCGAATCGCTGCGCATTGCCTGCGCGGAATCGTGAGGGGACGCGGCTGAAGAGGAATGGCGTCGTGCGGCGACGTACTGGCTTAGAGCTTCTACTGCGAGGACTGCGAGCAGCGTAACGTTGGCGTAGTAAACGTTAAGCATCAGACCGGTGATCGCCGCGAGGACGCACCATTGCGCGAGGGAGCGCTGAAGGCGAGTTCGATGCCAATACCACAGGAACAAGGCTACGGCGAAGGCGGAGTGGGCGTGGGACCAGGAAGGATTGAAATACATGTAAACGGG
>DATGEY010000119.1:0-2216 GCA_035309625.1 Candidatus Acidiferrum sp.
CCTCAAACTCGAGCAAATCGACCTCGTCGAAATCAATGAAGCCTTCGCCAGCGTAGTCCTGGCCTGGCAAAAAGAAACTCACGCCGATCTCGCCTGCGTCAACGTGAACGGCGGTGCCATTGCGCTGGGCCATCCCCTGGGAGCAAGCGGAGCTCGCCTGATGACCACGCTGGTGCACGAGCTCGAGCGCAGTGGCGGCCGCTACGGTCTGCAAACCATGTGCGAAGGCGGCGGCATGGCCAATGCCACCATCATAGAGCGACTACAGTAGGGAAAAAATCAGCTGCGAATTTTACGCGAACGAACCGAACAGCTTCTTCACCTCGGAATAGGCAGCGAAAATAGTTTCAATCAGTTTCTCTGCGTTCTCTGCGACCTCTGCGGTGAAAAAGGCCTTTGCATTGATTCACGACTGAAAATGGAGATCACCAGATGAACATCCAAGGTAAAAGCGCGCTGATCACCGGAGGCGCCTCCGGTCTTGGCGCCGCCACCGTTCGCATGCTCGCCGCCAAAGGCGCCAAGGTCACCATCGCGGACGTCAATGAAACCGGCGGCAAAACGCTGGCTCAGGAGCTCGGCGCAAACGTCAGTTTCATCAAGACTGACGTCATAGACGCCGCTCAAGTCGCCGCCGCCGTTGAAAGCGCCACAAAGAACCAGGGCGGGCTGCATTTTCTTATCACCACTGCCGGCATCGGAATCGCGGAGAAGCTTCTCGGCAAAAATGGCATGCACGATCTGGGAAAATTCGTCCGCACCATCCAGATCAACCTGATCGGCACCTTCGACGCCATCCGCCACGCCGCCAATGCCATGTCCGCCAACCAGCCGGACGAAGATGGCCATCGCGGCGTCATCGTTACCACTGCATCCGTGGCTGCTTATGAAGGCCAGATCGGCCAGGTCGCCTACTCGGCTTCAAAGGGCGGGATCGTCGGCATGACGCTGCCGCTCGCGCGCGAACTGGCGCGCTCCGGCATCCGCGTCTGCACGATTGCTCCCGGAATTTTTCAGACGCCGCTACTCGCCGGGCTTCCTGAAGCCGCGCAGGCCTCGCTGGCGCAGCAAGTCCCGTTTCCGAGTCGACTTGGCAAGCCGCCGGAGTTTGCCGCGCTGGTCCAGCACATCATTGAGAACAACATGCTGAACGGCGAGACCATCCGACTGGACGGCGCCATCCGCATGGCCCCCAAATAATTCGGGCCTGTTTGTAATCCCGAACCCGCGTTTGTTGCGGGTGAGGGACCCCTATTCCCGAGAGACGGCTATCGCTCTTCCAGCGTTACTGTATCCCGCTCCGTGGAAGAGCGGCCCTTTAGGGCCGCGTTAAGGCGAATGAAGAGTGGGCTTTAGCCCTGGTGGAAAGGATTCAGCCGGGACACACCAACTTTAGAATCGCTGTAAGGGACGCGCGGGCCCTTTAATACCCTTGTGGCTATAGGGGTCCCTCGGTACGCTCGGGATTGAAAGAGGGCAAATGTACCGCTGACCCGATTTCCCCATTTTTCACCGCAATTCAATTTCCATCCTCAGCAGGGCTGAGCTGTACGTCTTCCCTTGGTTGTCTGTGCGCAATGACACAAGCCCGCCGCCATCGAGCGCGCGATGTAAAACGAAATTCAGCGCATGCAGATTGGGCAGTTCGTAGCGTTCCACTTCGCCGCCGCAGATCCCGGCAAAGTGCTGCTTCACTCGTTCGGCGGTTACTTCGCGCACCAGCACCGGATAATGCTCGGGCTTGAGCGCGATCAGCCCGATATTCGCGTCATCGCCCTTATCCCCGGAGCGTGCATGCGCGATCTGCCGCAGCTGCACTTTCATTGCCCTGACCACGGCGGCACAACGCCGGTCATGCGCGCATAGGCGATGAGCTGGCCCATGTGCTCGTTGGCGTGAATAATGATGCGCAGATAAATCCCATCCACCGGCGCATCGCGGTCCACGATATGCACCTTGCGCTGGAGATCGGCCGGTTTCAGCTGGGCATGCGCGGTCTTCACCGCCTCCAGCGACCGCTTGAGCCAGTTGATCACATCTGCCTTCGCCGTCACCTTTTTTTCCATATCCAGGTTCAGGTTCACGTCCGGCGGCAGCTTCACGCCCGTATTGCTCAGTAGCCAGAAATTCGCGATCGCAATATGCATATAGACTTCGCTGGTGGAGCGCACTCCGGCTGCCGGCCGCCACGCAAATTTGCTTTCCGGCGTCGCTTC
>DATGEY010000120.1:0-6607 GCA_035309625.1 Candidatus Acidiferrum sp.
GCTGGTGAGCTTTATGGACTACGATCTCGGCTACATCGATCTCGAGGAAAGGACTCTGCAGCCTTTAGCAAACCCCTTCGGCCCAAGGGTGTAAACTATGTCTTCGGAACGTTCTGTAAAGGATCTCTCCGGACTGTACAGCAGCGTTGTGGCGCGCCCGGAGGGACTCGAACCCCCGACCCTCTGCTTCGAAGGCAGACGCTCTATCCAGCTGAGCTACGGGCGCGCGAAAACCAGTATAACCATGGGAATTGGCTTCTGACTATTGCGCCGCACATACCAGCATGGCGGGTATCCCCGGTGCCCGAAGAGCGCCCGCAAGCAAGTTACGGTAACCTCCGGCTGCAGCGCATCCATCTCATACTCCGTCTTGCCGTTCTTCAGTGGTATGGCCAGCAGCCGGGTAACCTGCACGGAATCAAAAGCATTTCCGAATCGAGGGTACCGCGCGCGCAATCGCAGCACCCCATAATCGCCGGCGTACACGGCCGACATCAGCGCCGCGCTGCACAGCAGCGCGTCCCCAGCGTACCTGCTTAATCGGTTCAATCTCCTGCCTTTTTAGCCGGCTTCGGCCTCAGCGCGGCTCGGACTTTCCGTCCCACATCCCCGCTTCTTTCGATTCCAGTACCGAGGTCTTCACCAGGCTCTTGTCCGCTTCGGCCAGCACTGGATCGCGCCGCCGCTGCAAATCCGAAACGCTCGGCACTACGATTTTGTCCGGGATTATCCCGGTACCCTCGAGCTTGCGCCCCTTGGGTGAAAACCACAGCACCTCGCTCATTTCCAACACCCCGCCGCCTTTCATCACCCGCGGCTTGGCGATTCCCAGCACGCACCCGCACGACTGGCTGCCGATGATTTTCGCGCGCAAAGTATCCTGCATCCCCGCCGCAAACACTTCCGAGGAGCTCGCGGAATGCGCGTCCACCAGAATCACCACCGGCCCGGAATAAATCTGCTCGCCCGGCCGGCCCACGTAGAGTTGCAGCGGCAGCTTGAACAAGCCGACATACGAGGACAGAGGCTTTCCGGTCCTTGTCGAATCTTTGGCGAACAGCGTTTTCTTGCCGAAGAAATAGCCGGCGATGGGCAGCAGCACGGCCAAATCGCCCCCGCCATTGCGACGCAGGTCCACAATCAATCCCGGCGCGTCGCGATATTTCTGCAAGGCCTGACGGAATTCTCTGGTAACCGGGTGCTGGAAACCATCGAACGCGATGTACGCGTTTCCGGAGGGAAGCACGTGAGTGACGACTTCCGGTGCCGCCGAATAAATCTGGCGCCGCACGGACACTTCAAAAGTGGACCCGTCCGAGCGCTGCAGCGCCACCTTAACCGGGGTGTCTGGCGGGCCCGCGAACACCCGGTTGTAAATGAACCAGCGCGTCGCACGCTCTGAGGAAGAGGGCAGCCGCTTTTTCTCAATCTCCGCGATCCGCTCCGCTACCGGCGCATCGTTCACCCGCAGCACCACCATACCCGGCTCGATGCCCGCGCGCGCGGCATCGGTTCCCGGCGTGACGCCGGTCACTGCCGTCTTTCCATCCACGTCATCGACATTGAATCCAACGGAAACCCCTTGTTGCCGCCGGAAACTTTTCCATTGCTCCGGGGAACTGAAACGGGTGTGCGCGTCGTGCAGTTCGCTGGTCATCTGGCTCATCAGCGGGTAAAACTCTTGATCTTTCTTCGCCGCTTGCACCAGTGGTGTGTACCGCAGCCGTACTTCGTTCCAATCCACACCGTTATACGAGGGGTCGTAGTAGTGATCGTGGATCTCTTTCCAAATCCTTTCGAATACTTCCTTGCGGTCCCTCGCTGTTAAGCGTTCCTTGGCTGCCGCCGGCGGGGAGTTGGCGCCGGGAAGCTGCGGCTTGGCCGGGGACTCGGGTTTTTCCTGGGACTGCGTCGAGAAGGCAGGAATGAAAAGCAGCAGAAACAGCACCAGCGCGCGAATTCTTTGCCGGGGCGTGGGGGCCGCTCGATTCATCCGTCACCCGCTTCGCTACGTTGGGCTGGCTTCCGACGGCTCGTTGGCGAAGAGCCGCGCCAACTCCGCGTGCTCCATCACCACCGCTGGATCACGCTGGATGGCGTCAAAATACCGCTTCTGAAATGCGTCGCCGGACTCCGACGGCGCGAACATCTTACGCGCCATCACGATGGCGCTGTGGGTATCCTTCTCCGATACGGGCTCTTCGCCGGACAAGGTCTCGTCCAGCCGCACCACAAATTCCGAAAGGTTGTGCAGCCAGGCAAATTGCTCATGATCGATCACCAACCGGAACAACTCGCCGGTTGACACGTGTCCGTTCGCTCGCTCGTACTCGCGCCGTTCCATGTCCAGCAAGGTCTTGTGCAAGCGCAGCAGCGTCACGCGCAGAGCCACCATTTTTTGCCGCGCGGGGTTTTGCGGACCGCCGTTGTCGGCGGAATAAAGGTCGGGTGCGCTCATACCTGGCGCACCGCTCCGTGCGCCAAGTTTATTGTCCGATACAATGCCCCCGATTTCCAGAGCGTACCGCTTCATTCATGGTACCGCTGCTCGCCCACCGGCAACGGAATCGCCAGACGGTTCTGCTTCGGCGGCAGCGGGCAGGTGGCGTAGGGCGTGTAGGCGCATGGGGGATTCTCCAGCCGGTTGAAGTCCAGCACCAGCTTGCCGGGCTGGTCCAAACCACGATCCGGGAATCCGGTGTACAAAAACCGGCAAGCCCCATAAGTCTTCGTGGCGCTGGTGGTGTCACGCATCACGAAGAACAACTTGGCCACCTCCGGGTCCTCGAGAATCGGATCCAGCCGATACGTTTTTCCGTGCAGCGTGAACTCCGCCGATCCCGGAATTTGCGCCGGATAACTGGTGCCGATCAGCGTCGCAATTGTGAAGGTTTTCTGTGGGGAATAGGGAATCCACTTCGCGGTTACCCGATAGGCCCGATTCGGCGGATACCATTTCTCGCCGTGAAATCCGGTCAGCGCCGGGGATTTGGCATCCTTGATCCGTAGAGCAAATCGCCGACCGCGATGAATTACGTACAGATTCAGCGTTCCGATGGTCAGCCGCGGATTGTTTTTGTCGTGATCGGCGTCCGCGGGCAGCGTTTGGGTCTGGGCCGGTTTGCCGTCAATCAGAAAGCCTGGCGGGAAGCCCCCGGCCGGGGGGCTCATCGTGATCGTTTCGCCCTCCAGGTGGAGCACGCCCAGGTGCGCCGGGCCGCTAGCCGGAAGACGGATCTTATTGTCTTTGGCCGACCCAAACGAATTATCCCCCGCGTCCAGCCATTCCAGCCCGGCCAGCGCGAGCCAGCCATCGGGCTTTTGCAGCTCCGCGGCATGCTCCGCTCGCCAGGTAGTAATTTCCTTCTGCCACTCCGTGGCTTGCGCCGCAAGTGGGGCAGCCATTTCTGGCTGCCCGCCAATGACTGCAAAGACCAAAAACGCCGACACGAGCGATCCCAACAGCGAGGGTACGGTCTTCTTTTGCAGCGGAGTGATAGCCATCGTTTCCGTTAGTTACGCAATTTTCCTAAAACGCTACTTTGTTCAAGTGTTCGGACTACTGGGATACTTTCAGGAACACCACGCCATGCCTGGGCACTTCCGCCGTATAAGAATCTTGCATGGTACCCAAGTCCTTGCGCGCCCATAAATCGCGCAGCTTGGCCGATGACGGCGCCCCAATGGCCTTGAAGTCCAGTTTAATCTTCAGGGGCGATTCTCCCCGATTAAACAGGCCCGCGGCATGCGATCCGTCCGCCAGCGGCCGCACCCAAATCTCCAGTGGCCCTTCATCCCACACGCGATGCCCCTGCACGCCTTTTGCATCCTGGTCCACCGCGATCACCTCCGGATTCATCAGGATCGCTTTAGTCTCCTCGGACATGCTGCGAAGATCATTCCCCGCCAACAGCGGCGCCGCCAGAATCGTCCACAGCGTCATGTGCGTCAGATACTCGTCGTGCTTCATCCCTCCGTTGCCCACTTCCAGCATGTCCGGATCATTCCAATGCCCGGGCCCGGCGAATTTTCCCAATCCGTTCTGCGAGAAGCCGATGACCGACATGCTGTCGTACGTATCTCGGATGTCGCCGGTGGTGCGCCACAGATTTCCGGTGTGCGGTCCCCAGGTCCACGGAGCTTTCACGCCCCAATTGCAGATGCTGAACACAATCGGCCGCCCCGATTGTGCAATCGCATCGCGGAATTTCGGGTATTGCACTTCCGGGTCGAGCCCGTCCGCATAGCACCAATCGATCTTCACGTAATCGACGCCCCAGCTCGCGTACGTCTGTATGTCTTGTGCTTCATGCTCATAGCTCCCCGGTCGCTTCTGGCAGGTCATGCGCCCCGCGTCGGTATACACGCCGAACTTCAGCCCCTTGGAATGCACGTAGTCCGCCAGTGGCTTCATCCCATTCGGAAAGTGCTCGGCGTCCACGATGATCGATCCGTCTGCCGCCCGGCTCACCTGCCAGCAATCATCGATATTCACAAAGGTGTAGCCCGCCTCTTTCATCCCACTGCTGACCACTGCGTCGGCCATTTCGCGAATCAGTTGATCGCTGACGTGGCACCCGAATTTATTCCAGCTGTTCCATCCCATCGGCGGCGTAGCCGCAACCTTCGGGGATTGCCCCTTAGCAGCAGGACACCCCGTAGCTGTGATGAACAAAGCAACGATTGCCAGCGGAAGGGAAGCGGCTCTGGCGCGCACACAAGATTTTCCTGCCCTCGCGTTTATCACAATCACCCCCAGCCTGTTCTTTGCGGCCCACCCATCTTAGCTGTGAACCACGTCAAATAATTCGAAAAGCAACTGAGATCAAGAATGATTTAGCAGTAGCCGGTCCACTCGCCGGCTCACGTCTCGCAGATAGACTTCATCCCCCGCGGGCAGCTCGACGGTCGCGCTTCCGGCATAGCCGATCGCCGCAAACGCGTCCCGCACCGCCGTCCAATCGATATCGCCTTCTCCGAGATTCACCCACGCGTAGCTATCCTTATTCCGCTTGAAATCTTTTAAATGTACTTTCACGATCCGCTGGTCCAGAGTCCGAATCCAATCCTGCGGATACCCGTACAGCACCACATTGCCCACATCGAACCACGCCTTCACATACGGGCTCTTAAACTCATCAATATATGTGGCCATCTCCAGCGGGCTCAGCAGAAAACGGTTCCACACCTCTTCCATCGCAATCACCACCTTCCATTCTTCGGCCAGCGGCAACAGCTTGCGAATCTGCGCCTGCGAGCGCGTCCAGGCCTCGCGATAGGATGTCTTAGGATCCAACACGGCTGGAACCAGCAACACAACATCCGCGCCCCACACCTTCGCGTTGTGCATGGACGTGCGCATCCCGGCCAGGCTCTTCTCCACGACCGCCGGATCGTTCGAAGACAGCGGATACTTCCAGTGATCCATGTTCATCACGGAATCGATGCGAATCCCCGCTGCGTCCGCACCCTTCTTCAATTCTTCCGCTTTGCGATCGTCCGGCTCCGTGGGTGCCTGAATCACCGCAAATCCAATGTCCCGCGCCAATTTCAACCGGTCGCCATAAGACAGATTGGCCGGCAGCATGTCCAACAAGATGCCTTTTGTAATGGCGGTGTGCTGCGGCGCCGCCGCAAACAAAGACTTTCCGATCGTTCCCGCTAAAGTCGCCGCCCACGCCGACGTCTTAAGGAACCTTCGCCGCGATTCGTCATGCATGATTCCTCCTGATGAAGTCTATTGCGTTGGGCTCAAATACCTCACCCCAGCTTTTTCAAATCAATCCCTGGCTCCAAAACCTCACGGGACTTCATCATCTCGTCCCACGTGGTCTCCCGCCCCGTATAAGCCGCGGTGCGCGCCAACATGCAGGAAATTGCCGACTCAGCTCCTTTGTCCGCCTGATTATGAAAATTTCCGCTGGTGATGCTATCCACAAACGCTTTTTTCTTCTCGCGGTCCGCAAATTCCAAGTTGGAAGTAAAATTTCCCGTAACCGAAAAGGCCTGGGATTCTGGCGTGTCCTTCGCCGGCGTCATGGGCGCCTGCCAAGGCTCATCGCCCCAGATTCCCAGCGCGCCTGTATACGGTGATTGCGAGACTCCCTTGGTCCCGAAAAATCGTTCCGTTACGTCCCACCAGCCCCTGGCGAATTGTGTCGAGCTAAACGTCACATCCACATGGTCCGGATAGTGAAACAGGACGTTGTAATTTCCATAGGCGTCGCCATCCGAAGCCGGCCTGCCCATCCGCCCGCCCGTCGCCGACGCCTTCAGCGGATGCCCCTTTAAGATCCAGTTGCAAATGTCGATCACGTGTATGTTCTGTTCCACAATGATGTCGCCCGAGAGCGCCCGATCGTAAACCCAGTTGCGCAGCCGCCGCTCCACAGGAGCGGCATTCGGCCAGGCCGGCCGGTCAATATAGCCCGTCAGGTAATGCGCCTCCCCACAAACGATGTTGCCCAGCGCGCCCGCGTGAATCCGCCGAACCATCTCGACAAATGGGGGGCAGTCGCGAATCTGAAATCCGACATCCAGGCTTAGCTTGCCTTCCGCCCGCTTGCCAATCTCCATTACGCTCAACGCGCCGGGAACATCCACCGCC
>DATGEY010000121.1:0-12191 GCA_035309625.1 Candidatus Acidiferrum sp.
ATCCAGCGCCTTATCGATCACCGTTCGAATCGTGGAGCCCCGCGCAAACTCCGATATCTGCAGCACGCACCGCACCTGCGTGCCCTTACGGATCGCCACATCACCACTGTCCGGAGTCACCCGCCCGTTCAGCATCTCCAGCAGTGTCGATTTCCCAGACCCGTTCGGCCCAATAATCCCTATCCGGTCTCCTTCCGAAACCGTGAATGAGATATCGCGAAAAAGTGGATCGACCCCGTACCGCTTGGATAATCCCTGCGCGCTAATAATAGGTGGCAATTTGTTCGGGGCTTCCCTGGAACTGGCCTCACTTAAGAATACCAGCAGCCGCGATGCGATACGAAGCTGGCCAAGTCTGCCCCTCCGACCCGCCAAACGCATCGCTGTGCTAAACTTACCTTGAATGCATCCATCCATCCCGCGCCTCCTGGACCTGCAAGTCATCGATCAGCACATCGCCGCCTTACGCGCAGAACTTGACGCCTTCCCCAAGCGTGTTCAGGAAGCCGACCTCAAGCTAACCGGCGCGCGCAACGCCGTAGCCGCCGCCCGCGAGGCCCACACCCACAGCCTCACCGAACGCAAGAAGTTCGAGCTGGACGTCCAGCAGTGGAAAGATCGCGCCAGGAAATACCGCGAACAAAGCGGCTCGGTCAAAACCAACGACGCCTACAAAGCCCTGCAGCACGAAATCGCCAACGCCGAAGCCGAAGTCGCCAAGTCCGAAGAGCGCCAGCTCGAAATCATGATGGCTGGAGAAGATGCCGAGCGCCGCCTTAAATCCGCCGACACAGCGCTAAAGCAAGCCGAGCAGACCATCGCCGCCGAACGCAAGGAAATGCATACGCAGTACGGCGAAAAGAAAAAAGTTTTGGATGCCGCCCTGGCCGGCCGCGAACGCGCCATCGTCCCCGTCCCCGAAGATTTGCGCACGCTCTACGAACGCATTGCCAAGCGCCACCACGGCGTCGCCCTGGCCGAAGCCCGCGACGGCCAGTGCCGCGGCTGCGGCATGCGCGTCCTGCCCCACATCCTTCAGCAACTCCTTCAGGACGCCAACGATGAACTCTTCCGCTGCGAAAGCTGCGGCCTGATTCTCTACTCCCTCGAACCCATCCCCGCGCCCACTCCGGAGAGCAGCGCCTCCTCCTCCGCCTCCAGCTCTTCGTAAATGTTCAAGCGTCCGCAAGCCAACCGCCCCTCAGCAAGCAACCATGGACTCTTCGCCGATTCCGCCCCCGAACAAAACGCCACGACCACTTCCTCCGCCGCCTACCGCGCCAACATCGACGGCGGCTCGCGCGGTAATCCCGGCCCTGCCTCCTACGGCGTAGTCATCCGCGACCCCCGCGGCGAAGTTGTCGCCAAGCTAAAAAAATATATCGGCCGCACCACCAACAACGTTGCCGAATACTACGGCCTCATCGCCGCCCTCGATTACGCCCAGCAGCACAGCATCCGCGCCCTGCGCATCGAAAGCGATTCCGAACTGCTCGTCCGCCAGATGCGCGGCCAGTACAAAGTCAAAAGCGCGGATCTCCGCCCGCTATTCGAACGCGCCCGCAAAATGTCCCAAACCTTCGCCTCCTTCAAAATCGACCACGTCTACCGCGACCAGAACGCCGAAGCCGACACCCTGGCCAACGAAGCCCTGGACGAAATCTCCGGCCTCCCCGCCGCCTCGCCAGCCCGCCAAGCCGCAACAAAGCAGCCGCCCACTCAGCCACGCAAACTCCGCGCCCAAGTCCGCAACGGCACGCTAATTCCCCTCGATCCCCTCGATCTACCAGAAGGCTCCGAAGTGGAAATCATGGTCCGCCCCATCCCCAAGTTGTAGGGGAGCGATTGAGTTTATCCTGAGCTTCGAAGGGCGCATCGCAGCGGACGAGCCCGCGAGCGAGTTCTATGCTCTTTCTCTCTCTCTTCTTGTAGCCGGCTTTCGCTTGGACTGAGAACCAGGAGGGCACTCTCAACGACCTCTAGCAGGAACCTGCATTAGGATGTGCTCTAGCGCACGTCGCTGTCACCAGAAGGAAAATCCGGACAGACAGGGACAGACGACGGACGGGAGGGTCCCTCTTCGCAAGAACGCACCAATGGCGTCAAGGACTTCTATTCATACCGCAGCGCGTTCATCGGATGCACCCGCGACGCGCGATAGGCCGGAATATAGCTGGCCGCCAGCGAAACCGCGGTCAACAATCCCGCCGCACCCAGCAACGTGAGCGGATCGTTCGCCTCCAATCCATACAGCAGCGAGTTCGCCCCCTTCGCCGCCGCCATGGCCAGCACCAGGCCCGCTCCGACGCCCACGCCCAGCAACGTTAATGTTTGCCGCACGATGATGCGTATCACGCTTGCCGGGCTCGCTCCCAGCGCCATGCGGATGCCAATTTCGTGTTTGCGCAGCGCCACCATGTACGAGATCACTCCATACAACCCGATCATCGCCAGCAGCGCCGCCAGCGCCCCAAAAAATCCCGAAAGCACCGCCATCAGCCGCTCGCGCATCAACCCGTTCCGCACATCCGCTTCCAGAACATGAAATTCCACCGGCACTTCCGGATGAAACGCGCGCAGCTTTTCCCGCACCGTGTTCATCACTTTCGGCGCGGAGGAACTGCGAATAAACAGTACCGTCCACCCCACCGCATCCGGAAACTGCGCAGCCGGCGCAAAGGCGATCGGCGGAGGTGTTTCGCGTAGTTCACTGTACTTCGTATCCTTGATCAACCCCACGATCTGGTACTCCGCCTCCGGATAATCCGGCTCAGCGTTGGTTCGTATTACCTGGCCTAGCGGGTTTTGTCCGTAAAGATATTTTCGGACAAACGCCTCGTTCACTATCGCTACTTTGGGTCCCGCCCGCGCGTCGCGGTCGCTAAAATCGCGGCCCGCCAGCAACGGAATATCCATGGTCTGAAAATATCCCGGGCTCACCCACGTGAATCGCGAGCTCCCTTCCAATCCATGGACGTGCACTCCCAGGTTCCACGTGCTGCCGTTCAACGGTACATGTGTGGACGTGGCCGCCGATTCCACTTGCGGAAGCGAGCGTATCTCCTCCAGGACCTCACGAGCAAAATCCGTATTCCGCTCCGGCGAAAATCGAAGCCGCCGGAAATCCAGAACCGCCACCAATATGCCCCGCTCGCGAAACCCGGGATCTTGTGTCGCCAGGTTCCAGAAGCTGCGAACGAACAGCAGCGCCCCTACCAGCAACACCACCGACACCGCGATCTGCGAGACCACCAGCAAGCGCTGAAACGAAAAACGCTCGCGTCCCGCCGTCGTTCCACGGCTTCCGGACTTGAGCGCCGCGCCGGGCTTCGCTCCGGAAGACCGGAACGCCGGTACCAGCCCGAAAATTAGGCACGTTCCCGCCGCAATCAACCCGGTGAAAAGCAATACGCGCCAATCCAGGCTGAGATCCAGCCGGATTCCGTCGCCTTCCCCGCTCAGAAAGCGAATCAGGCCGCGGCTGAAAATCTGCGCCAGCGCGATGCCCAACACTGCGCCCCCCGCCGCAAGCAGCAACCCTTCCGACAGAAGTTGCCGGATCAAGCGCCAGCGCGAAGCGCCCAACGCCAGGCGCACCGCCATTTCGCGTTCCCGCGCGCCGGCCCGCACCAGCATCAAATTCCCAAGATTCGCGCACGCGATCAGCAACACTAGGCCGGTTATGGTCAGCAGCAGCAACAAGGACGTGTCGTAGCTTTGCCGCAGCGAACTGATTCCGTTCCCCGCCGGAAACGCTATCAGCCGATAACTTCGGTAGATCGCCAACGGCGTTGGGCCGTAGCCTTTGGGTAGTGTCGCCTCAATGACGCCTGAGCTCATCGAAGACAATTGGAACGATGCCTGTTGCAGAGTCATGCCCGGCTTCAGCCGCCCCCACACGTGCATCCAGAAATAATCCGGGCGCGCCAACGTGCCCAAACCCGGGAAATACGTTTCCACCGAACAGAAAGGCGCCGCGAAATCAAAACTCTTGCCTACCTCCAGGCCGAAAAAACTGCGCGGCGTCACCCCGATCACCTCTGTGGATCGCCCGTCCACCATCAACTTGCTGCCAATCGCCGAATCCTGCCCGCCAAATTCGCTCTGCCACAATCCGTAGCTGATCACTGCCCCAGGCGCGCCGCAGCCCGGCCGGTCGTCTTGCTCGGTGAAAAATCGGCCGCGCAACGGATGCAAACCCAGCGCGGCGAACGTCTCTCCGCTGACCCACAGTCCGTGCGCCCGGCGCATCTGTGCGCCCTCTCCCAGCGACGCCGAGCCACTGTCGGCCCACGCAAACACGCTGGAAAAAACTTGCTGGTGCAGCCGAATCTGTTCCCATAACGGATAGGTCAGCGAGGTTTCATTGTCCGTGGTGGTGATGCCAAAACCGCGGTTGCCGTTTTTCACCTGCACCCCGGCCAGCGCGCCAGGATTCGCAACCGGCAAGCTGCGTAGCCGCACCGCGTCCAGCAACTGGAAGATAGCAGTGTTCGCCCCGATACCCAGCGCCAGCGTCAGCACCGCCGTCAGCGTGAAGCCCCAACTCTTGCGCAGCGTCCGCAGCGCAAAGCGCACGTCCTGCAATAAGGACTCCACGCGCCACTGCAGCGAGTGCTGTTCCTCGCCCCGCCAATTTGTTGCGCGCTTTCCGCCTGCGCCGGTGCCGCGCGAGCCTCCGGCATGGCTCCCCGCCACGCCAGCAGGCTCCAAAGCCATTCCGTCATTGGCACGTTGGGGGTCTCCGCCCAGGGTCATGGGCGAGCCGGCGCGCTGAATGGCGGTGTCCGCGTTTTGGTTGGAGAGGTTGCGAGCTTGCTTGGCCATCCGGATGCTTGCCCCACGTACGGCGGAAGGTTGCAGCGGGGTACTATCTCATACTACTTAACGTTTTAATATCCAACTTCCGGATTCGTTCGGCTTCCTGGTTATCGCGGTGTTAACACCGCGTTATGGCCGGACGAACGAGCTTAGGCCGAATTGAGATTCGCATCTTGCCGGCGACGACGGAGACGCTCATTTTAGGGAGTACGAGCGGTACAGGGTGTCGCGTTGCGCGGGGATGAAGCCGGCATCGGAAATGATGCGGCGGAGTTCGCTTTCGTTGGTGCGATTTTTCACGCCCGCGGCGAACACTACGTTTTCTTCGATTAGGATGCTGCCCACGTCGTCGGCGCCGAACTGCAAGCCGATTTGGCACACTTTGATTCCAGGAGTCAGCCAACTGGACTGAATGTGATCGATATTGTCGAGATAAAGCCGGCTCACGGCTAGCGTTTTCAAGTAATCGACCGCGGTGGTCTCCTGGACTTTTTTGCCCAGCGCGGTATTTTCCGCGGCGAACATCCACGGAATGAAGGCGGTAAATCCGCCGGTATCTTCCTGAATGCGCCGCAAGCGCTCCAGATGGTTGACGCGGTGGCGGAGTTCTTCTCCGCAGCCGAACATCATGGTGGCGGTGGTGCGCAGTCCCAGCGAATGCGCCACGCGATGAACTTCTTCCCAATCGTCGCTGGTGCATTTCAGTCGCGCGATTTTTCCGCGGATTTCGTCGTCGAGGATTTCCGCGCCGCCGCCGGGGATGGATTGCAGTCCGGCATCCATCAGGCGCTGAATGGTCTCACGCACGCTGATTTCGGAAACTTCCGCAACGCACAGAATTTCCGGCGCGGAGAAGCAGTGCAAATGCACTTGCGGAAATCTAGCTTTCAGCGAGCGTAGCAGATTTTCGTAATAGCCGATTTGCAGGTCGGGATGCAGGCCGCCTTGCAGCAGGATACCGGTGCCGCCCAGCTCCAGCATCTCTTCAATTTTTTCGTAGATCGTTTCAAAAGAAAGGATGTAACCGTCTTTGGCGCCGAGCGGCCGGTAGAAGGCGCAGAAGGAACAGTACTCGGTGCAGAAGTTGGTGTAATTGATGTTGCGATCGATCTGGTAGGTGACCACGCGCGGGTCGTTCTTGGCCAGGCGCAGTTGATGCGCTTCCATGCCAAGACCCACCAGGTCGTCGGATTCGAGCATCTCAATCGCTTGCTGTTTGCTCAGGCTCATGGGGTCAGAGACATTCTACTCGAAAAGCGCCGGAACATCGGAATGTCGCAAGGTCTGAAGCTCTGGAAAGATTCGGAAAATTTGAATGTTGAAATCGGCCTGGCAGAATTTATGCGGCCGGCGCGCGAGGTCAATCGATGGAAGGCGGAGAGGGATTGCTTGACATGCGGAGCGTTAGGGCCTATTGTCAGCACGCGCTGATTGGAACCCCGGGCGCAAGCCACTTTTCCAAGGTTACCCAATAGAGATTGAACGCCGCAGTCCCGCACCTGACGCGAAGTTTGCGAAATGAGCGACGAGGAGCGTCCTTCCAGGGTATCGCGCCGCGCGGCTTGCCAGTCAGTTCAAGGAGAGAACAATGTTGAAACGGATAGTGGGCCTGTTTGTGTTGGCGGTGGTTGTTGTACCGGCGGCGGTTTCGCAGATGGAACCGGCGCCGATAGTGTACACGTATGTAAGCCAGTTCCAGGTGCCGCGAGCGAACTGGGTGGCATATGCGGAGAGCAGCGAGAAGTCGTTCGTGCCGGTCGCGGAGAAGTTGGCGGCCGACGGGACGATCCTTAGCTGGTCTACGTTTGAACCGGTTGTTCACACAACGGACGGATATACAAACGGGGCGGCCTGGTCGTCCAACACCATCTCGGGGATCATGAAGGTGCTCGATGAACTGCGCAAGAACGCTCCAAGCTCGAGCCAAATCGCGGCCACCAAGCACGAAGACTACTTCTTGCAAACGTCGATGTACCACGCGGGCAGCGGAACGCCGGCGTATTTGCGAGTGATCTGCGCGAATGTGAAGACCGACAAGCCGACAGAATACACCGCAATGCTCAAGAAGCTGCTGGTGCCTACGTTTGAGGATCAACTGAAGAAGGGCGTGGCGACGTACTGGGGTGTCGACGAGCAATACGTGAACACCGCAGCGCCTTCGACGCGCTGCGTGGTCATCGACTACCCTAACGCCGAGAGTATGGACAAATGGGCGGCGGCCATCAATGCGACGCAGGGTAAGTGGACTCCGGCGGAACGTGCGGAATTCGCGGGTGCCACGGTGGCGGACAGCCGGCGGGACATCATGGCGCGGATCACGCACTCCGGGCATAAATAACGGACTGAGACGGTTATGGGGAGAAGAGGGGGCCATCTTGGCTCCCTCTTTTTTTGCTTGAGAGGTGAATGACGGGCAGTCGACAATGGAACGGTATATATGTATGATATATACCATCAAGGGGGCGGGCTATGGGCAAGAGCGGCGTGGCCAAGCTGTTTCGCAATGGGCGCAGCCAAGCGGTGCGGCTGCCGCGCGAGTTTCGTTTTGAAGGCGATGCGGTGCGCGTGCGGCGGGTACCTGAGGGTGTTCTGCTGGAGCCGCTCATTCCGGATGTGGCCAAATGGTTTGCCGAATTGGATCGCGTGGGCGGACGGTCTTTCATGAAGAAGGGCCGGCAACAGCCGGCGGCACCACGGCGTAAGATCTTCGACTGACCGCCAGCGAATGGAGTGCGGTGAGCTACCTGCTGGATACGAACGCGTGCATTGCGTTGATCAACGGCAAAAGCGCTTCGGTACGCGAGCATTTTGAGAAAGCGATTGATGGAGGTGCTGAGGTGATGGTGCCTACGGTGGCTGCCTTCGAGCTGTGGTTCGGAGTGTCCGACAGTGCGCGGCCAGAAAGTAATGCCAGGGCGGTGGAGACATTTTTTTCAGGTCCGGTGCGGCTGCTGGCATTTGAGGAAGACGATGCACGGCGCGCCGGAGAGGTGCGGTCGGCATTGACCCTGGCAGGTAAGCCCATCGGCGCGTATGACGTACTGATCGCGGGGCAAGCATTGAACCGCAAACTGACATTGGTCACGGCGAACGCAAGGGAATTCGGCCGGATAAAAGGATTGTTTTGGGAGGATTGGGGCAAGAGGTAAGGGCCGGCCGGCGGGACATCTTAGCGCGGATCACGCATTCCGGGCACAAATAACGGAAATGCAGCGGTTTGGTTACGAGGAGGGAGCGCAGTTGGCTTCCTCTTTTTTTTTAGTTGATGACCCGGTTCGTTGCACCTCATTTTGACCGGGCTACCGCTTTCCGGCTACTTATCTTGGTCGAAATGCTAATCTTGCGTCCCAGGCAGGAGGAGATTATGGCCAGGCGCATCTGGATGTTATTTACCCTCGCGGTTTTGGCGGCCGTTTTGGTGCGGTCGCAACAAAACAGCGTTGCGCAGCAGGCCCCCGGTGGCCATGTGGTGCCGCTGAAGGAGTTTCCGCCGGACCGGAGGTTTGAAACGGTTTCGGGCGACCCTGCGAAGTCCGGAGCGCTGTATGTGATTCGGATTCATGCCGAGGCGGGATACATCATCATGCCGCACTCGCATCCCGAGGACGAAAACATCGTGGTGGTGAAAGGAAGCTGGGCGGTGGGCATGGGTGAGCGGTATAACCCGCAGGGGCTGGAAGCAATGGAGCTGGGCGCCTATGGGCTGATGCCCAAAAAGATGGCGCACTTCGCGTTGTCTAAGACAGAGACGATCATCCAGGTGCACGGAATCGGGCCCTTCACCACGCATTGGGTGGTGCCGATGTACGAGCTTAGCGACAAGGGTGTGTTGTTGCTGACCTCTGCAGCGGAGCCGGGGCGTGCGACGGCGACAAGTCCTCCCGACTGCTTCGCCTTGAAACTTGGAGCGCGGGTTAGCGGCTCGAACGGCGAGGGTATGGTGGTTGCGGCGCAATGTACTCCGGGCCAACTCACCCAGTATCGGGTGGAAAAACAAAATGGGGAGCGGTTCTGGGCGCAGCGCGAGGAATTGAGCACACCATGAGTATTGCGCTCGGCGCGCAGCAACGATTGGCCTAAGCGGGAGGAGGCGGAGCTGTATGGCTTGGGGCCCCTCCCCCCTCCCCCCTTTTTTCGTAAGTGTTGATTCTAAAGTGAGTTAAAGTCCTTTGTTTTGATACACTTTTAGAAGTGTTGATTCTAAAAGAGTTGTAGGTAAACATAATTCGCCTGCCAAACTGGCGCATTTGCCCGCAAATGAACTCAAAGCTACTTTGCTTCAGGGGCTATGCCCCGGTGATTTCGGACCAATTTGCTCCTGGGCTGATGAAGGTGCCGGCCTCCTTACGAGGAGCGCCGTGTATTAGGAGCGGGGTGGGCTAGGGACGCTCGTCTCCTTGGGGATGAACTTAGGTTGAAAAAGAAAAAGCGGGAGAAGGCTCCCGCAGGCAAGGCGCAGATTCTTACGAGTCCATGATAGCCGAAGGGTTACGGTAGATCAAGGGGAATTGCGGTGGAACCGTAACTGAGGCGTTTGAAGCTGAGGGCCGGTGGCACAGATGTTGTGGTCTGTGCCACTGGCTTTTTTGTTGGGGAGCTTCTGTTTTGTTACCGCGGTTTCTTTGGCGCGTCTTTGGCGGCGTCGGGTTCCATGGCGGTCCTGGGTTTGGCTGTGGCGACAACCACTGCTTTCGGGTGCCAGAAGTCCATGGCGACTTTGGCTACTTCTTCGGGAGGATTGCTGAGCTCCGGGACGAAGCGATAGAGGGTGGAGTCCGCGGTCTCGACGGCATCCGCGTTAACTTGTTGGAATTTCTTGAAACCCTCGTCGCCGAGGATTTCGCGCAGGGTGGGATTGTGGTCGAAGCCGCCCATGGAGGAGCGCAGCGTGGAGACGTAGAACGTGGCGCCTTTGCCGCCTTCGATGACCTGGGAAACAAACACCGGCTTGGTATCCGGGTTCTTTTCGGCGGCTTCCTTCATTTCCGTGGCAAGAGCTTCAAAGTCCGGGACGTGGCCGGAACGAATGTGCACGGCGGTGGTCCGCAAGAGGCGGGACTCGCCAATGAATTTGGCGTAGGCTTCGGGGTCCTGGGGGGCCTTGCGGCTGAGGTCCCAACGACGGCGGCGGAGTTCGGTGCGGGACCACACTAGACAGTTGTTGAAGTCCTGCTCGATTTTCAGGGCATTTTCCTTGCCGAAGGCTTTGTTGACGGCGAGCATGCCGGCTTCCTGGGTTTTGTCGATATCAGCGTAGTCCTTGCGGTTGCTGGCGAACTGGTAGACATTGCCCTCCCCGTAGACGGCCTCGAGAGCGAGCCAACGGTCGCCATTAAAGCGGCGGTTGGCATCGACCCATTTTTTGGTGAGGGCCTGGAAATCGGCGACTTTTTCCGGTTTCACTTTGACGATGAAAACATCGAGATAATCTCCTTGCGCGCGGACGGCGACGGGCGCCGCCAAGCACACCACGACAGTTAGGGCCCAAAGGGCTTTGCGGAACGACATAACAACCTCCTCGTATTGGAACTGCTGCTGCTGGGAAGGGACCTGAGAGGCGGACTGTACACCCGGGAGGGGGAGGGGTCAAGGAGGAGGGGGCGCAGAGAAGAGGGTTCACAGTTGACAGTTGAAAGTTGAGAGGGATTCTCAGAGCAGGCGGTAGGAGCGGGGAGTGAGGAATTCGGCTGGCACCATGCCAGCGGAGTTCAGCCAGCAGGCCGGTCGATGCTGGAAATCATAGGCTCCGGCAAAACAGAAGGCAAGAATCTCCGCACGCATTCGCAGAAGGCGCGAATGGATGCGGAGAACTGAGGTAGTTGGGTTGTTTGGCAGGCCTATGTCGGACCTGAAGGTCCGACCCCCTAAGGAAGTCTGTAGGAGCTGGGGGTGAGGAATTGGAGTTGTTGGCGGATTTTGTCGTGGATTCATTTAGACCCCGTTGGTACATAAGGAGAGCGCCCTCTACTCTTCCTCGAAGTAGTCGGATGTGATTCTCTTGATTTCGTAGGCGATGACCGGGTCTACCCCAATGTCGAAATCGATCATGAGGTCCGCCAGTTGGCGGCCGTCGATTAAAACAACCTTTGGCTCGATGTTTTTGACATAGTCGCGTGCGTCGCCGGAAAAAGAGCTAGTGGTTATGAATACACCTTTCTTCGCTCGCTTACCATGTAGTGCACCCACGAATTTTTGAATTTCGGGTCTTCCGATTGTGCCTTCCCACTTCTTCGCTTGCAGGTAGATAGTGTCGAGTCCGAGGCGGTCCTCATTGATAACCCCATCGATACCTTCATCGCCTGATGAACCTACAGCTTCGCCAGCCTCTTCGCGCGAGCCTCCGTAGCCCATTTTGAGTAGCAACTCCACAACTAGTCGCTCGAAGAACTTCGGGGAGCTCTTCTTTACTCGTATGAGTAACTCGGCGGCAAGCTCGGTACGGAGACTCAGGTGGGCAGCTTCGAGAGTCTCTTCGGGAGTATGGCCGCCCTCGTCCGTTTCAGGCTCGATCTGATTCTGTTGCTGCCGTCGCGCTGGCGATCTGAATTCGACAAATTCCGGGAACTTCTGCAGGAATCCGATCGTGATGCGCTCGGGGGCGTTTTCAAGGGCTTGGCGGCCCCGTTCCGTGATTCTGAAATGGCCTCTTTGCGGCGTTTCCACAAGGCCCGCCTGCTGCAGGTAAGCCTTTGCCCAGGCGACCCTATTCATGAAGATGCCTTGTCGGCCGCTGGGAAGTAGTGCGTTCTTTTCTTCGTCGGTTAATTTGAACCTGAGCGCAAGGGTTTCTCTTGCGTCGCGGTTCGAGTGTAGTTTGCCGTCAGACACTAATTCCAGTAGCGGGCGCATGACAGTCTGGAAATCGGGAATAGCCACTCGTGCTCCTGCTAAGATCCGCCGGATGACAGTTATTAGATCACGGTTACTGATCATCTAGGAAGAGGGTGGATTTCTCCCGGCACGGGCCGACCACTTCACGTGGAAGAAAGCGCCGTCGTTCAACTTTCAGGCGAGGTAGATTTCGGTTTCGGTTTTTATGATGAAGAGGGCGTCGGAATCGGAGTGGCCGGCGTTGCGGAATTTTTGGCGGGCTTCCTCGAGGGAATTGGCTAGGACGGTGAAGAGGATTTCGCGTTTGGTGCGGCCTATGAAATAGAAGCGGCGCTCTTGCTGGACGAGTTGGAGTTGAGGGGGCATGCGGTCGACAGTCGACAGTTGAAAGTCCATAGCGAATGGCCGAAAAGCAGGTCCCTCGGCTTCGCTCGGGATAACAATTTGTTTGAGCTGAGCGATGGACCGAGCACTTCCATTGCGCAAATCTGCCCGCGACGGTCCGCGGCCGCTACGTAGTGCAAGAGGCGGCGAAAAGC
>DATGEY010000122.1:0-44876 GCA_035309625.1 Candidatus Acidiferrum sp.
GAATTAAATCTTTACGAAAATATTCCGCACCTGCTCGCTCCGGTGGTCACCGATCCGAAAATTGCTTCTAACGTCCTGCGCAACGCCACCCGCGAAATGGAAAATCGCCTGAAGCTATTAGCCCAGCGCGGCGTGCGCAACATCGATCAGTACAATCGCACCTTCCAGAAAACGCAGTCGCTCTCGCTCTTTGATAACCTCGAGGAAAGCGAACATAAGCCGCTCCCCTATCTGGTCATCGTGATCGACGAATTGGCCGACCTAATGATGGTGGACACCAACAACGTCGAAGAATCGATCACGCGCCTGGCGCAAATGGCTCGCGCCGTCGGTATTCACCTGATTCTGGCGACGCAGCGACCTTCCGTCGACGTCATTACCGGCTTGATCAAAGCCAATTTCCCCGCCCGCATCTCGTTCCGGGTGGCCAGCAAAGTCGATTCGCGTACCATTCTCGATTCCAACGGCTCGGAATCCCTGCTGGGTAAAGGCGACATGCTGTATCTACCCGCGGGCTCCGCACGCTTGCATCGCATTCACGGCCCGCTGGTCACCGAAGACGAAATCACCGCCGTCTGCGATTTCTGGCGCGAACAAGCGCAAGCCAAGTACAACGAAGAGCTGCTGGCTGCGCCTAAAGAAGACAACGCTGCGGCGGACGAAGAGGACACCGTTGGCAGCGGCGAAGATGCCGAGGAAGTCGACGACGATTTGTATCAAGATGCCGTGCGCGTGGTTTGCGAAATGGGCCGTGCCTCCACTTCGACATTGCAGCGCCGCCTGCGCATCGGTTACGGCCGCGCCGCCCGCCTGATCGACCTGATGGAAAAAGACGGTATTGTCGGTCCGCCCGACGGCACCAAGCCCCGTGAAGTCCTGAAAGGCCGCAATTGGATGAAGGAGTTCGACGACACCCAGGCGTAGCCCTACCGAGCGAGCCTAGGACAGTTGCAGCTTTCCCTGCTCGAACCCCGCGGGGTAGACGACATTGAGCCCTTCGACTTTCGCAAACGGCGTGAGAGCGTGAGCCTTGACGGAAGTAACGCTCATGATGTCTTGCACATGCGCACCGCGCACCAGTAAGGCGTCGCCAATGAGCGAACGATGGCAGCGCCATGGCACCGCCTCCGCGCACATAATCGCGGTTCGCTTCTCGCGCGCCAACTCCAACAGGTGCGCCAGTGCCGTGCGAAATTCCTCGCTGGCCATGTAATCGGCGTAGCCACGAAACGAGACGTTGCGCCAACCGAGATTCACAGAATCTTTTTTCGCGTGGCGCCTGCCGCCGAGGCTTTGCATGTGAATGTACTCGATCCCCTCCTTGCGCAATGAGGCCGCCAGCGCATCGGAATTAAACTGCGGCACGCGCCGCGATTTGGGAATGCTGCGCACATCGACAAGCCGTGCAACACCATGCGCTGCGAGCAATGCAATAAATTCCTCGATCGCCCGCGTCGAATGCCCAATCGTGAACACGGTCAATTTCGCAGCGACGTTCGCACCCACGGCGATCTTCGCATCCGCAAGATTCCTTGCGGCGGCATCGCTCCGTTCCGCCGCGACATTCTCTGCGGTCCCGTCGGGACACGCCCCTGCGTATTGATTTCTCGCACGAGCAACGTGCTTGCGCCCGGCTCGTGCTGCTTTCGTTTCGCCGGAAGTCATAGGGTCGCCACAGTCCCCAGCCGCCGGGCGACCGCGGAATTGCGCTGCGCGCGCGATTTGACACCGTTTGCGCGCACCCCTAAAATTAACAGACTCCACCGTGCCGGGGTAGCTCACTGGTAGAGCGCCGCCCTGAAAAGGCGGGCGTAGCCAGTTCGATTCTGGCCCCCGGCACTTTTTGATTTTCCTTTGCCTTTACTTACGCATACGTCTTGCCAGACTGAGTTTCGTCGTTGGTTCAAATCCGGTCTCCGCAATCAGAGTGTGCTTTCAATAGGTACGCGATATCCCGCAACCATCCGAATTTGTATTTTTCGCGTTTGTTATTGCACAAAAGCGAGCAAACACTACTGAGTGGCGTTATTCGATGTCGTCGTCATTCTTCTCACCTGGCTCGAATACGGAAAGTAGGGGTCGCGGCGTCACACAGAATCGGCCAGGACAATAGAATCCTAGAGGTTGCCCCGCAAAAGAACCGGCGTCCAAGTGGATTACTTCCGAGCCCGTAATGCAAGCACAATCACTGTGGTATCCAGGCGGACCACATCTCCGGTTAGCCGACTTCCAAGTGAAGATCGCTAAGGGTCCTTCGCAGAATCGCTAGTTGCACTGATGCCCTGCCACCGCACCTGCAGAACGACGTAATAGAATTCTTGAAGTCGCTGCAGGTTTTGCCGCTTGGCTCGAAATCAATGGTAGTCTGGTGTCCAAACCGCGCGAGCGTTTAGTGTTCGCTAGTGTGTCCGGTCGCGCCTAGTCCGGGACCTTCACTGGGACTCGCCCCTTGAGAAGCGCTAACTTCCCGGGCTTTTTGTTGATCGCGGTTGCGGCCGGTTGGCCCGTTGTGATTGCTTGAAGCGGGATTGATAGCGATTGCGCTCCTGCTCCTACGTCGTCATTGTCTTCGCCTTCATCTCGGTGGACAAATAAACCGTTGCGTTCCGTCCCCATCTCGCCGAAATTGCCCGAAGAATCAAAGGTGCCCGCCGCCGAAAACGTTCCATCGTCGTAAGCCACGGAAAACGACCCGGAGTTCGTGGCCTCCCACATCTTGCCAGCCCAATTCAGCGGGCTAAGCGGATCATCCGTAGCTGGCCGAATGCGACGCTCGGTGCCCTTTTTCTTCATGTAGGTGATCTCGAAGGAGGCCCTCGCTCGAATTAGTTCGTATGGTGAAATATCAACCTCTTCGGCGGCGAAATTGCTCGGAACAGGAGGAGGGAAGCTGAATGCATCGACAACGGGCACATCCTCCAAGGTAATGGTGAGAGTGTTACCGTCCGGGCTGATTTGCACGGCGCTGTCGGGAACTTTCACGATCCAGAAAAGGCCGTTTGGCATAGTCCACGGACTGAAGTCATGAACTTGTTTGATGAGAGACCCCGAACTGGGGTCATATGTCCAGAGATCGATTCATATCTCGACAAAAGTGCCGTGCGCATGCGCTGATTTGGTCGCCCCTGCGGTGTTAGGATCCGCTATTTCCCCTCCGATGTAGTCACCCTGATACACGCGGATGTCAGTGACAACAGCGAACTTCCGATCGTGTGTGTAGCCGCCGGTATACCCCATTGCTGTTACACCGCGGAAATTGGTGATGCCGTGCGGGTCCGCATTAATGGGATCAAACGGCGGAGTTTGGTTAAGCGGGCCGGGAAAGAACTGGTTGAAAAGGCCGTAAGATGGGAATACGCCTCCGCCAGGAAGCGGAGTCGGTGGAATCACGTCCCCACCAGGCAGCGGAATTGGTTGAACTTTGAGAGTAGGTATCGGTTCGATCTGCGCCTTCAGCGAAGCACTGAAGGCCAGGAGAAGTAACAGCAGATACCCGACGAGCCTCAATCGCATTGCCTGCACCTCCTGTCTATAAATCGAAGAATCCGTACAACGTGGCACATCAAGGGTGTCCTCATGCCCGTAAGCGACCTACGCGCTTAGCTCTGAATCCAAGCACCTGAGGAAATTAAGCAGATCTCAAAAAAGCAAACAATAGGCAATTGCGGCCAAGTCTTCGATGACCGCATCTGACCGCTTTCTGTAACAATGTTGCCCCTGCGAGTAAGCTTTGGTAGTATCCCTATCAAACTTGTTCCCTAGGCACGGAACGCCCATGGCCAACGAAACGGCCTCCGCGGAACCTTCTTCTGAAGTCCGCTTGAACTCTTGGAAAGAAATTGCCGCCTACCTTAAGTGCAGCGAGCGCACAGTCCGCCGGTGGGAGGAAGAGGGCCTCCCGGTACATCGGCATCCGCACAAGGCGAAGGCTGCGATTTACGCCTACAAAGCTGAAATCGACGGCTGGTGGGGCGACGGCCGTGAACGCCTGAAGCAAATCCAAGATCTGCGAGAGCACCCACCCACCGTCACCGCCCGGTGGTTGCGGGCAATACTCGGCGCGGCGGCTCTTTTGCTGGTGCCAGCGGTGATTTGGGAGCTGCGGCAAAAACCCGATCAGGGAAAAAAACCAGCGGAGCAGCGGAAACTCACTTACACGCAAATCACCAACTTCACCGATTCCGCGGTTGCGCCGGCTTTGTCGCCGGATGGGCGAATGCTCGCGTTCTACAGAAGCGACAGCGGGTTCCTCACTCCCGATCAGATTTACGTAAAGTGGCTTTCCAAAGGCGAACCCGTTCAGCTTACAAATGAGCCTACGCTCAAATACGGCTTGGCGTTTTCCCCTGACGGCTCGCGTCTGGCTTACACCACATATAACGCGGCAACAGACGAGTGGAAAACGTTTACAGTATCTCCGCTTGGAGGCGAACCGGCTCTGCTCTTGTCCAATGCGGCTGGGCTCAGCTGGTTAGACCAACATCGCGTCCTGTTCTCGGAAATAGAATCCGGCGCTCACATGGGAATTGTCACCGCAACGGAAAATCGCTCGGACTACCGCAAACTCTATTTTCCACAACATCAGCGCATGATGGCGCACTTCTCCTCTCCTTCCCCCGATCGCCAGTGGGCCTTGGTCGCCGAGATGGATCCAGTCTGGCAGCCGTGCCGCTTGATTTCTCTCCATGGCAACTGGGAAAGCCGCCAGGTGGGCCCGCAAGGACAATGCACCTCGGCGGCGTGGTCACCCGATGGTAAGTGGATGTATTTTGGCGCTGAAGTGGAGGGGACTCATCATTTATGGCGTCAACGTTTAGCTGGAGGGCAGCCTGAGCAATTCACATACGGTCCTACCGAAGAGGACGGCTTGGTCATTGCGCCGGACGGGCGTTCCATTATTACTTCGATTGGCCTGCACGAGAGTGCGCTCTGGATACACGACAAACGCGGTGATCGCGCCTTGTCTTCCGAAGGGTATGTGATCCCTTCGTCGGCCAGATTCTCCTCGGATGGCAAGCTTCTCTTCTACCTGATGCGACATGATTCGTCCGCGTCTTCGCGCGAGTTATGGCGAATGGATCTCGGATCGGGAAAGAGCCAGGCCGTTCTCCCCGGGATATCCGTGGTCGAATATGATGTTTCGAGTGATGCCAAGGAGGTCGTCTATTCGACGCAGTCGCCCGGGAAAGCTTCCCAGCTCTGGTTGACTCCTATGGACGGAAGCGCGCCTCCCAGACTGATTGCCTCTCGCGAAGTGCGCGCGCCCCATTTTGGTCCTGATGCACAAGTCGTGTTTCAGTTTACTGACGGCAACGCCAATTATGTTGGCCACATGAAAGAGGATGGTTCAGGGCTCTCCAGGTTGCTCCCCTATTCGATCTCCGCCTTTCTTGCTATTTCGCCAGACCGGCGCTGGATCGTTGCGGACGTACCGTTGCCCAATGACGTTGCCATCAGGGCGATTCCAATCGAAGGAGGTCCTTCGCGGCGCATCTGCAGTTGGTGTTCTGTCGACTGGGCTCCCGACGGGAAGTTTTTCTATATCGGGTTGGCCCCGAATTCACAGACAACTCGCAGCAAAACGCTCGCGATTCCGGTACCGGCGGGAGAAACGCTTCCTAAACTGCCATCTTCGGGAATTCGCGAACCAGAAGATGCTAAGGCAATTCCCGGCACGCATCTGCTGGATGGCTGGTTCATCTCGCCAGGACCGGAACCCTCCATATTCGCCTACGTGAAAACTACGATGCATCGAAATCTTTATCGGATTCCCCTCCCATAATCAAGACTGCTCGAAGGCGCACCCCGGCACCAGTTTGGCTTTTTCTTCGCTGCTGCTATTCCATTCCGTCCAAGCAGATTGAATCTGTACCTTGGTTCAAATCTAGCCTCGGCAACAAAAACGAAATTCTTTCAAAGACTTCCTGCCCCCCTCAGCCATCTGAATTTGCTTTTCTCCGACGTAATTTGCGTAATCGAACGATTTCGACTGCTTCTCGAAGTTGCGCGTCAAACGGCACGCTCATGACGGCAGCAGTCGTTTGTTTCCGGGTGCGTCAGTCCGCGATGATTGTTGTTCTATTTGCTGTTGGCAATCGATATTTTGGAAGGAACTTTGCAGTCTTTAGAACGAAGACGCAGTTCGCTCAATCCGCTACAACAGCCTGCCTATTCAAGCGCCTTCCCCTTGAGCTCTGGGATCAGAAACACTGTAGCGAAGATGTCTAGTACGTAAATTGATGCGAGAAGGCTGATCGCAACGTTAAACGAGTATTTCGCGGCTAAGGCCCCGACGGCTAACGGCCCCGGGGCCCCCACCGCCCGGCCCACGTTGAACAACACATTCTGTGCCGTTGCACGGGCTGCCGTGGGATATGCTTCTGACATGAGCGCGCCAATGCCAGCCATCGTTCCGTTCACAGCCATCCCCATAATTGCCCCTACCCAAAGCAGCGTGTTCGGGCCTGTGACCCGCGAATACACAAAGAGCATGATCACCGCGCCGAGTTGGAACAAAATAAAGATGGGCTTGCGGCCGACTTGGTCAGCGAGTTGACCGAACGCCCAGATGCCGCAGGCCATGCCCAGAACCGTCACCGCCGTCCACATGCCGGACTCGGTGAGGTTGAAGCCGAGGCTCTTTGCGAGATAACTCGGCATCCAGATCATGATGCCGTAATAGGCGAAGTTTTGGACCGAACAAAGGATGGCGATTCCAAGGGTCGTCCTGAATGTCTTCCCATCCTTTACCAACAAGCGAAACGAGTTCTCTCTCTTGGCCGCGTGCTTCTTGACGAAGATCTCCGGCTCATGGAGTGTGCGGCGAACGATAAAGGCCACGAGTGCAGGCAGTAGGCCGACCAGGAACATACCTCGCCAGCCGATCACCGGGAGCAGCATTGGCGTGACCAACGCGGCCATGAGAACTCCGGACTGCCATCCGAGTGAGACATAGGACGACGCCCGGGCGCGCTTGCTGGCCGGCCATGCTTCGGCAGCGAGAGTCATGCCAATACCGAACTCGCCACCCAGGCCAAGACCAGCAATAACCCGGCAAGCGACCAGATCCCAATAGCCTCGCGCAAAGGCGCAAAGACCGGTGAACACGGCAAATATCAAGATCGTCCAAGTCAATACTCTGATTCGACCAAAATGGTCACTCATGATTCCAAAAATGAGTCCGCCTGCAACGGCACCGACTAACGTCCACGTCACAAGCGACCCTGCCTGAGTGCTTGTCAAAGCTAGGTCCGTTGAGATGGCAGTGAGCATAAAGCCAAGAATCAACATATCGAACCCGTCCATGGAATAGCCGATCACCGATCCGGCTAGCGCTTTCCAGCCGTAAGCGGTTACCCTGTCCTCCCCGCCAGCGGTCTGCGCTGTTGCCGCGATCACGCCACTCACTTGAGGTTCCACTAACGCCTCTCTCCTTTTCTGGCCAGAGTGACTTCAAGGGGTCACCTAAGAAGACTAGCGGTATGTCCGCCGACTGTTAGGAGGAAACTTGTTCGATCGGCCTGTGCGACCAGGCTCCGACGAGGGCCACAAAAGGGACAACAGTCTTCGATGCCGCAACCTCGGCTTGAAGTCTTTCAGGTAGAGTAGCGAAGTCACCAAGCGGTTCGAGCGAACGATTCTGCTGTTGGATTTGTGGCCGCAAACTGCAGAGAAGATCGTGGGTCCACCGTGTAAAGTCTGGATCACTACCAAGCAGTATCTCCATGCGCATGGCAGGCCCAGGTAACCCAGCCTCCAAAAAGATTCGGTGAAGGCTGAGTCCTATCTCCGTGTTTGCCCCCGAGCGTAGTAGGGTCTGGTGGATTAGAGAAACACTCGCAGACCACAGCGGTAAGTGCGCGGAAAGCAAAAGAAATGGAGCGTAGCACGGCTCCTGAAACGCCAGAACTCCGCCAGGACGAACCAACCGATACACAGAGCGCAACGCGGCGAGGGGATCGGGGAGAAACTCGAGAATGAAACGACCCACAGTTGCATCGAACGGTTTGTCGTTGGTGATCTGGTTCACATCGGACCGGGTGAAGCTCACATTGCGCAAGCCCGCTTCGGCCACGCGAGCCCTAGCTCGAGCGATGGAGTGCGCGTCGCGCTCTACACCCACCACTTCTCCCGAGGAACCGACCAGCCGGGCCACCAGCATTGCAACGTCTCCCACGCCGGAGCCGAGATCCAAAACACGTTGACCTGGACCAATGCCCGCTTCACGGAACAATCGTTCGGTGAGAGGAGCAAGACGCGATGCCTGCCAGATCAGGCGCTCATGCTCAGCGTCGGTACTCCCGAGTGAATAATGAGCCGTGGGTCCGCTCGCTGTCATATTGGCGTCGGATACTAGCATGCTTTTGGCTTCACGCCGTATTGGCGGTCAGAAAGTTAAATGACTCGCCATCCATAGAAGCGGGCGGACCCGGGATTTCGATTCGACCCACCGCGCGATAATTCGCGGATAGTCGGCGATTCCGAACCAATCGGGAACCTCTGACATGCTTTGACGCTCCAGCCCGAATCAAAACTGAACAGTAGGACTGCCAAATTCGGATCGTCGCAGGGCCCTCGTAACCGTCCGCCACCTGGTCATGCGCCAGTGAGAAGCTAAACTCTGTGGTGCGCGTGGTGCAAACTGGGCCTCCGGCACCACCCACTCGACCGGTTAGGAACTCACAATTTAGTTTCGCGTGAACACGACGGCGTGACGCGGTCCGCTCAGGCTTCCTTCCGAACGGGCTCGAGCGGCCTTTCGCTGTGGCGAGAATCGCTGGAATCGCAGCCGGACAGATTGAGGAAAGGGACGCGCGGCAGCGCGGCTACCAATTTCTGCGTATAGGGATGCTGCGGCGCGCCAAAGATTTGCGAGGGGAGGCCGCATTCCACAATCTCTCCTGCGTTCAGAATCGCGATGCGATGACAGAGGGCTGCGACCGATAGCAGATCGTGGGAAATGTAGAGGATGCCCATGCCCAACTCGCGGTTGAGCCGGGCGAACAGGCGAAGAATTTCCGATTGCGTGATGGTATCGAGGGCGCTGGTCGGCTCATCGGCGATCAGCAGCGACGGGCGATGCAGAATAGCCATGGCGATGGTGACGCGCTGGGCCTGGCCTACGCTCAGTTGGGGAGGGCGGCGCCGCATAAATTCGGAGTCTCTGGGAAGGCTGACGCTGGCCAGCGCCCCGCGGATTGCCGCGTCGCAGTTGTCGTTGCTGCCGTCTGCGTGAGCGCGCCACGCTTCACTGAGTTGCGAGCCGATACGCAGTGCTGGATTCAACGAAGACAGCGGACTCTGCAGCACGATACTGATCTCTCTGCCGCGCAACGATCGCATCTCCGCTTCGTTTTTGGCGACTAAATCTTCCCCCTGGAACAACAGATTTCCGTGCGCGACGCCGCGCTTCAAATGCAGCAGGCGCAAGATCGCAAGCGACAATGTGCTTTTTCCTGATCCGCTCTGGCCCACCAGTCCGAGGATTTCGCCCTGGCAAAGCTCCAGGGAAACATTCCGCAAGACGCCTGGTTTGTTCCGATAATCCACCGAGAGCCGGAGCGACAGCAGTGGTGCGGCTTCGTTCACTTGCGCGCTCCCAACGCTTGAGCGGGCGCCATCCGGAGCGCCTCCGCATTCCAGAACGTGTGGGGATCCAACACCGAGGGAGAAGATCCTACGACGGCCGGCGAAACGGCGGACATAGCATCCTTATTCACCAGATAAATGAAGGGCTGCTGCTCCGCCACAATTTGCTGTACTTTGTCAAAGTCCGTTTTGCGCTTTTTGTCCGTGGTCGCCGAAGCCTGCGCGCGCATCAAGCGGTCCAGTTCCGCTTCCCAGGGTGTCGCCGGATTGGCCTGTTTCGGGTTCCACTGATGATTTTCCGCGGAACTCAGCCACACGTTCATCTGGCTGTTGGGATCGAGGTCTGTGTTGACCAGCCCGAGAAGGCAGGCGTCATAGTCGTAGGTGCGGGTGATGCGCTCGATCAGGGAAGGAAAATCGAGTGTAATCAAATTTACTCTGATCCCGATCTCCGACAAATCCTGCTGGATCATGGTGGCCATTTGCTCGCGCGATTTATTGCCGGCGTTGGTAACCACCGTAAATTCCACGCGATTCCCGTAGGAATCGCGCAGAACGCCGCCTTCGAAGCGAAAGCCCGCCTGGGCCAGCAAGCGAAGCGCGCCCGCGGAATCGTAGCGCGGAGCGGGTAGCGAGGAGTTGAACCAGAAACGATTTGCCGGCGACACCGGCCCGTACGCGGGTTGCGCATGGCCGCTAAAAACGACGCGGACCAGGTCGCCGCGATTGATGGCCATGGAAACAGCCTGGCGAAACTCGGTGGAACGGAACCAGGTCTTTTTGTGATCGGCCAGCGGCGCAGCGGGCGCCTGGTTGAACCACATTTGTTCGGAGTCCAGGCCGGTGCCGGCGTCGCGCGCGACCGCGGGATTTTCTTTCTGCAAACGGTCGAAGTATTCGGCGTCGAGAGCGTTGATCAAATCGATCTCGCCGCGGCGAAAGCGCAGCAACTCCACATCGCGATTGCGCTGAATATCCAGGCGAATCGAATCCAGATAAGGCAGCGGCGTTCCTTCGTTATCCCTTTTCCAGTAATTGGGATTGCGGCGGAGAAGGACATAAGAGCCCGGCGTGTAATCCGCCACAAAGAAAGGACCGAGGACGGCCATCTCTTTCTTGGGAGAGTGGGCGGACAAAATAGCCACCTGATCGAAAAGCCGTTCAAGGCCGGCAACCGGCGCGGGAAAAGTAACCACTATTGTGTTGGAGGAAGGAATTTGCACGTCTACCTGGCCTTCGCCGGAACGGAAGGAATCGCCGGTAGGAGAATGCAGTTGCGGATCCATCAACGACTTCATGGTGTAGGCAACATCCTCGGAGGTGAAGGGAGTGCCATCGGAGAAGCGCAAATCGTCGCGAAGGCGAAACGAGATTCGGCGCCCCTCCTGGCTGACTTTCCAGGAAGCGGCGAGCATCGGCTCGAGTGCCTGAGTCTGCCGGTTCATGCGGATGAGAACGCCGCCGGTGAGGTAGCGGATGGCTTCGGATGCATCATCCTCGACCAGGAGCGGATTGAAGGTTTTCGGCTCGCCATGAAGGCAGAAATGCAGCTCGCCGCCGGACTGGCCGGCGGTTTCCGCGCGTATCGCGACGGCACAGCACAACAGGAAAGTAAAAGTCGGCACAATCCAGGTCCGACGCGTCACGGGGTAACCTCTTGCGACGGGAGTACGAGTTGAAAGCACGTGACCACGATGACCAAGAGAAGGAGCGGAGCCAGTCGCCAGGGATTGGCGGCTAGCGCGGAAAAATCCTCGAAGCCGCGCATCAAATTTCCCCAAGACGGCATGGGCTCCATCACGCCAAGTCCCAGAATACTTAAATTGGCCTCGGTCAAAATGAACAACGGGATGGAAATCAGGAACTGCGCGTAAAACAGCGGCCGAACGTTGGGCCCGACGTGCCGCAAAAGCAGCCGCGCAGGCTTGCATCCGGAGCAGCGCGCCAGCAGCAAGAAATCGGACTCGCGGACATCGCGCACCGCGGCGCAAATGACACGAACCGAAGCTTGCCAACCGAGCAGGCCCATCATCAAGAACGCGATCAGAACCGACAACATGGGAGCCACGTCGAGCGGCAGCAGGGCCCGAACAGTAAGCAGAAGAAAGAGCCAAGGCAAAGCCAGAGAAAGGTCGGTGACCGCGAGGACAATCCGTTCGAACCATCCGCCCAGAAGGCCTGCCGCGGTGCCCAGCACAGCGGCAATCACGGTGGCAAGAAGCGCCGCTGCCGGAGCCAGCAACAAGGAAACGCGCGTGCCGTAGAGCAAGCGGGACAAAGAATCACGCCCCAGGGCGTCGGTGCCGAGGGGATGCGAGGTCGAGGGGCCGGCGTTGGGGACGTCTCGAAATTGCCGAGCGTAAGGAACGGGCACGAAGATGGCCACGAGCACCATCAGTGCAATAACGACGGACAAAATCGCCGCCGCCGTTTTTTGCAGCGGGCTCATGGAGTGTTCCCCCCGAGCGCGCGTCCGACCAGCTCGGCGAGCGAGTTCGCTGCGAGCATTACCAGGCAAACTACGAGAGTGACATTAGCGATCAGCGGCAGATCGCGGCTGAGCGCCGCCTGCCAGGCCAGCTGCCCCAACCCCGGCGAATCGCAAAGCGCTTCGATGGGAATTGCAGCGCCAAAGGCAATCGCGAAGGAGACGCCCAGCAGCGCCAGCAGCGGCGATGCGGCAACCGGCAAAACGTGACGCCACACAATCGCGCCACCACGCAAACCCCGAGCCCGCGCAGCCAGCACGTACGGCTGATTATAAGACTGCAGCAGCAAGCTGCGAACGTAGCGGTAGAGCCGCGGGAAAACCACCACCGCGATCGCCCAAAAAACCGGCGTCCGCAAATGAACGACCAGCATAGCCACTACCGCGGATGGCAAAGACAGCAGCAAGCTGCTGATCGCCGTTCCCGACGCTTCGTAGAACCAACCGCGCGAGGCCAGCCCTAGAGAGGCGAGCAGCGCCGCGGCCATCCAGGCAACGCCCAGCCCGCGCACGACCGAGTTACCGGTCACAGGAAGCCGCCGGCGCAGAAGTTCGCGCACCGGGCGCTTCAATGATTCCGATTCGCCAAGATCGCCGGAGGCCAGCCCGGAAAGATAATGCCAATAAAAAGCAGCCAGCCCTCCGTCCAGCGCTTGTTGCTGACGCAAAGCCTCCACGCTCTGTGCGCTCCATCGGGGATCGAGCTCACGTTCTTCCACGCCGTAGCCAGGCGCGAACCTCACCAGGGTGGCACTGACAAAAGCGCCTGCCAGCCCGAGGCTGACCAGCATCAGCAGATGCCGCAGTAGGATGCGAAACCATTGCATGGGCGTCATCGCTCAGTCATTTCCCGTGACTTCGGAACCCGCCGCCGGGTATCGCACCGGCGCAAGATCTTCTTGAGGGCGCTCGCGGTTCTCCTGTCCCATCCCTTGCGACCCGCGCCGGAAAAGCTTCAAGACACGAGCTCGGCCTTGGAATAGTACTTTTCTTTCGCGCCATACATGCTGTGGTCCGCTTCGGAGAGCAGCTCTTCACCGGAAGCGCCGTTCTCCGGATAAAAGGAGCACCCGATGCTGACCGAAACCACCATTTCCGGGCAGACCTGCAGGCTGGCTTCTTCAACCGCGC
The DNA here is from genome assembly GCA_035309625.1 of Candidatus Acidiferrum sp. Lineage (GTDB taxonomy): Bacteria > Acidobacteriota > Terriglobia > Acidiferrales > UBA7541 > Acidiferrum. The sequence goes on from DATGEY010000122.1 coordinate 13,208, forward strand.
GCGACAACCGATTCTCCATTTCGGTAATGTTGTCGCGAGTCATCTCCGGCATGACAAAAACAAATTCATCGCCGCCCAGTCGGCCCACCTGGTCGTACTCCCTGCAGGAAGACTTGAAGCGCAGCGCGATCTCCTGAAGCAGCTTGTTGCCGGTCAGGTGCCCAAACGTATCGTTGACTTTCTTGAAACCGTTGAGATCGCATAACAACACGGCCAGCGGAGCCTTGGCGCGCCTCACCCGGGACAATTCCTTTTCGAGATGCAGGCAGATCGAGCGGGCGTTCGGCAAGCTGGTCAGGAAATCGGTGCTCGCGGTACTTTGCGCCTGTTCGAATTGCAGCGCATTTTCGACCGAGAGCCCGAGCTTGGAGCTGGCTGCCAACAGCAAACGGAGATGGTCGGTGCTGAAAGCATTCTTCTGGCGGTGATACAGCGTCAGCACGCCGGCTACTCCTTCGCGTCCGCGTAGCGGAACGCATACCGCGGATTGCAGATTGGTGATGCGTGAGGAGGTGCCGAGATGAATCGTCTCGGCGGCCGGATTGCCATTGTTGATCGCCTTCTGGTTGCTGGCTACCCACCCGGATAAACCCTGCCCAGAAGGAATGCGCAGCGAGCTAAACAAGTCGTAGTCCACGCCGTGAACGTATTCCGGAATCAGCATCCCGTCCTGGCAAACGTAGAAGACGATCGCATCGTGCGGAATCATCTGCTTCAATCGGACCGCGACAACCGAAAGGGTTTCCTTCAGGCTCAATGAGTTTCCCAGTGTCTGCGCCAGCTCGAAGAGCAGTTGGGCTTCCTGCCGTGCGGATATAATAGAGGTGAGGAAGGAAGTCGTGCGGATCTCGGCTTCGTTGGGCATCTCCGCAAATCCAGAGGACGGCGCCACCAACCGGTCTATCTTGGGAGCGATGTCCAGGCGCCGCCGCTCGCTCTCCATGGAGTTGACCATGCCCTCCAGCTCCACGTAGCGGCGCTCCATCACCTCCACCACGCGCGGGTCGAAGCTGCGTCCTTTTTCCGCGCTCAGCGTGCTCATCGCTTCTTCCGGAGTAATGGCCCGGCGATAGGGCCGTTCAGAGGCCAGGGCGTCAAAGCAATCCACGGCGGAAAGGATTCGCGCACCCACCGGTATCGCATCGTGTTGCAAGCCATCCGGGTAACCCGACCCGTCCCACTTTTCGTGATGCGAGCGCACGATGGGCACGACCGGATAGGGGAACTGCACGCGATCCAGAATCTCCGCTCCCACGATCGGATGGATTTTCATTTTCTCGAACTCTTCTGGAGTAAGGCGTCCCGGCTTGGAGAGAATATTTTCCGGGACCGCCAGCTTACCGATGTCGTGCAGCATGGAGGCCGCGCGAATGGCGTTCAACTGGTCCGTATCCAGCCCCAGTTCCTTGGCAATCTCCACGGCGTAGACTTGCACCCGGCGCAGGTGATCGTGCGTGGTGTGATCCTTGGCCTCGATGGCCAGGGAAAGCGCCTCAATGGTGCGCAGGTGCAGCGACGCGATCGCCTCAGCGTGCTTCTTTTGCTCCTCCAGGTGATTCAAGTACCGCCGGTACGAGCGATAAATCCAATAGACGATGGGGAACGCCAGGAGGCCGAACTGCCATCCGATCATCCGGTTGATGGCGCTCACTCCGCAGGCAATCAAGGCTCCCAGCAAATAATACGAAAACGTCCACAGGTAGCATTCCTTCCAGACATGTACAGGATTGCGGCCCTCGGTCATGGCGATAATGCCGGAGACGGAAATGGTATTGAAGGCGAAGTAAGTGGTTGCTGCGGCAGCCAGCAATAGCGGCCAGCGAAATCCAAATCCCGCGGCAGCCCTGCTGTGAAAGACCGTTTCTGCCGCCGTGATGGACAATGCCAGGTTGGCTAGATTGAACAGCCATTGAATCGGGCGCGGCCGGGGTTTCGCTTGCCATAGGGTCTGCACCAGCCCCCCGATGCAGCCCATCAGCAGGGTTTCGGAGTAAGACAGGTCGATGATGGCGACGAGAATGAACAGAAAATTCGCAGACATCGTGGCCTTGATTCCGGGCAACTGCACCTTCAGCACGGACGCGCACGAGGCGATGATTAGAAAGCAGATATATCGCAAGAAATCGTCCGAGTGCCAGTGAAACAGAGCGTAAGGCAATAAGGGCAAGCCACCAATGAGCTGGGTCAATATAAACGTAATCGCTGGAGCCCCTAGCGACAGCACATCGCGCCAGGCATTACTCCAATAGTTCTTTACCGCCGTGATCATCACACCCGTTCCCGCTCTCCGTCCGACCGGCTCCCGCACCACAAGTTGATGGGAGAGCTCCCCAGCTTTCCGAGATGACGCAACCAGCAAGCTGCTTCGGCGAAGCCACATCTCTCCGCCGCAGGGGGTAGCACAGTCTTGGCTTAGACAAAACTTTGATAGTTAGGGGTAGGATTGGGAATAGTACGCCGACCGCGGTGTATTGAAATCGATAACCTCTTTCTTAATGGGAGCGGGAGCAACCTTGAGGCTAAGTAACCCGGGAACGGTCCGCGCAGGTCCCGGCGCAGGGGCGCAAAAGGAACGTGCTGTACGTTAGTACTAGATCCCTCCTTCACCTGTACTATCGACGCAATAGGGGCCAGAGCCGATACTCACGGGACTGGCAGCCCTCTCGGAATGGCCCTGCGGTTGGTCCTTCCCTGTCAGCCTAGGAGCCCAGCTCATGTTGGCAACCCCTGAATCCCAGGCGTCCTGCAACCAAGGCGTACATAAAACCACGACTTGGGGCGCCCGGCTCGCAATCCTGGCCCTGGCTACCCTCCTAGCCGCCGGATTGTCCCTTGCCGATGGTAAAAGCCACAAATTGTCCAAGGAACTTGACGCCCTGTCCGGCAACACCGGAGCCACAGTCGATGTCATTATCCAGTTCTCCCAGCTTCCGACCGAAGCCCAGCATCACAGCGTCCAGAATCGGGGCGGCGTCCTGAAGCACAAGCTGGATGTTATCAAGGGAGCGCAATATTCCGTGCCAGTGGAAGCCCTCAATGGCCTGGCCAGTGACCCTGGTGTCGTGTACGTATCCCTGGATCGCCCGGTCCGGGGCTCACTCGATAAGGTCGTCGCCGCAGTGAATGGAGACCTGGCCTACGCCAGTGGCTGGAATGGCGCCGGGGTGGGAGTCGCGGTGATCGATAGCGGCATCAGCAGCAACAACGACATGAATGCTGACACCAACACGTCTTCCCGCATCGTCTATAGCCAGAACTTCGTCCCTACCGACTCAACCACTTCGGACCCCTTTGGCCACGGCACTCACGTGGCCGGCATCGTAGCCGGGAACAGCTACGATTCCTTGAATCTGTACAATTATCCCGGCGTTTACCGCGGCCTTGCGCCGGAAGCGAAAATCATCAATTTACGCGTGTTGGATTCGACCGGTGCAGGCACGGACAGTTCCGTGATTGCTGCCATTCAGCAGGCCCTCAACCTCAAAAACACCTACAACATTCGGGTTATCAACCTATCCCTGGCCCGTGGAATCTATGAAAGCTATACCCTCGATCCGCTCTGCCAGGCTGTGGAATCCGCCTGGAAAGCGGGAATCGTCGTGGTGGTTGCCGCCGGCAACATGGGCCAGTACAACGGCGCGGGAACCAACGGATATGGCACCATCGGAGCCCCGGGCAACGATCCCTATGTGATTACCGTGGGTGCCACGAACACCCACGGTTTCGCTTCGCAAACCGCGCAGTCCATGACCAGTTACAGTTCCAAGGGCCCCAGCGCCATTGATCACATCGTCAAGCCGGACCTGGTCGCTCCCGGCAATCGCGTCGTTTCGCGCATGAGCATCTGGGGCAACGCGCTGACGACTGCGCACCCTGGGTTAGCAGTCTATCCTTGTAATCTTTCGCGCAAAAACTGTGGGCCGATCTTCGGCAATCCTGCCTACATGACCCTCAGCGGGACCAGCATGGCGACGCCAGTGGTCAGCGGCGTAGCCGCGCTGGTGCTGCAAAAGACGCCTTGGCTCACGCCCGACCAAGTCAAGGCGCGTCTGATGAAGACCGCATGGAAGGGCTTCTCCTCATTCACCACCGCCACGGATGTTTCCACGGACATCACCTACACCATAGAACAGGACATTTTCGCAGAAGGCGCCGGTGCGGTGGACGCCTCTGCCGCGCTGGCCAGCACGGATTGGGCCCCCACCACCGTGGGCGCCGCCAAGTCACCCACCGCCACTTACGATCCGTTGACCAATACCGTTTCGATGGTGGGCGATCCCACAACGATTTGGAATAACTCCGTGGTGTGGGGCAATTCTGTTGTGTGGGGCAATTCGGTGGTCTGGGGCAATTCCGTCGTGTGGGGTAATTCGGTGGTCTGGGGCAATTCCGTCGTGTGGGGCAACTCCGTCGTGTGGGGCAATACCGACGGAAGTACCGGGGATCGGTAGATAACGCGGCATAAGGAAAGGAGAAAAGGAAAAATGCCAAGCCTGGCCAAAGCTTACATCGCAACCGTCGCCGCATTTGCTACTGCCGTCCTGGGAGTGGCCTTCGCGCAGTGGAATCCGCCAAGCCTGAGACTCTTTGCCTCCCTCTTCATCCTCGCCATGCTGGCTTCCACAATGAAGATCCGCCTGCCCGGGTTCAAGACTACAATTTCCCCGAACTTTGTCTTTATTCTGATCGCGGTCGCCCTTTTCAGTTTCAGCGAAACCGTGCTGCTTAGCCTAGGCGGAGCGCTGATCCAGTCACTGTGGAAGACCCAGCAGCGCACCAAACCAATCCAAGTGCTCTTCAATGCGTCCTGCCTGACGGTGTGTGCCGCCGCGGCCTTTTGGATTTCGCACCGGGTCCCCGCCCTGCTGGGCTTGAACTCCATGGCGGCCAGCATGGCTCTTGGAGCCAGCGTGTATGTGCTACTGAATACTGGACTTATTTCCTTGGTTATCTCCCTGGCGGAACGCTGCTCCCTGAAACAAGTGTGGCCCTCCTGTTATGAATGGACCTTTCCCTACTTCCTGGTCGGCGCCGCCCTCGCTGGTCTTGCCGGCTTTGCCGGGCACGGGAGCAACTTGGGGATGACCTTGCTGGTGGCGCCAGTAATGTACTTGGTCTATGTCTACTACCGCATGCACATCATGCGCGTCGTGCTCCAGAGCATTTCGTCGATGAGCCAGGAACACGAGCCTGCGCTGGTAGGCGCGTCGCACGGACGTTAACTTCGATCGGAGCGCTTCGCAGTTCCAAGGCGCTCGCGAAACCACACGGATACCTGCTTCCAGACCAGTTAGTCGCAATTTCCCTCGAATAGTCTCGATTAGGCCTTGATTATCGTTACCTATTGTGGTATAGTACTTCATGAATAGCGCGTCCCCTTCCGTAAGTCGTTTAGAATGCGGAGATCCGAAATTCTCGCCGCTAAGCCCTTTGGAATGTGCAGATCCAAAGTGCATGACCTGTAAGTCGTTCATCTACAACAGATCGGGAAAAGGGGGGAGGGGGCCCCTCACTCCCTTCGTTGCGGCGCACTCCGCCTCTGCGTTAGGCTTGTGGCTCACTTTACCAGCATGGACGTTCCCAGGATCGGCGGCGACGTGAAGACGGACAATCCATGGACCGGCAATAAGATCCGGGAGACCTTTCTGCGCTTCTTCGAGGGCAAGGGGCATCGCCGGGTGCGCAGCTCTTCGCTGGTTCCCCACGGCGATCCCACCCTGCTCTTCACCAACGCCGGGATGAACCAGTTCAAGGATGTATTCCTCGGCCTCGAAAAGCGCGAGTACGACAAAGCCACCACCGCGCAGAAATGCGTGCGCGCCGGCGGCAAGCACAACGATCTCGAAAATGTCGGCTTCACCAAGCGCCATCACACCTTTTTCGAGATGCTCGGCAATTTTTCCTTCGGCGATTACTTCAAGGAAAAAGCCGTCCCCTACGCCTGGGAGCTGATCACTTCGCCCGATTGGTTTGCCATTCCCAAAGACAAACTCTACGTCACAATTTTCGGCGGCGCGGAAGTCGCGCCGGGCGCCACACTGGGCGTCGATGAAGACGCACGCAAGTTTTGGCTCGCCGAAAAAGTTCCGGCCGAGCGCATCGTACCCGTCCCCGGCTTGAAAGAAAATTTCTGGGCCATGGGCGACACCGGCCCCTGCGGCCCCTGCAGCGAGATCCACTACGACATGGGCCCCCAAGCCTCCGAGCAAGGCCACTCCGACTGCAAATTCCCCTGCGATTGCGGCCGCTATGTAGAAATCTGGAATTTAGTCTTCATGCAGTTCAACCGTGACGCCACCGGCAAGTTAACGCCGCTCCCCAAGCCCTGTGTAGACACCGGCATGGGCTTAGAGCGAGTGGCCGCCGTCCTCCAAGGCGTCATCTCCAACTACGACACCGACTTGTTTCAGCCGCTCATAAAGAAGGCTGCTGGCATCGCGCTTGCGGACATCAATGATCCTAGGAAGCAGCCATCACTGCGCATCATCGCAGACCACTCCCGCGCAGCCACATTTCTGATAGCCGATGGAGTGATTCCATCGAACGAAGGTCGCGGTTACGTTTTGCGTAAGATTATTCGCCGCGCGTTGCGCCACGTGCGACTACTTAACACGGGTTCGCCATTCTTGCCGTCCATGTCCGATGTCGTCCGGGATGAAATGCGAACCGCCTATCCCGAGGTAGATGAGCAAGCAGCACGGATCAGGCTGATTTTGTACGAGGAAGAGAAACGCTTCATGCGGACGCTGGAGGTCGGTCTGAAAAAACTGGACGAAGAGTTGAGGCCCCATCTGGAGCAAAAGGCAACGGGAAGGTACGAAAATCAACTTCAGGAGCGCGAACCCACCGCTTACGGAGGGCCGGCTGTAGGTAAGCAACTATTAACCCAGCAAATCGCAGAGGCCAAGGCCGAAATAACATATTCGGGGTATAAAGCCTTCAGGCTGTACGACACCTACGGCTTGCCCCTGGATTTCATCCGCGACGCTGTGCGCGACGCCGGTTTGTTCTTCGATGACCCCCAATTTGAGAAGGCCATGGAGGAGCAGCGAAGTCGCGCGCGCGCTTCGTGGAAAGGCGGCGCGGGGAAAGAGGCGGCGAATCCGGCTTACGGGCGGATTGGGGAGACGTTTCAGACGCAGCCGGACTTTTACTTTGGCACCAGCGCCAAGGACTGTTGCATCGAGGCCATTGTCACCAAAAATGGCTCGGTCAAGGAACTGAAGGCCGGCGAATCCGGCGAAGTCGTACTCGACCGCACCGTGATCTATGCCGAATCCGGCGGGCAGATGGCCGATACCGGCGCGTTCTACGATCCTTCCGGTGCGCAGGTCATCGCCGAGGTTAGCGGCGCGTACTACCCTGTTGCGCGCTTGGTCGCGCATCGCGTCACCGCCAAAGACACCTTGCGCGTCGGCGATCGCGTCTCCGTGCAAGCCGATCCCGAGCGGCGGGCGCGCATCATGCGCAATCATTCCGGGACGCACCTGGTGCACGCGGCGCTGCGCAATATTCTGGGCAACCACGTCAAACAAGCCGGCTCGCTCAATGCTCCCGAACGCCTGCGCTTCGACTTTTCGCACTTCGCGCATGTCGATGCCGAAGAGCTGCGCGACATCGAGCAGCAAGTGAACGACGAGATCCGCAACAATTGCGTGATCGAGACCAAAGTCACTTCGCTCGAGGACGCGCTAGCCTCCGGCGCGCTGGCCTTCTTCGGCGACAAATATCCGGAAAGCAACGTCCGCGTGGTGACCATAAACGATCCGCGCGCGCCCCGCGGCTTCTACAGCAAGGAGCTGTGTGGCGGCACCCATGTGCACCGCGTGGGGGACATCGGCGTTCTGAAAATCGTCAGCGAGCAATCCGTTGCCGCCGGGGTACGCCGCATCGAAGCCGTCACCGGAATCGGCGCCCTCGAGCACTACCAGCAGGGCGCCCAGTTGCTCAGCCAGATCGCCAGTAAGCTCAACGTCGGCGAAGACGCCGTCCTGGCCACGGTGGAAAAGTTGTCAGAAACCGCCAAGCACCTGGAAAAAGAGCTGGAAAGCCAAAAACGCAAAGGCGCGCTAGGGCAATTGGAGGACCTAACCTCCCAGGTGCAACTGGTCAAGGGGGTCAAGGTGATCGCCGCGGAGGTGGCCAATGTGGACCGCGAAGGACTGCGACAACTGGTCGATTCCCTGCGCCAGAAACTGGGCTCCGGGGTGGTGGCTCTGGGTATGCCCGAGGACGGCAAAGTCGCTCTCATTGCTGGGGTTACCAAGGACCTGATGGCTAAAGTCCATGCTGGCAAGCTGATACAGGCGCTGGCCAAACAGGTGGGCGGTTCCGGAGGTGGAAGGCCGGATTTGGCGGAGGCTGGCGGAAAAGACACATCGGCCCTAAAAAGTGCCTTGCGGTCTATTCCATCGCTCCTCGAGCCATTGCTATAATACCTCCAGCGTCAGGATTTGTGTCCGAAGCGAGACATCCTGGCGGCTGGTAGCTGACGGCAGTGCCTTAGCCCGCCTGCCGCAGCGAAAACCGGGCCCAACTCAAGTTGGACTCGATAACGCTTATGCGAACGCGCATCGCCATCCCGGCCTGCATGTGTTTGGCAACACTAGCGTTTTGCCTCCAGCCCGCCAACGCGCAAATCGCTAAAGTGGTGGACGATAACAGCGGGCGGCAGTTCTTCGTGAATTCCGATCCCCCAGCCAGCAGCAGGTTTTCCGGTCTGAGCGGTGGTTCTGCTCTGAACGGTGGTTCCGGTCTGAAACCGCATGCAACCGTCTATTTGCCTGCGGAATCTTCTTTTAGGGGCCACGCACGGCCGGCCATGAGCATTGATCGCGACGGCGCAGAGAAGCTGGTGCGCGAAGCGGCGGAGCGCCACCACGTGGATCCGGCGCTGGTGCGCGCGGTGATCGAGACGGAGTCGGGCTGGAATGCGACGGCGAAATCGCGCAAGGGCGCGCTCGGGCTGATGCAACTGATTCCGACCACCGCGGTGCGCTTTGGCGTAAATGACGCGTTCAGCCCGCAACAGAATGTGGATGCCGGGGTTCGATATCTGAAGACGTTGCTAGAACGATACAATGGCAACCTGGATTTGGCGCTGGCGGCGTACAATGCTGGAGAGGGTGCGGTGGACCGCGCGCACGGGATTCCGGCGTTTCGCGAGACCCGCGAATACGTACAGAAAGTTCAGAATGCTTATTTCCGGCCAGGTTCGGGACGCATGGAGACGCTGTGGAGCAATCCGCACGCGATCCGCAAGGACGCCGATCCCAGCGGCCGAATCATTTTCACCAACGATTGATGCTTTCGGATGGGCTGGGGAATCGCTCCACGGTTGCGGGGCGCGTAAGGCGGGGATGTTGGCAGGCCAAAATTTTTTGCACAGGAGGTTCGCCCGCGTTTCGCCGGTTTTCCTTGTAGCCGGACTTACCTTCGTCTCTGCACCGTTGTCCTTCGCCAACATTTCGGGCGCGCCGCCAAAAGTGGCTGTGCCCCGGTCCGCCGCAGCCGAAAGCGGAGATCCTTCCAACCGACGCGAAGCCGCTGCTGCGCAATTTACCCGCGCGGAGAATTTACGGGCCGAGTTAAACAGCAAGCCTGCCGAAGAGCGCACGCTTTCCGAGTACAAGCAAACCGTGGCCAGCTATCGCCGGGTGTATCTGATCACGCCGCACGCGGCGGAAGTGCCGGACGCGTTGCTGGCGGTGGCGGAACTGTACTCCGAAATGGGCGACCGATTCGGGCGCAGCTACTACCAGCTTTCCGCGGATTCCTACAAATTCCTGGTGCACGAATACCCCACCAACCATTACGGACAGGACGCCATGTTGCGCACGGCGCGGCTGCAGAAAGAGCAGTTGGGCGATGCGGCCGGCGCAAAGACAACCTTTGAAGAATTCCTGAAGAAGTATCCGCACTCGACGCGCAAGCGCGAGGCCCAGGAATCGCTGGCGGAACTGGCTTTGCTGCGGAGCGGCGAGGAAGCGGCAAGCGCCAGGAATGAACCTGCCGCCGCAGAGGCGGATGCCGAGTCCGCGCGAAGAGTTCCCGCGGATGCTGCCAGCGTGTTCGCGGCCGGCGATTCCGGCAAAGTGCCACGGCTGCGGCGCATCGGCACCAGCGCTTCCGCGGATGGCACGCGGGTGACTATCGATCTGGAAGATCTGGTGCAATATTCCTCGGCGCGCATTCGCAACCCGGACCGGATTTTCTTTGATTTGCATGCGGCCCGGCTAACTCCGGAACTGGCGCGGCAGAATATCCATGTGGAAGGCGATCTGCTTTCCGCGGTGCGCGTCGCGCAAAACCAGGCCGGCGTGGTCCGGGTAGTCCTGAATATTAACGGGGTGAAGGATTACACCGCTTCCCTGCTGACCAATCCGCCGCAACTGGTAATCGATTTGTATCCGGACACGCGCGGTGCGAGCGTGCGTGCGGCGAAAGCCAAACGCGGAGCGGCACAGCGAATCGAAGAAGCCAACGTGGATTCGGCAGCCGCACGCGACGAGCGTGCAGGCGTGCAATCCGTCTCAACGGCGGCCACTCGCGTGGAACCCTTTGGACCTCCGGCGGCAGGAGGCGGGCCGGTTTCCGCGGCATCGACCGAAACGAGTTCGCCGATACCAGCGCCGCGCAATTCGAGCCTGGTTCCCAATGCGCGCGGCGGGAAGCGCGGACAAAATGCGAAGTCACTTGGCGCGAAGCCGGATTTGATCCGGCCGGCCAGCGCGGCACTGCCCACGCGCGACGGGCAGTCCACGCTGACGCGTACGCTGGGGCTGAAAATCGGCCGCATCGTGATCGACGCCGGACATGGCGGGCACGACACTGGAACGATTGGCCCGACCGGCTTGATGGAAAAAGACATTTGCCTCGATGTGGCCCTGCGCCTGGGAAAGATTATTCGACAGCGCTTGCCCGGCGCGGAGGTGGTGTACACCCGCTCGGACGACACGTTTATTCCGCTAGAAGAACGCACGCGGGTGGCTAACGAAGCGAAGGCCGACCTGTTTATTTCCATCCACGCGAATTCGAGCCATGACCATGCGGCGCGCGGCATCGAAACGTATTATTTGAACCTGAAGGGCTCGCCGGACGCCATGGAAGTGGCCGCGCGCGAAAATTCCACCGCGCAGGAGAGCATTCACGATCTGGAAGACATCGTAAAGAAGATTGCGCGCAGCGAAAAGATCGACGAGTCGCGGGAATTTGCCGCGGACATTCAGGAATCGCTGGCCAAGCGCATCCAAAAGCTGAACAAAACCGTGAAAGACCGCGGCGTGCGCAAGGCGCCATTCGTGGTGCTGGTGGGCGCGGATATGCCTTCGATCCTTACCGAGATTTCGTTCCTCAGCAATCCGGCCGACGAACGGCTGTTGAAAAACCCGGAGCATCGCCAGCGCGTTGCGGAGGGTTTGTACCAAGGCATGGCCAATTACCTGCAGAGCCTGAACAGCATGACCATGAATGTTCCGGGAAAATCTCCCGCTGCCAGCTCCGTAAGTGCCTCAGTTGAACAATCGCGGAACCAACGCTAGTCTATCGGTGTCAAACAAATGCCTGGGATGCGCCGTAAACTATCTTTTGCCTGCTTATTCGCTCTCCTGAGCGCCGCGAACGGTTACGCCCAGCAAGGCCAGCCCGCAGCGCAACAGGTTTTACCCGATAGCTTTGCGAGCTGGCACACAAGCGGATGCGACGTGAATGGGCAAGGCCCGGCGTTCTCGCAAGAAGTGGGTCAGCGCGACTTCCGCCGCTGCGAATTCACGTCTGGAAAGCAAAGCGCCGCGATATGGGCGGCCCGCTATCGCGACCCCAGCAGCGCTTACGAAATCTATACTTCCCTGCTGCGGCCGAATATGCAGCCTTCGACGGTGGGAAGATTCACCGCCGTTGACGACAAGGGGCTGGTAATGCTGGTGGGCGACATTGTTGTGGGCGTGGATCAGCCGCGTAACGTATCCACGAAAGATTTGCAGGAGCTTACCGCCATCGTGGCGGCGCGATCGGACAAGACGCCAGTGCCGCCGATTCGCGCGTATTTGCCCGAGGAAGATCTGGTGAATGCGACGCAGCGTTATGCGCTTGGCCCGTCCGCATTTCGCGCAGCGGCGGAATCTGTGGGCAAGCCGGAGATTGCGGCGCTGACGGATGCGGCAGGCTTCGCGCAGGGTGCGGAGGCGATGCTGGCGCAATATCGCAAGGGGCGGGATTCAGGCGTGCTGCTGCTGCTCGACTATCCGACTCCGCAGCTTGCGGAATTGCACATGCGGCATCTGGAGACGGCGGTAGCGGAGGCAGCAAAACAGGCTGGCACCAAGATCGAGCGCAGAGGATCACTGCTATCCATGGTGATTGCGCCGAGTTCGCCGGTCTACGCGGATAGTTTGCGAAATGCGGTGAAGTACGAGACGCAAGTGACCTGGAACGAGGCGAGCCAGACGGCCACCGATCCGCCGTGGGCGGTGGTGTTGTACCGGATTTTTGTTGGCACTGGAGTTTTCATGGTTTTGGCGGTGGCGTTTGGCGTGGCGTTTGGCGGTTTCCGCATCTTCATCAAAAGAATGCTGCCCGGCAAAGTGTTTGACCGGCCGGAGCAGATGGAAGTGCTGCAGTTGGGACTCTCCGGAAACAAGATCGACACCCGCGATTTATATTGAGCAGGTTGGTTGGGGCGCTGACGTGCCACGGTAAGTGATCGGTGTGTGTTAGCGCTGAGATCCTTCGGCTACCTTCGCCGTGTCGCGGGAGGATGACCAGCGCGCGTGCGGTAGCCTCCTGGCCTAGCCTTCACAGCTAACATCGTGGCAAGCAGGGGCGCAGCGTTCTGCCCCCTACGAGGCGGCTCCGATGGAGCCCGGCCGCGCAGCGATCACCCCTACTTACGAGAAGTAACGCAATTGTCTGGTGGGCGTCTAATCAGGGTCGGTGTCCTGAAATTTTGTGACAACTGCTCGCGTACCTTAGGTGAGTGCCAAACGAAGTGGGGCGCAACGATGTTTTGCTTGCAAGTTATTAGCAATAGGACAGTTAGGCGTAACCTTGTGGCGCTCGCACTGATTAGCGCCGCGATGGCGGCAGGCGGGTGCGGCAGGGGCTCCAGCCACCCGCAGGCGGCTGCGGCGCCGCAAGCCATGCTAGTGCAGATCAAGATCGCCGAAGCGCAGAGCATTCCGGATACCAGCGAATATCTGTCCGTACTGAAGTCGCGGCATTCCGCCAACATCAATCCGCAGGTGGAAGGATACATTACCAAGATTTATGTGACTTCGGGCGAGCATGTACACGCCGGGGCGCCGCTGATCCAGATCGATCCGTTAAAGCAGCAGGCGGCGGTGAGCGGCCAGGAAGCGGCGCGGGCGGCGCAGGAAGCGACGCTGCGTTACGCGCAGATACAGCTGGACCGCGCGCGCAAGTTGTACGCGGTGGGCGTGGTACCGAAGCAGGACGTGGACAACGCGCAGACGGCGTACGACGCGGCGGTGTCGCAACTGAAGTCACTGAGCGACCAGGTGAATCAGCAGGAAGTGGAACTGCACTACTACCGGGTAGCGGCGCCGATGAGCGGAACGGTGGGCGACATTCCGGTGCGGGTGGGGGATCGTGTGGCGGTGACCACGCTGCTGACGACCGTGGATGAGGCGGGGCCATTGGAGGCGTACATTTACGTTCCCGCGGACCGGGCACGAAATTTGAAGCTGGGCTTGCAGGTGCACCTCACCGACGACGCCGGAACCGAATTGGCAGATTCGCGGATCACGTTCCTTTCGCCACAGGTGGATACGGAAACGCAAACGGTGCTGGCGAAAGCGATGTTGGAGAATCCACGGGGATTGCGGGTGGCGCAGCAAGTGCGCGCGCAGGTGGTGTGGTCGACGCATGCGGGAACGGTGATTCCGATCCTGGCAGTGACGCGCATCAGCGGACAATTTTTTGCGTTTTTGGCGGTGAAGGAAGGCAACGGAACGGTGGCGCGGCAGAAGCTGCTGAAGATTGGCGACACTTTGGGAAACGATTATGCAGTGCTGGAGGGCATCAAGCCAGGGGACCACATCATTCTCTCGGGATTGCAGTTCCTGCAGGATGGGATGCCGGTGATGGAGCAGGCGCAGCAAGCGGCACCGGCGACCCGTGACCGGTAATTGGTGACCGGTGAAAGGCATTCTTCGTCAGGCTAGTTGCGAACCTGATGGGGCGAATTCCAGCGGTAAATTAGGGTGATGCTTGGTTGATTTTTTCATACGGCGACCGGTGTTTGCGACGGTCTGCGCGCTGCTGATTATTCTGGGCGGCGCGATTTCCATTCCTACATTGCCGATTGCCCAGTTCCCCAACCTGGCGCCGCCGCAGGTGGTGGTGAGCAGCTTTTATATCGGCGCCAACGCGCAGACGGTGGAGTCGGCGGTAACCATTCCTCTGGAACAGGCCATCAACGGCGTGCAGGGCATGAGGTACATGACCTCGACCAGCGGAAACGACGGCTCCAGCAACATCATCGTGACCTTCGATATTACGCGCGACGTGGACCTGGCATCGGTGGACGTGCAGAACCGGGTGAGCCAAGCGCTGGGGCGTTTGCCAAACGAAGTGAAGAATACCGGGATTATCGTCAACAAACAGGCCAGCGGATTTGTGTTCGGGGGCGGCGTGTACGCGGAGCACGGCGAATACGATAGCCTGTTCCTGAGCAATTACATGGATGTGTATGTTCGCGACGCGATCAAGCGCGTGCCGGGAGTAGCGGACGCGGTGATTTTTGGCGAGCGCAAATACGCCATGCGAATTTGGCTGGACCCCTCGAAAATGGCGCAGCGCGGGCTGACCGCTACGAATATCCTGGCAGCGTTACAGGAGCAGAACGTACAGGTGGCGGCCGGCGAAATCGGGCAGCCGCCCACGCCCAGCGGGCAGTCTTACCAGATCAGCGTCCGCGCTATTGGGCGGCTGAGCGAGGCGTCGGAGTTCGACAATATTATTTTGAAAACCGGGACCGACGGAACGCTGGTACGGGTAAAAGACGTGGGCCGCGCGGAACTGGGAGCGGAAAATTACGGATCGAGGCTGCGCTTTAACGGGCACGAAGCGGTGGGCATGGGCGTCACGCAATTGCCGGGGGCCAACGCGCTCGACGTGGACAAGGCGGCGAAGGCGGAGTTTCTGCGGCTGTCCAAAAACTTTCCACCGGGGATGAAATACGCGATCGCTTTCGACACCACCAACGTGGTGAGCGAATCGATCCGCGACGTGATGATCACGCTGCTGCAGGCTATAGCGCTGGTTATTGCGGTCATATTTTTGTTTTTGCAGGACTGGCGCAGCACGTTCATTCCGGCGATCACGATTCCGGTTTCGCTGGTGGGGACATTTATCTTCATCAAGGCTTTCGGATTTTCCATCAACACGCTGACGCTGTTTGGAATCACGCTGGCGACGGGTCTGGTGGTGGATGACGCCATCGTGGTCATCGAGAACGTGGAACGGCACATCGCCGAGGGCATTACCGAGCCGCACAACGCGGCTTCGGTGGCGATGAAAGAAGTGGCGGGAGCGGTGATTGCGACGTCATTGGTATTGGTGGCGGTATTTGTGCCGGTGGCGTTGTTTCCCGGGACCACGGGGATCTTGTTCCGGCAGTTTGCGCTGACGATTGCGTTCTCCGTGGCGATTTCGGCTTTCAACGCACTGACCCTGACACCGGCGCTTTCGGCGATTTTTCTGGGACATCACCGGGAGCGAGTGCAAGGGCGCTTTTTCCGGGGTTTCAACCGGCTGGTAACGGGGGGGACCAACCTTTATCAAACTGCTGTGCGGCATGTGCTGGGCGGCTGGAGATATGTGGCGTTTGTGGCCTTTTTGCTGGCGCTGGGCGGCACCTATTGGCTATACCAGAAAGTGCCGCGTGGATTTATTCCCGAAGACGATGAAGGCTACCTGATTGTGGTGGTGCAGGCGCCGCAGGGAGCTTCGCTGGAGTACACGCTGGGGGCGGTGAGCAAGATTGAAAGCGCAGCAGCAAAGATTCCGGACGTAGAAGGCATTTTTTCCATCGGCGGCTTCAGCTTCTCGGGATCGGCGCCCAATCGGGCCATCGTGTTCATTCCATTGAAGCCGTTTCGCGAACGCGCGGGCACGCAGCATACCGCGGCGGCGGTGCTGAACCGCTTGCGCGGACCGCTGATGGCCATACCGGAAGCGCTGGTGATCCCGTTCAATCCCCCGCCGATTCAAGGGCTGGGGCAGTTTGGCGGATTCCAGTTTGTGCTGGAGGATCAAGGGCGCAATACGCTGCAAGCGATTGCGGACACGGCCAACCAGATGGCGGCGCAAAGCCGGACTAGCCCGGATCTTACCGGACTCTTCTCCAGCTTCACGGCCAACGATCCGCAATACCTGGTGCATATTGACCGCGAGAAGGCCAAGAGCCTGCTAGTGCCACTCAATCAGATCACCAACGCACTGCAGGTATACATGGGCTCGGTGTATGTGAATGATTTTGATTTCAACAACCGGGCATACCGCGTCTATGTGCAGGCGGACCAGAAGTTCCGCTCGAACGCCAAGGACATCGGGCAGTATTACTTGCGCTCCGACGCAGGCAAGATGATACCGCTGGACAACCTGATTACGGTTGAACAGACCGCGAATCCGCAGGTGATCAGCCATTACAATTTGTTCCGCTCGGCGGAGATCGACGGGTCGGCGGCGCCTGGGCGCAGCTCCGGCGAAGCGATGGCGGCTATGGAGGCGCTGGCAAAGAAGGTGCTGCCCAATGGCATGACGTACGAATGGACGGGGCTGTCGTTGGAAGAAATGGAATCCGGTGGCAAGGCCGCGATGCTCTTTGGGTTGGGTCTTACCTTCGTGTATCTGACGCTGGCGGCGCAGTACGAGAGCTTTGTGTTGCCGTTCATCGTGCTGCTGGCGGTGCCGGTGGCGCTGCTGGGGGCGATTGGCGGGCAGGCCCTGCGCGGACTGCAGAACGATGTGTACTGCCAGATCGGGCTGGTGATGCTGATCGGACTGTCCAGCAAGAACGCGATTTTGATTGTGGAATTTGCCGAGCAGTTGCGGGAAAAAGGAATGAGCATCGTGGATGCAGCGATCGAAGCCGCGCGCATCCGGCTACGGCCGATTCTGATGACTTCGCTGGCTTTCATTCTGGGCGTGGTACCACTGGTGATCGCGCGGGGCGCCGGGGCTGCGGGGCGAGTTTCGGTAGGGACGACAGTATTTGGCGGGATGATTGCCGCCACCACGCTAAACCTGATCTTCATTCCGGTGCTGTACGTGCTGGTGCGCAGCCTGGTGCCCAGCGGGAGGACGCACACCGCGGTTGTGAGTGAACCTGCCGATTAAGGCCGGATTTCGCCAGCGGGGAATCTTGCGGAAGTTTCTAACCAACTTTAGGGTGCGGCGCGGAAGGCAGCCGGTTGTAACGGGTGTGTCAACGAACGGTCATTTCCTTGTCGCGGGCGGCGGGGCGTAGGTTTTCGCGGTAAAGTCATTGGTATTTGGGATGGTGGCAGCCGATTGTGGCGCAAAAGCGCTCGGGTTGCATACTTTTAGCAGAATTTTTACAGGCCGGAGGCAGTCTATTGTACGTGCGGGCGCAATGACACTTGGTCCCGAGGCAAATGGCGTTGCAGGATAGCCGTTGCGGCGAGGCGGGCGGCAGGGTCCGCGGTTGTAGGAGGAGCGATGATACCCCCTTGGCGTAAAGCCCATGTCACAGCTCTGTACCTGGTGCTTGGATTGGTCGATTGCGGGAGCGGCTTTGCGCAGAGCGCGCCGGCGAGCGCAACACCCGGCAACCAGGACCTTAGCGGCAAGATCGACGTCCTGACGCGATCGCTGGAGCAAACGCAGAGCGAGCTGGCGCAATCGCGAACGGAGATCGAGCAGTTGCGGGCCATGCTGGGAGAAGTGCTGAAGCGCATGGATGGCGGCACAGGGGCGTCGCAACCGGGCGCGAACGGGCAAGCCAGCGT
The DNA here is from genome assembly GCA_035309625.1 of Candidatus Acidiferrum sp. Classification (GTDB taxonomy): domain Bacteria; phylum Acidobacteriota; class Terriglobia; order Acidiferrales; family UBA7541; genus Acidiferrum. The sequence goes on from DATGEY010000122.1 coordinate 31,198, forward strand.
CGCGCCGGGGGGACGGACATCCACCGACGTGCCGCAGACGGCGCAGATTTCGCAGGATGACTGGGACATGTTGAATGCGAGAGTCGAAGAACAGCACCAGACAAAAGTGGAAAGCAACTCCAAGTTCCGGCTGAAGCTCTCCGGGATTGCATTGTTTAACGCGTTCGACACCAGCGGCAGGACGGACAACCTGGATGTGCCGTCGATTGGCATTCCGCGGTTTGCGGGTGTTCCCGATGGCGGACTGGGCGCAACGGTGCGGCAGTCCATCATCGGCCTGACCGGAATTGGGCCGGAAATTTTCGGCGCACGGACCAGCGCTGACCTGCAAATGGGTTTTTACGGCGGGCTGCCAAGCGGATACAGCGCGACCACTTCAGGCATTGCGAGTTTGCGGATCGCGCGGATGCGCTTCGATTGGGAACACACATCGGTGACCGCGGGGCTGGACACGCCGTTTTTCTCGCCGAACACACCGACGACCTACATGTCCGTGGCCGTGCCGGGATTCGCGGCGGCGGGCAATTTATGGACCTGGGCGCCCACCATTCGAGTGCAGGAGAGATTCGGGGGAGCGGGAACACCCTTGATGTTGGAAGCCGGACTGCTCGATCCATCCTCGAACATCAACTACAACACGAACAACAATTTGAGGGCGGCCAGCCCATCGGAAAGCTCGCGCATTCCGACCTACGCGGTGCGCATGTCGTACAACAGAAAATCGGAAGAGCGCCCGGCAACCGTGGGGGTGGCAGCGGTATATTCAGCCCAGGAATTCGCCGGCGGCTTGCGGACGGGAGGGTGGGCCGTTACCACCGATTGGAGACTTGGAGTACTCCCGCGAACCGAGCTGAGCGGGCAGTTTTTCGCCGGCCGGGACCTTGACGGTTTTGGCGGCGTCCCGGAAGACCCCTATCCGGTGCAAAACCAGTTTCTTTATGCGTCGCTTACAGCGCGCCTGCTGGCCGATGTCGGGATGATCGGAGGCTGGACCCAGCTGAAATACAAATGGAACACGCGAAACGAATTTAACGTGGCGGCAGGCACTGGAGGCCGCAACTCGGCAGGCCTTCGCCAAGCGCTCGGGGCCAGCTTCCCTGCCCCGTTCCTTCCAGCGCGGAATGAAATGATGTTCGCCAACTATATTTTTCGGCCGCGCTCGGATCTGGTGTTTTCCGCGGAGTACAGGCGCATACGAACCTACGAAATCAATGGGGGACCGGATATTGCGAGCCAAATCGGGCTGGCATTAGGGTTCCTATTTTAGAGACTATGAGAGCACTTCGACTTACATTGGCGATCATGGCGTTATGGGGCCCGACGGCCGGATGGACCGCTACGACATCGCACGGGGCGCCCCGCAAGGGAGCGGCGGGAGTAAGTGGCGAAGCCGTGGTCACCGTGCGCAGCGGCGCGCGGCAGAAAGACGCCTCGGGGGTGGTGGTGTGGCTGGTACCGCAGAATGTGCTGCAGCCGGTGCGGGGCGCAGCCGAGCGCCCACGTTACCGGCTGGTGCAGCGCAACAAGCGATTCGAGCCCGGGCTACTGGTGGTTCCGGTGGGCAGCGTGGTGGATTTTCCAAATGCGGACCCCTGGTTTCACAATGTTTTTTCGCTGTACCGGGGAAAGCGCTTCGATCTGGGGTTGTATCAAGCCGGAGCGCAAAGGTCGGTTCGATTTGATCGCATCGGACCCTCGTATCTTTTCTGCAACATCCATCCGGAGATGACAGGAGTGGTGCTGGCAATAGATTCGGAGCTTTTCGGTGTCACCGACAAGGGGGGCCACTACTCGATCGCGGGAGTGGCGCCTGGGAAATACACCATGCATGTGTGGTACGAGAACGCCGCGGCGGCGTCACTGCAGGCCATGCAGCGGCAAGTGACCATTGAAAACGAAGATCAAGATCTGCCGACCGTTGCGCTGCAAGCGATCAAACGACTCCCGGCAGAACACAAAAACAAATACGGGCAGGACTACGATCCGGAAGCGCTGAAGACCGATTATTAGGCCGCGGTAGACGGGTGAATTGTGACGAACACGTTCAAGCCAACCGAAAAGGAAGCAAAGTCTATGGAAACCGTGCTGGTGGTGGAAGACAGCAGAGCCATGCAAAGAACGCTGCAGCGTTTGCTGGAAGCGGACTCGCTGCAGGTACAGATCGCGTCGGACGGAATCGCGGGACTGGAGACGTTTCGCAAGCAGCCGCCCAGCGCGGTATTGCTGGACTTGAAGCTGCCAGGACTTTCGGGGAAAGAACTGTGCCGGGAGTTCAAGACCATTGCGGCTTCGGTGCCGATCGTGGTGCTGAGCGCTAATGCGGAAGTCGAGGACAAGGTGCTGTTGCTGGAGTTGGGCGCGGATGACTATGTCACCAAGCCGTTCAGCCCACGAGAGCTGCTGGCGCGGGTGCGCCGGGCCATGCGGCGAGGGAGCGCAAGCGCCAGGACCCAAAGCATCGCCAGTGTTCCGGCAAAACATGTGAGTCACGAAGTGCTGGAATTCGGCGGCGCGCGAGTGGATTTCACCAGCATGGAAGCGTCGCTGGCGGGGAAGGCGGTGACCCTGACGGCGCAAGAGTTCAAGCTGCTGAAATTTCTAGCCGGATCGCCAGGGAGAGTGCTTTCGCGCGACGAGCTGTTGAATGAAGTATGGGGCTACCAGAATTATCCTTCGACGCGCACGGTGGACAATCATATTTTGCGGCTGCGGCAAAAGCTCGAACCGGACTCGGCCAACCCAAGGTTTTTCCAAACCGTGCATGGCGCCGGTTACAAATTTGTGCCGGAAGCGAACGGAAAGCCATAAACCGCGGCATTCGTACAAAAAACAATGGAACTGAAATGACCCATTTTCGACTGCGCACTCAGCTTTTGGTAGCCACGCTGCTGATCATCTGCGGCTTGACGGGAGCGCTGCTGCTGATTATCCGGCACACGGTAAGCGTGGAAACGGAACGGCAGGTGCGCGACGGTACGGAAGCATCGGTGCGCGCGTTTGAAAGCGTGCAGCGGCAAAGGGAACAGCAGCTCTCGAGAACGGCGGCGATGCTGGCGGATTTACCGATCGTCAAAGCGCAAATGACCACCGAGCATGCGCTAACCATTCAGGATGCCTCCACCGCCTGGTGGAAGCTGGCTGGGAGCGACCTGTTCATTCTGGCGCTGCCGGATCGGCGGGTGGTGGCATTCCATGCGACCAAGAGCGGTTGGCCCGTGGAAGCGGCGGAGCGGGATGTGAAGCGGTCGGTGGAGCAAGGCGAGGAAGCATCGTGGTGGTATGACAACGGGCGGCTGTACGAAGTTTTTCTCCGCACAATCACGGCGGGAGCGGGAGCTAATTCGCAAGAACTGGGTTTTCTGGCGATCGGCTATCAAGTGGATTCGAGCGTCGCGGAACATTTGGCTCTGGTGGCGGGAAATCAGATTGCGCTGGCGACCGGAGACCGGCTGATTGCTTCGACGCTGCCGGCGAAAGACGAAGCGGCAATGCAGCGGTGGTTAAGCCGACCGAATGCGGAAGCGCAGCCGGAGGAGCTGGAGTTGGCGCTCGATACCGGCCACTATGCGTTTTCCTCGGTCCTGCTGCATGGAGCGCTGCCCTCACCCGTGCGCTGCTACGTGATGATGCCGCTGGGGCCGGTGAACAGCTTCATGAGCCGGTTGAATCGGACGATCTTCGTGCTGGGAGCATCGGCGGTTTTGTTTGGTGCGCTGCTATTCGGGTTTGTTTCGCGCACCATAACCAAGCCGCTGGACAATCTGGTTTCCGGGGTTCGCGCGTTGGCCGCCGGAAACTACACATATTCGATCACGCCGGAGGGCACCACGGAAGTCGCTGAACTGAGCCGGGCGTTCGCGAAGATGCGCGGCGAGTTGCTGGATTCGCAGCGGCAGCAGATCGATACGGAAAGAATCGCGGCGCTGGGGCGCGCGGCGAGCTCCATTTCCCACGATCTGCGGCATTACCTTGCGGCGGTGGTGGCCAACGCGGAGTTTCTTTACGAAGCGGACGAGTTAAAGCTGGACAAGAGCGAAATCTACGAGGAAATCAAGACGGCTTCGACGCAGATGACCGACTTGATCGATTCGCTGCGGGAGCTGGCGCACCAGCGCAGCACGATCTCGCCGGAACCGGCTGACCTGAAGCAGGTCATCCATCGCGCGATTGAAGCGGTGCATGCCCGTCCAGAATTTCGGGGGCGCGCGATTACGTTGCACACGGACAGCGAACTGGAAGGAATGTTCGATCCGCGCAAGCTGGAGCGCGCTTTCTTCAATCTGGTGCTGAATGCATGCGAAGCGACACCTGGAGACGAAAGTCCGGTGGGAATAAATGTGCGGAGCCGAAACGACGCATTTGAAATCCGGGTGAGCGATCGGGGCACGGGAGTACCGGAAAACATCCGTGGGCGCGTGTTCGATCCTTTTGTGAGCTCGGGCAAGCCCAATGGAACTGGGCTGGGGCTGGCTATTGTCAGCAAGATCGTCAGCGACCATGGCGGCTCGGTAACCGTCGAGAGCACGTCGGAATCCGGCACGGTGATGCTGGTGAAGCTTCCGCGGGCGGCTAGTCCGGTAGCCTGGCCCACCAACTCTACGCTGGCGTAGAAATCAAGGCAAATTTTGGAGGCGCGAGGCGGAATCGAACCGCCGATAAAGGTTTTGCAGACCTTTGCCTTACCACTTGGCGACCGCGCCCCAGTGCACGAAGCTTGAACAAGCTCCGCGCAAACTCTTCAACGGCTGTTAAGTCGCGCTGGCGGCTTTGGCGTTGGATGCAGTTTCATTGACGATCGGCGAGCCGATCAGGTTACCCCATTCGGTCCAGGAGCCATCGTAGTTGCGGACATTGTTGTAGCCCAGCAAATACTTGAGCACGAACCAGGTGTGGGAGCTGCGCTCGCCGATGCGGCAATAGGCGATGACTTCGTCGCTGCCGGTGACGCCTTTGTTCTGGTACAGGGCCGCAAGCGCGTCCGCGGATTTGAAGGTGCCGTCCTCGTTGGCGGCCTGGGCCCAAGGAATATTGGCGGCATTGGGAATGTGGCCGGCCCGCTGGGCCGTTTCGGTCATACCCGGCGGCGCGATAATCTTCCCGGTGAATTCATCTACGGAGCGAACGTCCACGAGTTGGCCGCGCTTTTTCCCCTGTACCATGGCCAGCACGTCGTCACGGAAGGCGCGCAGGGATTCGTTGATAGCGGAGACGCGATAGGTTGCGGGCGAAACGTTGGCGGCTTCTTCGGTCAGCGGACGCTTCTCTTCCAGCCACTTTTTCCGGCCGCCATTGATCAGCTTCACATTCTGGTGGCCGTAATACTTCAGCTGCCAGAAGGCGTATGCAGCGAACCAGTTATTGTTGTCGCCGTAGAGCAGGACGGTGGTGTCATTGGAGATGCCGGAGTCGGCGAGAAGTTTCTCGAGAGCGGAGCGCTCGATGAGGTCGCGGCGGACATTGTCCTGCAGTTGGGTTTGCCAGTTCCAGCCGACCGCGCCGGGGATGTGGCCTTGGTCGTACGCGGTAGTGTCCACGTCCACTTCGACGAGGCGGGTGTTGGGGGCGTTCAGGTTCTGGGCCACCCACTCGGTGGTAACCAATACTTCGGGATGCTTGTATTCGGCCATTTCCATTTCTCCTTTTCACCAATTGAAACTGAAATCCTTGCGCGCAAAAATAAAAACCCACCGGCCAACTCTCTGGCGGTGGGCTGAAAAATCCGGGCTGAACTTTGCTTCTACGTGCCCAGCATACCCGCGCCAGAAGACGCACACATACAGCACAGACAGCAGCAACAGGTCCGCGCGGTCTTCCGTGGGTAAGCTTGCATGCAAAAAGGATACATAGAACGGCCGATTTGCGCAATAGGACGGCGACTATCTGGGCGCGCCGATGGTGTAGGCCAGCACGATTTGCGACAGGACATAACGATAACGCGCGTCGGTGTCGGTGATATCGGCTTCAGTCTTGCCCAATTCGGCCTGGCTGAATTCGACGATCGAGCTGAGGCCCAGGTTGTAACGTTGCTGGGCCAAATCCAGGGCCAGATTGGCTTGCTCGCGTAATTGCTGGGTGACCGTAAGGCGGGCGAAGGCCTGGTTGGCGTCCTGCCAGGAGATGCGCACGTCGCGGGCGACATTGTTGCGGAGGTCGATCAGCCGTTGCCGCATGGCCTCGGTCTGCAGGTCGGCGGTTTGCGCGCGAGCGTTGTACAGGAAGCCATTGAAGATGGGGATGTTGATGTTGACGCCGACCGCGCCGTACCAGTTTTGAATCTGGGGATCGCGAACGGGCGAAATGCCGGCGACGCCCAGGGCGCTTACCGTGGGGCGCCACAAGTCATGCTCCGCGCTGCTGTTTTTTTGCGCGGATTGCACTTGAAACTGCAAGGAGGCGACTTCTGGGCGCTGCTGCAGGGCCTCGGCGATTAACGGAAGGACATCGACCGGTGGCGGGCTGATTGGTTCTCCGGAATCCGTAGCGTCGAAACTCTGTTCGTCGGGATAGCCGAGCAGGGCAGAAAGCGCGGCGAGCGAGGTCTGGTAATTGTTTTGCGATTCGAGGAGCAGGAGCTTGGCGCGGGACAGGTCGACGTTGGCGAAACTCAAGTCCAGGTCGGACCGCAACTTGGCCTGGGTCAGCGCGCTGACGCGATCGACCAGAGTCTGGCGAGCCTTTACGGTCTGCTCCGCCACTTTGACCAATTCGCGAGTCTCCAGGGTGTTGTAAAACGCCTGGTCCACGGCCAGGGTGATATCGGCAGTGGTAGCCGCCGCGTTTTTGTCTTCGGCTTTAGCCTGAAACTGCGAACTGGAAAGTAAGCTGGTGGTACGACCGAAATCGGTAAGTAACTGAGTGACGGTTGCACCGGCGGCGGCGCGCGGAAATACCGTGGGGTTGTTGAGAGCGCCGGCGGCGATGCGGCTTCCGACCTCGGAGTCCACCGCGGTAACGCTGAGGTAGGCGGTGGGAAGAAGGGCGGATCGGGCTTGCCGCACATACTGTTGGGCTTCCAGTGCGCGCAACCGGCCGACGGTGATTTGCGGATTGTTGCGCAAGGCGGTGGCTTCCGCCTGTTTCAATGTCAAGGAAGTGGTGGAAGGCGCCGGAGCCTGGGCGGAGGACGCTTGCGGCTGGGCCACCGGCATTTGCGGTTGCGCTTGGGCCCAGCAGCTGGTTGTACCGAGGGAAAGAAGAAGCAGCGCCGCCCATCGACTCACGAGTGCACCTCTTGCAGACGTTGTTCCTTTCGGCGATGGACGATCAGATACGCAGCGGGGACCAGGTAGACCGTCACCACCACGGATACCAGCAGGCCGCCGATAATGGCGCGGGCCAATGGGGCGTAGGCCTCGGAGCCCGTGCCTAGTTTCATGGCCATGGGAATGAGACCGAGCATGGTGGCTAGCGAGGTCATCAGGATTGGACGTAGACGCAACCTTGAAGCCAAGGATACCGCCTCCTTCAGCGGCCTGCCCTCATGATGCATGTGCCGCGCAAACTCGACGATCAAGATGCTGTTGGATACCACGATGCCGACCATCATGACCACGCCCATCAAGGACATGACGTTCAGGGTGGTGCCGGTAGCCAGCAAAAAGAGCAATACCCCGGCAAGGCCGGGAGGCACAGCCAGCAAGATGATGAAAGGATCCTCCCAGGAAGCGAACTGAGCCACGAGCACGAGATAAACCAGGACGACCGAGAGAATCAGCCCGATGCCGAAACTCTTGAAGGATTGGCGCATGCCTTGCACTGAGCCGCGCAGGTTTACGCGGACGCCCTCGGGGAGTTTCGTTTTCTTGATGATGCGTTCGATCTGGCCGGTGATGGTGCCGAGATCCTCATTCTTGGGGGAAACGTAGACGTCGACTACGCGAAACAATTGGTAATGGTCGACTTCGGTGGGCGATGGAACGGTGGTGATCTTAACCACCGTGTCGAGATACGTGGCATCGCTGCTTTTTACCCCGCGCAGAGGAATCTGTTTCAAATCCATTACCGACTTCACTTGATCTTCGGGATATTGCACGGTCAGCATGTACGGGTTGCCGCTCTTGGGATCGATCCAATAGTTGGGAGCGATCATGCCGTTGGAGGTGAGCGCGGTGATCACGTTGTCTACGATTTCCTTTTGCGAGAGACCCAGCAAGCTGGCCTTCTCGCGGTCAATGTCCAGTTGCAAGGCGGGATAATCGATGTCCTGCGGGATCAAGACATCGCTGACCCCGCTGAGCTGACGCGTAGGACCAGCGATCTGGGTGGCCACAGCGTAGATCTGTTTCAGGCTGTTGCCGCTAACCTGCACGTCGATGGGCGCCGGCAGCCCCAGGTTCAAAACGGCGTCCACTAATCCTCCCGACTGAAAATAGGTGGTGAGCTGCGGAAGCTTCTGGTTGAGCTGCGCGCGCACCCGGTTCATATATTCATAGCTGCCGGTCTTGTGGCCTTCCTTAAGACTGGCCTGCACGAAAGCGGTGTGCGGAGCGGAGTTTGGCGTATAGATAGCGGAAAAATCGGGCGTGACGCCGATATTGGACACGATCATCGACAATTCCGAAGGTGGGACGACCTGCCGGATGATGTCTTCCACCTGCCGGACGTAATTTTCGGTCAGCTCGACCCGGGTCCCGGATGGAGCTTTCACGTTGATGACGAATTGCCCCGGATCCGTGCGCGGGAAAAAGGCTACACCCAAAAACGGATACAGCGAGAAAGACAAGAGAGACACACCGACAAGCCCGATGAGCGTTGCCGCCGGACGCAGGAGCGACTTGCTCAGAGTGCGATCGTAGCCCGCCAGCATTTTCTCGAACTGCACGTTGAAACGCTTTGCGATGGAGCCGAGCCGCGAACCAATACTGCCCTCTCCAACCTCTTCGTCCGCTTGATGCTTCTTGATCAGCTTGGCGCAAAATAGAGGTACGACGGTCATGGCCACGAAATAGGAAGCGAACAAGGACAGGATGACAGCCAGCGCCAGCGCCACGAACAGGAAGCGGCTGACTCCATACAGAAAGACCACCGGGAAAAATACGATGGCGGTGGTCAGGGTGGCGGCTAAAACGGCCAAGGATACTTCCTGGCCGCCTTTTTCGGCGGCCGCAGCCGGCTCTTCGCCCATTTCGAGGTGGCGGAAGATGTTCTCCAGCACGATAACGGAGTTGTCGATGAGGCGGGAGAATGCCAGGGCTAAGCCGCCGAGCACCATGGTATTCACCGTCCCGCCGCCCGCGCTGATGGCCAGAAAAGCGGCCAGGGCGGACAGAGGAATGGAAAGAAAAACCGCGGCGGTGGCCCGCAGGCTGCCCAGGAACAAGAGAATCATGAGCCCGGTCAGCACCAAACCGATGGCGCCTTCGTGCATGAGGTTATCGATGGCCGTTTTGACGAAGATGGATTGGTCAAAGACGGCCCGGGTAACCAACTGTTTCGGGACGTCCACCAGGTTTTTGAGAGCTTCTTTGATGCCGTCGACGACGGCAATGGTGTTGGTGTCGCCGCCCTGTTTCAAAATCGGGAGGTACACGGAGGGCTGGCCGTCAACCAGCACAATGTTGGTCTGGATAGCTTGGGCATCCACGGCTTTCCCGACGTCGGCCACCAACACGGAAGATTGCCCCACGGTTTTCAGCGGCATGCTGTTGATGGCGCTGGCGGAAGGCACCTGACTGTTGGAGTAGAGGTTGTAATCGTAGGGCCCGATCTTTACGTCCCCGGCAGGCAAAATCAGGTTGCTTTCGTTCACTTCGCGAACGACATCCATAGGGCTTAGCTGATGGGCCTGCAATTTCATGGGATCGACGTAGACCATGATCTGCCGGTAGCGGCCGCCAAAGGGCTGGGGCACCGAGGCGCCCGGCACGTTGGCAATCTGGTTACGCACGTTGTATTGGCCGATGTCGTGCAGTTCAGTCTCGTTCAGCCCCTGGCCCTTCAGAGTGATCAGGCAAACCGGCAAGCTGGAGGCGTCGAACTTAAGAACGACCGGCGGCAGGGTGCCCGGTGGCAGGCGCCGCAGGTCGGCCATAGCGAGGTTCGACACGGTGCTTAGATCGGCGTCGGCGTTGGTGCCCGGCTGAAAATAAATTTTGACCAGGCTTACGCCAGGCAACGATCGCGATTCGATGTGATCGATGCCGCTGGCCAGCGTAAACCAGCGCTCAAACGGATTGGTGATATTGGTTTCAATCTGCTGCGGAGGCATCCCGGAGTAGAAGGTAGCTACGACAACAACGGGAATGTTGATCGGGGGAAAAAGGTCGACCGGCATGCGCACCAGCGTCACCGTTCCCACGATGGCGATTACCAGGCAAGCGACGATAATAAAGAATGGGTAGCGTATCGAGAATCCAGACATCAGCTGCCACTTCCCGTTCCCGCCGCCGCGCCACTTACGTCTTTGGGCTGAATCTTTTCTCCGTTGTGGTATTCGCTGCGATTGCCGATGATGACCCGGTCGCTCTCGCTCAACCCGGAGAGAATCTCTACGCGGGTGCTGTCCTCCACGCCGAGCCGCACCTTACGTTCTTCCACGATGTTGTCCGGACTGACCGCCAGCACCGTCGTGTCGTCGCCGTTTCGGCTGACTGCCTCCAGCGGGACGGTCAAGGCATTCTTTTTTTCCCGCAGGGACAAGCGCGTCTCGGTGTACATTCCCGGGATCAGACGGCCCGCGCGATTATCGAAGTCGATTTCCGTCTCCATGGTGCGTGTTTGGCGATCCAGCGAATCGGCGAATCGCGAGACCTTTCCCTCGAATTCCTGGCCCAGCGCCTGCACCTGGACCTTTACCGGGTCACCCAGATGAATTTCCGCCGCCGCCGATTCGGGTATGGGCAGGACCAATCGCAATTTGGAGGTCTGCGCCAGGCGTACCACCGGGATCGCCTGTGTGCTCGACGAGGTACCCGCCGCAACCAGGGCCCCGGTATCCGCATACCGGTTGGTGATCACCCCGGCAAAAGGGGCGGATATCCGGGTGTAACTGGAGAGCGCCGTGTACTGCTTCTGGTTGGCTTGCGCCACTTCCAGCTGCTGCTTGGCCGAGGCGATCTCCGCTTCGGCACTGGCCGTTTGCCCCTCGGTTTCCAGATCTTTCGCCTCGCTATCATCCACTTCCTGCTGGGCCACTAAACCGGCGCGCGAATCCGCGGCTTGCTTTAATCGGGCATAGGCGGAATGCGCGGCGGCATGCGACGACTTGGCCCGCTGCAGATCGCCCTGGGCCTTGCGAACCTGTTCCTGTGCGGCGCGCACCGCGGCCTCCGTACCGGTCAACTGCGCGGCCAGCTCCGGCACTTCCAGCACGGCCAGCGTTTGGCCTTCCTTCACGTGGTCGCCCACGTCGACATAGATTTCACGGATGTATCCTGCCACTTTGGCGTGAACGTCCACGTCCTGAAAGGGCTTGAACTCGCCGGCGATGGCCAGCGTGCTGCCCACGTTATGGCGCTGCACATGCGCGACGGCGGCGGGTGGAATATCCGCATCGGCGACCACCGGAGGTAGCCCTCCTGTTTCGGTCGAGCCTCGCCCCAGCCAAAGCCAGGCCAGCAGCCCGGCGACCAGCAAGCCGCCAAGCGAAACCATCCACTTTTTATTCATCATCAATGTCATCCTGAGCGATGCGCGGTCGCCGGCGAGCGTAGCGCCGGGGTCCGCGGAAGATCATTAAGAAATATCACAAAGCAGCCAAGGCTGCGTCCCTGCCGATTCGTATGTTTACTCAGCGGAAATAGCGGAGGGGTTATCCTGCGGGCGGCGGGCGAAACCAGATGCTGTCGCAAAGCGGCAGCGACAAATGGCCAACCGGATCGCCGGCCGGAAGCAATGCACCTTCACGGGATGGCGCGAACCGTTCCGCCGTGTGACTCACAATGGCATCCATCGCGGGTATCAAGGGCTGGGCGGCCTCGAAGGTACAGCGCCGCAATTCAGAACCCGCCAAGGTAGCGCGATAGCTCAGCGTATGCTGAACACTGAACTCCTGCGAAATACTGAGAATGGTAAAAAACGGGTTATAGAGTAGAACAGCGATGAGCAGCAAGCAAAAAAGCGCTTGCCGTCCGCCAATCCGCATCTCAAAACCGCGTGTCATCGCACCCACACTACCACCATAGTAAGATGCCGCATTGCCGTCAAGCGATGCCTGACCAACTGACCCCTGCGCGATACTCGCGAAACCATGGAGCCGAGGGCGAGAGTTGAACTCGCGACCTGCCGATTACGAAATGAGCCGTTTTGCTCTATCTCGTTGGTTCTTCGTATCCGGCATTCTACCAGTTTCTCTCTCTTTCGCCCTCTTTCGCCAGTCCAATATGCACCACAATATGCAACGGGAATTATGATAGAATCCTCTACCATGGAAAAGCGCTTCTCGACGCGCCAAGCGGCCAGCAAGCTAGGCGTTGCCATCTTAACCCTGCAACGGCACATAAAAGCCGAGACAATCGACGCGCCGCCCGTCGAGGAGTTTGGTGTGCGACTCTGGACCGCCCGCGATATTGCCAAAGCCCGGAAAGTTCTGAAGGCCACAAGGCCGGGGAGGAAAAAGAAGAGAGTCTAGGCCAAGTAAAGCGGGACGCGCTCGGACGGCAATCCGAACACGCCCCTGAACAAGTCAACCTAACTAGGAGGCTGATATGTCTACAGGCAGTGTAATTTATTTCCCCAAGCGGTCGAAGCGCACTCCACGAAAAAAGCAAAACCCAGGGAAGCCGAAACCAAAGGCCACTGTCTTAGAGTGGATTCGGAACGGCTACCAATTCCCCGGTAAGCCTGCCTCTGGCGGCGCGCAATGAGCAAACCGCTCGCAGTAGGCGCGCACGTCACCGTCCAGCTTTACGATGGCCGTGTTTTCGATGCCGTCGTGAAGGCGATCCATGAAACCTGCGCGGGCCGCAAGGTTGCCGTTTCCCACCAAGCGATGTCTTGGAGACTCGACGCGGGTCAGATTCTCCGGATTCGCACCGCGCGGGATGCCGAATGGTCGCAAAGCGTATTGGGTGTCAACGACAAGGTTTTGACGCCAGAGCAGGGCGCCGAATGGCTTAAGAAGGACCGCATTCAGCGCGCTCGCAATGTCTCCGAAGCCCGCCGACTGCGCGGCCCGGTGAGGTGGTAAATGACAAAAACTCACCGCTTAATCACACGAACTAAGGGTTCTTCCCCGCAAAGCCGTGGAGCGCGGCAACGCGAAGCGATGGCCAAGCAGCAAAACGCGGGGCTGATTCTTCCCGTCAACTTCTTGCTGACCTGCGACGACAATACGCTCGCATCACACGAACTGGCGCTCTTAGCAGAGCTCTCGGATCGTCGCGCCGACCTGCATGTACTTCTGGACCGCATCATCGACACGTCGAGTCAAGTTTCCGTGGTCAGATGGTTCAGAAAGACCGACCGGCAAGCCCTCAAACACGCGATTGAAAACGAGGAAAGCCCTCTCGAACGGGCGCAGCGCATAGTGCGTGACGGCCAGCGAACGGAAGAGGAATTGATCCCGTTGCCCGCGTTGGAGCCTGGTGCCGCGCATCTTGCCGCCTCGCTGCGCTATCAGAAGCGCAATCGCGCGGAAGGAAAGTGCATCTGCTGCCCCGAACCGCTGGCCCACAATTCCGTGACGTTCTGCGAGAAACATCTGCGAGCGCAACGCCTGCGGTACAAGCCGAAAAATGCCA
>DATGEY010000123.1:0-37672 GCA_035309625.1 Candidatus Acidiferrum sp.
ACCTGCAGGCGGGGAGCGGGATGAACGGCGCGCTCCGGCTTTTTCTGAGTAGTTCAGCGCCGACTAATGGAGAAAGTGACGCATGCCGGTGAAGACCATGGCCAAGCCGAGGCGATCGGCGGCGGCGATGACATCCGTATCGCGTACGGACCCTCCGGGCTGGATGAACGCGGTGGCGCCGGCTTTGGCGGCTTCCTCCACGCCATCGGGAAAAGGGAAGAAGGCATCGGATGCGACGACGGCGCCGTGCAGAGGCGATTGCGCTTTCATTACGGCGAGTTTGACGGAGTCGACGCGGCTCATCTGACCGGCGCCGACGCCGAGGGTGGCGCCATCGCGGGCGAAGACGATGGCGTTGGATTTTACGTGCTTGCAGACCTTCCAGGCGAAGCGCATGGTGCGCATTTCCTCCGGCGTAGGCAGGCGCTTGGTGACGGCTCGAAGGTCGGAGTCGACAATTTCGCCGAGATCAGGCTGCTGCACAAGCATGCCGCCGAGGATGCGCTTGAGCTGGAGTTCGCGCTCGGGCTGCAGGCCGCCAGGAGGCAATTCGAGGAGACGCAGATTTTTTTTGTTGGCGAAGAGGGACTTTGCTTTTTCGTCGAAGGAGGGAGCGGCGATGCATTCGACAAAGAGTTTGGCCACTTCTTCGGCGGTGGCGGCATCGACTTCGCGATTGAAGGCCAGTACACCGCCAAAGGCGGAGATGGGGTCGCAGGCCAGGGCTTTCACGTAGGCTTCACGCAGAGTTTCCTGTTCCGCGGCGCCACAAGGGTTGTTGTGCTTGATGATGACGACGGCAGGGCGGCGAAATTCGGCGGCCAGGCTGCGGGCGGCTTCCAGATCGACAAAATTATTGTAGGAAAGTTCCTTGCCTTGGAGTTGTTTAGCGGCGGCGAGGCCTTGCGGCAGGCGTCCGGCGGGGACGTAGAGAGCCGCGGCCTGGTGAGGATTTTCTCCGTAGCGCAGTTCCTGCTGGCGGCGAAGAGCGAGATGCAGACGCTCCGGCAAAATCGGACTTTCGTTGAGCGTGACGTGATTGGCGGGGGCGGATAGGCGCTCGAGCTCGGTGGCGATCCGGCCGTCATAGGAGGAGGTGGCGGCGAAGACTTTGCGAGCGAGGCCGAGGCGAGTGGCGAGAGATGTGTCTTGAGATGACTCCAACTCTTGTGCCACGCGAGGATAGTCGGCGGGGTCGGTGATCACCGTGACGCTTTCGAAATTCTTGGCTGCGGAGCGGAGCATGGTGGGGCCGCCGATGTCGATATTTTCGATGAGCTCTTCGGCAGAAAGGCCGGTTTTCGCCGCGGTGGCCTCGAAGGGATACAGGTTCACGACCACCAGATCGATCGGGGCGATGCCGTGTTCGGCGGCTTGCTTCTGGTCGCCGGGCAGATGGCGGCGGAACAGCAAGCCGCCATGGACTTTGGGGTGAAGGGTTTTGACGCGGCCGCCGAGCATCTCGGGCCATCCGGTGAATTCGGAAACGTCGCGGACCGCTAGACCGGCATCGCGAAGGAGTTTGGCGGTGCCGCCGGTGGAGAGGATTTCGATCCGCAGGGCGGCAAGCCTCCGCGCGAAGTCGGCGATTCCTGTTTTATCGAAAACGCTGATGAGCGCGCGCTGCACCGCCATGTATTGCCTCCGGAAAAGTAGATCAGTGTAAGCGTGCGAGGTGTGGAGGGAAAGAAGAAAGAAAAGACCACGGAAAAAGTGCCAGGCTCGATCTGGAGAGAGGGCAGGGAATAGCTCTAAGCTTTAACCAGGGCCTTGAGCTTGACTTCGCCGTTGACGACTTCCACCACATATTCCACTTCGCGGCAATTTTTCTGCTTTTGCAGCTCTTTGGTCTTTTTGCTGACAAAGTCGGCGAAGTTCTCCCGCGACTGCTTAACACTGCCGCCGGTCTGCTGCATGGCGTCCTGGAAGGCCCGGTAAAGCTGATCGACCTTGGCAGGCTCGCTCTCCGGTTCGGAGCAAATCATGCGGAAGGCGGTGGGCTGTGGCGCCGGACTGGCGGCAGCAGTGGCTTTGGCACGTTCGGCTTCGATGGCTTTGGCGGCGGCCCCGAAGTGGCGCTGCACTTTTCCTTCTTCTTTTTGTTGGACCTTCTTGCGGAAGATGTCTTTATATTTTGCGTAGGTTTGGGTGAGATTGTTGTATTTGAAGCGCTGGCCGAATTTAAGTTCGCCACCGCGTTCGGCGTAGCGCTTGATAATCGTCTCGATGCGCCATTCGATTTCGCTGGGCGGGCGCTTCCTGCCGCCGCCGAAGAACTGGTCGTACTCGATTTTGAGCTGACGAATGTCCTTTTCCAACTGGGACATTTCTTCGTCGATCGTCGCCATGGGTGAGGATGCCCCCGATTGCTCCATGCTAGGAGCAGAAGGCGAGCGCGTCAACAGACCGGGTCCGAAAAGCGGCTGATTGGGCACGGTCCAGGACTGGTCCAGGGCGTTGCGGGCGAAGCGGCGGTGTGTTGAAATGGCCGCATGGACTTGCGAGCCAAAAGAGCGGTTCCAGCGGACCAAATGGATTTGCTACGGCAGATTCCGTCGGTGGACGACTTGCTGGCGGAGCCGCGGCTGGCGGCGCTGACGCAGCGGGTGGACCGCGAGTTGGTGCTGGACATCACGCGCACGGTTCTTGCCGACTTGAGAGCGCGGATCACCGCAGAGGGCACGGCCGCGGTGGTGGCTTTGAACGCTGGGGCGCTCGAGGAACAAATTTCTTCCATGGTGGAGCGAGTGCTTGCATCCACACTGGAGCCGGTGATTAACGCCAGCGGCGTAATATTGCACACCAATTTGGGCCGCGCTCCGCTGAGCGGGGCGGCGCTCGAGGAGATTCAACGGAGCGCGACGAGTTACAACAATCTGGAATATGACCTGGAGATGGGCGCGCGGGGAAAGCGTGATGTGCATGTGGCGGAGTTGCTGCAACGTTTAACGGGAGCGGAAGCCGCGATTGTGGTGAACAATTGCGCGGCGGCGGTGTTACTGGCGCTGGGTGCGCTGGCGAAAGGCGGAGAGGTCCTCGTTTCGCGCGGCGAATTGATAGAGATAGGGGACGGCTTTCGGATTCCGGAGATCATGGAGCAGAGCGGAGCGGTACTTCGCGAAGTAGGAACGACGAATCGCACGCGCATTGCCGACTATGAAAATGCGGTCAGCGAGAACACGCGGGTGTTGCTGCGGGTGCACCCGTCGAACTTCACGATCACGGGATTTGCGGAGAAACCTTCGTTGGACGAGCTGGTGTCGCTGGGCGCGCGCTTCCACTTGCCAGTGATCGAAGACCTGGGATCGGGCTTGCTGGTCGATCTATCCAGCGTGGGAATGGTGGAGCCGACGGTGAGGCAGAGTGTGGACGCAGGTGTTTCCATGGTGATGTTCAGCGCAGACAAACTGTTGGGCGGGCCGCAGGCGGGAATTATCGCGGGGAAGAAGGAGTTGATCGGAAGAGTGCGCCGTCATCCCTTGTTTCGCGCACTTCGCGTGGACAAGTTGACGACCGCAGCCCTGGCAGGCACGCTGGGAGCGTATTTGCGCGGGGCGGTTGACGAAATTCCGGCCCTGCACATGATTCGCGCGAGCCTGCAGGAGGTCAAGCGGCGCACGGAGAATTTTCTTCGCGAGCTGACCCCAGAAGTGCCTTTAGGTGAAGTTGAGCTGGAGATTGCGGATGGGAAGTCCTTGGCCGGCGGTGGCTCTACGCCGACGCAATCCATTCCCACGAAACTGATACGCATAGCAAGTGCGCGCTATTCCGCGGCGCAGCTGGAGCAGCGAATGAGGCGAGCGCCCGCGGGAATCCCGGTGATCGCGCGCGTGGAAGATGACCGGCTCATCCTGGATCTACGGACGGTTTTCCCGCAACAGGAACCGGCGTTACGGAAGACGCTGAGTGCGGCATTACGATAGTTACCCGAAATTTAATTTTTCAATCTCCCAAGGCACGGTAAGCACTTGCTGGCGTTCGTTGTTCACAATCACCGTCTAGTAGCGCGAGAAAGAGCGTTGCCGAAGGTACCGCCCCGGTGGGCTTTGGTGCGGGTACGGCTGGCGGGAATTTGCAATACCGACCTCGAGATATTGCGGGGCTATCATGATTTTCGAGGTACGCCAGGACATGAATTCGTGGGCGAGGTGGTGGAAGTCCGCGGCGCTTCTGAGCGGGAACGAAGGCGCTGGCTAGGCCGCCGAGTCGTTGGCGAAATCAATGTAACGTGTCCGGCATACGGATATCGCCCGGTTTGCGATTTTTGCCGGAGAGGATTGCGGACACACTGTGCGCGGAGAACGGTGCTGGGGATTGTCGCGCACGGCGGCGCGTTTGCGGAGCACCTCGCGCTGCCGATCGAAAATCTGCATGCCGTTCCCGGCGGCATCAGCGATGAGCAGGCAGTATTCGTGGAACCGCTGGCGGCTGCGTGTGAAATTTTGGAACAGGTGAATGTCGACGAATTCCAGCAAGCTGCGGTGCTGGGGGACGGGAAGCTCGCGCAGTTGATCGCGCGGACGCTCCATACCGTGGTGCCGCGCGTCGTGATGTACGGCAAACATTTGGCAAAGCTGGCAATTGCGCGGAAGGCTGGCATCACGACTCGCCGCGTCCGAGGCAGCGCCAGCGACATCCAACGGTTTCAGGAGAACTATGGAATGGTGGTGGAGGCTACCGGCTCGCCAAGCGGGCTGGCGCTTGCGCAGAGCATGATCGAACCGCGGGGAACACTGGTCTTGAAATCGACATTTCATGGCGCGGCGCCGGTCGAAACATGGCCGATGGTGGTGAAGGAAATTACGGTAGTTGGGTCGCGCTGTGGCCCATTTGCAAAAGCTATCCGGTTGCTACGCTCCGGCCAACTCGACCCGCGGCCGCTCATCACACGTACTTTTCCTTTGGCGCAAGCGAGTAAAGCGATCCAGTTCGCGCAGAAAAAAGACGTGATGAAAGTCCTGCTGAAACCGTGAGCGTTCACACGAGTAATTTGAGGCTGCGGTGGGCGGGGGCGCTGTTTCTAGAGCCGGTTGATGCAGGACGCGACGCAGGCGGCGCCAAAGCCGTTGTCGATGTTCACGACGGTGACATTGGATGCGCAACTGTTGAGCATACCGAGGAGGGCTGCAACGCCGCCGAAACTGGCGCCATAACCCGTGCTGGTCGGCACCGCGATCACCGGAACGCCAACCAGGCCGCCCACCACGCTAGGGAGTGCGCCCTCCATTCCAGCGACGCAGATGATCACGCGGGCGGACGCGAGCTCCTGGCGATGCTCGAGCAGGCGGTGGATGCCGGCAACACCGACGTCATATAAGGGCTCGGCGCGGTTGCCCATTATGCGTGCGGTGAGCAGCGCTTCTTCCGCTACCGGAATGTCGCTGGTTCCCGCGGATACCACAAAAATCTGCCCCTTGCCGGTGACCTCGCGGCTGCGCTCGATGGTGATCACGCCGGACAGGGAATGAAATTTTGCTACACGCTTGGCGGCCGGATTCACGCGGCGAACCGCTTTAAAGATGGCCGGATTCGCGCGGGTGACCAGAATATTCTGCCGACCGGCCCGCCGTAACATAGACTTAACAATTTGGGCCACTTGTTCCGGTGTTTTCCCCTTGCCAAAAATGACTTCGGGATAGCCCTGGCGCAGGGAGCGATGATGATCCACTTTGGCGAAGCCCAAATCCTCAAACGGGAGGTGCTTCAATTGCGCGACCGCGCGATCCGGCGGCAAAGCACCGAGGCGCACCAGATCCAGGAGTTGATGGAGTTCGCGCTCTTTCATGAATTCGAGGACGCCGTAGCTCTAGGGCTGATCTTCCCCCATGAGCTTTCGCAAAGGTTGATTGTCCGCATAAACGCGCCACTCTGCAACGAGTCCATTACGGATTTCGACCCGCCAAGCGGCGGGCACCTTCCAGAAGCTCTCTGGAGATAAGTGGCCACTTGCCGCATAGCTGCCGCTGGCCGATCCGAAGATCGCCAACCGATCGTCGGTCTGAAAAAACTCGTCAGCATGAACCTGGTAATCTCTCACGCTGCTGAAATAAGCGCGCCAGCCTTCGCGCATCTTATCGCGCCCAATGAAGCGCTTGCCCAGGGCGTCTTGAAAGACGTGATCTTCGGTCATGAGTTCGCAAATGGGGTCGACCTTACCGGCATTAATTCGTTGGATGAAGTCCATAGCCACTTCAAGCGGCTGTCTGGCAGGCTGCACACTCGCCATAATTTCCTCTCCTTTGGGCCAGGATGCCAGTATAGCGTGCGAGACGAGCCTGGGAATGGGCGTTCTTGACTTGGGGAGGAGCGGCTGCGAGACTGAATAAACCCACTTATATGGCATCAACCCAGGGGCGAATCGTAACCGTAGGTGTGACCGGGGCCAGTGGCGCGCTGCTGGCGAAGAAGGCGCTGGAGCTGCTGGAGGATGATACGCGCGTAGGGCGCGTGCACCTGGTGGTAACCGAAATCGGGCAACGGCTATTCGCCGAGGAGTTAGGCCTCACTTCTGGGGATTTGAAGCAGCTGCCAAGCCGGATTGTCGGTCGCACAGTGCATAAGATTGAGATTCTGCCCAACAAGGATGTGGGCGCTTCCATCGCTTCGGGCAGCTATCAGGTCGATTCGATGTTGGTGATTCCGTGCTCGATGGGCACGTTGGCGGCGGTTGCCAACGGTACCAGCGACGACCTGATTGCACGGAGTGCGGATGTGATGCTGAAGGAAGGGCGCAAGCTGGTGTTGTGTATTCGTGATACGCCGTTCAATCGCATCCATTTGGAAAATATGTTGCGAGTCCAGCAGGCGGGAGCGGTGGTCATGCCGGTGATTCCGGCGTTTTACGATCAACCGAAAACGATCGACGATCTGGTGACGCAATACACTTGCCGGGTAATGTCGCAGATTGGATTGCCGCAAGAAAAGATGTATCGATGGACAGGCCGGGCGTCATCGAAAGAAGCGAAAGCATGACGAGTTTAGCCGCCGGTTGCGCGCCCGCACCAATGAAAAAAAATCGCCTTCGCATCGTGCTCGAAATGATCAAGTTTGAGCACTCCGTCTTTGCGCTGCCGTTTGCGTTGACGGGCGCTTTGCTTGCCGCGCGCGCCGCACGGCACGGCTGGCCGACGCTTTGGCAGGTCGTGTGGATCGTGGTGGCCATGGTGGCGGCGCGGTCCGCGGCGATGACGATCAATCGCATAGTGGACCTTCGTTACGATCGGGAAAATCCGCGGACGAGCAAACGTGCCTTAGCGACTGGCGACCTCTCAGTGACCTTCGCTTGGGTGTTTACCATCGTCGCGGTGGTTTTGTTTTTCGTCGCCGCTTGGCGGCTGAACCGGCTGGCATTGGAATTGGCGCCGGCCGCACTGGCCGTCCTGTTTTTTTATTCCTTTACGAAGCGGTTCACAAACTGGTCGCACCTCTTTCTCGGTTTTGCGCTGGGGATTTCTCCCGCGGCCGCATGGATTGCCGTCACAGGATCGCTCGACTTGCGCGTACTGCTTCTTTGCGGCGCGGTTACCTTGTGGGTCGGGGGTTTCGACGTGCTGTACGCGTGCCAGGATATTGACTACGACCGCCAGGCCGGATTGTTCTCGGTTCCCAAGAAGTTCGGGGTTGCCCGCGCCTTATGGATCGCGCGAGGAATGCATGTGGGCGTGGTGGCACTCCTGATTTGGCTGGCGGGAAGTTTTGCGCTGCCTTGGCCGGCATGGCTGGGGATCGCGGTGGTCGCCGCGCTGTTGGCGTATGAGCATTCGCTGGTGAAAGCCGACGATTTAAGCAGGCTCGACGCCGCGTTTTTTGCGGTGAACGGATATATCAGCCTGTTGTTTCTGCTTTTTTGGGGAGCGGCGGCGGCGGTTTGGCGCGTTTGAAGAGTTTGGATGTTATGAAAGCTGGAAAGAGCGCAGGAATAAGCTATCCTAGAAGCGCAAAATAGAATGTCAAACCTGACCATAAACGATCAGCGGCTGAAACCGGTGGCGGACAAAGTGCTCGCCGGGGAGCGCTTGAACGTCGATGACGGCATAGCGCTTTACAGGTCGCCGGATTTGCTGGCCGTCGGCTGGCTGGCGAATCATGTGCGCGAGAAGCGGCACGGCAACGTCACCTACTTTAATGTGAACCGCCATATCAATCCGACGAATGTTTGTGTGGCGCATTGCAAGCTGTGCGCGTTCGGACGGGATCCCAGTGCGCCGGGCGCTTACACCTTTGCGCTGGAGGAGATTTACCAGCGGGCGCAACAGGGAGTTCGTGAAGGGGCCACCGAGTTTCACATCGTGGGCGGTTTGCATCCGGATTTGTCTTTTGATTATTTCCTGGAGCTAATTCGCGGGCTGAAGCAGCGCTTTGGAAGCGTTCACCTGAAAGCGTTTACGATGGTGGAGGTGGGTTATTTCGCGCGCATAGCCAAGCTTTCCGTGCGCGACACGCTGCTAAAAATGAAGGAAGCCGGCGTGGATTCCTTGCCGGGTGGCGGCGCGGAGATTTTCCATCCGAGGGTGCGCAAGATTATTTGCGATCACAAGGTGAGCGGTCAGATGTGGCTGAGCATCGCGCGCCAGGCGCACGAAATTGGATTGCGATCGAACGCCACAATGCTCTATGGCCATGTGGAAACGGAAGAAGAACGTGTGGATCATCTGGTGAAGCTGCGAGAATTGCAGGATCAGACGCACGGTTTCGTGACATTCATTCCGCTGGCGTTTCATCCGGACCATACGGCGCTGTCTTATATTCCTAAACCAACGGGTTATGCCGACCTGCGCAACATCGCCGTGGCGCGGCTGCTGCTCGATAATTTTGATCATATCAAGGCCTACTGGGTGATGCTCACGCCGAGTATTGCGCAAATTGCCTTGCGCTTCGGAGCAAACGATCTGGATGGCACGGTGGTGGAAGAGAAGATTTATCACGATGCCGGCGCGAAAACCTCGGAATTCACCCCGCGCGCGGAACTAGAACGACTGATCCGTGCCGCGGGGCGCGTGCCGGTCGAGCGGGATACTTTGTACCGGCCGGTAGAGCGAACAAAGTCGCCCGAAAGGCTTCCAGCGCCGCGCACCGACCTCGTTTCGCTGAGCCTCAACGTTTAAACCTCTTGCTTCGTAATATTCATCGCTTGCTAGTTTCCTTCCTAAGCGGTGACGCACTGCTAAATCGCGGACCTTTAGGTGCTCCCCGTCCTTTGAGGAATTCCTGACAGGCGGCGCAATTCCATCTGATGACGCGGTAACCGTAAATGCTGGGGGCGACGCCGTACCCGACCGGATTGGCCCGCGTTGGGAGCATCTCGCAGATTGGCTCTGTTCCCATCGTTTTAGCTGCGCACTGGATTCCGCAATGGGCTCCGCAAGATCGTGAGCGACGCGGGCTCGTTTTGCATTTGCACACAGAGGGCTCGAGAAGCCAAGCTTGTGCTGTTGCGCTCCCTATACTAAAGGAAGAACCCCGCCGTACCGTCCATTCATTCCGAGGGAGGCGCGAGCGCATGAGAAGAGTCCCGGCCGCACTGATGATTTGGTTTGCACTCAGTGCTCCTCTGCATCCGCAGGATGCACGGCAAGTCCAGCGGCAAGAGTGCATGGACGCGTGCATGCTGGAGCGCCCAAACGCGGACTTGCAGCGGCAAGAGGTGGTAGCGCTAGAAAAAGAGACCGCGCGGGCGATTCAGCATGGCGATGCGACGTTTTTTCGGCGCGTGTACAGCGACGATTTTAACGGGGTCCTATCGCGCGGCCAGACCGTGGACCGTACTTCGCTGATTGCGGCGGTTCAGGCTCCGGAAGTTAAATACGAATCGTTCACTGCATCCGACATAAAAGTCAGGTTGTATCGCGATATCGCGGTGGCCACCGGTACATGGTCCATACGGGCGACACTGAAAGGACAGCGAGTAACCAGTCAAATGCGCTTCTTGCATGTCTACCTCTATTCAGGCGCGGGCTATCACGTCATCGCTGGACAAGTGACTTCGCTTCCCCCCTATCTCGAGCAGCCGCTTTAGGCGGTGGTATACGTGGAGGCGCTACTCGTGGCGCAGGGCGACGATGGGATCGACTCGCATGGCGCGCAGCGCGGGAATATAGGCGGCGGCCAGGCCGACTTGAAACGGGACCGGCACGGGAAGTTGGCAGCGGGAAATTAGATCTGTAGCCCTATCAGGCGCATTAACTCGATAGCATTGCTTTTGGCCACCACGCCCTCGCGCAGCCTGTAATCGAAGCGCATCTTGCCTTCTTCCACGTAATCCTGAAAATGCATATTGCGCAGGTGGGATCCCAAGGTTTGGCCGATGCTGGTTAGCGTCAGGTCATGCGTGGTGACCATCCCGATGGCCGCCCGGCCGAGGAGTGCTTGCAATAAGCTCTCGGCCCCGATCTTGCGGTCCTTTGAATTGGTGCCCTCCAACAATTCGTCGAAGAGAAACAGCAACGGCAAATTCGAGCTATCGCTCAGACGGAATACGTCGCGGATACGCAGAATTTCCGTGTAAAAGCCGGAGCGTCCCTCCTGCAAGGAGTCCGTGCTGCGGATGCGTGTGCCAATCGCCACCGGCGTCAACCGCATGGACTTGGCGCGCACCGGGGCGCCGGCCATTGCTAGAACCGCGTTAATCCCTACCGTGCGCAGGAGCGTACTTTTGCCCGACATGTTGGAGCCACTGACCAGCAGAATGCGCGCGTTCCCGCCAAGTTGCACGCTATTGCGGATGCTTCGAACCGCGGGGATTAGAGGATGACCCAGCTCCTCCGCCTGGAAAATCGCCGCGGAACTCTGGGCATTCACAAATTTTGGAAATGGGTCGTCGGGATGTTCGTAGGAATAAGCGGCCAGCGACAGCAAGGCCTCCATCTCTCCGGTAATCTGCACCCAACGGCGCAAGCTGCGTCCGAAGCGGCTTCGCCAGGCTTCTGCGGCGAAGGCCACTTGCACGCTGTACAGGAATGGCAGCTCGGCCAGGTGGGCGAGCAAGCTGTGTTCCGCATCGATCCAGTACACGATGCGAGCAAGGTTTCGCGTGGCGCGCGACGCCTGTTGCGGGCCGGCCTTAAGCTCGTCCGAAAAGGCCCGCAAACGGGCCTCGGCGAACGACTCGCGCTCCACCCGCCGCAGAATCTGGGAGAACAAGAGAATCCCTTCCGCGTTGCACGAGATTCCATGAAGGACGGCCTGCGCTCGCTTCTCAAGAACGCTCAGCCAACCGGCATCCATGGCTAGAAGGATCAGCGTGGCCCGGTAGGAACCGCCGGCGAAAAAATACAGGATGGCTGCTGCGGTAGATAACGCTAGCAGGACGCTGAGCAGTCGCCAACCTAATCCGGGCAAGATACGGGCTCCTTCGGCCCACCCCACCAACGATTCGGGGTCGAGCCGGATGCGCAGGTTTTCACCGGTTATCGCCATATCCTCACGCAACAGTAGTTTGTCTCGGAGCTCGGCGATAAGTCTCTGCCGTTCCAGAATAGTCTCCTGGGGCGAGGAGTAACGGAGCCAATCTGCTAGCTGGTTTTCTCCCATCGGGAGCCGTGCAATCGATAGCAGCTCAAATAGGCCGCCTCGTCCAAATAAGTCCAGATCCTCGGCATAGACATGCGGCTCGCCGCGAAATCGATCGCCGGTCTGTCCCAATCCCGTCCAGCGATCCTCCATGCGTGCGAACCCTTTTCGATAGAACTCTGCCGCTATTTCGGCCCCAGACCGGGCGCGCAGGATGAATTCGTGTAGAACAGATAACGCCAGGTAGGCCGTTAATGGCAGGGCCAGCCAATACCGCGGCATCAGCTCTTCCCCGATAGAAAGCCAACCGAGAATCAGTCCGGCGGCCATTACTGCGAGCTTGGTGTTTCCGGCCAGGAAGTGCTGCCGTTGCTTGGCAGCCACCGCACGAGCAAACCTTTCCAGGCGTGAGGAGTATTCTTGAGAGGGATTCGGCACGTTTCATTCACGCTGTAGCCGGTCGAGTGTACCTTGTGCGGCGGGCTCCGCACATTGCAATCGTTAAACTACAAAGGTATTTCCTTCCCGACTTTTCTGAGCACACGGCGGGCTGATTCAGGGGTTAAGGGCTGGGTAAGTCCGCACACGAGGAAGCTACAATGTATCAATGCAAGATGCGTTCAACATAACGCCTTCTAGTGGCGGAGTTTTTAAAAGCCCAGTGACGGCAAAGGTCGATTCGCCAGGACTCGCCTAGAACAACCCGTTGCCCAGACACTTTCGCATCTCCGCTCCGCAGGCTGCGTAGCGCAGATGTTCCTCGGTTGTAAAGGAAAGGTTTATGCGACCTGCCCAACGCAAATAGCGTTTGTTACTCCGCTCGGACTTGTAGAACAAGAACGATTCCCCGGCAAAGAACGCCGCGGTGATGAGCCCTTGCTTCGCCGACGAAGGGTGACAACCAAAAAAAGGATTATTTTCATACCCACCGCGATCTAGCACCCGTCGAGTTTCAATAGCGTCAAAAGTTCGAGCGGCGGCAAGCGCGCTGACGCCAATAAAAAACACGCGCCGATTGAAATGGAGTTTCGGCGCTTGCGGTAAGGTCTTGGTTTCCTGCGCGAAACAAGGAGAAGCGAACAGAACCGCAATAGCCAAAGGACGAAGATTCATAAGAGGCCTTATAACCTCAGAAGGATTCCCCATCTTTGGGACAAGTTCAGGTGGGAGGGCGGAAGTATTTCGCCTTCTCTGCAGAGGGTCAATCACAAAGTAAAGGGACTTCAAAGCGCCGTACTGTGAGTTTTGAAACCCTTCCCGGTTCACTGACCGTCTCGCCGTCCCCGCTGCCCTGGCCGAACGTCCAGTTAACCTTCGCAAGACATGCTGCGAAACGAGTACTAGAGCCGGGATAGCGGAGTTGCCCAAAATTGCTGCACAGCTGTTTTTTTAGGGATGACCCAAGGAGAAAAGAAATGAAGTCAAGAATGGCCATCGTCGGTGGCACCCCTCTCGTTTTGGCGGCCATCGGGTTTTTGGCAGGCTGCGGTAGCGGAAGCAGCACACCTCCGCCAGTCCCACAGATTCAGAATATTAACAGCTCCACGACGCCGACAAGCCCCCTAGGCTTGCCGATTGAGATTAACGGCGGCGGCTTTCAAGCTGGTCCCGGAAAAGTCAATTTTACGCAGGGAAGCACCTCGATTGATGTCGTGCCGGCGGCTTCTGCCTGGTCCGACACGGGCGCAGTTGCCGATGTACCTTCAACACTCACGGCACCAGGCACAGTGAGCGTGAAGGTGGTTACCTCGGGCGGCACGAGCAATGCGATCACGCTGAATCTTGTGGGCACGATTACGTTCAATCCCAGCCAAATGCAATGGGGAACCACTATGCTGCTGCCTAAGCCGATGACCGGCCTCCGTGCCGTGGGTCTTCCCGGGACCAGCAGTTCCAGCGCCTTCGCCATTGTCACCGGTGGCTATGATGGCACCGCCAACAACAAAACCGTGTGGGCGAATAATTTGAATCAGGATGGCACAGTGGGGAGCACAACGAACACCACCTGGACTACCATCACCACGAATCCGCTTCCGACAACGCTCGCGCATCACGCCATGGCGGAGGCAGACGATACCAATTCACTCGTAGCTGTCGGCAAGCGCTATATCTACGTCCTCGGTGGGCAGGTCAACTTTACTGACTCTCCAGGAGGGACCAACACGGTGTACATAGCTAGCGTGGACTCCACTGCTGGTACGGTCGGAACGTGGACCGCGTCCACTAACACTCTTCCGAAATCCCTCTTAGGCCTCACGGCCACCGTTCACAACGGATATCTCTACGTGGCGGGCGGCCTGGACACGAACGGAAATCCCGTGAAGGACGTTTACTCCGCGCCAGTGAATGCAGACGGCACGATTGGAACCTGGACGACTGCCACAAACGTGCTGCCAATTGCTAGGTCCTTCGGAACGATGTTCGTTTTCGGAGGCATCATGTACTACATCAACGGCGACCCGAATGCCTCCCTGCTGCCAAACAGTCAAGGTGTCGGCGACACCTCTGTGTATTACGCCAGCGCGGTGCGCGGCGTGGTTGGATCCTGGACTCTCAATGGGAACTCAACACCCGCCAATCGAGCCAAGGGCGTCCTTTACACGGCGTACGGCCAGGTCATCTCGGGCGAGGGCGTTTATAGTGGCAATCCGGGATCCAAGGAAATGGAAACCTCCACGGTCAACGCCAACAACACCACTAACGTGGCTCTGAACTCGTGGACCGGCCTCACTGGGACTACGGACCCGGGTGCCAATGTGTACAATGCGGCGGGTTTCACCAGTCCGCTTTTTGCCCCGACAACGAATGGGCCGCGCTTCCTTCTCCTCGGGGGGCAGGTCTTCTCTTCTAACGGTGTAATAGGACCGCTCAGCAGCACCGTTTACGTGAACACGAAGCCCTAACGGCAACCAATGCCGCTCGCGCGGCCACATAATGGGAGCGGCCGCCTGCAGCGGCCCCTCGTCTTCCCTTTCTATTCCACTGCGCTAGCACAACATGCGACAGCGGGGGCTACCAGAACTGTCCGTGGTCAGCTTGTCGTCAGCGCAAAATTGCTAGGGCAGCCGTTGAACTTTGAACGCGGCGATGCGCGTCGTGCAGTTAAAGCTCCCGGTCGTCTTGTAGTACACCTGCGTGTAACAGGAGGTGCAGTCGTCCTTGGTTGGCCTCGGACCCTGATGCGGTAGGGTTCTAATGGCACCACTTCAATCGGCGCGCGCCGACGTTGCCTTGCGATCGCGCTGTTCGCCCCGATGTGCCTTCGAGGAACGGTGCTCCGCCTCTTGCGCTGCCCGGCGCGCTTGGTGTTCGTGCTCAGCAACATTGCCAGTGGAGTGTTCGCGCCCGGCCGCTCCATTTTCGAGATTTTCGACGTTTTCTGGACACCATCGCCCGGGTCCGGATACGCTCGTCCGAGAAGCCTCTAAGTGCGGAAGGAGGAATTAGATTTTTCTAACACGCCAGCCTAACCGCCTCGCTGCAATTCGATCGCTCCCGTGACGGTTACCTTCGGGAGTGTTTGTGTTTACTCTCTGTACGCGCCTGCCTTGACGCTGCGATAGCTGGCCGATACGCTGAGTGCAGGTATTCAAAGCACGCACATGGCTGTTTCCCTGCAAAACCAAGCAATAGCAACGCGCCCCTGTATCTACTGCGGGAAGTCTATGCTCGCGCATCTGACTCGCTGTCCCCATTGCCGCGAGGATATTCCTCAGGTCCACGTATCGTCCCGTCCGCGGACTGGGGGCCGTCTTCAGATTCGTCGCGGCCTTCTGTACATGTTATTGGCTGGCGTGATTCAATATTTCGCCGCCGGATACAGCAGTTTCACGGTGCCGGTAGTGGTGCCTGCGGTGGTCACCACCTATCTCGCCCCCGTGGTATTTATTAGTGGCTTGGGTCTTCTGTTCTACGGTTTCTATCTGCGCTCCAAATCCTAACGTGGTTTTTCACGTAAGCCGTCCGACTGAGCGCTAAGCGCTGTCGCATGCGCCAGCGGATTGCTATGCGGCCTGATTACATTTGCTAACCAATAAGCTCTACCGGGGCGGACAATCCTGCGTGTCCTGGTGGTCCCGCCATCGGAAAACATGCTACGCTGCGCGTCGCTTACACCTCCATGCGCGCCGTCGATCTAATCCGAAAAAAGCGCGATTCTGCGGAACATTCGCGGGAAGAGATCGATTTTCTGATCGCCGGCTACACGCGTGGCGACATCCCCGATTATCAGATGGCCGCGTGGCTGATGGCCGTGTGGCTACGGGGAATGTCGCGCTCCGAACTCGCCGCTCTTACCGAAGCCATGTTGTATTCCGGCGAGGTCCTCAATTTCTCCGATCTTCCCGGCAAGAAAGTCGACAAACATTCCACCGGTGGCATCGGCGATAAAACTTCCCTTATCCTGGCTCCCATCGTCGCCGCAGGAGGCCTGGTCGTCCCCATGATCAGCGGACGTGGCCTCGGCCACACCGGCGGCACGCTGGATAAACTCGAAGCCATTCCCGGGTTCAACGTGAACCTTTCGCTCGATCAGTTTCACCACGTGCTGCGCGAATGCGGTATGGGCCTCATCGGCCAGACCAAAGAGATCGCTCCCGCGGACAAGAAAATCTACGCCTTGCGCGACGCCACCAGCACCGTCGAAAACATCGGCTTGATCTGCGCCTCGATCATGAGCAAAAAACTCGCGGAAGGTATTGATGCTCTCGTTCTCGACGTCAAAGTGGGCTCCGGCGCTTTCATGAAGCACGAAGCGGACGCCGTAAACCTGGCTGAAGTGATGATTGAAACCGGTAAGCGTATGGGCAAAAAAGTGGTCGCACTCATCACCGATATGGACCAGCCGCTCGGCTGCGCCGCCGGTCACGCCAACGAAGTTGCGGAGTGCATCGAAGTTCTCAACGGCGGCGGTGCGCTTGACCTGCGCGAATTGAGCCTGCAACTGTCCGCCTGGATGTTCTACCTGGGTGAGCGTACCAAGAGCGTCGAAGAAGGCCGCCGTCTGGCCGAAACGATGATCGCCGGCGGGCAGGCCAAAGAGAAATTTAGGGAATGCATTCGCTTGCAGGGCGGTGACGACGAAGTCGTGGATGATCCAGGGCGTCTGCCTGCATCTCGCAACCACGCTCTGGTGGCCAGCCCTTCCTCCGGATACATCACCGCCACCAATTGCGAGCAATTTGGTATTGCTCTGGCCATTCTCGGCGGCGGACGCGAGAAGAAAGAAGACGCCCTCGACCATGCCGTCGGGCTGCGGTTCCACAAGCGCATCGGAGATCGTGTCGAGAAAGATGAACCTTTGGCCACCATCCGCTACAATTCCGGTGCGCGGCTCGCCGAAGCCAAAGCATTAATCATGGGCAATTTTTTCATCGGCCAGGAACCACCCGTGAATAAGCCGCTGATTCGGCGCATCCTTGGGGACTGAGTGAACCAGGTCGGATCTATAATTTGACCTTGTTTTTGTTCGGTCGAGCGGCTCGTTCGCAGCTCAACGGGCGATGCAAGCTCGGTGGAGGAGAAAGTAATGGGACGATTCACGGGCGTGCTCGGCATCGTCGCGATCCTGGCTCTTGCCTACATCTTTTCCACCAGTCGCAAGTCGATTCGCCTGAAGACTGTGCTCTGGGGACTGGGCCTGCAACTGGCCCTCGGCCTGTTCGTTTTGCGCGTCAGTTCCGGCGAATGGCTGTTCCAGAAAATGGGTAACGGAGCAAAAAAGCTTTTGGATTTTTCCTACGTAGGCTCCACCTTCGTTTTTGGCGAGCTGGGCAAAGAGCATTCTTCCTTGGGCCTGATTTTTGCCTTGCAGGTCCTGCCCACCATCATCTTCATCGCCGCCTTCTTTGCCGTTCTCTACCACCTCGGCGTCATGCAAATCATCATTCGCGGCGCCGCGTGGCTGATGACCGTCATCATGGGCGCCAGCGGGGCGGAGTCCCTCAATGTAGCCGCCAGCATTTTCATGGGCCAGACCGAAGCCCCTCTGACCATTCGTCCATTCCTTCCGAAGCTAACCAAGTCCGAGCTGATGACCGTGATGACCAGCGGCATGGCCCATATCTCCGGCGGAATGATGGCCGCGTATATCCGGGTCGGGGGCGCAGACGCCAAGCACCTGCTCACCGCCGTCATCATGACCGCGCCCGGCACCTTGCTGATGGCCAAAATGCTGGTACCCGAAACCGAGCAACCCCTCACCGCCGGCCGCGTGGAAATGCCGCCCATGGAGAAGGAATCCAACGTTCTCGGAGCCATCGCCCGCGGCACAGTCGACGGCCTGCACTTAGCCCTCAATGTCGCCGCCATGCTCATCACCTTTCTCGCTCTGCTGGCCCTCGTCAACGCCATTATGGGATGGGTGCACCTGCATGTGGGCTGGTTTCCGTACAGTTTGCAGCAGGTGTTCGGCTGGGTGTTCGCTCCAGTGGCGTGGCTAATCGGCATTCCCTGGCACGACGCCCCCACCATTGGCAATTTGCTCGGCACTCGCATGGTGCTCAATGAATTCGTGGCCTTCGCCCAACTTGGCACATTGAAAGACACCCTCGATCCGCGCACCTTCACCATCGCGACCTTCGCCCTCTGCGGCTTCGCGAACTTCAGCTCCATCGGCATCCAGATCGGCGGCATCGGAGCGCTGGCTCCCGAGCAACGCGGCCAGCTTGCCAAATTCGGTATCCGCGCCATGTTGGCCGGGACCATGGCCAATCTGCTTTCCGCCTCCATCGTCGGGATCTTCTCTTGACCTGCCAAAAATGAAAGCCACACGAACAACGTCGAAGCCGACTGTTGAATTTCTGCGCGCCGAACGCGCCGCCAAATTCATCCTGGCAAAAACGAAGTTGCGCCCAGGCATCGCCTTGGTCCTCGGTTCTGGCCTCGGTGACTTCGCCGACGAATTCACGGGTGCCGCCAAAATTCCCTACGCACGGATCCCCAATTTCCCGCAATCCACCGCCATCGGCCATGCCGGACGGTTGGTCGTCGGCAGCGTTGGCAACACTCCAGTGGCCGCCATGCAAGGCCGCGTTCATCTCTACGAGGGCTACTCCGCGAAGGAAGTCGCCTTTCCCATTCGTGTGTTCGCCCGCATGGGCATTAAGGCCATGATTGTCACCAATGCCGCTGGCGGCATCAATCGCAACTATTCGCAGGGCTGCCTGGTGACCATTCGCGACCATGTCAACTTGCAGGGGGCTAATCCGCTAGTCGGTCCGAATGATGAGCGCTTCGGCTTGCGTTTCCCGGATATGACTCATGCCTACGACCGGGAATTTCAGCGATTCGTGACGGAAGAAGCCAAGGATCTGGCGCTCAGCATCCACACCGGCGTCTACCTTGCAGTGGCAGGTCCAAGTTACGAAACTCCCGCGGAGATTTATTCCTTTCGTGCTATTGGCGCCGATCTTGTTGGCATGTCCACCGTCCCAGAAGTCATCGCCGCACACCACAGCGGCATTCGCGTTCTGGGACTATCTTGTGTCACCAACATGGCTGCCGGGACCACCGACGCGCCTCTGAACCAGGAGGAAGTCCTGCAGACCGCCGCGCGAGTGAAATCGCAATTCATCGCTCTTCTCCGCGCAGTCATTCCAAGAATTGCCGAGGCCATTGCATGAACGAATACGACCACTTGATCGTTGCGGCCCAGCAAGCCCGCGAAAATGCCCATGCGCCCTATTCCAATTTTCGCGTGGGCGCCGCCCTGCATGCCACTTCCGGGCGGGTCTTTGGCGGCTGCAATGTGGAAAACGCCACCTATGGCCTAACCGTATGCGCCGAACGCGTCGCCATCTTCAAAGCCATCAGCGAAGGAGAGCGCGGCTTCGACGCTATAGCGGTAGTAACCGACACCGAATCTCTCACCTCGCCCTGCGGCGCCTGTCGTCAGCTCATCTGGGAATTCTGTGGCGATATTCCCGTCATCCTCTCCAACCTGAAAGGAAAAACCGAATTCTTGCAAATGCGTAATCTTTTTCCCAAGCCCTTTGATGCTTCCAGCCTCTGATATCCTTCCTTCATAAACTTTGCGGAGCGCCTTAAATGAAAACCCAACAATGGTTTACTTGCGTCGTGCTAGCTGGTCTCAGCATCGCCGCGCCCCCTGGCTTCGCGCAGGAGAAAAAGCAGCAAGCCGACATCATGATCGCTGGCGGCATCGTGGTGACCATGGATGCCAATCGCCGCATCCTGGAAGATGGTGCGATTGCGGTTAAGGGTGATTCCATTCTCGCTGTCGGTCCGCGGGCCGCAATCGAAGCCAGCTACGCAGCACCGGTTCACATCGATGCCTCCGGTCGCCTCGTCCTGCCCGGTTTCGTCAACGGCCACACCCATGTTCCCATGACGCTCTTTCGTGGCTTGAAAGATGACGTCACGCTCGATGTTTGGCTCAAGAGCTATATTTTCCCCGCCGAAGCCAAGAATGTTACCGAGGAGTTTGTACGCTGGGGCACCCGGCTTGCTACCGCGGAAATGATCCGCGCCGGCATAACCACCTTCGCCGATATGTATTACTTCGAGGATGCCATCGCCCAAGAAACCAAGGCCGCAGGCATGCGCGGCATCCTCGGCGAGACTTGGCTGGATTTTCCCGTTCCCGATAATAAAAACATCGCGCAAGCAGCCGCTTACACCGAAAAATTCCTGCAGCGCTGGCAAGGCGACCCGCTCATTCATGCCGCGGTTGCGCCACATTCCATCTATCTGTGTTCACCGAAGACGCTGCACGACGCCCAGTCCCTTGCACACAAATATCACGCACCCATCTTGATCCATCTCGCCGAAGCCAAGACCGAATTGGATGGCAGCCTCGCTCAAAATCTCGCCACGCCCGTGCAATATGCCAACGGCATCGGCCTCTTGGGCCCGGACCTCATTGCCGCTCATTGCATCTGGGTGGATGACACCGATCGCAAGATTCTCGCGGAACAGCGCGTCGGCTGCGTACACAATCCATCCAGCAACATGATGCTGGCCAGTGGAGTTGCTCCCGTGATTGAAGAACGCGCCGCCGGAATTGCCGTGGGCCTTGGCACTGATGGCCCAGCCGGAAGCAATAATGACCTCGACTTAATGGAGGAGATGGATCTCGCCGCCAAGCTTCAGAAGACCATCAAAGTTGATCCCCGCGCGCTGGGAGCCAAGGCGGTCGTCGATATGGCTACCATTGAGGGTGCCCGGGCCGTGCATTTGGAAAAGGAGATTGGCTCCCTCGAGCCCGGTAAGAAAGCCGATCTGATCCTGATCAATCTCAACGCGCCCAACGCCGTTCCCATGTACGACGTTTATTCTCAGCTTGCTTACGCCCTGAAAGCCAGCGACGTCGAAACCGTAATCATCGGCGGCCGCTTAGTCATGCGTGATCGCAAGCTCCTGACCCTTCACGAGAGCGAAATCCTTGCGAAAGCGCGCGAGTACAAAACGAAAGTGGAAGCTTCATTGGAATAGCTGCTGGCCAAGGTATTAGGGCCGAAGATTCAGCACTCTTACGAGTTGATCCTGCACTTTCTTCAGTTCTCGCTCTCGTTCATGCTCTTCGCGCGTGCGGTCGCTCAGCGCATCCTTCAGCAGCATCAAATTCCGCCGGAACTCCATCTGCATGAGCACTAGCCGGCTTAGCGCCTTCAGCGCCATTTCCTGATCCGCGACCAACTCTCTCGGCGTCTGGTCAATCACGCACAGCGTACCCAGCGCATGGCCGTCCTCATTAATCAACGGCGCCCCGGCGTAGAAGCGTATGTTCGGCTCCGATACCACCAGCGGGTTCTTGCAAAAGCGCTCATCCTTCAGCGCATCGGGCACCACGAATATGTCGGGTTGCTGAATCGCCGTCGAACAAAACGCGATGTCCCGCGAAGTTTCCTTAGCCGAAATTCCCACCTTGGACTTGAACCATTGCCGGTCCTCGTCAATCAAGGAAATCAAGGCAATCGGCGTTTTGCACACGTACGACGCCAGCAGCGTCAGGTCGTCAAAGGCCTGCTCCGGCTCGCTGTCCAAAATCGCATAACGCTGCAAGGCCGCCACCCGCGCAGCTTCCTTGCTGGACATTATCGGCGCGCCCATTTTCCCGGCCTCCGCCCAGCTACACCCACGGCCACATCATACTCTACTGTCCACCGGAAGAGTTGGCTCTCGTCGCCGCGCCACAATATACTTACCAGCTATGTATGCTGTTTAGACTATTTGAGTTAATCTTGCGCTAATGATTGGCCATCCTGCTCCCTGCGAACAGCTCAAAGACATCCGCTTCCGTCTCGGTATCACCACCCGGGAAGTCGCGGACTTCAGTCAGAAGATCGCCGAAGCCGAAGGCAATCCCGAATTCCACATCTCCAACGCCTGGCTGACCCAAGTCGAAAATTCCGATTCCGTTCCGAGCATCTTCAAGCTTTACAGCCTCAGCTCCATCTACCGCATCAAGTTCACCGACCTGCTGCTGCTCTACGGTGTCGACTTGCAACACCTCACTCGCAACCAACTGGCCGCTCCTTTGCCGGACACTCATCTGACCAATCTCGAGGTCTACGACTCTCAGCGCACCGTCTCTTTTCCCATTCGCTTCGATCGCTCCTTCGATATCGATAACACCAATCTCCTCTCCAGGCTCGTGGAAGTCTGGGGCGAGGTGCCCATCGCCCTGATCCAGCATCTGGATATTCGACACGGTCTCTACGGCTATATCGGCCTTCAAGATATGACCCTCTATCCGCTCCTTCGTCCCGGCTCCTTTGTGCAGATCGATCCCCGCGTGCGCAAGGTCCAGCCCATGCGCTGGCGCACGGAATTCGACCGTCCCATTTATTTTGTGGAATTGCGCGCAGGCTACGCTTGTTCCTGGTGCGAGCTGCAGGATGGGCATCTCCTGCTGCTTCCGCACCCGCTCTCGCCGCGCGCCGTTCGCCGCTTTGCGCACGGCACCGATGCCGAAATTGTCGGCCAGGTTACGGCCGTCGCTATGACCTTGGCGCCTCTCTTGCCTCCAGTTCCAGACGCCGCCGCAAGATTGCCAAGGCGAGCTTGACGTTCGATACAAATAGCTGCGCCACCGCCACGTTTACATCCACCGGGAGCGCCACGCGATAGGGCTCCAGTTTTTGCCACACGTCCAGGATTTCCTCGCGGCTCTGTGACGAGGAACTGGCGTAGCGTTCCATTTCCATCACCAGCTGTTCCAGGGAATTTTGCGCAATCTGATAGAAGATCTGGCGGTGCATGGTCTTCAGCGCCTGGCAAGTGATCTCCTCGCCAAACCGCGCTGCTAATCCGTCGTGATGATATCTGCCGGTATTGTAATCCCGCGTGGACGCCAGATAAATCAGGCGGCCCAGATCTCCGTCGATTCTCGACAGCGATCGGCGCGACAGGTCGTCGCAGGCCTGTTCCACCAACGTCTCGTCATTCGCAACGTCCATATCCTCGATTTCCCCGCAAAGGACCTTCTCAAAGGAGGTTTTCTTCTCTCCGTTGGTTTATGTATTTCCCCCGCTTTCGCTCCTTGCCAGCACTCCCGCTTGCATTGATTCCTGCAACTTCGCCAGCTGTTGCAAGAGCCGGTGCGCAAAATGGGCTAACCCATTCAACCACAGCGGTCCACCCAGCTGAATGGCTGTAGCCAGGATTCCGCAAACGCTCATCAACGTAACAAAATTTCCTAAAATTCTGATTTCCGTCGAGAATTCCAGATTCGCGCTCGCTCGCGCGGCTTGCGTATGGGCGCGCATCACTCTTTTTACCATAGCCGACGTCTGACGCACCCAGATCAGCGCTACCCTCTTTCGTTCCTGCTGAAATAGCCTTTCAATGCCTCCCGCTCCCAGCTTGCGAACAAACTCCCAGTCGCCGCGCAAAAAAATCCTGGAGAGGAATTCTTCCGGGCATCCTTCCGTGGCGCCTTCGTCATCCCCGCCAGGCGTTACCTCATCCCATTGCCGGGAGGTTAGCCATCCCTTCGCTCCGGCCGCCAGCAACAACAACAGCAGCACCACTCCCGCAATCAGACTCGTAAACTCCATTACGATCCCATCGCTTTCCGCAGGAATCCTCGCGCGTCTTGCAAGTGCCTTCGCGTCGCCGCCGCAATCAGTTGGTACTCCTTATCCAATGGAGCGTTCCGTTCCGTCGCGGGGATTGCTTGGTAGCACCACAAATGGCCCAGCCACAAGCCCAGCGCCATCAGGTAGGACCCGGAGTACGCATAGAACCAGAAATCCTCGCCACTCACCGGAACGAACGTCAGGCAAATCACTCGTTCCCCTATGAAGAGTCCGTATCCCAGCAAAATCCCGCGCAAGTTTTTTCCAAACGGAATCGAATACGCCGCGAACACCATCACCAGCGCGCCAATCGATATTGCCTGCGCCGTTCGCAGCGTCCGCTCCATCTGTAAGGGAGTGGTATCCGTAAGCAGGTGCGGATCTCCTGCGAACGCAGCGCCTGCTTTTGCCAGCGCCAGCACAAATAGAAATAGCAAGATTTTCCTGGCCATCCGTGCCGTACCTGGGTATCCCGCCAGCGCCACCCGGTAGATCTCAAATACGATCAGGCAGCCCAGGACCAGCCCCAAAAATTCCGTAACCCAATACACCGAAAAATAAAATTGGTCGTAATACCATCGATGCACTACCGATCGCAGAACCGACTGCGTGGCCACAAATAAAATGTATCCGTAAAAGACCGGGTAGCGAACGATCAAGCGTCCAAGCACTCCCCTGGCCAGCAGAAAACATTCCAGCGCTATGCAACTCCACCAGATCGCTTGGCTGAGCATTGCTCTCCCGCGGTGTAGACTATTCCGGCACTATCGAATGGCAATACTATCATGAGTGCCGCGCCGCAGGCTCGGGAAAGATGCCCGGCATCTTCCCCGTCGGCCCACTTATACGTTATGCGCCGATGGCCAGCGGGGTTCTCTGCAACGGTTCTCCGCCGTCTGCTTCCGCCGGCGGTTGCGGCAGTGGATCTCCGCCATCCGCGACCAGCGGGGGTTGCGGTAGTGGATCTCCGCCGTCTGCTCTCGCCGGAGGCTGCGGCAACGGATCTCCGCCGTCCGCCACCAGCGGCGGCTGTGGCAGCGGGTCTCCCCCATCGGCAATGATAAGAACCTCTTGCATGGGCCCGGCTCCTGTCACTGCCGAACTGCGCTGCGCATTCGCTCCTGCCAACAAGCCCAATCCCAGACACACCAACAGAATTTTCATAAATTTCATGATTTCCCCCTCTCAGAATTCCGGGGACAACGAACGCCCGACCGTACCCCGGTGATACCTGCGCTCAGCCTACCCGCTCGCGCTCGCTTTGCTTTTGAGAGGAAGTAATCTGCTCGGAATTACGACCAGCGCCAAATTCAGGTGAGATTTCTGTGGGTTACCTTTGAACGAATCATGACGAAAGACATACTACTTACCTGCAAAATATCTTTATTCTCCGCCGCAAAATTTGCCAATCGGTTTTTCCCTTAGCTGGTCTCTCGGCGCTCCTTGGTGGTTGTGATCACAAGCGGACCGCGTCTCGTCGCCGCTCTCTTCCATGGGTATTTCTCTTCTCTCGTTGATCTGCGTGCTAAAAACAATTTTTTCTAGTTGCTTTAAAATCTTGTCGGTATCCGCTGTTCGCTTGAATTCATTCGGCTCGGACCGATTTTCGGCGGCCACCGTCAGCAAGAATTGGTAGCACGCTCCGCGCGAATATCCCACATAGTTGCGCTCCAGCACTTTGCTTCCCCCCACTTCTGTTTCTTCCTCGACCCGCCAAAATTCTATTCCTTCGATCGTAGGCCCTCTTTGTCGATGATCCGCTGCTGCCATTGCGGAGTCCCGGCAGCCTTTCTCAGACCCTTCATCCTCCATCACCAACTGCAGCGACCCATGCTCAAATGTCGTATTCGGATAGCCATCCTCCGGAATCAACACCGTCGCCACCAGCCTGGCTCCCGGCTCCTCGCTGTCCAAATCCTCCTGTCTTTTCAGAAAAAACGAGTGCTCTTGCACTTCGCCTTCCTCCAGGGAATAGTTCCGCGGATAACGAAACAAAATCCCCGCTTCGGGATTGTGGTAGGTGGTGAGAAACCCTTCTGGGTACGCTGAGGCCCTTCGGCCGCGGTGTGGGCGCTTGCCGGCGGGATCGGCCTCTATGGGATTTCTATCCTCGCTGGCGGCCGCCGGCTTTTTAAGCGTTCTCGGAGCTTCCACCGATCGTGCCGCGTCGCCCCAGCAACCCGTAAGCCCTAGCGATCCGCATATGACAGTCAACGCTGCCAAGAGTTTTCGTTCCAGCATGGCCCGCCTTCCGCAAAGCTACCTGCGCAAGTAGGGCACTCCGGCCGCCAAATCGTAAAGTATTGGATGGAAGCTACTTCCGTGGGAAGCAATTGCCGGGCGGCGTTGCCGCGCGAACACGATTGTTGCCTTTTAAACGCGTTAGCTCAATGAGCGGGCGTTAAGTCCGGCGGGACCCATTCACGCCTGGCGCGCCGGTTTTTAACTACATCAAAGCTGTAAAACATCCGGAATCGATCGCGGTCGTTGCCAAACACCCCCACTGCCCCTCGCACTGCCTCCAGCCGTGAGCCAAAGCGTCCCGCGTGAACGAACTCCCCAATCTCGCTCGCCCAAAACCTGGTCAGCGTTTCGTGGTATCCATTGTCTTCCGTATTCGCCGTGCCCACCGCCGCATTGTGATGCAAGATCCCCGTTTTCATGATCGCGAACGTAGCTTCCGTCGCGTGGTCAAAGGCAAAGTACGCCGCCATCGCCACATGCGCCGCATGCGTCCATTCTTTCTTGGGCAGCCGTCCCGCTTTCCAGGCCGCCACGAACCGTTCCAACTCCATTTCACTCTCCAACAACGCAAAGCCTTCCCTCGCTGTCGGGGAGGAATCCGTAAGTTCGGGTGCGCCAGAATACGTGCCCATCCGCTTCCAATTTCTCAGAATTCTTGGCCGGCAAAAGGAAGAAAGAGATCCAATCTCGGAGTTGCTGAGGAATAGTATAGGGGCGACGCACACTTCACCGCAGGTGCAACTTAACTGAGGCCGCTGATGCTTAGCCAAATTGATTCCGCCAAATATGCCCAAATGCTGTATGTCGCCCTCGCCGAAGCTCGCCAGGGCCTCGCGGAGGGCGGCATACCGATCGGCGCGGCCTTGTTCGACCGTCAGGGCAACCTCTTGGCTCGCGGCCACAACCGCCGCATCCAGGATAACGATCCCTCCATCCACGGCGAAACCGATGCCTTCCGCCGCGCCGGGCGTCAGCGCACCTATCGTGACAAAATCATGGTCACCACCCTGGCCCCTTGTTGGTATTGCAGCGGTCTCGTCCGTCAGTTCGCTATCCCCACCGTGGTCGTCGGAGAGTCCGTTAACTTTCGTGGCGGCATTGACTGGCTCCGCGAAAATGGCATCGTCGTGATTGACCTCCACTCCGCCGAATGCATTGACCTCCTGGCCGCCTACATTCATGAGAATCCAGAAGTGTGGAATGAAGATATCGGCGTCGACTGATCTCCCCCTTGATTCCCCGCACCCTACCCACTCGCCATGCACTGACCTTAGCCACCCTGCATCGGTGGTGCCTCCATGCCTCTTCTCTGCGGCCGGGGGCGCCGCCCTCAAAAAGGCCGCTTGCCAGTCCAGATTTCCTCTACACTCCCGCTATGGATGTCGAATGGGTTCGCAAACTCTGCCTTTCCTTTCCCCATGCCACCGAGCAAGTTACCTGGGGTGCCGACCTTACCTTCCGGATCGGCGGGAAGATCTTTTCGGTCGCCGTGCTCGAACCGGCCCCAGTGTGGCTTTCCTTCAAATGCTCCCCGGAAGATTTCGCTGAACTTACCGAGCGCGCCGGCATAATTCCCGCCCCGTACCTGGCTCGTGCACAATGGGTGGGGCTGGAAGGAAAGGACGCTCTCTCCGAAGAAGAACTCTCTGCTCTCCTTCGCCAATCTTACGAACTCGTCTACGCCAAGCTGCCCCGAAAAACTCGCGAAGCCCTGCTGCGATTGCCGCGCCTGCGCAAAAGACCAAGCCCTAATCGGCGCAGGCGCCGAAGGAATACTTAACGCCCCATCGCGCCCCCTAGTGAATCTCAGCCGGCAGCGACTTCAAGTACGCCGCAATCGCGCGCGCGTCAGCAGGCGCCATGTGATAGATGTGCATCGGCGGCCGCAATGGCTCGCCGTTTGGCCCCGTCCCGTCTTCCAGTACTTTTTCCACTTGCGCTTCTGTGAAGCTGGGCAGTCCCGCCAGCGCCGGCGTGCGATCCGCCCAGTTGGCAATCGGCGCCACCGGTCGAATCCAGATCGCCGCCCCGCGCAGCCAGGCCGCGCCATCCAATTCTCCGTCCGCCTTTCGCGGCGTGTGGCATTCCGGGCATTTCGCGATCTCCTCCACCAGGTAGCGTCCCCGCTCAATATCGTTCCTTGTTGGCGGACCCGGCAGTGCAAATCGCTTCTGGAACGCGTTCGACGACACCGCAATCCCACCCGCCATCACGGCCGACACCACCATCACCCTTAGCAGCACTCTCATCGGTTCCCTCTCCCAGATCACCGGTGGAGGCGCGATTCTCCGGCCGCGCGGCTCCCCAATAGAAGGAACCCATGTTCCAGGTAAGGGTTTCTACTGCCAATCCAGTATTCAGTGGCTCCCTCCCGGGATTTTCCTGTAGCTGATGCGCCTCCGTCCGGATTGCTCCCCCTCGCCTTTTCTCTGTTGATCGTGAGTCAGTTTCTGGTTTGCCCGTCATACGACCAGAGTCAGGCAAGATCCTTTACACCGGTGGTTTGGACGAAGATCCAAACAAGTTCCAGCACCATTGGCCACACGATCACCATTGTAACCAGCCAGCCGGATCTTGAACGGAAGGTTCCCGTTACCGCGCTATAAACAACCAGGCAGAGTGCCGCGTTGGCCAGATAGGCGGTGCTGAGACCGACAAGGCAGGCGCGAGTAGGAGACATATCGCGTCTGCGTAGAAACAAAAGGGCCGCGCTGACAATTACGATGCCGAAGCCCAGGCAGAGGATCGAGAGGCGTTGCCAATCGCTTGTCCCAGCGAGGTGCAACAAGAAAGGTATCTCCACCAAGATCGTCCCGCATGTCGAAAGGCCCACCGCGATCCAGATTAAGCGTCGCCCTGCAGAGGTGGACAAATGCTTTGAAAAGATTGCGCGTAGGCGGAGCCAAATCGTCGGAAATGCCAGAAAGAACGGCGCACCCACAAGTGCGTGCCACCAATTAC
Source organism: Candidatus Acidiferrum sp. (assembly GCA_035309625.1). Classification (GTDB taxonomy): domain Bacteria; phylum Acidobacteriota; class Terriglobia; order Acidiferrales; family UBA7541; genus Acidiferrum. Next base: position 28,755 of record DATGEY010000123.1, read on the forward strand.
CCTGATTGCCTGGAACCCTTAGCGTCACGGCGTCCCAGGGTGACGTGTCAAATGCGAACGGAAGAAACACAACAGCCCCGGCTAATAGCGAGACCAGTAAGGCAACGGCGTTGAACAATGCCGGAGCTTGACCTTCTTCCAACTGGGCCATTGCGGAATTCTCCTCTAAGTGCCGCATTGTCGCGCATCACGGCATTTATACGAACAATACGAAGAGAGGCCGAAAAAGTCTCTCAGTTAGCAGCTAGACCCCTCGTGCAAAATCGAACCGTGTAAAGCCCTGCCAGCAGTCGGCAAACCGGAAGTAATCCCCGGACCTGATTGATCACTCATGTTGTCAGCCCTTTTGTATTACGTCAGATTATCGGAGATACCCACCATCTTTCTGTTGGGAATGTTGGTGATGTTAATTATTTTGACACTATGATAAATATATGGTATAATGTAGGTCAGAAGCACAGCGCATACCGCATAGGGACTTTGCCTGTACCTCAAGCCTAAACCTAGATAAAGGAGCCCCATGATCCCCCTATCAGCACCAAGCAAGCTCTATCTCTTTCAGCTCAGCACCACATCTATTCCTCTTCCCACCGGCCAAATGCTCCAAATGAGCTCCGGCTGCTATCTCATCGAAACCGCCGCCCGGCAGCGCCTCCTCATCGATTCCGGTACCGCCCCCGACGCTCCTCTGACCCCAGCGCCGCCCTCTGCCAACCAAAAAAACGTCCTCGAGCATCTGGCCGGCTTGCGTCTCCGTCCCCAAGACATCGACATTGTCATCTGTACTCACTTCGACGTCGATCACGCCGGCTATCACGACTCCTTCCCTGACGCCGAATTCATCGTCCAGCGCGAACATTACACCGTGGCCCGCAACGGCCATCCGCGTTTCGCCGCCGCTCGATCACACTGGGATCATCCCGCTCTCCACTATCGCCTGGTCGACGGCGACACCGAGCTCGCTTCCGGCCTCACCCTCCTCGAAACTCCCGGCCATGCTCCCGGCCACCAATCCGTCTTGCTTCGTCTCCCACAGACCGGACCCGTTCTCTTGGCCATCGACGCTGCCGTCATGCAACGCACGTTCACCGCCGTTCGCAAAGCCTGGCCCACTGACGACAACGAGCAACAACTGCGCGCCAGCACCAAAAAACTCCTGGATCTGGTCGAACGCGAAAAAATCAAATTGGTAGTCTTCCATCACGACGGCGAACAGTGGAAGTCCCTAAAGAAGTCCCCGGTCTATTACGATTAACGTCCCCCGCAGCGCCTCTCGGCACCATCCCGCGGGTTGCGCGAGAATGCGTCTCCGCATTGGCCTTCTACCTCCCAGCTAAACCGATTCAATGCCGCCGTTTCGCATTTGCCCAGCATCAACCTCCCAACAAGGAGGTAACCCATGCTCAAGAAGCTGCCGCGAGGGCGGCATGGGTGCCGCCGCCACAGCGTTCAACATCCCCATACCGATGACCACGCTGCGTCAGCAATAAATCGCGCACCTCAATAGGCAGGGGCGAAGCCCACCTACTTCGCCCTTTCTAACTCAGTCGCCATTACTGGCTCGATCCTGAAACGAAAACTTTGCCTCCAGCGCCAGCGGCTTTCCGTCCGCCTCGCCGTAGGGGTAGATAAAATAATTCAGCGGCTCACCCTGCTGCGGCGGCTCCAGCCGGATGTCCCGCCCAACCGTAAACTGCACACGATCATCGTCGTGTGCCCCAAAAAAATAATTCTTCTTCTCCGGATGCCTCCAGGCCTCGGAGGCATCCACCGGGATCCAGCCGTACGAGTCCACGTAAAACTCCGCCCAGCAGTGATATCCCGCGATTGTTCCGCCGTGCTCATCCTCCGGCACCGAAAAGCCAATCTCGAATCGCGCGGGAATCTTCGCAGCCCGCATCATCCCGATAAACAACGAATGGAAATCCGTACAATTCCCGCGCTTGGCCGTGCACGCCCAGACGGCGTCGCCATTTCCCCAGCCTGTTCCCGATTTGTCGTAACGCATCGTCGCGATCACGTAGTCATAAATTGCCCGTGCTTTCGCCAGCGGCTCTTCCCTCCCGCGCGTCTCTTGTGCTGAAAGGTCCCCGATAATTCCTTGCAGTGGCACCCGGCGGTCCGGCTGTAAGAAGCGCTGCAACTGTGCCGCACTCGCTCGCGTGTCCCTGGCAACGGGCTTTTCGCTTAGCGCCACCCGGTGCTCTCTTCTCGTCGCACGGAAGCCGACGCGCACTTCGCTTGGCCCCGCCGCCGCCCTTGCCCCGGGAATTTCCAGGTACACATACTCATCCCCATATTCCGGCTCCCTGTGCTTGCTATACGGAACCGGCGACTCGATGCGTAAGTCGTCGATGGTCTGGTACGCGTCCGACTGTGGCAACGGAATCCAGATCCGCGAGCCTTTTCCTCCGGGGATCCTGGTCACGTACGTAAACTCGAAGCTGCGTGCCAGGCTGCTGGCCGGCGAAGCGGCCGAAAAAATCACACCTGCCGCCGCCACCACCGCAAAGCACACAAACGCTACGACAGCACTCATTCGCGATTTCATGAGCGTAACTTTCTCCAGGCCAATCCGGCCCGGTTCTAAAACAGGGTTAATACTCGAACTTCAATGGGAATATTTGCCGGCGGGACCCGCGGTCAGCGGGCTGCTCAAGTAAATCCACTGGACCTTTGCGACATGCCTACTCTATTAGCACCTACACCGCTATCTTTGCAACAAGCGTCTTTATCCACCGGGCACCAGCTCGCTGCTCGCCCTGATCCTCGCAGACAAGCGCGCCCTCTTTGTCTTTCCGCTTCTCTGTGAAACTCCGCGCCCTCTGCGTCTCTGCGTTGTCTTCTCAGATTTTCGCCTGCCGCCGTAATCCGATCCAGCTACGACGTTACAATTCCTCTCGCTACCGCCGGTCTTTGTCGTCGTATTCTTCCGGCACATCGTCCTGCGGCACTTCGCGCGTGCGGATTTCGCCCTGATCCGCGTCCGGCGCGTCTTCCACTCCGCTCACGACTCCTGCCTCGAAGGCCTGCCCTTCCTCCAGCAGTTCATTCGCGCTCTCCGAATCCGCTCTCTCCACCGTCGAAACGCCACCAAAGTCCCCGCCGCCCGCCCCAGCCCGCGCCCGCAATGCTCTCGGCTTTACCTGCACGGTTTCCACGCTCTGGCTCTGCGCGCTTTCGGCGTTCCGCGTCCGTAGGCCTCGCCGGTTCGCCGTCCCGCGCTTGGCTGCTACTTTCTTCTTTCCGCTCTTGGCGCTGAGTTTTGCCTTTGCGGAAACTTTGCTTTTGCTGGCCGCTTTCTTGCTCTTTGCCTTCTTGCTCTTTGCTTTTTTCATCGTCGCGCTCCGTCAACGGCGCCGCCTTATTGGAAGGAATCCAACCATCCTTTTGGACTGCCGCCTCATTTCACTGTACGCCCTTTCTCCAAATCAATAAACTCCATGCCCCAAGGCCGCGCTTCCAGATCCAGCCGCGCCACCGTGATCGGCAGATCAAATCGGCGCGGCCCGGCGCTCCCCGGATTAATGTAGGTCACTCCGTCCCGTTCGCTGCGGCTCGGCTTGTGCGAATGCCCGCTCACTACAATGGAAAATCCCGCGGCCCGTGCATTCAAATCCAAGGCATGCACATCGTGCAGCACATAGATATGCACGCCGCCCGCCTCCGCTACCGCGGTTTCCGGAAGCGCGCGCGCCCATTCCGCCGTATCTACGTTCCCGCGCACCGCGATCACCGGCGCAATCTTGCGCAGCGCCTCCAATATTTCCGGGTCGCCCACGTCCCCGGCGTGAATAATCAGTTCCGAGCCGCGCAGCGCTTGCAGCGCTTCTTCACGCAGCAAGCCGTGCGTGTCGGAAATGAGCCCGATCTTTTGTGGATTCCGGGGAGCACTATCCTCCCGAATCGCGTCTCTCCAGCTGTTGTTGGCAGGTTGCTGCTTTGGCGGCTTTTCAGCCGGATTGCGTGGGTTTTCGGCGTCTGCTTTTCGCGAGCCGCGCACAAAAAAATTGCCGCAAACTAAAGCGCGGAGACTTTAGCGCCGATCGGGCGCCGCATGGGCCGGGCCCCCGGAAGCGGGAACGCCATGTGCCAGAAATTCGGCTCCTGTTCCATAAATTCGATGGCCACATAGCGCTTGCCATCGCGCGTGCGGCGAATCGAGACCACTTTGCCTTCTACTTTTTCCCGGGTGATTTCGTTTTCCAGCCGCAGAATCTCTCCGAGCACCACGCCCTGCTCCAGCTCGATGGACGCCCCGTGCAGGCTCACCGAATGCGACAGCGCTTTCACCGAAAACTTTTCGCCGATTTCCGTCTGCCCGCTCACCCGCAACGGCACGGTCAGCATCACGCGCACCGTGCGTCGCCGCTCTTTGCATCGAAAATGAATTATGGCCATGGGGACTAGCTACCTCGTAGCAGCCGCCGAAGCCCGCGCGGCCGCAAAGATTCTTTGGGCACTACCCGCAATTGCCCGCAGCAAGCGCAACCGCGCGTGTATACAGAATGCGAAAGTGAACCGACGAGAGCGCGGAGACTACGACGACGAGCAGGGTCCACACAACAGCTATTCTGAATTCGCCCCGAACACCTGACAATGGCATGAAGGTACCACATTTGCCCAACCGAAAACAGTACAAGGGTACTTGCTTCCCGTCGGCCTCGCTGTTTTCTTCGAGGCCCCTTCTCGCCTGCATTTCTCCTTCCTCTCGGACTTGCGGCACCGGCTGGTCCGAAATCCCGAAGCCAGCCTGGCGCGCTCCCTTGCTTCAAGCCGGGTTTTGCGGACTCTCCAGTTTGTATCTTGCCCAGCACGTTCAGATAGCCGCCGGGCACCGGTTTAGGGGTTCGTCCTACCAGAAAGTGGCAAGTTCCTTCCACTGTTTACCCTCGCGCAACACCGCAAATTACGTCCTTGCCCCGGCTCACCCAGTCCGCGAACATAGTAATAGTACTACACCAGCTTGGGGGATCCTAGAGGAGGAAAGAATGCGTAAGTTGCTCATTACCATCGGTTTCGCTCTGCTCGCGACCAGTTTCGCCCAGGCCCAGGAGACCCGCGGCATGGAAGTTTCCGGACAGTATCAGTTTGTCCGAATCAATCCCGGCCAGGGCGCTCCCAGTTCCAACTGCCAAGGAGCAGGTGGCACGTTCGCGGCCAATGTGAATAACTGGCTCGGGCTGGTCGGCGATGTCGGCGGCTGCAAAGTCACCGGCTTGCCTTCCGGTTTCTCGTCCCACGAAATCAACTACCTGTTTGGCCCGCGGGTGTCCTATCGCAGCTACGGCCGGGTGACTCCGTTCGCGCAAGTGCTGTTCGGCGGTGAGACGGCCTCGGCCAGCATCACTGGCGCCGGATCGACGTCCACCAACTCCTTCGCCATGACCTTCGGGGGCGGAGCGGACATCCGCATGACACCGCACCTGTCGTTCCGCGCGATCCAGGCGGAGTACCTATACACCCGCTTCGGCGGCGCAACGCAAAATAACCTGCGCATCGAGAGCGGCATAGTCTACCGCTTCGGCCGCTAACCGTTCCCGTTCCTGACCAAGGCCCCGTCGAAAGATGGGGCCTTTTCCTTTTTGTGTTGGCTCACAATAGGCTCCCATTGTGGCGGGCATATACCCACCCGGGGGGTTTTGGAAAAAGAGGCTGGAAGCTATTGAAAACAAAGGGAACGAGTGCGAGAAAAAGGGCAAAGAGAGTTTAAGAGGCGGCAAGCTATTGAGGGGTCGAGGGTTAGGGGCGGAACGGTGGGAAGGGTAGGATAAGTTTCTTCGAGATAACACGCGGAAGCATACCACAGGTGTGGACGTATGTCAATGGTAAACTTGTAATTGCAACAGAATGAGGAAGATATGCAGGAATTCCCAAAATGGAAAACAGGCACGTCGACTAGGATGCTGGCTGAGCGTGTTTTTGGAGGATGGAGGATAGGTCGCGAGGGTTGAAGGAAACGTCTTGAACCCAGGTGCCGAAGCTGCCGTGTTGGTTTATTGCGCGGGTCCATTCGTCGAGGAATTCGCGCTTGGTCTTGCTTTCGAGGGTATCTTGACCCTTTACCTCGAGGACGAGCATTTTGCTGTTTTTTAGGCGGATGAGGTAGTCGGGGCGGAATTTGCGGATTACGCCCCTGAACACATACAGGATTTCAAAGCCGAGGTGATCATTCTTGGTCCAGGCGAGGACGTTGGAATTGCGGTCCAACTCAAAGGATTCGCTAGCCTCCCATTTGGAATCATAGACACACAAATTGATATGGGAGCGGACGGACGGCTCACATGGACGGCGGGTAAACCAGGGCTGCATATCACCGGTGGAACGGATGGGACGTTCTTTATCAAATTGAGGAACGACGGCCAGCGCGTTTTCAAACCGAATGGCTTCCCAAATGTGTTGAACGACCTTGGTCATGTTGAGGGTCAGCATGACGCGGCGGCGTACTTCATCGGTGTTGAAGATTTCGGGGGAGATCACGATTCTACCGCTGGTTAGATACTGTTCCGTGAGACGAATGACCTGCGCAAGCAGGAATTCCCGATTACCTTTCCAACTGGGCTTCATGAGGTCGAAGACTTCCGCGGCGGATTGAAAGACGATGCGCTGCATCCGCTGCTCGCGACCGAGCTTGTCGACATCAATGCTGGAAATTTTCGTTACGTCTGGTTTCCCGTCAATGACGGGAGCCAGGTCGGCGATAGTGGGAGTGTCGTAGGCGTCCAGCGTCAGGGGCTTGATTTTGGATAGATCGAGCGTGAGTTCTGGACGGTATTCGTGATCGATGCGGATGATGTTGGGCCAGGAGATTTCGAGGGCTTGGCGTTCGGGAAGGGGCTGGATTTTGGAGGTCGGCTGGGGTGGTGGTGGCGGGAGAGCGTCCTCGTCGCCTTCATGGGGCATAAAGGTGAAGGGTACGCCGAAGATGTTGACGTATTCGGGCGCAAAGAGGCCCGTTTTATCGTCCACATCATAAGAGGTGCGGCGCAGGCCGCGGCCGACCACTTGTTCGCAAAGAAGTTGGGAGGTGAAAGCACGGAGGCCCATGATGTGAGTAACTGTTTTAGCGTCCCATCCTTCCGACAACATTCCCACCGAAATTACGGCTTGAATGTTTTCGCCGGGCTTGCCAACCTGGCCGACGGTGTCAACGGTCTGGCGGAGCTGTTCGGCGCGATCTTTCTTGCTGAGCTTTTTCTTTGGGATGTCAGCTTCATCGCCGTTGGATTCATCCTCTGCTGTGTCTGACTCGATCTCGAGTGCTTCCTCGCGTGATTCGGCTTCACCCAGGACTCTGGAATCGATGTGGAGGATGCGAGCGGGGTCGGCAAGGCCGGGAATGCGAACCTTGTCGTGGGTCAGGGCATAGTTCACCCGCGCGGCGGTTTCCGTGCGATTGGCTACGGTGATCAGAACGGGAGGAGTGGGAGCCTTTTCGTCGAGCCAACGCTGACGGGCGGCTTTCCAATCGAGCCCGAGAATGGTGTAGGCGATGTTCACGAGATCGGGAAGAGGATCCTCGGGTTTGGCTTTGCGGTTGAGATCTTCTTTTACTTCGGGGTCCATGTAGATGTGGTAGAGCCGCGATTTATAGTTTTTGCCCAGACGGGCATCGTCACGAACAACGACGCGAGGAGTTTTGACCAGACCGGACTCGATAGCGTCGTTGAGGCCGAAATCGCTAACGATCCATCCGAAGAGGGTTTCTTCGCCGCTACGCCTTCCGGTGGGAGCGAAGGGTGTGGCCGTGAGGTCAAAGCAAGTAAGGATGCCGCGGGTACGGTGAATACGGTCCAAGCCGCCGACCCATTTGGTGGCCTCGTCGATTTCTTCGCGGGAGAGGCCCTTGATGGTGGACTTGGGTGGAACGCGCCAGGCGTGATGTGCTTCGTCATTAAGTACGACGATGTTCTCCGCAGTGGCCATATCCTCCAGGACTTCGCGGGCATAGGCTTCATCGCTGAGAGCGCCGCGTTTGTCTACCGATCTTCTCTTGGCGATCTGTTCGTCGGAGTCCCAGTCGAGTTTGTGCCAGTTCCGGATAATGACTTTGCCTTGGCGAAGTTTGTCTTCGAGGCCCAAGGGGATGAGGTGGAATTCCTGGTAATAATTTTGTGTGTCCGCGGGCTGAAGAACTTTGAGGCGGTTTCTTACCGTTAGCCCGGGCGCGACCACGAAAACGTTTTTGGAGAAGCGCTTGTCTTGCGGGTAGGTGACTTTATTCAGGACCTGCCAGGCGATGAGCATGGCCATGAGGATGGTTTTGCCGGAGCCGGTGGCCATTTTGGAGCAGAGGCGGGGGAAGTCGCCTCCGTCGCTGGGAATGTCGATGCCTACTCGCTCCGATGCAGGAGCTTCGGTCAGCCAGATTAGGGTTTCGATGGCTTCGAGCTGGCAGAAGAAGAGGCGCTGGTATTCGCGTTGTTCGGGGTCGCGCCAATGCTGGAGGAGGCGCTTGGAGATGCCGCTGGTGCCGGGATAATCGGCTTCGCGCCAGGCTTTTACGCGGGGGCGGATTTTATTCACTAGGGGGAGTTCGACGAAGACGCCGGGATCGTCAAAGGCTTTGGAGGATTCGGAGGCGCGGACGTAGCCTGCGGGGCGGCGGCCTGCGACGCGGGAAAAGAGACGGGTTTCGCGGTGGTATTTCCAGTGCTCGCGCGGCTCCTCATAGGGGGAGTTGATGATTAGCTGATCAATGGTCGCCGTAGCCATGGTTCAAAAGAAAAGCAGATTCCTCGCTGAAAGCAAGGGCCGGTCTAAAGGCCGCCGCTACAAAACCAAGACTGACCGGTCTAAAGACCGGCCACTACAACTGCAGGACCTTGAGGCTTTCGATGCGGCGGTCGTCTATTACTTTTACGGCTACTCTTTTGTGTTCGCCTAGTTCGAACGGCAGCGAGATTGTGCCGCGGTAG